>VBWA01000023.1:87896-149496 GCA_006218025.1 Rhodocyclaceae bacterium | reverse complement strand
GTACGTCGTTGTACATGAGGATAGCGAGCACCGCCCAATCCCCGATCCGGCACGCGCAGCAGGTTCATTCATAAGCTCTCAGCAGGGCAAGCACCAACAAGAGCCACCCGGCCGTCGCCGCCAGAAGGTGGGGATCGGTCAGCAGTTCCTGCGCCGGATCGCCGCCGCCGCCGCGGGTATGGAGCCGCCACAGGTAGCGCAACATGCCATACAGCACGAAGGGGACGGTCGCGATCAGGCCGCGTGTCCCGTGCAGGGCGACTGTCTCCGCGCTCACCGTGTAGAGCGCGTAGGAAATCACCGTTCCCGCCGCGGCGATGCCGATGAACTGGTCGAGCATCGGCGCCGTGTAGTGCTCCAGCACGCGGCGGTGGCCGGCGCTGTCGGCCAGCAGTGCGTTGAGTTCGGCGCGGCGCTTGGCGAAGCCGAGAAACAGCGTGAGCATCAGACCGCACAGCAGCAGCCACTGCGAGGGCGCGATGCCGAGCCCCAGCGTGCCGGCCAGGATGCGCAGCATGAAGCCGGAGGCGATGATGAACACGTCGAGGATAACGACGTGCTTGAGGCCGAAGCTGTAGCCGATGTTGAGCGCCACGTAGGCGAAGAATATCCATGGCGCCGAGCCGGCCCACAGTACGGCGACGGCGCTGCCGGCCGCAAGGCAGGCCAGCGCCAGAACCATCGCCGCAGTCACGCTGACCGTTCCCGCCGCCAGCGGCCTATCCTTCTTTCGCGGATGCAGCCGGTCCTGCTCGCGATCGACCAGGTCGTTCATCACATACACGGCGGAAGCCAGCAGGCAGAAGGCGGCAAAGGCGGCCAGCGCCTGCCCGAGCTTGACCGGATCGGTCCAGGCATGGCCGAACAGCAACCCGACGAAGACGAAGCCGTTTTTCAGCCACTGGTGCGGGCGCATCAGACGCAGCATAGAAGGCATCAACGACGGCATCGACGGCCCCCCACGCTCGCAAAACCGGCTCGCTGCCCCCCACGGGGGGGCGCCCGCCGTCTTGGGGCGGCCCTGCGCCGGCAGGGTTCCCCCGGAAAATATCGATCGCACATGTAGCAGGCAGTTTGCGGCAACCAGGCCGGAATCGCATAGTACTTCTGCCGCACGCCGGCCAGCACGCCGTCGCGATAGGCCGGATAGTCGAAGCCCTCGCCTTTCACCCGCCAGAAACGCGCGCCGCGTATCTCGAAGCTGTCCGCGCTGACTTGGCGGAAATACTTGCGGTAGTCGTCCAGGTTCGGTGCCGACTTCCTCAGGATCAGGAAATTGCGCCCCGCCAGCGCGCGGAAATCGGTCACCAGATCGTCGTGGCGGGCATGGCTCGACGCCTGGCCGAAGACCACGACGTACTGGCGCAGGTTGTAGCCCAGCGTCACCGCATTCGAATAGCCGTCCATCGCCAGTACCCAGTCCTGACGATACGGGTGCAGTTCCTTGGCCAGTGCCTGATGTTCAAAACTCAGCACGATACCGTCGTAGAGCCGGGTCTTCTGCCAAGTCTCCAGCGGCACACGCGAAACAATCAGGATGCCGGCAATGTGCACAAGCGCAAAGCTAGCGAAGAACAGGCCGAGACGGCGCAGGCCGGCGGGTGTCAGGCGCAGCGCCAGCCAGGTCAGGGCGAAGGGAACGAAGGAAAGCAGCCAGTGCAGCCCGATCTGCTTGACCAGCGAGAGCCCGGCGAACAGCACGAAGGGCACCCAGGCCAAAGTGCCCAGCGACAAAGGCAGAGAGTCGGCGCTGGCGGCACGGTGACCTGAGCGGCGATTGCGCCATGCCAGCCACAGCACCGGCGGGCCCAGCACATACAGCAGCGTCACGGCATAGAGCAGCGGCGTCTTCAGCGACCAGCCGGCATCGCCGTGGCGATTGACGAAGTTGAACATGTAGTTCGGCCAGCAATGGCCGCTGTTCCACCATGCCATCAGGGCCAGCGCCGGCAGCGTGCAGGCATAGGCGATGGCGAGGCCCGCCCACGCCCCGGCTTTGCGCCGCCGCAGCACATCGACCAGATAGGCGAAGCCGAGGATCGCCGCGAAATACTTGGAGAGCACCGCCCCAGCCAGCAACAGGCCGGCGGCCAGGTACCAGCGCGGAGCATCGTCGCGGGAGGCGCGAATCCAGGCCAGGCCGGAAAAAACGCTGAAGTAGATCAGCGGCGTGTCGGTGGTGATGAACACATTCCAGACGTTCACCGGCGCCAGCAGCACCAGTACGGCGGCCCAGAGCCGACGTTCCTCGCTGACTCCGGCAACCAGCCGCGACAGCGCCCAATATGTGCCGAGGGCAAGCACCGCCGGCTGCAGGACCACCGGCAGGCGCAGCCACCATTCGGCGTCGTTCAAGGTCAGCAACGCAGCGAGCCACCAACCGATCATCGGCGGATGGTCGTAGAAGCCCCAGTCCGGTTTCCAGCCCCACCAGATGAAATAGGCCTCGTCGCCGGTGATCGGAAACGCCGCCGCCAGCCAGAAGCGGAAGACCAGCGTGAGGACCAGCAGCGCGGCGAACAGGCGGCCGGTCATGCGCTGCGGCTACCTGTCGGCCAGCGCGACGCGACGCGCCTTCACCGCGTCGGCGAGTATTTCCAACGCCACTAAAGTGTCATCCCAGCCGAGGCAGGCATCGGTGACCGAGACGCCGTATTCGAGCGGCTTGCCGGGCGTCAGATCCTGCCGGCCTTCCTTGAGGTGCGACTCGATCATGACGCCGAAAATGCGGTCTTCGCCTGCCGCCATCTGCGCCGCCACATCGCGCGCGACGTCGATCTGGCGTTTGAACTGCTTGCTGCTGTTGGCGTGCGAAAAGTCGATCATGACGCGCGCCGCGAGGCCGGCCTTGCCCAGCTCGGTACATGCGGCATCGACCGCCGCGGCGTCGTAGTTCGGCGTCTTGCCGCCGCGCAGGATGACGTGGCAGTCCTCGTTGCCGTTGGTGGACACGATGGCGGAGTGGCCCGCCTTGGTCACCGACAGAAAATGATGCGGGCTGGCCGCGGCCTTGATCGCATCCACCGCGATGCGGATGTTGCCGTCGGTACCGTTCTTGAAACCAACGGGACAGGAGAGGCCCGAGGCCAGTTCGCGATGCACCTGCGATTCGGTGGTACGCGCGCCGATCGCGCCCCAGCTGATCAGGTCCGCCGTGTACTGCGGCGTGATGGTGTCGAGAAACTCGGTGCCGCAGGGCAGGCCCAGTTCGTTGATTTCCCACAAGAGCTTCCTCGCCAGGCGCAGGCCGTCGTTGATCCTGAAGCTGCCATCCATGCGCGGATCGTTGATCAGGCCCTTCCAGCCCACGGTGGTGCGCGGCTTTTCGAAATAGACGCGCATCAGGATCAGCAGGTCGTCGGCAAATCGCGTGGCTTCCTCGCGCAGCTTGCGCGCGTATTCAATCGCCGCTTCATAGTCGTGGATCGAGCAGGGACCGACCACCACCACCAGGCGCCCGTCGGCGCCGTGCAGCACGCGATGTACGGCCTGGCGCGCCTCGTAGGTCGTCTCCGCCGCCGCGTCGGTGGTGGGAAACTCGCGCAGGATATGCCCGGGGGGTGAGAGTTCCTTGATCTCGCGGATGCGGACGTCGTCGGTAATGTGCTTCATGTCTCGGCCTGGATGCGGGTAAAGGCGTGATTCTACCGGACGCGCCGGCGGCAACCTCGCCAATCGGGCACGACAGGGGTATGCTTTCACCGCACAAGAACAAGGAGAAATCATGTTCCAGGTTCGCATTCACGGCCGCGGCGGCCAGGGTGTCGTGACCGCCGCCGAGATGCTGTCGGTGGCCGCCTTCGACGAGGGGCGCCACGCCCAGGCCTTTCCCAGTTTCGGTTCCGAGCGCATGGGGGCGCCGGTGGTGGCCTTCTGCCGCATCGACGACAAGGAAATCCGCCTGCGCGAGCCGATCATGGAGCCCGATGCAATCATCATTCAGGACCCGACCCTGCTGCACCAGGTCGATGTCTTCGCCGGCCTCAAGAAGGACGGCTACATCCTGATCAATACCAGCAAGACCTTCGACCAGCTTGGCCTCGGCGACATGGTCCGCGACTGGCGCCATGAGCGGCTGTGCACGGTGCCGGCGATGGAACTGGCCCTGAAGCACGTCGGCCGGCCGGTGCCCAATGTGCCTCTGCTGGGCGGCTTCGCCGCGGTGGCCGGTGTGCTGCAGCTCGAATCGGTGATCAAGGCGATCAACGAACGTTTCTCCGGCAAGGTCGCCGCGGGCAACGTCGCTGCCGCCCGCGAAGCCTATGCGATCGTCAGGGCCGAGATGGACGAAGCTCGCAAAAAGGAAACCCAGCATGCTTAAACAGACTGAAGGCTCGCGCGCCGTCGCCGAAGCCGTCGCCATGTGCCGGCCCGAGGTGATCTGCGCCTATCCGATTTCGCCGCAGACCCACATCGTCGAGGCGCTGGGCGAAATGGTCAAGGACGGCACGCTCAGCCCCTGCGAGTTCATCAACGTCGAATCCGAGTTCGCCGCCATGTCGGTGGCCATCGGTTCCTCTGCCGCCGGGGCGCGCAGCTACACGGCGACGGCCTCGCAGGGCCTGCTGTTCATGGCCGAGGCGGTCTACAACGCCTCCGGCCTTGGCCTGCCGATCGTCATGACCGTGGCCAACCGCGCGATCGGCGCGCCGATCAACATCTGGAACGACCACTCCGACGCCCTGTCGCAGCGCGATTCGGGCTGGCTGCAGCTGTTCGCCGAAACCAACCAGGAGGCGCTCGACCTGCACATCCAGGCCTTCCGCCTCGCCGAGGAATTGTCGCTGCCGGTGATGGTCTGCATGGACGGCTTCATCCTCACCCATGCCTACGAGCGCGTCGACATGCCGACCCAGGCGCAGGTCGACGCCTACCTGCCGAAGTACGTGCCGCGCCAGATGCTCGATCCCGGCGAGCCGGTGTCGATCGGCGCCATGGTCGGCCCCGAGGCCTTCATGGAAGTGCGCTACCTGGCCCATGCCAAGCAGATGGAGGCGCTGGAGCTGATTCCGTCCTATGCGGCAGAGTTCAAGTCGGTATTCGGCCGCGACAGCGGCGGACTGACCCACACCTACCGCACCGAGGATGCCGAGACCATCATCGTCGCCATGGGCTCGGTGCTCGGCACCATCAAGGACGTGATCGACGAAATGCGCGAGGAAGGGCACAAGATCGGCGTGCTCGGCATCACGCTGTTCCGTCCCTTCCCGCTGGCGCGCGTGCGCGAAAGCCTGCAGGGCGCCAAACGCGTGGTGGTACTGGAAAAGAGCATGGCGGTCGGGCTGGGCGGCATCTTGTCCACCAACGTGCGCATGGCGCTGTCGGGCCTGCACATGCACGGCTACACGGTGATCGCCGGGCTCGGCGGCCGCGCCATCACCAAGAAATCGCTGCACGGCCTGTTCCGCCAGGCCGAACAGGACGCACTGGAACCGCTGACTTTCCTCGACCTCGACTGGAACATGGTCAACAAGCAGCTCGAGCGCGAGAAGGCGCATCGCCGCTCCGGCCCGGTGGCCGAGAACCTGCTGCGCGACGTCGGCGTCGTCGCCGCGCGCAATTACTGATGAGCGCCCGGCGCCGGGCCGCCCCAAGCGGGTGCCAGCCAACAACACGGAGGCCGCGCCTTTTGCGGCCGAACACCCGTCACCCCCTTCCGCTGGAAGGGGGATGGGGGGAAGGAGATATATGAGCTTCCAACCCGTAAAGTTCTACCAGACCGGCACCTTCACCGTCGGCAACCGCCTGCTGCCGCCCGAAGAGCGCAGCGTGCAGGCGAGCACGAAGCGCTTCAACTCGATCAACTCCGGCCACCGCGCCTGCCAGGGCTGCGGCGAGGCGCTCGGCGCGCGCTACGCGATCGACGCCGCGATGGAGGCGGCCGACGGCCAGGTCATCGCCGCCAATGCCACGGGCTGCCTCGAAGTGTTCTCGACGCCCTATCCCGAAACCTCATGGCAGATTCCCTGGATCCATTCGCTGTTCGGCAACACCGCCGCGGTCGCCACCGGCATCGCCGCCGCACTCAAGGTCAAGGGCCTGACGCAGAATCCGAAGACACGGGTGGTCGCCCAGGGCGGCGACGGCGGCACCACCGACATCGGGTTCGGCTGCCTGTCCGGCATGTTCGAGCGCAATGACGACGTGCTCTACATCTGCTACGACAATGGCGGCTACATGAACACGGGGGTGCAGCGTTCCTCGGCCACACCGCCGGCGGCGCGCACCGCCACCACCATGGCCGTCGGCCTGGAGCCCGGCAACGTCTTCGGCCAGGGCAAGTTCCTGCCGGCGATCGCCATGGCCCACAACATCCCCTACGTCGCCACCGCAACCGTGGCCGACCTGCGCGACCTCGAAGCCAAGGTCACCCGCGCCATGGAACTGCGCGGCGCACGCTACATCCACATCCTGGTGCCCTGCCCGCTGGGCTGGGGCACGGCCTCGCACGACACCATCAAGATGGCGCGGCTGGCGAAGGAAACCGGCATTTTCCCGGTGTTCGAGGCCGAGTATGGCGAAGTAAAGGCTGTGCTGGCGATACGGCGGCCGCTCCCGGTGGAAGACTATCTGCGGCCGCAGAAGCGCTATGCCCACCTGTTCGGCAAGACGCCCGCGGTCGAAACCATTGCGCATATCCAGGCACTGGCCGACAAGAACATCCGCAAGTACGGGCTGCAGGCCCGCAAAGAGGGGCACTGAAATGGACAAACCCTTCGCCATCACCCTCGACCCGGGTTCCTCGCTGGCCAACCACACCGGCTCCTGGCGCACCTTCCGCCCCGAGTACGTCGATCGCCTGCCGCCCTGCAATGCCGCCTGCCCCGCCGGCGAGAACATCCAGGGCTGGCTGTTCCACGCCGAAGCCGGCGACTACGAAGCCGCCTGGCGCTCGCTGGTGGAGAACAATCCGCTGCCGGCCATCATGGGCCGCGTCTGCTACCACCCCTGCGAGGGCGGCTGCAACCGGCAGCATGTCGATTCCGCCGTCGGCATCAATTCGGTCGAGCGCTTCCTCGGTGACGAGGCACGCAAGCAAGGCTGGAAATTCGCGCCGCCGGCCGCCCCCACGGGCAAGCGCGTACTGGTGGTCGGTTCCGGCCCGGCCGGCCTCTCCGCCGCCTATCACCTGACGCGCATGGGCCACAAGGCGGTGATCTACGAAGCCGGGCCGCTCGCAGGCGGCATGATGCGCTTCGGCATCCCCAAGTACCGCCTGCCGCGCGAGGTGCTCGATGCCGAGATCAAGCGGCTCACCGACTTCGGCGTCGAACTGCACCTGCAGACCAAGGTCACCGATGTGCAGCAGGCGATGAAGGACGGCTTCGACGCCGTCTTCCTCGGCGTCGGCGCCCACATCGCCAAGCGCGCCTACATCCCCGCCGGCGACGCCAACAAGGTGCTCGACGCCGTCGCCGTGCTGCGCGGCATGGAAGGCCACGACGCGCCGATGTTGGGTCGCAAGGTGGTGGTCTACGGCGGCGGCAACACGGCCATCGACGTCGCGCGGACCGCCAAGCGCCTCGGCGCGGAAGAAGCGATCATCGTCTACCGCCGCACCCGCGACAAGATGCCGGCCCACGATTTCGAAGTCGAGGAGGCGCTGCAGGAAGGCATCTCGATCAAATGGCTGTCGACCATCAAGGAAGCCGGCGAATCAGACATCATGGTCGAGAAGATGGCCCTCGACGACAAGGGCTTCCCGCAGCCGACCGGCGAATTCGAGCGCATCGAAGCCGACTCCGTGGTGCTCGCGCTGGGCCAGGACGCCGATCTCTCGCTGCTCGAAAACGTGCCGGGCCTGGTCGTCGAAGGCGGCATGATCAAGGTCGATGCCGGCATGATGACCGGCCACCCCGGCGTCTTCGCCGGCGGCGACATGGCCGGCAACGAGCGCACCGTCACCGTCGCCGTCGGCCACGGCAAGAAGGCTGCGCGCGCGATCGACGCCTGGCTGCGCGGCGAGCAATACGCTCCCCTGCCGAAGCCCGAGATCGCCACCATCGACCGGATGAATTCCTGGTACTACTCCGACGCGCCGAAGACCATGCGGCCGGTGCTCGACATCATCCGCCGCCAGTCCACCTTCGAGGAAGTGCTGGGCGGGCTCGACGAAACCAATGCGCTGTTCGAGGCGCGCCGCTGCATGTCCTGCGGCAACTGCTTCGAGTGCGACAACTGCTACGGCGTCTGCCCCGACAACGCCGTGATCAAGCTCGGCCCCGGCAAGCGCTTCAAGTTCAATTTAGACTACTGCAAGGGCTGCGGCATCTGCGCCACCGAGTGCCCCTGCGGCGCGATCCGGATGGTGGCGGAGGAGAACTGAGGACTGGGAGGCTCCATCCGTCCCCGCGCCTGGGCTACAATCCGCGCGGTACCCTGCCATGGAGGCGAAGCGCGATGACCGGACAAGCTGGAGAACTGGAGCGGCTGCGCGCCTTTCTTGCCGGTCAGCCCGCGCTGGAATTGGCGATTCTCGTCGGCAGCCGCGCCGATGGCCGCGCCCGCGAAAGCAGCGACTGGGATATCGCCATTCAATGGCCGGCCGCGCTGAGCCTGTTCGATACCCTGGCCCGCGGCGAAACCCTGCGCCGTGATCTGGCGGCCATGTTGGGTGTGGATGATGAACGCATCGACCTCATCGACCTGCCGCGCGCCCGCCTCGCCATGCGGGCCGTGGTGGCCGAGGACGGCGTGCCGCTCAAGGGCGAAGACAGCCTGACCTGGAATCGCTTCCTGGCCCGTACCTGGCGCGAGCTCGAGGACTACGAGTGGGAGCGCGCGCGTGCGGCTTGACCTCTATCAGGCGGAAACCGCCTACATCGCCCGCGAGCAGGGCGCGCTGCTCGACGAGGCGCGCACCAAGCTGCTGGCCGGGGAAAACCTGTCGCGGCTGGAGCAGAACGGCGTGCTCCACGCCTTGCAGGTACTGATCGAAAATGCCATCGGCAAGAGCAAGCAAATGCTCAAGGCCGCCGGAGAGCCCGTACCCGTATCCGCCTACGACGCCTTTGCCGCGCTGGCGCGCCGCGGCGGGATTCACGAGGACGAACTGCCCGCCTGGAATGCCGTGATCGGCCTGCGCAACCGTATCGTGCATGACTACATGAACATCGACATGGCGCGCGTGCTGGAACTCGTCCAACTCGGTCGCCACGAGTTCATCGTCATCTTTCTGCTGGCCGATCCGGTGGCGGGTTAAGACAACGGCACAAGCGATACCGCGCTGCGGTCAAGGCTTGAATCTCCGAAGTGCCGGTCACGAGCCAAGAACAGGGGCGATTTGCCCGGCATTGTAACTGGCCGCCCTGAAAGTCGGCGCTGGCGGAACGGCGATCGAGATTGCTGCTCAAAGCAATCCGATGCTGACCCGTTTAGTCCATTTGCCCGGCATTGTGACTGGCCGCCTTAAAGTCGGTGCTGGCGGGACGGCGATTGAGATCGCCGCTCAAAGCAATCCGATGCTGACCCGTTTAGTCGGACCCGTTTAGCTGGGCCGGGAGTAGTATGCAAACTGGAATTTTCTCCATGCAGGGCTTGAGGGAGATTTTAGTGGCCGTAATATCCAGTCGACTTGCCGAACCCATTGAAAAATGGCGGATTTGTATGACGTGTGTTCCAGGTTATGCAGCAAGCCGTCCGCGAAACACTGCAATTTTGCTGCCGACTTCGTTGGGCTTCGATCGCTCATGCATGACATCCCATTTCTCCAAAGCGTAGTTGCCTCTATTTGTCGCGTTCTCCTCGTCGACGGAGAGGCGTATGTTGAACAACTGCACGGCACAGGTTTTTTCATAAGTAAGAAAGGCCACTTGCTGACTGCACGCCACGTGATCGAAAAAGGCCTTGCCGATATCAAAAGCAATGGCGGGTTTCTTGCGTTCTTTCCAAAGCGCGATGACGGCGTTGGGAGTTTGTGCCTTCCTATCAAGCAATACGAGTTTGCGCCGCATCCGTTCGATGTTGCCATTTGCTGCACCGACTTCCAGTCAAAGACCTTTTATCGCCTTACGCCGCTGAAAGTTGAAGTCTGGAAAGAAGTAGCGGCTATTGGATACCCGATGTCCGTCATAAAGAAGACACCGGAAAATTATGAGGTGCATGCACGGTTCCATCGTGGCTATATCCAGCGTCTGGTTAAACCCGGTCAGCTTCAGATTGGCGATAACCCCCCGGCTTTCGAAGTCAATTTCCCAATTACACAGGGTTTGAGCGGGGGCCCGATGTTCATTTATAACCAACAGCATGATTTTTTGATCGGCGTTTGCGTTGGAAGCATAGAGTCACGGGTGGTTGCGTACGAGAATGTTGATGTTCAGGAGGGCGAAGTTCAATTTCGCGAGCAAGTGGTACGCATCGAGGAATTCGGAATTGCTCATGATGTCCGCCCTCTCCTTGACTGGAAACCTGAGACTATTGGCGGGCAGTCGCTTGCAGAGCTTTCTGACGACACATGGGCAGCCTAACTAATCGTTCGAGCAGGACGCCTTCCAGCGGGCTTTCGCCCGCCTCCAGGCGTCCCTCAACTCAGGCACGTTGAAGCTAGTCAAAGTGGTCAGCATCGAAATAGTTGACGCGCCGCGACCACATCGAGAAAGTCGGCGCTGGCGGGACGGCGATTCTTGCGCATGCTTCGAATCGGCTTTTGATGTCCTTGAAGGCCACGAACCTCAAGCCCTCGGCCTTGCCTCAAGTCGTATGCAGTTCTTCGCGGATTACGCGGCGCAACGTGGATTCAATCTGCTCGGCAGTCATGACTTGCTGAAGAGCCTGATTGATGAGCGTCTGATAGCCTCGCTCCCCGGCCTTCGCTTTGAAGAACGCAATAACCGAACCATCCAGCATGATTGAAACGCGCTGCTTGCCGAGCCGTTCATTGACCGCCGCCGAGAATTCGTCGCGGCTGACATCCTTCAGGCCCACCCGCAGGCGGGGCGACTTAGAGGTAGCGGGAAAGGATTTCGATTTCATGGGGGTCCGCCTTTCGCACTGGCGGGACGGCGATCAAACTTGGTGCGCGTCCTTCACGCCGCGGCAAGCACCAAATGCCCCACGTCGGATTTCGCGGGACGAACGCATATCTCGATGTCGTAGCCCAGGCGAGTAAGACAATCCATCAGCTTTCGTTCGGACAGGTTGGTGAATTCGCCACGCATCATGTCGGACACCTTGGGTTGCGTGATTCCCATGCGCTTGGCGGCTTCCAGTTGGGTCAGGCCAAGCTGTTGCATGGCTTTCCGGATCTCGACCACCAGTCCGGTTTTGATTTTCAGCTTTTCCGAGTCCGGCAGGCCAAGATCGGCATACACGTTACCTGAACCCCGCTGCACTTCGATTCCACCTACAAGTCGGCTTTTCATTTCCGCAACTCCTTCGCAAACGCTTCGGCGATTTTCAGCCGCGCATGAATGATGTTCATGTCTTCCGTCGGTGTGGCAATGCCACGTTTGCTTTTCTTCTGGAAGCAGTGAAGAACAAACACCGCCTCGGCAAACTTCACCGCATACACGGCACGGTAGGTGCCGCCCGCATCGTCTTCCACCACTTCAAGCACCCCGGCGCCACTGAAACCCTTGAGTACCTTGGCGGCGTCGTGCTTGTCACCAGCCTGCGCCAAAGACAGGGCAAAACCGAAAAACCGGCGAACAGCCACGGGCATGACCATCAAGTCCTTGTGGCTGCTACCGATCCATTCGAGCGGCTTTTCGTAGCTGGGCATGCGTTGAAATATACATGAACAGGTATAACTTGCCAATACCTGCTCCGCCGGACAACGTGGTGTTTCGTCTTTGGATAACCCTCACGCCACCCGCGCAATGCCCCGCGCCCGCAACTGCCCGCAGCCGCCGTCGATGTCCTGCCCGGCCGACTGGCGCAGCTTGGCGAGGATGCCGTGGCGATAGAGGTGCCGCGACATCGCCGCCGCGCGCTCCCACGAGGGGCGGCGGTAAGCGAGCCCCTCCACGTCGTTGTAGGGGATGAAGTTCATCACCGCATACTTGCCCGCGAGCAGCTGCACGATGCCGGCCAGTTCCTCGTCGCCGTCGTTGATGCCTGCGAGCAGAGTCCACTGGTACTGGATCGGATAGCCGGTGGTGCGGGCGTACTGTTCGGCCAGCTCCACCAGTTCGGCTGGATCGATGCGTTGCGCTTTCGGCAGCAGTTGCGCGCGCAGCTCGGCGCGGGTCGAATGCAGCGACAGTGCCAGCGCCGGGCGGACAGCGCCGCGCGGCAGCCGCTCGAACACGCGGCGGTCGCCGACAGTGGAGAACACCAGGTTCTTGTGCGCGATGTTCGCCGCGGTGCCGAGCAGGTCGATGGCTTCGAGCACGTTGTCCATGTTGTGCGCCGGCTCGCCCATGCCCATGAACGCGACTTTCTTCACCGCGCGGCGGGCGCGGGCCAGCACCACTTGAGCGACGATCTCGGCGCTGCCGAGCTGGCGCAGCAGGCCGTCGCGGCCCGTCATGCAGAAGGTGCAGCCCACCGCGCAGCCGACCTGGGTCGAGACACAGACGCCGTCGCGCGGCAGCAGCACGCTCTCCACCGTCTGGCCATCGCCGAGTTCCACCAGCAGGCGCGCGGAGCCGTCATTGCCGACATGCTCGGAGCGTACCCGCGCCAGGCCGTCGAGTTCCGCCGCCAAGCCGGGCATGGCGGTGCGGACACTCAAGGGGAAAAAGTCCTGCGGCGGCACCGACCCGCTGGCTAGCGGCAGCGCCCGCGTCCATGCCCTGAGGATGCGCTCCTCATGGCAAGGCAGGGCGCCATGATCGCGCAGGCGTTGGCGAATATGTTCAATGCGCATGGCCATCATCGCGCTATCCGCGCCGCCATTTCCTTCGGTTCCAATCGCACTCAATCCAGCCGGCTCTTGTCCGCAATGGCCTGAAAGCAGCGGCTGCAGACCGATGAGCCCTCGCGAGGCACGTGGCCATATTTCGCGCATTGCCGCTCGATCGCAAACAGCGCGAACCTCGATCTGTTTGCGGCGAGCACGAAGATGCAGAGGGTGGCGGCGATGAAGACATAATCCCCGCCGTTTGCCCCGAATCTGCTCACGGCGAAGGACTGCAGCAGGGATGCGGCGAGCATGATGACTCCCGCCCCGATCACGAATACGGTGTTGGCGAAGTGCCTTGCCCTGGCTTCAAGTTCTTCTTTCGATGGCGTCACGGTGGCTCCGGCTGAATGAAAGGCTGCGATCAAGCTGCGCAGTTTACCGCCTGTATCGGCACGCGTTGATTGTCGCCGTGCATCCAGGAGTCGATTATGGCCGCCTTCCCCCCGCGCACGGAAGGGACTATATTTGGCATAAAGGAAGCGAGGGAGGAATGGATTCTTCATCGATCATCCGCAAGACGGCCGCCGACCTGCGGTTGACGCCGAATTTCACGGATTACGCCGGCGAGCGACAGGCGTTTTCATGGGATACGGTGCGCGGCCAATTGGCCGGCACGGCAGGATGCGGTATCAACATCACCGCCGAGGCGGTGGAACGCCACGCGGCAGGCGCCCTGTGCGACAAGACCGCGTTCCGTTTCCTCTCGCGCGGCAAGCCGGCCCGCGAGGTCAGCTTCGGCGACCTGTCGCGGCTCACCAGTCGTTTCGCCAATGTGCTGGCCAAGCTCGGCATCGCAAAGGGCGAGAGGATTTTTGTTCTCGCCGGCCGCATTCCCGAGCTCTACGTCGCTGTGCTGGGCGGCCTCAAGCGCGGCGTGGTGGTTTCGCCGCTGTTCTCCGCCTTCGGCCCGGAGCCGATCGCCACGCGGGTGAATCTCGGCGCGGGGCGGGTGCTGGTGACGACCGACTTCCTATACGAGCGCAAGGTTGCGAAGTGGCGCGACAAGATGCCGACGCTGGAACATGTGCTGCTGGTGGCCGAGGATGGCGGCAGCACCGACATCCCCGGTACGCTCGATCTGGCCACGCTGATGGCCGCAGCCAGCGGCACGAGTGAGGTGGCGGCCACCGGTCCTGAGGACATGTCGCTGCTGCACTTCACCAGCGGTACCACCGGCACGCCGAAGGGTGCCGTGCATGTGCATGGCGCGGTCGTCACCCATTTTGCCACCGGCCGCTACGCGCTCGACCTGCATCCCGACGACATCTACTGGTGCACCGCCGATCCGGGCTGGGTCACCGGCACTTCCTACGGCATCATCGCGCCGCTGCTGCATGGCGTGACTTCGATCATCGATTCCGAGGAATTCGACGCCGAGCGCTGGTACGGCCTGCTGCAGGACGAGCGCGTCACGGTCTGGTACACCGCGCCGACGGCGGTGCGCATGCTGATGAAGGCCGGCGCCGCGATTGCGCAGAAGTACCGCTTTCCGCAACTGCGTTTCATCGCCAGCGTCGGCGAACCGCTCAACCCCGAGGCGGTGCGCTGGGGCAAGGAGGTGCTGGGCCTGCCGATCCACGACAACTGGTGGCAGACCGAAACCGGCGGCATCATGATCGCCAACACGCCGGCCTTCGACATCAAGCCGGGCTCGATGGGACGGCCGCTGCCGGGCATCGATGCCGCGATCATGCGCCGCCACGAGGACGGCACGGCCACATTGATCGAAGAACCCGACATCGAGGGCGAGCTGGCCCTGAAGCGCGGCTGGCCGTCGATGTTCCGCGCCTACCTGAACAACGAGGAACGCTACCGCAAGTGCTTCGCCGGAGAGTGGTATCTGACCGGCGACCTGGCGAAGCGCGATGCCGACGGCTACTTCTGGTTCGTCGGCCGCGCCGACGACGTGATCAAGTCGGCCGGCCACCTGATCGGCCCCTTCGAGGTCGAGAGCGCGCTGATGGAACATCCTGCCGTGGCCGAGGCCGGCGTAATCGGCAAGCCCGACCCGGTGGTGGGCGAAGTGGTCAAGGCTTTCGTTTCGCTGAAGAAGGGCTTCGAGGAAAGCGAAGCGCTGCGCATGGAACTGCTCGGCCACGCCAGGAAGCGCCTCGGCGCGGCCGTGGCGCCGAAAGAGATCGCCTTCCTGCCTTCGCTGCCGCGCACGCGCAGCGGCAAGATCATGCGCCGGTTGCTGAAGGCGCGCGAACTGGGCTTGCCGGAAGGCGATACCTCGACACTGGAAGCAGGTGGCTAATATGACAGATCATCACGCCGCAGCGCCGCCGGCCGGTCCCGTGCCCTGGGACAAGGCCTTCGCGCTGAAACTGCTGGCCGACATGGTGCGCATCCGCCGCATGGAGGAAAAGTCGGCCGAGATGTACGGCGCGGGCAAGATTCGCGGCTTTCTCCATCTCTACATCGGCGAGGAGGCGACGGCGGTCGGCGCGCTGCACGCGCTGTCGCCCGAGGACAATATCGTCGCCACCTACCGCGAGCATGGCCATGCGCTGGTGCGCGGCATGGGCATGGGCGCGATCATGGCCGAGATGTACGGCAAGCGCGAAGGCTGCGCGCACGGCCGTGGCGGCTCGATGCATTTGTTCGACAAGGCGACGCGGCTGTTCGGTGGCAATGCCATCGTCGGCGGTGGGCTGCCGCTGGCCGTCGGGCTGGGGCTGGCCGGGAAAATGCAGAACGAGAAGCGGATCACCGCCTGCTTTTTCGGCGACGGCGCGGTAGCCGAAGGCGCTTTCCACGAATCGATGAACCTCGCGGCGCTGTGGAAATTGCCGGTGCTGTTCTGCTGCGAGAACAACCTCTTCGGCATGGGCACGTCCATCGAACGTGCCGAATCGCAGACCGATCTCTGCGTCAAGGCGGCGTCCTACAACATGCCGGCGCTGAAGGTCGATGGCATGGACATCGTCGCGGTGCATGAGGTCACGAAACAGGCCGCGCAGCGCGTGCGCGCCGGCGAGGGACCGCTGTTCGTCGAATACCAGACCTACCGCTTCCGCGCCCATTCGATGTTCGACGCCGAGCTTTACCGACAGAAGGCCGAGGTCGAGGAATGGAAGACGCGCGGGCCGATCCACACGTTCTCGGCCCGGCTCAAGGCCGGGGGCAAACTGACCGAAGAGGAATTCCTCGCTATCGATGCGGCAGCGAACGCGGAAGTGGAAGCGGCCGTGGCATTCGCCGAGGCCGGCACCTGGGAGCCGATCGAGGATCTGCTCAAGGACGTGCATACATCATGAGTGCCGCCCGCCGGGCCGCCCCAAGGGCGGCACAATCCATGAACCGGAGCCGCGCAGCGGCGAACAATTGTCACCTCCCCGCGAGGGGAGGCCGGGAGGGGTGGGTGATATGAGCCGCAAACTCAACTACCGCGAAGCCATGCGCGAGGCGATGCACGAGGCGTTGACGAACGACCCGCGCGTGTTCCTCATGGGCGAGGATGTCGGCATGTACGGCGGAACCTACGCCTTCTCCAAGGGCTTCCTCGACGAGTTCGGGCCGGAGCGCATTCGCGACACGCCGCTGTCGGAGCTCGGCTTCGTTGGCGCCGGCATCGGCGCGGCGCTGGGCGGCATGCGGCCCATCGTCGAGGTAATGACGGTGAATTTCAGCCTGCTCGCGCTGGACCAGATCGTGAACAGCGCGGCGACCTTCCGCCACATGTCGGGCGGGCAGTTCTCGGTGCCGCTGGTGATCCGCATGACCACGGGTGCCGGACGCCAATTGGCAGCGCAGCACTCGCACAGCCTCGAAGGCTGGTACGCGCACATTCCCGGCATCAAGGTGCTGGCGCCGGCGACCATCGAGGATGCGCGCGGCATGCTCGCACCTGCCTTGGCCGACCCCGACCCGGTGGTAATTTTCGAGCACGCCGCACTGTTCAACATGGAAGGCGGGCTGCCGGACGACTGGAACGTCGACATCAGCTCGGCCAAGGTGCGGCGCGCAGGCAAGGACGTCGCCATCATCACCCATGGCGGCTCGCTGCCCAAGGCACTGGCGGCGGCGGAGCAACTGGCCGCGGCGGGCATCGATGCGGAAGTGCTCGACCTGCGCGTGCTGCGTCCGCTGGACACCGCGACCATCGCCGCCTCGGTCGCCAAGTGCCATCGCGCCGTGGTGGTCGATGAGGGCTGGCGCACCGGCAGCCTCGCCGCCGAAGTGATGGCGCGCATCATGGAGAACGCCTTCTTTGAGCTCGATGCGCCGGTGGCGCGGGTCTGCTCCGAGGAAGTGCCGATTCCCTATGCCAGGCACATGGAAGAAGCCGCCCTGCCGCAGGCGGACAAGATAGTCGCCGCCGTCAAAGGATTTTTCGCATGATCGAATTCAAGTTACCCGCGCTGGGCTCCGACATGGACGAGGGCACGCTGCTCGAGTGGAAAGTCGGCGCTGGCGACACGGTGAAAAAGGGCCAGGTCGTGGCCATCGTCGATACGACGAAGGCTGCGGTGGATGTCGAAAGCTGGCAGGAGGGAACCGTCCACCAGCTGATCGCCGAGATCGGGCAGAAGATGCCCGTCGGCACCGTGATGGCTCTGCTGCTCGCAGCTGGCGAGACCGCCCCGGCGAAAGTCGGCGCTGGTGGGACGGCGATGCCGGCGCCCACGGCGGCACCGGCGATCGCAGTCGCAGCGCCTGTCGCTGCACCGGCTCCTGCGCCTGCCGCTGCACCCGCCGCCCCGGGACGCCGCATGATCTCGCCCGCCGCGCGCAAGCATGCCGAGGAAAAGGGCGTCGATCTCGACGGCATCACCGGCACGGGTCCGCATGGCGCGGTGACGCTGGAGGACGTGGAGAACGCGGCGGCCGCCCCGCGGCCGGCGCCGGCGGTAGAGAAGCCGGCAGGCAAGACAGCCGAACAGCAGGCGGCAAGGGCGGCGGACATGCGCAAGACCATCGCCGCCGCCATGAGCCGCTCCAAACGCGAGATCCCGCACTACTACGTTTCCGAGGACATTCCCTTGGCGCGCGCACTGGCCTGGCTGCAGGCGGCCAACGCGCAGCGGCCGATGGCCGAGCGCCTCCTGCCCGCGGCGCTGCTGCTGAAGGCGGTGGCCATGACGCTGAAGCGCTATCCCGAGCTCAACGGTTATTGGCGCGATGGGGGCTTTGTGCCGGTCGCCGCCATCAATCTCGGCGTGGCGATCTCCCTGCGCCAGGGCGGGCTGATCGCGCCGGCGCTGCTAAATGCCGACAGCAAACCACTGACCCTGCTGATGCAGGAGCTGACCGACCTCGTGAAGCGCACGCGCGCCGGCTCGCTGCGCAGTTCCGAGATGAACGAGGCGACGATCACCGTGACCAATCTCGGCGACCAGGGATCGAACTCGGTGTTCGGCGTCATCACGCCGCCGCAGGTGGCGCTGGTGGGCTTCGGCCGCGTCGCCGAGCGCCCCTGGGCCGAGGCCGGCGGGCTCAAGGTGCTGCCGGTCGTCACGGCCAGTCTCTCGGCCGATCACCGCGTGTCGGACGGCCATCGCGGCGCGTTGTTCCTGCTCGAACTGAATGAATTGCTGCAACATCCGGAGGACCTGGAAAAATGACTGATGCTGAAATCCGCGCCGTGGCACTGGCCACGCTCCTGTCGATCGCGCCCGAGGTCGAGGTCGACGAGTTGCGCGGCGACCGAACGCTGCGCAGCCAGGTGGACCTGGACTCGATGGACTGGCTGAATTTCCTGCTCGGGCTCCACGAGAAACTCAAGGTGGAGATCCCCGAAGCCGACTACGCGAAGCTCATCACCCTGAACGACGTGGTTGCTTACCTGCAGAAGAAACTTGGCGCCGGATGACGGCGCCATGCATTGAACCGCTTGCGGCGGGATGCGGCTATCCGGCAGCGGACAATTTCCTGAGCGGCCTCGACGCAAGACGGGAATACACGGCGTCGATGATTTCCGCTTCGCGCTGATTGAGCGAGAAGAACCCGTAGCGCCGCCAGGCCCGGATCGCACCGCGAAGTTCCTTGAAAGAAAATGAAGTACTCATTGTGTGTCTCCCGGGGAGTTCGCCCGCAGAACGGACGAGTGACCGACTTTTATGCGCACCTGTGTCGGTTCGTTCCTATGCCAGGACCAATTTTCCAGAAATCCAGCGAGTCTGAAGCGGAAAAAACCGCGGGAAATGTGACCGATATCGGCGACATGCCGCCGGGTGGCCGGCATGCCTCGGGCATCGCCGCGGAAGGCGCACCATGAAAATCGACAACGAACTGGACCGTCTGCTCGAGGAAATCCGCGAGGAGGTATGGGCGACCCGCCACCTCACGGGTCGCCCGACGCTTGACGACCGGGTGACGGAAGCCTTGCGCCAGGTGCCGCGTCATGAGTTCGTGCCGGCTGAGCTCCAGTTTGGCGCCTATGCCAACCACCCGTTGCCGATCGGCCACGGGCAAACCATCTCGCAGCCTTACATCGTGGCCTTGATGACCGACCTGATCCGGCCGCGGCCGGACGCCGTGGTGCTCGAGATCGGCACCGGCTCCGGCTATCAGGCCGCCGTCCTGTCCAGACTGGTGAAACGGGTCTACACGATGGAGATCGTCGAAGCGCTTGCCACGGCGGCCAGTGAGCGGCTGCGGCGCCTGGGCTATGACAATGTCGAAGTTCGCGCGGGCAACGGCTGCCTGGGTTGGCCGCAACATGCGCCCTACGATGCGATCCTGGTTGCCGCTGCCGCAAGCCGCATTCCTCCGGCCCTGATCGAGCAGCTCAAGCCCGGCGGCATCCTCGTCATGCCGGTAGGCGCCCAGCATGCCGGGCAGGAACTGATAGCCGTCCGCAAACAGGCAAGTGGCGCCATCGAGAAGACATGCGTGCTGCCCGTGGTCTTCGTGCCCCTGACCGGAACAGCGGAGGACTGAGCCACACGCCTGTGTCATCGCTGTATCATCACGAGTGAACTGGATTTCCGGCCGCGACTCCGGAGTCTGCGATGGCAGCGGCCGAATTCAAACCATGTCGAAACCTGCTTGACTGAGAGGAGAATTTCGTGACCACGCATGAGAACAAGACCAAAGTGACGATTCTGACGGGGTCCTTCCGCATCGTCGGCTACATCGATGTCCTGCCCGGGGCGCGCGTTACGGACTTCATGATCGAATCGAAGGAATTTGTCGTCGTGATGGATGTCGAGGTCTTCGAAGCAGGAGAGGCAGGCCGCAAGGTTCTCAGCGCTCCGTTCATCGACATCAATCGCAATCACATCCAGATTGTCACCGCTTGCTAGCAGCGCTGGCCGGGCCAAGCCCGGTCGATAAGCTGATGTGATGAACGGCAGGACGTGAGAACGCGCATGCGCGCCATGCTCCTCGACCGGCCCGGAACGCCGCTGCGCATGGTCGATTTGCCGGTGCCGCAAGCGGGCCGCGGTGCCATCCTGATCGAAGTGGAAGCCTGCGGGGTTTGCCGCACGGATCTGCACCTGATCGACGGCGAGCTGCCGCAACCGGTGCTTCCCATGATTCCCGGCCACGAGATTGTCGGCCGCGTTGCCGCCATCGGCGAGGGTGTTGAAGGTTTCGTGGTTGGCCAGCGCGTCGGCGTGCCCTGGCTCGGCTGGACCTGCGGCGAATGCCATTTCTGTACCAGCGGCCGCGAAAACCTCTGCGACGCCGCGCGCTTCACGGGCTACCAGATCCCGGGCGGCTATGCCGAATACACGGTGGCCGATGCACGCTACTGCTTCCCGCTGCCGGACACCGGTGATGCCGCGCCGCTGGCGCCGCTGCTGTGCGCCGGCCTGATCGGCTACCGCGCCCTGCGCCTGGCCGGCGAAGCACGCCGGGTCGGCATCTACGGCTTCGGCGCTGCCGCGCATATCGTCGCCCAGGTGCTGAAGTTCCAGGGCCGCGAGTTCTACGCCTTCACCCGTCCCGGCGATATCGCGAGCCAGGAGTTTGCGCGCAGCCTCGGCGCCGCCTGGGCCGGCAGCGCCGACGAAAATCCTTCGGCACTGCTCGACGCCGCGCTGATCTTCGCTCCCGCCGGGCCCCTGGTGCCGGCGGCGCTGCGTCATCTTGAAAAGGGCGGCTGCGTGGTCTGCGCCGGCATCCACATGAGCGACATTCCGGCCTTCCCTTACGACATTCTCTGGGGCGAGCGCAGCATCCGTTCGGTGGCCAACCTGACCCGGCGCGACGGCCTCGAATTCCTCGAACTCGCGCCGCGGGTGCCGATACAAACCGAGGTTCACCGCTTTCCGCTGGAGCAAGCCAACGAGGCGCTGGCGCAACTGCGTCGCGGCGAATTCCAGGGCGCCGCGGTACTGACGATGAAAGGCTAGGCGGCTGGCTGCCTGTCAGCCGTGATTGCGGCCGGGCTCCGACTTGGCCCGGCGTCTGCGTTTGCCGCCGCCGGCGAAGGACTGGCGCACTTGCGACATTTCCATCATCCGTGTCGCGACCAGGTAGTTGATGCTGCCCTCCGGCACCACGCCTTCGTCATTGGGTTCGCCGGCCGCAATGCCGGTGAGCAGTTCGATGGCCTGCTCGACGTTGGCCACGGCATGGACGCGGAACTTTCCTTCCGCGACGGCAGCCACCACGTCCTGGCGCAGCATCAGGTTTTTCAGGTTGGCTTCGGGAATCAGCACGCCCTGCTTTCCGGTGAGACCGCGCAGGCGGCAGATGTCGAAGAAGCCTTCGATTTTTTCATTGACGCCGCCGATGGCCTGCACCAAGCCGAACTGGTTGACCGAACCGGTGATGGCCAGGGACTGGTCGATCGGCGCCCCGGACAATGCAGAGAGCAGGGCACAGAGCTCGGCCAGGGAGGCGCTGTCGCCCTCGACCGGGCCGTAGGACTGCTCGAACACCAGGCTCGCCGAGAGCGACAGCGGCACCTGGCTGGAATAGCGCGTGGCGAGGAATGATGACAGGATCATCACACCCTTGGAATGGATCGGGCCGCCCATTTCGGTTTCGCGCTCGATGTCGATGACGTCGCCTTCGCCCACGCGCACGGTGGCGGTGATGCGCACCGGATGGGCAAAGCGGAAGTCGCCGAGATCGATCACGGCGAGGCCGTTGATCTGGCCGACATGGCCGCCGCTCGAGGTGATCAGCAGGGTGTTTTCAAGGATCGCCTGCTGGTACCGCTCGCGCAGGCGGTCGTGGCGCCGGATCTGGGTCGCCAGTGCCTCTTCGACATCGTCGGCGCCGACCGTGGCGCGGCCGGCGCGAATCGCCCGATGCTCGGCCTCATGCAGCAGGTTGGCTATGTGCCGCGTGTTGGTCGATAGGCGTTGCGCATCGCCGACGAAGCGCGCCGACTGCTCGATGACACGTGCCACGGCAGCGCGTTCGAAGGGGCACAAACCGTCGCGGCGGCACAGGTCGGCGATTCTGCGGGCAAAGCGCCGGGTGTTGTCTTCGCTGCGCTCGACGTCGGTTTCGAAATCGGCCGGGACGCGGAACAGCTCGCTGAATTCCGGATCGTATTCCTTCAGCAGGTAGTAGAGCATCGGCTCGCCGAACAGCACCACCTTGCACGACAGCCTTATCGGCGCCGGCGCCAGCTGCAGGCCGCTGCCGAAGCCCAGCGTTCGCTCGAGCGATTCGATGCGAATCTCGCCGGCCTTGAGGGTGCGCTTGAGGGCTTCCCAGGCGAAGGGCTGACGCAGCAGTTTGTCCGCATCGAGCATCAGGAAACCGCCGTTGGCACGATGCAGGGCGCCGGCCTTGATCAGGGTGAAATTGGTCACCAGGGTGCCCATGTGGGCCAGGTGATCGACCCGGCCGAGCAGATTCGGAAAGGTCGGATTGTCCTCGCTGATGATCGGCGCCGATTTGCTGCCACTGTGGTCGACCAGCAGATTGGCCTGGTAACGCTGCACCGACAGGCCGTCGCCGGTCAGCTCGAAGCCCTCGCTGTCCCCGTGCTGTTCGCGCAGGCCTTCGCCGTATTCGACGATGTCGGCCAGTACCTCATCGAGAAAACTCAGCACGTTCACCAGCCCGACATAACGCTCTTTCAGTTCGTCGATCATGTGGCCGATGGCGAGGCTCATGGTATCGCGGCCGAGTTGCTTGAGCCGCCCCTGCATTTCCCGCCGCCAGCGCGGGAACTGATGCATCAGCTTTTGCAGGCGTTCGCCGAACTCCTCCATCACATGACCCAGACGCTGCTTCTCCCCATCGGCCAGCGCGGCAAAAACATCCGGGGTCATCGGCTCTTCGCCGGCGAGCGGCGCAAAGGCGAAGCCCTGCGGCGTGCGTATCAGCGCGATTCCCTGCTGCCTGGATTCGTCGCCTAGATGGTTCAGGGCGCCGGCTTCGCGTTCCTTGAGTTCGTTCTGGATCGCCTCGGCATGGGACCGAAAATCCTCGCTGTCGAAGGCCGCCGAGATGGCGGGCTCCAGTTCCTCGATCAGCCGCTGCATGTCGCGCCGCAGCTCGGCGCCGCGCCCCGCCGGCAAGGTCAGGACACGCGGCGACTGGGCATCGGCAAAGTTGTTGACGTAGCAGTAGTCGTCGGGCGCCGGCAGGCTGGCCGCCTTTGCCGCCAGCAGTTCGCGCACGTCGTCGTGACGGTTGCTGCCGGGTTCGCCGAGCACGAACAGGTTGTATCCGGGACGATCGATATCGATGGCAAAGCGCACGGCTTCCACCGCGCGCGCCTGGCCGAAAATTTCTTCCAGCGGCGGCAGCTGGTCGGAGGTTTCGAAATCGAGCAGCGCAGGATCGCAGCGGCGATACAGTGCCTGCGCATCGACGGGTTTCAGGTCGGTCACCGCAATTGCGCTGCTGTCGCTGGTCATGTTCCCTACCGGTTCGCTGCAAACCGGTCCGTCCGCGTTGATGGGGCCCGTTCTTATTCGTGTTCCGGGCAAGACGGATTATGCCGCCAATTGCGGTTCGGGAAAATCAGGTGTCGTGCCAGGCCGAATTAACAGTCGGCGCTGGTACGACGGCGAATCGGGGATTGCCCCCTATACGCAGCCGGTAGGTTTCGGCATTCCCGCGTAACGCGCCGCCTGTTTGGCGGGGCCGTAAGGGAACAGGTCGAAAAGATATTTCTTGTCGCCGAACTGCTCGCCGAGCGAGCCGCCGATCAGTTTCGACATGACGCGCAGATTCGGCGCCGTGCCGTTTTCCGCGTAGTAGTCGCGAATCCAGCGCACCACCTGCCAATGCTCGTCGGCAAGCGCCAACTGGTCGCGTTCGGCGAGGGCCTTCGCGACGTCTTCGCTCCAGTCGTCCAATGAGGCGAGGTAGCCCTCGGCGTCGGTTTCAATCTCGCGTCCATTTACGTTGATCATGTTTCGTTCTCTCTTAAGGGGTGGGGGTAAATACTTGACTATTTTTGTCGGATTATAAGTCAGGAATGCGCCAAACTCATAAAGGTTTCTTCGGCGGCTTTCGCACAGACTTATCGCTCGCGGCCAGCGCTCCATGAAGCCGGACAGCCCTGGAACCCATACTGGACGCAGGGGTCTCAAATCCGGATAATTCGAATGGATCCGATTGACGATGACCTGCGTGGATGGGTACTCCCGGCGCAGGTCAATTTTTTCCCCTAGCTCGAGAGCGCACCATGGCCGCCGTCATGCCGCAGTTGACAAACCCGTTGGCACCGCCACCCGCAACCAGCCGGCTTCTGCTGTCCGGCAACGAAGCCGTTGCCCGCGCCGTCTGGGAATCCGGCGTGCGCGTCGCCGCCGCCTATCCCGGCACCCCGGCGACCGAAATCATCGAGTCGCTGGCGCGCTATCCCGATCTGCACGCCGAATGGTCGGTCAATGAGAAGGTCTCGATGGAAGTCGCCCTCGGCGCGTCGATGACCGGCGCCCGGGCTTTTTGCGCCATGAAGCACGTCGGCCTCAATGTCGCCAGCGATTGCCTGATGACCATGACCATCACCGGCGCCTACGGCGGCCTGGTGATCGCGGTGGCCGACGACGTCGGCATGTCCTCGTCGCAGAATGAACAGGATTCGCGCTTCTGGGGCCGCTTCGCGCATATCCCGGTGCTCGAGCCGGCGGACTCGCAGGAAGCCTACGAGATGACGAAGTTTGCCTTCGGCCTCTCCGAGCAATACGAAACCCCGGTGCTGCTGCGCCTCACCACGCGCATCTGCCACGTCAAGGGCCTGGTCGTCGTCGGCGAACGCGTGGCGCATGAGCCGGCCGGCTTCATCAAGAATCCGCAACGCTGGGTGATGGTTCCGGCCCACGCCAAGACCCGTATCCCCAGCCTGTTCCAGCGCGACGAGACCCTGCGCGGCGTGTCCGAGGCATCGCCGCTCAACGTGCTGGAATCCGGAACGGACCGCAGCGTCGGCTTCGTTGCCTCGGGCCCGGCCTACATGCATGTCAAGGAAGCCTTCCCCGATGCACCGGTGCTGAAGCTGGGCTTCTCCTACCCATGGCCGCCGGAAAAGATGCGCGCCCTGGCGGCGATGTGCGACAAGCTCGTGGTGGTCGAGGAAACCGAACAACTGCTCGAAACCGAAATCAAGGCAGCGGGCATCGCCTGTCACGGCAAGGATGTGCTGCCGCGGATGGGCGAGTTGTCGCCGCAGGTGCTGGGCCCGGCAGTGGATCGCCTGCTCGGCAAGGAAGTGCCGCCGCTGCCCGCCGCGGTGCCGATGAAAGTCTTCCCGCGGCCGCCGACGCTGTGCGCGTCATGCCCGCACATGGGCATCTACTACACGCTGTCGCAGATCAAGAACATCATCGTCTCCGGCGATATCGGCTGCTACACCCTCGGCGCGGGCCATCCGTGGAACGCGCTGGACACGACAATCTGCATGGGCGCCACGATGGGCGTTGCGCTCGGCATCGACAAGGGTCGCGGAGCGGTCGACAAGAACAAGCGGATCATCGCCGTGATCGGCGATTCGACCTTCATGCACATGGGCATGCAGGGCCTGCTCGACATCACCTACAACAAGGGCAACGTCACCGTACTCCTGCTCGACAACAACACCACCGGCATGACCGGCGGCCAGGCGACGCCGGCCTCGGGCAAGGACATTCACGGTGCCGAAGCGCCGCGCGTCGATCTGGCCAAGGTGGTCGAGGCGCTTGGCGTCGCCAACGAACGCATCAAGGTGGTGGACCCCTACGAACTGCCCGTGCTGTTCAAGACCATCCGCGACGAAATCAAGATCGACGGTCCCTCGGTGATCATCGCCCGCCGGCCCTGCGTGCTGATCGACGACTTCAAGCCCTTCCGCCCCTATCTGGTCGAGGAAGACAAGTGCACCGGCTGCGGCAACTGCATCGAGGTCGGCTGCCCGGCGATCCACGTCACCCGCCGCGAGAAAGTGGTCAAGCCGTCCGGCAAGGAAGTCGAGCTGGCCTTCGTCAATATCGACAACCAGGCCTGCACCGGTTGCGGCCTGTGCGTCCAGCCCTGCGCGCCGGACGCCATTCAGCACGTGCCGCGGCGCGACATCCCGATCCACATCGTCAAGACATGAGCCAAAACGAAATCACCAATATTCTCGTCTGCGGCATCGGCGGCCAGGGCGTCATGACGGCCACCGAGATTCTGGCCGAGGCCGCCATCGCCGAAGGACACGACGTCAAGAAAACCGAAGTGGCCGGCATGGCCCAGCGCGGCGGCGTAGTCACTTCGCATCTGCGCTTCGGCCGCAAGGTGCTCTCGCCGCAGATCGAACCGGGCACGGTGCAGGTGTTGCTCGGCTTCGAAGGCGCCGAGGCACTGCGCTGGTCGCACTATCTGCGGCCCGATGGCCTGGCGCTGGTGAACAACGCCAAGCTGGTGCCGCCGGTGGTCGAACTCGGCCTCTTCGACTACCCCGAAGATCCGACCGGCCAGATGCGCGCTGCAGGCCGCCGCGTCGTCTCCTTCGACGCGATGTCGATCGCGCGCGATCTGGGCGAGATCCGGCTCGGCAACACCGTCATGCTCGGTGCCATCGCCGACTATCTGCCTTTCTCGCCGGACGTGCTGCTGGCCTGCATCGTCAAGCGCTTCGCGCGCAAGGGAGAGGCCGTAGTCGAGGCCAATCGCCGCGCCTTTGCGGCTGGGCGCGAGGCAGTGGCAAAACAACTCGGCGCGAGTTTGCCTAACCCGGCAGCGCACGCCTGACCAATCAAACAAGACCACGCGGAACACCACATGACTGCAAGAATCATTGACGGCAATGCCCTCTCGGCGGAAATCCGCGGCCAGCTGGCCGAACGGGCCGCTGCCCTGAAGGCCAAGGGCATCACCCCCTGCCTGGCGGCAATTCTGGTCGGCGAAGACCCGGCCTCTGCGGTCTATGTGCGCAACAAGGTCGCCGCCTGCGAGAAAGCCGGGATGCGCTCCATCAAGGACGTCTACGCCGACGACGTCGATCCGGCAGTGGTCTTCGCGCGGATCGCAGAACTCAACGCCGACCCCTCGGTGCATGGCATTCTGGTGCAACTGCCGCTGCCGAAGCACTTCGATTCGGAGGCGGTGCTCGAATCGATCTCGCCGGAGAAGGATGTCGACGGCTTTCACGCCGAAAACGTCGGCGCGCTGATGCAGGGCAATCCGCGCTTCATCCCCTGTACGCCCTACGGCGTCATGAAAATGCTGGAGAGTGCGAATGTTCCGCTGAAGGGCGCCGAAGTCGTCATCGTCGGCCGCAGCAACATCGTCGGCAAGCCGATGGCCATGCTGCTGCTGGCGAAGAGCTGCACCGTCACCATCTGTCATTCGCAGTCGAAGGATCTGGCCTTCCACACCCGCCGTGCCGACATCCTGGTCGCTGCCGTCGGCCGCGCGAAGATGATCACCGGCGACATGATCAAGCCGGGCGCCACGGTGATCGACGTCGGCATCAACCGCATGACCGATGGTCCCAATGCGGGCAAGCTGTGCGGCGATGTCGATTTCGAAACCGCGAAGGAAGTTGCCGGCGTCATCACCCCGGTGCCCGGTGGCGTCGGCCCGATGACCATCACCATGCTGCTGACCAATACCCTCGAAGCCGCTGAAAGGTGCGCCAAATGAAACCACTGGTCGGGATCGTAATGGGCTCGGATTCGGACTGGCCCGTAATGCAGGCGGCGGCGCAGATGCTGAAAGAATTCGGCGTGCCTTACGAGGCACGCGTCGTCTCCGCCCACCGCACGCCCGACCTGCTGTTCGACTACGCCGCCGTGGCCCACGAACGCGACCTGCGCGCGATCATCGCCGGCGCCGGCGGCGCGGCACACCTGCCCGGCATGCTGGCGGCGAAGACCATCGTGCCGGTGCTCGGCGTGCCGGTCCCGTCGAAACACCTCAACGGCCTCGATTCCCTGCTGTCCATCGTGCAGATGCCGAGGGGCATCCCGGTCGCCACCTTCGCCATCGGCGAAGCCGGCGCCGCCAATGCGGCCCTCACCGCGATCGCCATCATCGCCACCGCCAACGATGACTACGGCCGCGAACTGGCGCGCAAGCTCGATGATTTCCGCAGCCAACAGAGCCAGAAGGTGCTGGCGATGAAACTGCCGGAAGCCTGAAACTCCTGATGGACATTGCTTCGATTCGGGACTATTTCACCGGTCTGCAGCAGCACATCGTCGGCGAACTCGAAGTCATCGAGGCCCAACCCTTCCGACGCGACGCCTGGGACCGCCCGCAGGGCGGCGCAACGAACGGCCATCCCCCCAACCCCCTTCCCACGGAAGGGGGTGACAATGGTTCGCTTCGCTCCGGGTCGAACACTTCCGCCGCCTTGGGGCGGCCCGGCGGCGGCGGCATTTCCCGTCTGATCGAAGAAGGCAGGGTGTTCGAACGCGGCGGCGTCAATTTCTCGCACGTCAAGGGCGACCGGATGCCGGCCTCGGCCACTGCGCACCGTCCCGAACTGGAAGGTCGCCGCTGGGAGGCCATGGGCGTCTCGCTGGTGCTGCATCCGCGCAACCCCTACTGCCCGACCTCGCACATGAACGTGCGCTTTTTCGTCGCCTACCCAAAAGAGGAGGCTCAGGAGCCGATCTGGTGGTTCGGCGGCGGCATGGACCTGACGCCCTACTACGGCTTCGAGGATGACGCCCGGCACTTCCACCAGACCTGCAGGGACGCGCTGGCTCCGTTCGGCCCCGAGGTGCACCCGCGCTACAAGAAGTGGTGCGACGAGTACTTTTTCCTCAAGCACCGCAACGAAGCGCGCGGCATCGGCGGCATTTTCTTCGACGACCTGAATGAAGGCGGCGAGGATGGCGAAACTCCGTTTCAGCGCTGCTTCGGCCTGACGCAGGCGGTCGGCAACAGCTTCACCGCCGCCTATCTGCCGCTCATCGAACGCCGCAGCGACCTGCGCTACGGCGAACGCGAGCGCGATTTCCAGGCCTACCGGCGCGGACGCTACGTCGAATTCAACCTGGTCTGGGACCGCGGCACGCTGTTCGGCCTGCAATCGGGCGGCCGCACCGAATCCATCCTGATGTCGCTGCCGCCGATCGTCAAGTGGCGTTACGACTGGCAGCCCGAGGCCGGCAGCGAGGAAGCCCGGCTTTACACGGACTTCCTGCCGCCGCGCGACTGGCTCTAGTCCCGGAACGCCGTAGCAGCAGCGCCGACTTTCGCATGAGTCATCAATTCAACTTCTGCCCCAACTGTGCGACGCCCTTGCAGCTGCTCTCGGCGATGGAAGACGGCGGCCCGAAGCTGCGGCTGCGCTGCCCGGCCTGCGAGTGGACCCACTGGAACAATCCGACACCGGTGCTCGCCGCGATCATCGAGATGACCGACCGCGACGGGCAGGTGCTGCTGGCGCGCAATGCGGCATGGCAGGGCCGGATGTTCGCCCTGATCACCGGTTTCATGGAAGCCGGCGAAACGCCGCAAGAAGGCATCGCCCGCGAGGTCCTCGAAGAAACCGGTCTGCGCGTCGATGCGCCCAGCCTGGTCGGCGTGTATGACTTCCAGCGCATGAACCAGATCATCATCGCCTACCACGTGGTCGCCAGCGGCGAGATCGTGCTCTCTCCGGAACTCGCCGAATACCGCCTGTTCCGCCTCGAAGACCTCAAGTGCTGGCCCGCCGGCACGGGCTATGCGCTGGCCGATTGGCTCACCGCACGCGGCATCGCGCCGAAATGGATCGAGCTGCCGGCCTAGATGCTATTCCTGCGGTATGCCGGAATTGGCGCTTGACGTAAACTGAGACCGGACCGGGTTAGAGTTGGTCAAGTTGTGAGGAGCAGGACATGGAGCAGGTGAGCATCTACGACGCGAAGGCCCACTTTTCGAAGTATGTCGAGCTGGCGGAGTCAGGCCATGACGTGATCATCGCGCGCGGTGGCAAGCAGGTCGCGAGGCTAACCGCCATTCAACCCATAAAGCGAGCGATACGCTTTGGTGTGCTCAAGGGCAAGGTTCGCATTGGAGCCGATTTCGACGCTCGCTTGCCGGATGACCCGCTTGCCGGATTCGAGGGCAGTTGACGTCGCGGGGTACCTGAACTGCCGCCATTTGTGAATGCGATGCTGCCGCTAGAGCCCTCGTCGTTGCAAATCGCCGTCCCGCCAGCGCCGACTTTGCGATGCAGTCGTGTCAAAGCACCGCAGCCGCCCTATAGTGCCGTATCGCCAGCGCCGACTCTTCGAGCTGGTCGAGCAGCTGGGCGAGTTCGACATGGGCGGCGCGTGACGGCGTGATGGCCAGCGCGGCTTCCAGATAGCTCCTGGCCTTGCCCCAGAGTTGCTGCTGGCGGCACAGGCGGCCCAGGGTGAACAGCAAGGCGCCGTCGCGCGGCATGCGCTGCAGCCATTTTTCCGCTTGCGCAATGCGTCCGAGCACGTCACCGGCAGGTTCGCCGGGCCGGCCGCACTCGCCGTAGGCCAGCACCAGCGTGGTATCCCAGTGTTCGTCGAGCGCGTCCTCGATCACGCGCTGGGCCTCGCGGCAGTCGCCCGCGGCCATCAGCGCGCGAGCGGTTTCCAGTGCCAGCGAGGCTTCGCTGCGGTCGGCGTCATCGAGTTCGCGCCAGTAGCGCATCAGTCCCGCAGGATCGTCGCGCAAGCCGCGCAGGGCTTCGCGCACGGCGCGGCTGCGAATCGGTGCGGCCTGTTCGGCAGTCAGTGCCTGGTGCTTTTCGAGCTGGCGCACCAGGCGCGCCACTTCGCGCCAGTTGCCCAGGCCCTGTTCGGCACGCAAGCTCAGGCGCAAGGCGGCGATATGCCGGCCTTCAGCCGCAGCGAACTGGTTCAGGGCATCGCGGGCATCCTCGAAGCGGCGCTCTTCCAGGGCGAATTCGGCTTCGGTCATCAGGCGCGCCGCCTGCAAGCCTTTGCTGTCGTAAGCGCGCATGCGTCTGGCCCACTCCGCCGTGCGCTCGGCATCGCGCAAGGCGTGTGCGGCGCGCCAGCCAGCCAGTGCCAGCATGCCTGTGCGAGCCTGATCCGGCCAGGCTTTCTCGGCGCAACGCATGGCGTGCCCGTAGCGGCCCTCCTGCAACAGGCGCCAGGCATCGCGCAGGGCGAGCGCGGCTTGTTCCTGCCGCCGCCGCCGGCGAAATTCCGCCACCGCGCGTGGCAGTCCGAGCGTGTGGCTGACAGCGCGCGCCAGCAGATACACCACGAAGAAGCCGATGGTGGAAGCCAGCAGAAACAGATTGAGCGAAACTTCGGCGCGCCACGGCGGCAGCACCAATAGCACGTAGCCGTCGTTATAGCGCGCGGCAAGCGCAAGCCCCACCGCTGCCGCGGCGAGAATCAGCAACCAGAGCACGGCACGCATCGCGACGGCTACCGGGCAGCGCCCGCGCCCCGCTCGCGGGCGAACTTCAGATTGCGCAGAGCCGTGAGCGTTTCCGCCAGACCCGGCAGGTCGAAGCTGACATCGGTGGTCGCCAGCGTCTTCAGGGTTCCCTGCGCTGCCTGCACGGATTTGGCGCGGCCGTCGAAATAGCGATCGAGGTGCTCGCGCGACTGGCGTATCTCTTCGCGGAAAGTCTTGCCGTCACGCTGCAGCAGCGCCAGACGCGCATTGAGCAGGCGCAGCTTGAGGTTCTCGCGCAGGAAGAAACTCTGGGTGGGCGAGAGCAGCGCGGGGTCGTTCTGGTCGATGCGCTCAAGGCGAATCAGCTGCCTCAATTCGCGCCACAAGTCGGCGCCCAGTTCGCGCCAGTAATCCACGCTGGCCGGCTTCGCTGGAACTGCCGGCTTCGTCGTCTCTGCCTTGGGCCGCTGCTCATAGGCCAGCGGCAGGCTGTCGACGACGGCCACCACGCTTTCGATCTTCAGCGACAGGCCGGTGACATTGGCGCCCGGCGTCGCCTTGAGGCGCTCGATGTCACGCGCGATGAGTTTTCTCGCCGGCAGGAATTGCGGCTGGACGGAACGGGCGAGACGGGCGTCGGCGCCCTGCAGCGCGATCAGCGCGGCCTCGACGTTGCCGGCAAACTGCAACTGCTGCATGGCGATCACCACGGCCTGCTCGACTTCCGCCAGCACGCGCTCATCGCGGCTGCTGGAGAGTTCCTGATACATGGCTTCGAGCGCCAGGGCCTGACTCTGGGTTTCGGCCAGCTTGGCTTCCAGCGCGCCGACCTTGGCCTGCAAGGCCGCCAGCGCCTCCTGGCTCTGCCGGGCAAGGGCGCGTCCTTCCTTGACCATGGAGTCGCCTTCGGCGAGGCGCCGGGCAAGTTCCTGCTGCAGGCTCGTGACCTGGATGCGGGTATCGGCCCATTGCGCGACGACCACCACAATCGCGACGACGAGCACCCGCACGGACGGACGGCGCCATGCATCGCGCCAGCGGCCGGCAACGGGTGTCGAATCAGTTTGAACTGGAGTTTCCATGAGAGTCGAAGTATTGCACGAGTCCGGCCATCAAGCCGTCGTCGCCGGGTTCGGTCGCGATCACCTTGGTCAGGCCGAGGACCTCGGCCTGTTCGGCAATGCGCTGATGCGGCACGAAAGCCGGCGTCTTCTTCAGCCACGCCTGGCCGAGACGACCGACCATGTCGAAAAAATTGCGCAGGCCTTCGCTGCTGGTCAGGGTCACGGCGTCGAGCCGGCCCTCCTCCCACAGCTTGAGCAGGGGCGCCGGGTCGAGTTGCGGTTGGCCGCGGCGATAGCAGGTCACGTACTCGACCGTGGCACCGCGCACCTTGAGTGTCTCGCCGAGCAACTCGCGGCCGCCGTCGCCGCGAAAAATGATCACGCGGCGACCGCGCACATCGATCAATTCGGGGAGTTCCAGCAAGGCTTCGGAGTCGAAGCGCAGCGGCGGCGAGATGACATCATGAATGCCATGCCGCGCCAGTTCGCGTTCGCTGCTCTTGCCCAGCGCCGCGACACGCAGCCCGGCGGGCCATGACCGGCGCGGCAAGATGACGTTCAGCGCCCTCTCTATCGCGTTGGGGCTGACGAAAACCGCGAGGTCGAAGCCGTCGAGGCGAATCGCGACATCGAGCAGCGGCGCGACATCTTCGAGATCGTGAATTTCAAGCACCGGATAGAGCACCGGTATCGCCCCCGCCTCGGTCAATGCCGTGGCGAAATGCGCCGCCTGCCCGGCCGGGCGTGTCACCACGACATGGCGGCCAGCCAAGCTCATCAGGGCCTGCCGACACTCATGCGGCGGATGGCGTTGAGGCCAGACGCGGATGGATGCAAGGCGGAGGACGCTGCCAAGGGCCACCCCTTGGCAAGTCCGACAACGCCGCAGACGCCGGGTCTGGCCTCAACCCGCAGAGCCGGGACAAATCGGGCGCGCTGCGGCGTTGCGGCTCCTAGCGAGGTCGGCACATCGCCGCGTCGCCGCGCCTTGCATCGCATCCCGATTTGTCTCCGGCGCCACCGTCGCATGAGTGTCGGCAGGCCCTAGCTGCCGAGCGCTGCGAGGATTTCGGCGGCACCCTGCTTGCGCAGTTCTTCCGCCAGCTTCAGGCCGAGTGCTTCGGGATCCGCTGAACTGCCGCTGAGTTCGGCATGTGCCATGCGCGTGCCGTCGGGCGAGGCAACGAAGCCGCGCAGGTAAATGCTGCCTGCGCGCATTTCGGCAAAGGCCCCCAGCGGGACCTCGCAACTGCCGGCCAGGGCGCGCGACACCGCGCGCTCTGCGCGCACGCAGGCAGCGGTATCCGGGTCATTCAGGGGCGCGAGCCACGCGGCCACTTCCGGACGCGAGGCCAGCGCTTCGATCCCCAGCGCGCCCTGCCCCGCTGCGGGCAGCGAATCTTCGGCGGGCAGCACGGCGCGGATGCGATTGCCCAGGCCCAGACGCTTGAGACCCGCCGCAGCGAGAATGATGGCGTCGAACTGGCCCTCGTCGAGCTTGCGCAAGCGCGTGTCGAGATTGCCGCGCAGGGGCGTCACGGCAAGCCAGGGGTAACGCGCATGCAGCTGGGCCTCGCGGCGCAGGCTGGAGGTTCCGACCACGGCACCGGGCGGCATGTCTTCCAGGCTGGCGTACTTGCTCGACACCAGGGCGTCCAGCGGCACTTCACGCGGACCGATGGCAACCAGGGAGAACTCCGGCTCCATCTGCATCGGCACGTCTTTCATGGAGTGCACGGCAAGATCGGCGGCGCCGTTGAGCAGAGCGGCCTCGAGTTCCTTGACGAACAGGCCCTTGCCGCCGACCTTGGACAGCGGCCGATCGAGAATCTGGTCGCCGCGAGTGGTCATGCCGGACAACTCGACCTGACAGGCCGGATACAGTTGCTGCAAAAGACTGCGCACATGCTCGGCCTGCCACAAGGCGAGGCGGGATTCGCGCGTGGCGATGACGATGCGCGCGGGGGGTGATGCAGGGGAAGGTGCTGGGCTCACTGAACGACCGATCAAGGGAGAATGGAAAACTGGGAAAGTACTGCCTGCCGGTCCGCCGCGGCGGTCTTGCAGCAGCATGATTTTGCTGGAATTCTAGCAGCCCGGCGGGTTTTCGGCGCGGGATGCGCCGCAGTCAAACGGGATTTTCGCGCGGCGTGGCGCAAAAAAGCCGCCCGCAGGCGGCCATCGATTCAGTACCGGAAATCAGCCGGCGCTCGCCCGTGCCAGCGAAGCGCTCTCGACCCAGCGCTTGATGCGGTTGGCGTCGCCGATGCGGGTCATCTTGCCCCAGGAGTCGAGCAGCACGATGATGGTCGGCTTGTTGTTGAGCCAGGCCTGCATCACCAGACATTTCCCCGCCTCGTTGATGTAACCGGTCTTGGACAGGCCGATCTCCCAGGTTGGGCTCTTGACCAGGGTGTTGGTGTTGCGGAACTGCTGTGCCCGCCCGGCGATGCTGAACTCGCCTTCGGACGTCGTCGAAAATTCGCGAATCAGCGGGTAACGGTGCGCGGCATCGACCATTTTCGCCAGATCGCGCGGACTCGAGACATTGGCCGCAGTCAGGCCCGTCGGGTCCTGAAAGCGCGTATCGACCAGACCAAGCAGCTGCGCCTTCTGGTTCATGGCAGCAACGAAAGCTTCCCGACCGCCCGGATAGTGGCGCGACAAGGCGGAAGCCGCGCGGTTTTCCGAAGACATCAGGGCCAGGCGCAGCATTTCCTCGCGCGCCAGATGGGTGCCGACCTTGAGACGCGAACGCGTTCCCTTGAGAACATCGACATCCTCCTCGCCGATAGCCAGGGTTTCAGTGAGGTCGGGTTTCGCATCGAGCACAACCATCGCCGTCATCAGCTTGGTGATCGACGCGATCGGCAAGACGACGTTGGGATTCTTCTCGAACAGGACGGCACCGGTGGCCTGATCCAGCACCAGCGCAGCCGATGACTGCAGCGCCAGATGCTGGGCATCGTCAAGCGACGCAGCGCGCCGTGGGGAATGGGCGCGCACCTTGTGCCTGGCAGTGATCTGCATCGTTACGCGCGGGGCCTTGGCGGCAGTTGCTTTCTTCTTTTTGGTGGCGGCCTCGGCCTGAGTCGGCGTCGCGCCAACGCCGACTGTTGCGGCCAGCAGCAACATCAGTAGTACTTTCTTCATGGAGATGCCCCTCCTGCAATCGTGCCATTCTAGCAGAGGATATCGCCTCAGAAATAAGCGGTACAGGCAGTTTTCCATGCAAATAAGGGAGTTAAGCGCCAAGGCTCACCAAGCACATTAACTCAAGTCAAGAAGCCATCAACCGCCGCTCTTGGCTTGCTGCTGCGCTTCGACCGACAACAAGGCGGTGACATTGACAATGCGCCTGACGGTCGCAGTCGGGGTCAGGATATGCACCGGGCGTGCCGCGCCGAGCAGCAGCGGACCCACCGTCAGGCCGTCACCGGCCGAGGTCTTGATCAGATTGAAGGAGATATTGGCAGCATCCAGCGTCGGCATGATCAGCAGGTTGGCCTGGCCCTTCAGCGTCGAGTCGGGAAACACCTGGTGCCGGATGTCTTCGGAAAGCGCCGCATCGCCGTGCATCTCGCCATCGACTTCCAGTTGCGGTGCAATGCTGCGCAGAATTTCCAGCGCACGGCGCATCTTGATCGCCGTCGGCGTGTCCTCGGTGCCGAAACTCGAATGCGACAGCAGCGCCACCTTCGGCGCCAGGCCGAAGCGCGCGACTTCGTCGGCTGCCAGCAAGGTCATCTCCGCGAGCTGTTCGGCCGTCGGATCGTAATTGACATAGGTGTCACCGATGAACAAGGTGCGACGCGGCAAGACGAGCATGTTCATGGCGTAAAAATTCTCGATCCCCGGCTTCAGGCCGATCACGGTCTCGATGTAGCGCAGATGCAGGGAATGCTTGCCGAAGGTTCCGCAGAGCATCGCGTCGGCATAGTTGTGGCGCACCAGCATGGCGCCGATCAGCGTGGTGCGCCGGCGCATCTCGCGCTTGGCGTATTCGACGCTGACGCCCTTGCGCGCCATCATGCCGTGGTAATCCTGCCAGAGCTCCTTGTAGCGCGGATCGGAATCCGGATTGACCAGCTCGAAATGCTCGCCGACGCGAATCCGCAGGCCATGACGGGCGATGCTCTTGTCCACCACCTCGGGACGGCCGATCAATATCGGCAGTGCCAGGCCCTCGTCGCACACGGTTTGCACCGCGCGCAACACGCGCTCGTCCTCGCCTTCGCAGAAAACCACCCGGGCAGGCTTCTTCCTCGCGGCCATGAACACCGGGCGCATCAGCAGCCCGGTCGAATAGACGAAGTCATTCAGCTGCTGGACATACGCATCCATGTCGGCCAGCGGCCGCGTGGCGACGCCGGAATCCATCGCGGCCTGAGCCACCGCCGGCGCAACCTTGATGATGAGCCGCGGATCGAAAGGCTTCGGGATCAGGTACTCGGGACCGAAGGAGAGATCCTCCGTGCCGTAGGCAGCGGTCACCACCTCCGATTGCTCGGCGTGCGCGAGTTCCGCAATCGCCCTCACCGCGGCCAGTTTCATTGCCTCGTTGATGGTCGTTGCGCCGACGTCCAGCGCTCCCCTGAACATGTAAGGGAAACAGAGGACATTGTTGACCTGATTCGGATAGTCCGAACGACCGGTGCCGATGATGGCATCGGGGCGCACGGCCTTGGCGTCTTCGGGGCGAATTTCGGGGTCGGGATTGGCCATCGCCAGAATCAACGGATCGCGCGCCATGGTCTTGACCATCTCCGGCTTCAGCACGCCTCCCGCGGACAGGCCGAGGAAAATGTCGGCACCGACAATTGCATCGGCGAGGGAGCGCGCATCCGTCACTTGGGCATAGCGCTGCTTCGAAGGGTCCAGCCCCTCGCGCCCGGCGTGGATCACGCCCTTGCTGTCGACCGCGAATACATTTTTTGCGTTGAGGCCGAGGCTGACCAGCAGGTCGAGGCAGGCGATTGCCGCCGCGCCCGCTCCCGAGCAGACCAGCTTGACCTTGGCGATGTCCTTGTCGACCACGCGCATGCCATTCAGCACGGCGGCACTGGCAATGATCGCGGTGCCATGCTGGTCGTCGTGGAAGACCGGGATTTTCATCCGTTCGCGCAACTTGGCTTCGACGTAGAAGCACTCGGGCGCCTTGATGTCTTCCAGATTGATGCCGCCGAAGGTCGGTTCCAGCGAGGCCTTCTTGAACAGCACGCCCTTGCCTTCCATCACCGGCTTGCCGGCCAGCGGGCCGATGTTGCCCAGTCCAAGCACCGCCGTGCCATTGGTGATGACCGCCACGAGATTGGCGCGCGAGGTGTACAAGGCCGCCGTGGAGGGATCGCGCACGATTTCGTCGCAGGCGGCGGCGACGCCCGGCGAATAGGCCAGCGACAAATCGGCCTGGCTGGTCAGCGCCTTGGTCGGGGTAACGGCGATCTTGCCGGGTTTGGGGCTGCGGTGATATTCCAGTGCCGCAGCGCGGATGCGTTCGTCCATGAATCCTTCTCCTGTGTGCTTTGACTGCGATTGTATCGCCGTGCCGCCAGCGCCGACTTTCGCACACGAGGTATTTCGCAGCGCAATTCGCGATTGTGTCGCCCCAACGGACATCGCCCACCTGGACAAATCCAATCCGTGCCTTCTGCGCCAGCCGAACCGAGGCGCCGCGTACGGCAGTCGGTTGTGGGATAATCGCCGGCTCATTTAGCTCCGCGACCCGGGCCACCCCGCCCTCGCCGCTGACTGCCGGAAGCCGCGCCGATCCCCACCCCCCGATCGCGCGGCCGACCGGCGCGAATTCACAATCAGAGTGGAGATTTTCGCCTCATGAACCAGCCCAAGCAGATCCCGGCTCCCGCCTACGTAAAACACGCCAAGCTGATCGCTTGGGTTGCCGAAGTCGCGGCGCTCACCGAACCCAGGGACATCGTCTGGGCTGACGGCTCGCAGGAAGAAGCCGATCGCCTCTTTGCCCAGATGGTTACGTCCGGCACCATGATCAAGCTCAATCCGGCGAAGCGCAAGAATTCCTACCTTGCCTTGTCCGACCCATCCGACGTCGCCCGCGTCGAAGACCGTACCTATGTCTGCACCTCGGACTCGGAAGATGCCGGCCCCAACAACAACTGGGAACATCCGGACAAGATGAAGGCCACGCTGCGCGGCCTGTTCAAGGGTTGCATGCGCGGGCGCACGATGTACGTGATCCCGTTCTCGATGGGTCCCATCGGCTCGCCGATCGCCCATATCGGCATCGAGCTTTCCGACAGTCCCTACGTCGTGGTCAACATGCGCATCATGACCCGCATGGGACGTGCGGTGCTCGATCAACTCGGCAGCGATGGCGTTTTCGTTCCCTGCCTGCACAGCGTGGGGCACCCGCTCGAAGCCGGCCAGGCCGATGTCAAATGGCCGTGCAACAAGACCAAGTACATCTGCCACTTCCCGGAGACCCGCGAGATCTGGTCGTTCGGCTCGGGCTACGGTGGCAATGCGCTGCTGGGCAAGAAGTGCTTCGCACTGCGCATCGCTTCGACCATGGCCCGCGACGAAGGCTGGCTGGCCGAGCACATGCTGATTCTCGGCGTCGAATCTCCTGCAGGCGAGAAAAGCTACGTCGCCGGAGCCTTTCCGTCGGCCTGCGGCAAGACCAACTTTGCCATGTTGATTCCGCCGGAAAGCTTCGGCGGCTGGAAGGTGACCACGGTAGGTGACGATATCGCCTGGATCAAGCCCGGCAAGGATGGTCGTCTCTATGCGATCAACCCGGAGGCCGGCTTTTTCGGCGTGGCTCCCGGCACCAGCGAGAAGACCAATTTCAACGCCATGGCGACGCTGAAGGAGAACATCATCTTCACCAACGTCGCGCTGACCGATGACGGCGATGTCTGGTGGGAGGGCATGAGCAAGCAGCCGCCCGCGCACTGCATGGACTGGCAGGGCCAGGACTGGACGCCGCAGATCGCCAAGGAGACCGGGCGCAAGGCCGCCCATCCCAACTCGCGCTTTACCGCGCCCGCCAGTCAATGCCCATCGATCGACCCGGACTGGGAAAACCCTGCCGGCGTGCCGATCTCGGCCTTCATATTCGGGGGCCGCCGCTCGACGACCGTGCCGCTCGTATTCGAAGCCTTCAACTGGAACTACGGCGTCTATATGGCTGCAACGCTGGGCTCGGAAACCACTGCGGCCGCCGCGGGTGCCCAGGGCGTGGTGCGCCGCGACCCGTTTGCCATGCTGCCGTTCTGCGGCTACCACATGGGTGACTATTTCAACCACTGGCTGCGCGTCGGCCACCAGATCGAGCACGCGCCGCGCATCTTTACGGTCAACTGGTTCCGTCAGGACGCCGACGGCAACTTCATGTGGCCGGGATTCGGCGAAAACATGCGCGTATTGAAGTGGATCGTCGGGCGCTGCGGAGGCAAGGCGGACGCCAAGCAAACGACACTCGGCTGGATGCCTCGTTTCGAAGATCTCGACTGGAGCGGCAGCGAGGAAGTCACCAAGGCGCAGTTCGAACATCTCACGGCAGTGGACACTGCCGCCTGGCGAGAAGAGCTCAAGCTGCACGCCGAGTGGTTCGACAAGCTCAAGAGTCGCATGCCTCGTTCGCTGACCCTCAAGCGCGAACTGTTCGAACTGGCTCTCGTGGATTGACAGTTCCAAAGGACGCAGCGCGCTGGCGCTGGCATCACGTCGAAAATGAATCGGCCGCCTGCTTCGCGCAAGGCGGCCGATTTTTCTTGGAGAACTGAATGAACATCGCCGCACGGATGGCGCAGATCGCGCCGTTTCATGTCATGGAATTGATGGCGCGCGCCCAGGCGCTCGAAGCCGCAGGCAGGTCGATCATTCACATGGAGGTTGGCGAACCGGACTTCGCAACGGCCGACCCGATTCTCGAAGCAGCCCAACGCTTCCTGTCCGGCGGACACGTGCATTACACCGCGGCGCTCGGTCTGCAGCAGCTGCGCGAAGCGATCAGCGACTGGTATCAGACGCGCTACGGCCTGGAGGTCTCGCCGGCACGAATCGTGGTTACGGCTGGCGCCTCCGGCGCGCTCCTGCTCGCCCTCGGCGTACTGGTCAATCCCGGCGACGAATGGTTGCTGCCCGATCCCGGCTATCCCTGCAACAGGCATTTCGTGCGCCTGCTCGAAGGCAGGCCGGTGTCGCTCGCAGTGGAGGCGGCGTCAAACTACCAGCCCACGGCAGAACTGCTTGCCGCGTCATGGACGGAAAGGACACGAGGACTGCTGGTGGCTTCCCCCGCCAATCCGACGGGAACCCTGCTCGACCATGACACCCTGGCGGCGCTGGCCCGGGTCGTCGCGGCGCGAGGCGGCACACTACTGGTTGATGAGATCTACCACGGCCTCACCTACGGAATCGATGCCGGATCGGCGCTGGCCATCACCGACGACGTCTTCGTCATCAACAGCTTCTCCAAGTACTTCGGCATGACCGGCTGGCGCCTGGGCTGGCTGGTTGCGCCACCGCGCTATGTGCGCGAGATCGAAAAGCTCGCGCAGAACCTCTACATTGCACCGTCGACCGTCGCCCAGCATGCCGCGCTGGCGGCCTTTCAGCCGGAGACCTTGGCCATTCTCGAAGCCCGCCGCCAGGAGTTTTCCTTGCGCCGGGATGTGCTCCTGCCCGGCCTGCGCGATCTCGGGTTCAAGATCGCCGCTGAACCGCGCGGCGCATTCTATGTGTATGCCGACTGCAGCGGATTCGCCGACGAAAGCTTCGACCTGTGCCAGCACCTGCTCACCGAAGCCGGTGTGGCAGCAACTCCGGGATTGGACTTCGGCTGCAATGCGCCGCAACGCCACATCCGCTTTGCCTACACCATCGAGCGGACCCGGATCGAGGAAGGCCTCGCCCGCATGGCGGCGTTCGTGAATTCCAGAAATCGGGGGATGGGGAAATAGATAAAAGAAAGCGCGTGCTGACTTAACAGCACGCGCTTGCTATCCACTGGGCACCGCGATCAGTCCCGCAGGACTAAACGCAGGCCGCTGCTTCCGTCAGGGACGGGAACCGGTGGGAAACGGCCAAGCCGCCGCCGGATTCAGCGAGGACTTGATGCCGGGTGCAGCTGCAGTCGAAGGTGCGGCAGCGGCAGCGGGCTTCGCAGCCGGCTTTGCAGCAGCCTTCTTCGGTGCGGCCTTCTTCGCAGCCGGCTTTGCAGCCGGCTTTGCAGCCGGCTTCGCAGCGGGCTTTGCAGCGGGCTTTTTGGCGGCCGGCTTCTTAGCAGCAGGCTTTTTGGCAGCCGGCTTCTTGGCAGCAGGCTTCGTCGCAGCAGCCTTTTTCGGTGCAGCCTTCTTCGCAGCAGGCTTCTTGGCAGCGACCTTTTTTGCAGCCGGTTTCTTGGCAGCGACTTTCTTCGGCGCAGCCTTCTTCGCAGCAGGCTTCTTGGCAGCGACCTTTTTCGCAGCCGGCTTCTTGGCAGCGACTTTCTTCGGTGCAGCCTTCTTCGCAGCAGGCTTCTTCGCTGCCGGTTTCTTGGCAACAGCCTTCTTCGCAGCGGGCTTGGCAGCCGCCTTCTTTACAGCCGGCTTTTTGACAGCTGGCTTCTTCGGGGCCGCAGACTTCTTAGCGGCGGGCTTAGCCGCAGCCTTCTTTGCGGCCGGCTTCTTGGCTTTCTTGGTATCAGCCATGTTGAACCTCCTTAACAAATTAACAGGAAAGAACCACCACTACTTTTTTACTGCCACCCGTCTGGGCTAGCACGGATTATCCAACGCTCCGATGCAATCGAAAGCGACGAATTCCTCACGTTTATCCGCCTATCACTTCGTTTTGAAACTGCCAATGACAAACGCACGAACAATCAATCATCATATTCTGGCCGCCGCATGCAGCGCGCAGCCCTTCTGCCACACGGCGACAGCGGCATCGAGCCGGGTGCGCGAGGTACCGGGTGCTCATCGCGCGCTTCGGTGAGGGTCGATCGAGCGAACCATCGGGCACACCGTTGAAGTCGAACTCACACCACGACCATTTTGACGACGTGACAGAAATGCTCCTGGATCCTGGCGCGCGCAAACGCCGGCCGCGCCCGATGCGGCTCAGCGCATTTGGGCCACGAGCGTCGGCCTGGCTAAGGGGAGTGAATGAACTACCGGGGAAGGAATGCAGACGATGATCGGGGTCCAGATCAAAAGAAGACGGTTGGGCAGTCCGATTGAAGTCGGTGAAGTCGGCGCCCAAGGCTTCTTGCATTCAGATCTCCCGTCTTTGTGTTCATGAAGCCGGTGATGATCGGGACGCCATGGCAGCGTATCGTCCCTTCTGCACAACGACCTACTATATCTAGTAGGTCATCGACGATTCCGCACTAATTGTAGTGGTTGCTTTTTTTGACTGCAAGAGTTTTCTGAAGCTGCACAGCAAATTGACGTTGCAGCTTTGCGACAGTCATCTGCGTGTGTCGTGCACCCGACTCCAGTCAAAACACGGACCAGGATCAGTCTTGCGCCCCGGTGCGATATCGCTGTGGCCGGTCACCGCTTCCAGCGGATAGCGGCTGCGCAGTTCGGCGAGAAGGCGGTCGAGGGTCCGGTACTGAGCGTCCTCAAAGGGAAGCTGGTCGCAGCCCTCGAGCTCGATGCCGATGGAGAAGTCGTTGCAGTTCTCGCGCCCCAGCCAATTCGAAGCGCCGGCATGCCACGCGCGCCGGGAGCAGGGAACGAACTGGATCAGCTCGCCGTCACGACGGACAAGGAAATGGGCCGATACCCGCAAACCCTGTATCTCGCGAAAATAGGGATGCGCCTCCGGATCAAGGCAATTGGTAAACAGCTGGATGATTCCCGGCCCGCCGAATTCATCCGGCGGCAGACTGATCGCATGAATGACGGCCAGTCGCACCGCTTCATGCGCAGGCCGGTCATCGCAATTCGGTGAAGGCACCTGCCGCGCAGCGGACAGCCAGCCCGCGTCGTCTCTCGCCTCCTGCATCTGCTTCACTCGTTCATTCCGAGCCGCGCCATTCGATAGCGCAGGGAGCGGAAGGTGACGCCGAGCAACCTTGCAGCGGCGGTGCGATTATTGTTTGACTGCTTGAGGGCATCAAGAATCGCTTGCCGTTCCACCTGATCGAGGTGATCCTGCAAGGAACCGCCAGCCGCATTGGCGGCCAGACCGGGTAACTGGGAAGGCGACAGATTCAAATCGGCCACATCGATGCAGTTATCCGCCATCAACGCCAGGGCCCGCTCCAGCACGTTCTCGAGTTCACGCACATTGCCCGGGAAGGGATAGCCCTGCAAGGCTTCCAGAGCAGGCGCGGTCAGCGGTGGAGAGGTCAAACCGGCATCCCGCGCCAACCGGTCCAGGATGTGCCGCGCCAACATCGGAATGTCTTCGCAGCACTCGCGCAAAGCCGGCATCCGCAGCTCGATGACATTGAGTCGATAGAATAGATCCTGACGGAACCGTCCCTGCTCGACCAGCATCTTCAGGTCCTGGTGCGTAGCGCAGATCACCCGCACATCGACGGCTTCCTCACTGGTGGCGCCTACCTTGCGCACCCGCTTTTCCTGAATCGCACGCAGCAGCTTGACCTGCATCGTCAGCGGCAGTTCCGCCACCTCGTCAAGAAACAGGGTGCCGCCATCGGCAACATGAAAGAAACCTTCACGGTCATCGCTGGCGCCGGTAAATGCGCCCTTGCGGTAACCGAAGAACTCGCTCTCCATCAGGTTTTCCGGAATAGCCCCGCAGTTCACCGGAACAAACGCGCGGCTGCGCCGGGCGCCCAGGTTATGGATCAGCCGCGCCGCCAGTTCCTTGCCGCTTCCGGACTCCCCGGTGATGTGCACCGGCGCCTGACTTCGTGCCACGCGATCAATCAGCTTGCGCACCTGCTCGATTGCCGGCGACTCTCCGAGCAACCCGGACTCGCCGCCTGTCTCGCCCGTCGGATCGGAGCTGGGCAATTCCAGCGCCGACTTGACCATGCCTCTCAGCTGCTCGAGCGAGACAGGCTTGGCGATGTAGTCGAATGCCCCGGCCTTGAGCGCAGACACGGCATTCTCTGCGCTGCCGTGGGCGGTAATCACCGCCACCGGCAAGTCGGCTACGGTATCGGCGATGTGGCGCACCAGCTCCAGACCCTCGCCGTCGGGCAGGCGCATATCGGTCAGGCATAACTGGTAGCGCTGACTGGCAAGCATTCGGCGCGCCTCTGCGAGAGAGCCGACGCAATCCGCCAGCAGGCCCATGCGCGCCAGTGTGAGATCGAGCAGCTCGCGAATATCCGCCTCGTCGTCGACTACCAGCACGCGCTTGGCGTCGCCCCGCCCTCGAGGACGGCGTTCATTCTTCAGCGACATAGGACTCCTTCGGCGGAGATACGGAAATGGGCACCCGGGTGCTCATCCAGCAGTTCGAGATGGGCGCCGCTCGCCTCGCACAATTCCCGCGCAATATAGAGGCCCAGCCCTGTGCCCGCGCCGTGTGTCGTAAAAAAAGGTTCGAACACCTGATTGCGCTGCGCCTCATCGACCCCCGGACCATCGTCGATGATATGCAGTTCCACGCTATTGGGTGCGGCGGCGGCCTTGGCCTCCAATCGCACCGCACCGTCCGCTGCGCTGGCATGGCGCAGCGCATTTGCCAGCAGGTTCCACAGCACGCGATAGAGGTGCCCCCGGTCAAAACGCAGCTCGACATCACCCGCGCCAACCTGTATGCGCTTGGCCGCCGAGGCATCGTGCAATGCCAGTTCCTCCAGAAATCCGGAAAGAAAGGCGCGCCAGCGCAGTGTTTCCGGCTGCGCACGATCGCGACGACCGAGTTCCAGCACCTCGGTCACCAGCCGGTTGAGGCGACGGGTGTTGTCATGAATGATCTGGGCAAGACGCTGATGCAGGGGATCGGTCTCCTCCTCGGCAAGCAGTTCCGCCGCATGGCTGATGGCTGCAAGCGGATTGCGGATTTCGTGTGCCATGTTGGCGGTGAGGCGTCCAAGCGCAGCCAGTTTCAGTTGCTGCGCCTGCAACTGTACCCGCTCCATGTCTTCCAGATAAATGAGCGCATGCCCCCCCGAGTCGGCTGAGGGCAGATAGCGCACGCGCAACAGGCGCCCCCCTTCCTGCCTCAGCATTTCCACCATTTCGACGGGCTGCGCGCTCCACATCCGGTAGCGAACTGCCAAGTCTCCGGAAAGCGTCGCCAGCTCCGCACCGTCTGCTGCCCGGACATCCAGCAGTGCTTCGGCGCGCGGGTTGAGCAGCCGTACCCTCCCGTCGCCATCGACCACCAGTACTCCATCCTCCATATCGCGAATGATCCGCTCGCTGATCCGCAACTGGTCGTTGAGTTCCCGCCCCCGCTCCCGCGCCAGTGTCTCGTTGGCGACCACCCGCCGTGCCAGGAGTTGCGCGATGATCGCCGTGCCAAAAAAGGCGATGCTGATGATTCCGGTACGCACGAAATCTCCCGGATCGGCTTCCAGCGTCAACGTGCGCCAGCTTTCTTCCAGCAGCATCGCCACCGAAGCCAGCGCGGCGTAGAACAGCGTCATCCGCCCCTGCCCGACCAGGCCGGCACCGGCGACCACCACCAGCAGCAGGACGGCTATCCCGCTCTTCTGTCCGCCGCTGGCGAACATCATCAGCGTCAGCGCCGCAATGTCGACGGCCACCTGGACCGAAAGCTGGAGGTTGAAGCGGCGCGGCCGGCGCAGCAATGCCACAAGAAAGCCGATGGCCAGCAAGAGATAGACCGCGGCGACGCGGCCGAACAGCCGGGCGTCCTGCGTGCCAAGAGTCACTGTATCGCCGAAGACAAGCGCCGCGACCAGGAACAGGACGGCGATCGACAGGCGGTAGATCGAGAAGAAGCGCAGCGAACGCCAGAAGGATTCGATTGCGTCAGTTTCCTGCGGCACGAGAGCCTGCGCGGTCAAGACCTCACTCCCAAGCGCCGGTGATCTTCACAACAGTAATCGTTCTCTCCCCCGCGTACCGATTCGGTACGCGGGAAATGCACCCCGCAATGCGCGCATCGCGTCATCGCCTCGGGCGTGCGCGCCTCGGGTGGCGGCTTGCTGCGACGGTTCGACGCACGCACCAGTGCATAGATCACCGCGAGCACGACAATGAACAGGAGGAATTTCGCCACGGCGTCAGCCTCCGAGGATTCGAACCTCCGACTCCTGCGTCCCGAACGCAGTACTCTACCAGGCTGAGCTACGCCCCGATGGCAAGTTGGTGGCAAGGAAGGACATTGCGGGAACAGGCTGAGAAGTTCGGCCCGTGGGGTCATCCTTGCAAACATCGCGGCGGTCAAAAACTTCTTTGCACCGCAAAGTCTGCTAATTGTAGCAGCGTTTCCCTGAACTTTGAATCCGGCAGCGGCGCCAATGCCGCCTTGGCCATCTCCGCCTCGCCGACACCCTGTCGGCGCGCGGCATCGAGCGCGCCACTGGAACGCACCGCCGCCAGTACTTCGGCAAAACTGTCACTACTGGCGTTTTCGATGGCGCTACGCACCAGGGCGGCCTGCGGCGCACTGCCGTGCTGGATCACATGAATCAAGGGCAGGGTCGGCTTGCCTTCGGCCAGATCGTCGCCGAGATGCTTGCCGGTTTCCGCCTCCTTCCCCGAGTAGTCGAGCACGTCATCGATCAACTGGAATGCGGTGCCGATGTGCGTGCCGTAAGCCGCCATCGCCTCCTCGATCTCGGGGCTCGCGTTGCCGAGAATGGCGCCGAGCCGCCCGGCAGCCTCGAACAGCTTGGCGGTCTTGTAGCGAATCACGCGAAGATAGGCATCCACCTCGATGTCGGCATTGCGGCAATTCATCAGTTGCAGCACTTCCCCCTCGGCGATGATGTTGGTCGCATCGGCGAGCACCTGCATCACGCGCATGCTGCCGACGCCGACCATGATCTGGAAGGCCCGCGAGTACAGGAAATCGCCCACCAGGACGCTGGCCGGGTTGCCGAACACCGCGTTGGCAGTGTCGCGGCCGCGCCGCAGCGACGACTCATCGACTACATCATCGTGCAGCAGCGTCGCGGTATGGATGAACTCGACCACCGCCGCCAACTCGTGATGACGAGTTCCCAAGTAACCACAGGCGCTGGCGGAAAGCAGCACCAGCGCGGGGCGCATGCGCTTGCCGCCGGCGGAGATGATGTACTCGGCGACCTGTCGAACCAGTACCACTTCCGAATGCAGTCGCTCCCGAACGACGGCATCAACCGCGCGCATATCGGCGTCAATGGGGGCATACAGGCTGGCGAAGTCCACGGTGGAGTCATTTGCTGAAGCAAAGGCGCGATGTTAGGCGGCGTGTGTGTCGGCGTCAACGGAACCGAGCGGCAGTCCCGCCTGCGATTCTCGGCCATGTCCGAGAAAAAAGGTCCGGAACCACTCCCGGTCGCTCATTGCCCCTGAACCTTGAGCACAGCCTTTAGCTGCGGCCACTGCCGGCGACTGACCGGCAAGCGTTCTGCAAGTCCATCGAGTATCACTTGCCAGCGCGCCTCGGTATCGCCTTCGTCGGCCGCGCGCTCAACTCCCGTGACCGCGCCGCGCGCGACGAGGCAGTTGCGGTGGATGCGCAGGAAACGCTCGGCGAACTCGGTCTCAAGATGTACCAGAGATTCCTCGAGAAGATACTCGCGCTCGACGGTGCGCGCGGTGACGTACTTCTGTTCCGCCTTGAGATAGAGAATCTCGGCCACGGGCACCAGCAGGATGCGGCCGCGCTCGAGACAGGACAGGTTTCGCCGTGTCGCCAGCGCCGACTGTTCGAAACGGGCTGCATCATCCGCACGGGGCATGGCTTTCCGCAGGGCATCGGCAAGGCGGACAGCACGTACCGGCTTCACCAGATAGTCCAGCGCCGCCAGCTCGAAAGCCTGCACCGCATACTTGTCGAATGCCGTGACGAATATCACGGCCGGCCGGGCGGGCAGCCGTGCCAGATGGCGGGCAAGTTCCACGCCGTCCATGCCCGGCATCCGAATGTCGATCAGCGCCACGTCGAGATCGCCGGCTTGCGCCCGTTCCAGCGCTGCAAAACCGTCAGCCGCCTCGGCCACCACGGTACTTGGAACTTCGGCGGCGATATCACCCAGCAAGTCACGCAGGCGAGCGCGCGCCGGAGCCTCGTCATCGACCAGCAGGAGGCGCAAGCCGGCGTTCACCTGGCAGTCACCGGACGATACGGAAACTCGATCGAAACGCAAAAGCGCCCGCCGCCGACCTGGGTCGTCATCGTCGCTTCAAGATCGAAAAACAGCATCAGCCGTTCGCGGATATTCGCCAGGGCCATCTGGTTGCCGTGAGTATGACTGTCGGCGACGGCTGTCGGATTGGAAAGCTCCACCCGCAATCTGGAATTCTTGCATTCGAAACGGATGATGATTTCACCGGGCTCCGTGGCCGGCTCGATGCCGTGATAGACGGCGTTTTCCAGCAAGGGTTGCAACATCAGGGGCGGCACCAAGGGGTCCGGTGGGCAGGCCATCATGTCCCACGTCACGTGAATCCGCTCGCCCAGCCGCAGGCGTTCGAGATTGATGTATTGCCGCGCCACCAGGATTTCCTCCGACAGTGGAACCAGGTCGGCATTTTCCCGCATCAGCACGTGGAACAGGTCCGCCAGTTCCTCGAGCGCCGTCTCGGCTCGACGCGGATCGGAGCGCATCACGCCGAGAACGGCATTCAACGCATTGAAAAGAAAGTGCGGCCGGATGCGCGCAGTCAACGCCAGCAGCCGTGCCTCGGCCAGGGCGGGCGACCGCGCCCGTCCGCTCACCTCGAACCATCCCAGCAGCAGCACGACGCCGATCGCCGCCCACAGAGAAATCCGGCTGAATCCCGCCACGTCCGGCTCGATCAGTTGCATCGCCGCAAACAGACCGCGCACCGCAGCCGTCACCAGAAGCACCAGGAGGACCACCAGCATTGCGCCGCGCCTCTTCGGCAGCCGCACCAACCAAGCGCTCATAAGGCTTAGCAGCAGGAGACTGACCAGCGTCACCGGTTCAATCAGTGTCGCCAGTTCAACAAATTCGGCGACAAAAAAACGCCACTCCCGGTTGGCCGCCAGAGTCCCCAGCAGAGCCCCGCCATTCACGGCCAGCAGCACGCGCCACCAAATGCCAAGCTTGCCGAAGTCCGGCAGGCCGGACGACGAAGGGTTTTCCCTTATACTTCGTACTTGGCTCAATTGCCCGTCACCTTTGATTTTCCAGTGTTTTTACCACATGCAATGCCAGCTGACATGGCAACCCGATTATGACAGAACCGAAACTTCCGGCGTCTCCAGCATCCCAGGCAGCGTGGTCCGGGCGCTTTTCCGAACCTGTTTCGGACCTGGTCAAACGTTACACCGCTTCCGTATTTTTTGATCGTCGCATGTGGCGCCAGGACATTCGCGCGTCCCTGGCACATGCTCACATGCTGGCGCAGCAAGGCATCATCGCCGCCGCCGACCTGACTGCCATCGAGCAGGGCATGGCGGCGATCACCGGCGAGATCGAAGCCGGCGGTTTCAACTGGAATCTCGACGACGAGGACGTGCATCTCAACATCGAAAAGCGTCTCACGGCCCTGGTCGGCGATGCCGGCAAGCGCCTGCACACCGGCCGCTCGCGCAACGACCAGGTCGCCACCGACATCCGGCTCTGGCTGCGCGACACCATCGACGACATCGATGGTCTGCTGCGCAGCTTCCAGCAGGCGCTGCTCGATGCGGCGGAGGCGCACGTCGATACGCCCCTGCCCGGCTTCACGCATTTGCAGGTGGCCCAACCGGTGACCTTCGGCCATCATCTGCTGGCCTATTTCGAGATGCTGCGCCGTGACCGCGAGCGCTTTGCCGACTGTCGCCGCCGCGTCAATCGCCTGCCGCTGGGCGCCGCCGCACTGGCCGGAACCACTTTCCCGATCGACCGCGAGGCCGTGGCGCGGGAACTTGGCTTCGAGTCCGTCTGCGAGAATTCGCTGGACGCCGTTTCCGACAGGGATTTCGCCATCGAGTTCTGTGCTGCCGCGTCGCTGGTGATGACCCACGTCTCGCGCCTCTCGGAAGAACTGATTCTGTGGATGAGCCCCCGCATCGGCTTCATCGATCTCGCCGACCGCTTCTGCACCGGCTCGTCGATCATGCCGCAAAAAAAGAACCCGGACGTGCCGGAACTGGCGCGCGGCAAGACCGGCCGCGTCTTCGGTCATCTGATGGGCCTGCTGACCTTGATGAAGGGCCAGCCGCTCGCCTACAACAAGGACAACCAGGAAGACAAGGAACCCTTGTTCGACACGGCCGATACGCTGATGGATACCTTGCGCATCTTTGCCGATCTGGTGCCCGGCATTCGCGTCATACCGGAAGCCATGGCCGCCGCGTTGCGTCAGGGCTACGCCACCGCGACGGATCTGGCCGACTACCTGGTGAAAAAGGGTCTGCCCTTCCGCGATGCGCATGAAGCGGTGGCCCGCGCCGTGCGCGCCTGCGAGCTGCGCGGCTGCGATCTGGCGGATCTGACGCTTGCCGAACTGCGCTCGTTCTCCCCGCTGATCGAGGATGACGCATTCGCGGTGTTGACCGTGGCCGGTTCGCTCGCCGCCCGGAATCACCTCGGCGGCACCGCGCCGGCACAGGTATTGGCCGCCATTGCACGATCCCGCGCGCGGCTTTGATCCCTGATCGATGTCCATTCCCGAGCGCATCGGCAAATACGAGATTCGCAAGAAGCTCGGGGAGGGCGCCACCTCCATCGTCTACCTCGGCTTCGATCCCTTTGCCGAGCGCGAAGTGGCTGTCAAGGCGATCTTCCCCGAGGTGCTGCGCGACAAGGAACGCGGCAAGCTCTACCGCAATCTGCTGATGACCGAGGCGTCTCTCGCCGGAAAGCTCGCACATCCGCACATCGTGCAGATTTTCGACGCCGTAATCGAAGACGAGCAGAGCTATATCGTCATGGAATACGTCAGAGGCGGCACGCTGGAACCCTTCTGCACCCCCAGCGCGCTGCTGCCGGTTGACCGCCTGGTGGAGATGATCTTCAAATGCACCCGCGCGCTTGATTATGCTTTCCGCGCCGGCATTACCCATCGCGACATCAAGCCGGCGAACATCCTGCTGGTCAACGCGGGCGACAGCGCCGAACGAGCCAGCGGCGACATCAAGATCTCCGACTTTGGCGCGGCCATGTTGACCAGCTCCGAACAAACGCGCACCCAGGTGTCGGGCGTCGGCTCGCCGGCCTACATGTCGCCGCAGCAGGTGCGCGACATGGCGCTCAATCACCAGACCGACATCTACTCGCTGGGCGTGGTGATGTACCAGTTGCTGACCGGGCGGCTGCCGTTCCAGTCGACCTCCAACTACGGCATGATTTATCAGATCTGCAATACCGATCCGCCACCCCCTTCGACCTTCCGCACCGACATGCCGACGAGTCTCGATGCCGTGGTCGCCCGCGCCATGCAGAAGGAAATCGCGGCGCGCTACCAAAGCTGGGAGGAGTTTTCCCACGATCTCGCCCAGTCCTTTCGCAACAAGCAGCTCCTGGCGCAGCGCCAGGCATTTCCGGACAGCGAGAAATTCGAGGCTCTTCGCGCGCTGCAGTTCTTCAACGAGTTTTCCGATGTCCATTTGTGGGAAGTGGTGCGCTTCTCGCGCTGGGACGAGGTAGCGGCCAACACGCTGATCATGCGCGATGGCGAACGCGGCGATTTTTTTGCGTTCGTGCTCGATGGGGAACTGACGGTCTCGAAAAGCGGCCATTCGCTGGGAACCCTGGCGGCTGGCCAATGCTTCGGGGAAATGGCCATCATCCGCCGCGGCGAACACACCCGGGGCGCGGACGTGGTGGCACAGACCGCCACGCGCGTCGTCACCATTTCGGCGCAAGCCCTGCAACACTCCTCGGATGTCTGCAGGATGCATTTCTATCAGGGCTTTCTTGACGTCATCGCCGGACGCCTGTCCGATGCCAATGCGCGTCTTGCATCGCTTTGACGTCGGACGCTTTGACGCCCGAATCCAGCGCCGAATTCGACTTGATTGCGGCGGCGATTGCCGGGCGCACCGGAATCCCCTTCAGGCCCCGTGCGGCCAGCCCCGTCGGCGGCGGCTCGATTCACCGTGCCTGGCACATTGACGACGGCAGCCGCCACTATTTCGTAAAGGCCAACGCGCTTGCCGCCGCGCCGATGTTTGCCGCGGAAGCGCAGGGACTGCAAGCGCTGTCCGCCGCCGCCGTGGTACCAACGCCGACTTTCGTCACCCTGGGCCAGACGCCGACCCAGGCCTTTCTGGTGCTCGACTATCTCGATCTGTCAGCGCTGGATCGGGCAGGCGGCGCCCGCCTGGGTGCGGCGCTGGCGCAACTGCATCGCGTGAGTGGAGACTCGTTCGGTTGGCGCGAGGACAACTTCATCGGCGCAACACCCCAATTCAATGCGCCGCATCCGGGCTGGCCGCATTTCTTCGGCGAGCGCCGACTGCGGCCACAGCTGCAGTTCGCCCTGCAAAACGGCGTGGACAAGGCGCTGGTGGCGAAAGGCTACGCCATCATCGAGCGCATCGGCGGCCTTTTCATCGATTACCAGCCGGCGCCGAGCCTGCTGCACGGCGACCTGTGGTCGGGCAACGCGGCGCAAACCCGCGAAGGCACGCCGGTGATCTTCGATCCGGCCTGCTACTACGGCGACCGCGAAACCGACATTGCCATGGCGGAACTTTTCGGCGGCTTTCCCAGCAGCTTTTTTGCCGCCTATCGAGCGGCGTGGCCGCTCGACTCGGGCTATGAAACGCGCAAGCCGCTCTACAACCTGTACCACATCCTCAATCACTTCAACCTGTTCGGCAGCGCCTATCTCGGACAGGCGCAACGCATGATCGAAGGATTGCTGAGGGAACTGAAGCGCTGAATCAGGCAGCGTTGACGATCGGTTCCAGCTGCTTCTGCAACTCGCCCGACTGGTACATCTCGGTCATGATGTCGCTGCCGCCGACGAACTCGCCGCTGATATAGAGTTGTGGCACGGTCGGCCAGTTGGCGTAATCCTTGACGCCCTGGCGGACGTCCGGATCGGCCAGCACATCTACCGTGACAAGATTCTTGACGCCGCATGCCTGCAGAATCTGGATTGCGCGCGCGGAAAAGCCGCACTGCGGCGCCTGCGGCGTACCCTTCATGTAGAGCACGACGGGGTTGCCGGTAACGGTATCGTGAATTTTCTGCTTGATGTCCATGGGATGGCCCAATAAATAGTCGAGTAAATAAGTCAGTTATTCTAGCGGTGCGACGCCCTGGCGGTCAAGTGACCGATGTAAGGTTCGCAGAGCCTGCGCGTCAAAGCAGTACACTTGCCCGAGATAGAGGAACATCATGCTGATCCGCCGCCCCGACGACATCGCCCCGTCCGACATTACCCCGCGCGCCCTGTTCGACCGTCGCCGCGAGTTTCTGCGCCTGTCCGCGGGCGCCGCGCTGGCCGGCATGCTTCCCGCAGCACAAGCGAAGCTGGGGCCCGGCCGTGCCAGCGTCCTTTCAAGCACCGAGACGCAGACGCCGCTCAAGCATGTGACCGGCTACAACAACTATTACGAATTTGGCACCGACAAGGAAGACCCGGCGCGTACGGCGCATGCGCTGCGGGTGCGGCCATGGACGCTCAGTATCGAAGGCCTGGTAAAACAGCCAAAAACGCTGGGCATCGAGGACATCCTGAAGCTGGCGCCGCTCGAAGAGCGCATTTACCGCCTGCGCTGCGTCGAGGGCTGGAGCATGGTGATTCCCTGGCTCGGTTTCCCGGTGGCCAGCCTGCTGAAACAGGTCGAACCGCTGGGCAGCGCCAAGTATGTCGAGTTCATCACGGCGGTGCAGCCCGAAACCATGCCCGGCGTGGGGAGCCGCGTGCTCGACTGGCCTTATATCGAAGGGCTGCGACTGGATGAAGCCATGCATCCGCTGGCCATCATCGCCGTCGGCCTGTACGGCGATGTGCTGCCGAACCAGAACGGCGCACCGCTGCGCCTGGTGGTGCCGTGGAAATACGGCTTCAAGAGCGGCAAGTCGATCGTCAGGATTCGCCTCACCGACAGCGAACCCCGCACGTCGTGGATGAAATCCGCGCCGCGCGAATACGGCTTCTATTCCAACGTCAATCCCGAGGTCGATCATCCGCGCTGGAGCCAGGCCACCGAGCGTCGCATCGGCGAATTCAGCAAGCGCACGACGCTGATGTTCAACGGCTATGGCGAGCAGGTCGGCCAGCTCTACACCGGAATGGATTTGAGGAAGCAGTTTTGAACCTTGCACTTATCAAGCCGCCTCTATTCATAGTCTGCCTCGCGCCGCTGGCCTGGTACGCCTGGGGCGTGCAAGCCGACACGCTGGGCGCCAATCCGATCGAGGCCGTGACGCGCGGCCTCGGCACCTGGGCGCTGAATTTTCTGCTGATCACGCTGACCGTGACGCCGCTGCGCAAATATTCGGGATGGGCGTGGCTGGGCCGCTTGCGGCGCATGCTGGGGCTGTTCGTATTCTTCTACGCGACCTTGCATCTGAGCACCTACCTGTGGTTCGACCAGTTCTTCGACTGGCCGGCGATTGCCAAGGACATCCTGAAGCGCCCCTTCATCACCGTCGGCATGATCAGCTTCGCGCTGCTGGTGCCGCTGGCGGCGACCTCGAATGCCTTTGCCATCCGCAAGCTCGGCGGCCGCCGCTGGCAGGAACTGCATCGCAGCGTCTATCTGATCGCCCTCCTGGCCGTGCTGCACTATTCATGGATGGTCAAGGCCGACCTCAGCAAGCCGCTGATCTATGCAGCCGTCGTCGGCGTCCTGCTCGGCCTGCGGGTCTGGTGGCGAGTGCAGGAGCGCAACCGGCAACTGGCCGGAGCCTACCTGCCCAAACCGCGCGGTCGCATCATTTCAATTGCCGTCAAAAAGTAGTCTTCGTCAGACGGATCAGCCGGAACCACCCCGAGGCGAGCGCCGCCTCGTTCGCCATCACATCGAGGCCGCCGACAGATTCCAGCACATCTTCGAAGACCACATCGAGGCGCGTCGCGACATGACGCGTCAGCGGATTGAGCACGCGCTTCCAGCCGGCTTCGCCGCGCCGCAGGAACTTGTCGAACACCAGCAAAGTCCCGCCGGGCTTCAATACGCGCACCGCCTCGGCCAGGCAAAGAGTCGGCGCTGGCACCACGGCGAGGATCAGGTGCAGCACCGCCACGTCGAAGCTGGCATCGTGAAACGGCAGGCGCTGCACGTCGCCACGCAGGGGAGCGAAGTGCAGGCCCGCGGCGCGCGGACGGGCGCGTGCGAGCATGGCGGCAGTCAGGTCGACGCCGACATAGCGATGCTGTGCCGGCAGATGCGGCAGATCGAGCCCGGTGCCAACGCCCAGCAGCAGCACGTCGTGCGGCGGGCGATCCACCAGTGCCGCCAGGCTGCGCTTGCGCGCGCCACGCGTGGCCGCCGTCAGAAATGCATCGTAGAACGGGGCAACCAGCGTATAGCTGTGCTTCAGGCTCAATGCAGCACGCGCGGCATCGAGAGCACGAACTCGGCAATCGGCGCCTCGAACTGCACGCCGTCCTCGGCCGTCATCTGGTAGCTGCCCTTCATGGTGCCGACAGGCGTGGCGAGCTGGCAGCCACTGGTGTATTCAAAACTCTGGCCGGGCGCCAGCAGCGGCTGATGGCCGACAACCCCGAGGCCGCGGACTTCCTGCACATGGCCTTGGGCGTCGGTGATGATCCAGTGCCGGGAAATCAGCTGTGCAGGCACGTTGCCGGTGTTGCTGATGGTCACGGTATAGGCGAAGACGTGACGATCGATCGCCGGATCGGATTGCTCCGCAACATAGTGGGTCGCCACCGCAACCGCTATTTCGTATTTCTTCGCCTCAGCCATGGGCGGGCATTCAACACCAATTTGCGTTGAGGAGCAAGGATATGCCCGATTGGCGGGCCGCCCACGATCATTCTTGACCATTCCTGTCGATTCCGCGACACTTCAAGTATGCGAACCAATTGGCCGCCTGACCTGCCGCCCGAAGCCGTTTCATGAATTCCCGCGAATCTAACCTGTCGTCGCACTTTTTGGAAAGGCTGCGCAACGCCGGCATCGAGCCCGATGACGGCGAGGAGCTGCGGCTGAACAAGTCGCTGCTGATGCTCGCCACCGGACTTGCCAGCGTGGGCATCATGGTGTGGGTTGGGATCTATTCCATTCTCGGACCGCAGTTCTCGACCACCATACCCTTCGTCTTCCAGCTGCTGCTGGTGGGCAATATGGCTTTCTACATCCAGTCGCGGAATTTCGATTTGTTCCGCGTCACCCAGTTGAGCTTGTTCCTGTTCCTGCCCTTCGTCGCGCAATGGGCCGGCGGCACCATCATTTCCACCAGCGGCGTGGTGCTGTGGGGTTTGCTCGCTCCCGTCGGCGCCATCCTGTGCATCGGCGTGCGGCAGTCGGTTGGCTGGTTCATTGCGTGGGTTGCGCTGACCGCCCTGTCCGGCGCCGTCGATTTCTATCTTGCCGACTCCCATCTTGCACTGAAATCCAACGTGCCGATCCGGACCACGGTGGTCTTTTTCGCGCTCAACTTCATCTCCGTGGCGACCATCATCTACCTGCTGCTGCGCCTTTCCATCGACGAAAAGCGCAAGGCCCAGGAAAGTCTCGAAGAAGCTCACCAGCTGATCAAGATCGAACAGGAGCGCTCCGAAAAATTGCTGCTCAACATTCTTCCCGGCCCCATCGCGGAGCGATTGAAGAACTCGAACAAGACGATCGCCGACGGTTTTGCCGACGTCACGGTGATGTTTGCCGACATCGTGAATTTCACGCAAGTGGCGGCCAACATGTCGCCGTCACAGGTGTTCTCCATGTTGAACCGGATATTTTCCGCCTTCGACGAACTGGCAGAACAGTTTGGCCTGGAGAAGATCAAGACCATCGGCGATGCCTACATGGTGGCCGGCGGGCTGAATGAAGACGCCGGCGATTATTCGGCTTCGATCGCGGACATGGCGGTGGCGATGCGCGACATGCTGCGGCGCGACTTCTCCATCAATTCATCGCAGCTCGAAATCCGCATCGGCATCGGCACCGGCCCGATCGTCGCCGGCGTGCTGGGGAAGAAGAAGTTCATCTACGACCTTTGGGGCGACACGGTAAACATCGCCAGCCGGATCACCTCGGAAGGCGTGCCGGGCATGATCCAGTGCGACACAACGACATACCACCGCCTGGCGGGAAACTTCGATTTTCACGAGCCGCAGACCATCTACCTCAAGGGCAAGGGCAACATGACGGTATATCGCCTGATCGGCCGCAAGGGCGCGGCCGGTAGCGAAGACGATTATTCCGGTTCGCATTAGAAACGAGACGCGAAGACAAGCCGAAGACAGTGCTGTAGCACGGCAAGGCGCAGTCGAAAACGCAGTTTCAATGAAGGCTAACGCCAGCCTTACCGGCGTTAAGCGCAGCGGCCGGAACTACAAAGTATCGGTTCTAATGTGAGCCGGAATTAGGTCCCCAGCGCCAGTCGGAAGCAGACCCGGCCGGTGCGATTTTCGCCAAGTTCCAGGCGGTAACCGGCGGCTTGCGCGTAGCGCGCCGCGTGATAGAGCCCGATTCCGTAGCCCGTATCGGAAGAGACCGGACCGACAAACAGCCGCGACACAATGCCCTCCGCCATGGCGGAGCCGTCGTCGCAGACGATCAGTTCGAACCCGGCGTCGTTGCGCACCAGTTCAAGCTGCACACGCAGGGCCGGCTCCCGCAAGTGCTTTTCGGCGGCGTTGCGAATCAGGTTGTCGGCGACACCCGAAAATACTTCTGCCGGGAGATCTCCGGCAATCGACGCAGCCGCCTTGAAATCTATCCAGTCCAGCGTCGCCATCCGTTGGCGAAGGTCGCGCCACCACTCGGCAGCGCTGACCCGGCGCGCGGACGAGATGCTCTGCGGCGCGTTGAGCTTCGCCAGCGTTTCGGCAAGCCGCTCGGTGATTGCCGGCAACTGGCGCCGCAACAGCGACCGATACTCCAGCGAGGACTCGGCACCCGGTTCGATGCCCGCCGAACAAAGCGCATTCAGCGATTGCAGCAGGTTCTTCACGTCATGCGTGAGCCGCGCTCCGGTCTCGTGAATGGCCTGCATGTAGGACAACTGCTTCAGGGCCAGTGCACGCTGCTTGTCGGCATACAGCTGCGCAAGAAATTGCGCCAGCAGGTTGAAGTGCCACAGCAGCGTCGGCGACAGCGCATGCGGCGTGTACAGGACAAGAACCATGCCGCCGTGGCTGAACTCCCAGCGGTGCTCGCCGCTCAAGCCGAAGCGCCCGCTGTTTCCGCCTGCGATCCATTCACCTCCGGTGACCCAGGGCAGCCGCTGCCCGATTCTGGCGCACGCCTGTTCGAGAAAAACCTGCGGGTCTTCTTCCTGCAGCGCCAGGTTGGACAGCAACTGCAGCCATTGCTCGATGGGCAGGCCGATCGACATCCAGTAACGCGAAAACAGGCCGCCAATCCCGGAAAAGCCCGAACTCGGATTCCACGCCCAGCCGAGCAGCAGCAGCGCCGTGCCCATCAGCAGCAAGGTTTGCAGCAAGGCCTCGACATAGCCGCTGCCCAGCAGCAGCATGGCCGCGAGGCTGCCCAGCATCAACACCGCCAACAGCAGGAAGACGAACAGGCTGTAGACGAAATCGACCACTTCATGCGTTCTGTCGCTCTCCTGCTCCTGAGGCAGCAAGGCCATCACCACCAGGACCAGCGGCAAGCCTGCATAGCCCAGCCAGAGGATCTGTTCCGGCAGCTTCGCCATCGGCAGCGCCTCCGGCGCCGCCATCAGCAACAGCGCCACGACCAGAAAAGCCAGCGCCAGCAGGTAGAAAAGCCGGGTGCCGCGAGCGCCGAACAGCACCACCTTGCCGCCGACAATCCCCGCCAGCATCATGATCCACAGGGCGATCATCCATCCCTTGAGGAATGCGCCCGCAAGCAGAACTACGCCAGCCAGAGCGAGCAGCGAGGTCACCGACAAGCGCTGCTCGGCGTGCACGAAGGGCTGCCAGAGCATGAACAGTCCGAGATGGGCGACAAACAGGGTTCTACCCAGCAGCGTGTCCGGCCCCTGCCAGAGGACCAGATACAGGGCCGCCAGCAGCGCCAGCAACAATCCTCGCCGCAGGGCAATCAGCCGGTTTGGGAGGGTTGAAGAAAGAGAGAAAATCGACACCGGCAAAGTTTACAGGTTTGGCAGGGCGGAACGCGAATAGCCTGATTGTAGGGAGGCTGGCGGCCCAGCGATCTGCCAAATAGCTGACGAACCTGTCCAATAATCGACAGATGCCATTCGAATGAGCGGGCATGGAAACTGCAACCCCTTGAATAAGCGTAAATAACAATGCTGGCATGGATTGTGCATATAAATGTTCACCAATAACCACCCCACAGGGGAGATGATCATGAGAAGCAAACAATCCGGTTTTACCCTGGTCGAAATCGCCATCGTGCTGGTCATCATCGGCCTGCTGCTCGGCGGCGTACTGAAGGGCCAGGAACTGATCAACAGCGCCAAGGTGAAGAACTTCGCCACCGATTTCCGCAACATTCCCTTGTTCATCTATGGCTATCAGGACAAGTACAAGGCGCTGCCGGGCGACCATGACGCAACAAGACTGGCCATCGCACTCACCACGGCCACCGCCGCTACCACTCCCGCTGGCGGAGTAGGCAACGGTGTGATCAACGGAGCCTGGAATTCGACAACTCGGACCGACGAATCGGTACTGTTTTGGCAACACGTTCGCCTCGCTGGTCTCGCAGCGGGGCCAACCGCTGCTCCGGCCGACGCAGCTGCAGTTGAAGCGTTTGTTCCACAGAATGCGGACGGTGGTCATATCGGAATAACGAGTGGAGCGAACACTCCAGTTACCGGGCTCACCGGCACCTACATCGTGTGTTCCACCAACATTCTTGGCAAATACGCGAAACAGCTGGATACGACAATGGATGACGGTGCCACCGACACCGGGTCGGTCCGGGTCATCGCAAACCAGACCTGGGACCAAGTAGCGGCAGTTGCAAGTATCGCAGTCGGAACGGTAGCCGATGCAACCTCCTACACGGTATGCATGGCGCTCTGATTCGTATCGCTCTGATTCAAGAAGCCCGCTTCGGCGGGCTTTTTCATTTCTGCTGGCCGCGCAGCAACACATCCTCCGCGGCCGTCACCGCGGCGGCGGTTCCGAGCAGCACCGCCACATCGCGTGCCAGCTTGAGGCCGCGCTGCGTGCGGCGCCGGATCGCCGTGACGCCAGCGCCGACTTCTTCAGGCGACGAAAGCCAGTCAATTGCCTGCAGCAGACAGGCGTGGTCAAATGCTTGGCATGAAACCTGTGCCGATGACGGATTACTTCAAAAACGATGTGTTGCACAAGCGGCCATACATCAAACTTGAGTGGTGCATTGAAGCCATAAGCAATCCAGTTCGACGCGATGTCCAAGCAGAAGATGGCCGAATCAGGCACTGGCTTTACATCGAGGAACTTGGCAAGTTCTCGCGGGTCGTTACGCTGGAAGACGGCCTCACGTTGCATAATGCGTTTCCAGACAGGAGGTTCAAACCATGAGACTTTCTTACGATCAAGCCACTGACTCCCTCTACATTCACTTATCGGAAAGGGTTTCCGTCGACTCCGATGAGGTACGGGATGGCGTGGTTCTGGACTACGCGGAAGATGGCTCCCTGGTCGGCATCGATGTCCAGCACGCCAGCAAGAAAGCAGACATCAGCCGGGTTGTTACAAATCACCTTCCGCCATTGGCGCTGGAGGCGGCGTAAGTATTGAAGAAGCCAACTATGCGATCTCTCCAAAGCCCGCTTCGGCGGGCTTTTTAGTTCCGGCATAACGCTGATAGGGCCAGCGTTAGCCTCTACTGAAACAGAAAATTTTAGTTCCGGCATAACGCTGATAGGGCCAGCGTTAGCCTCCAC
>VBWA01000023.1:0-87847 GCA_006218025.1 Rhodocyclaceae bacterium | reverse complement strand
GTGCCAGCTTGAGGCCGCGCTGCGTGCGGCGCCGGATCGCCGTGACGCCAGCGCCGACTCCTGCCAGGTCGATTTCACCGACCCGATGCCCGATGGCCCAGGTGCCGGGCGTCAGGGTCACCGCGTGCAGGCGCGGCTGGTCGGCATCGGCCAGATGGGCGCCGGCATCGGTGGCGCCGTGAAAGAAGCCGCGCAGCAGCGCGTAGTGCTGTTCGCGCATCTCGCGCAGACGCTTGATTACCTTGTGCATCGGGATGCCGGACAGCGCCAGCGCATGGGTGGCCAGCATCACGCTCGACTCGAGGGCTTCCGGCACGACTTCGGCGGCACCGGCAGCGTAGAGCTTTTCGACGTCGTCCTGCTCCTTGGCGCGCGACACGATGGCGACATCGGGGCGCAGTTCCCTGACCTGGTGGATCACCCTGAGCGCGGCATCGATGTCGGCAAAGGTGATGATCACCACGCTGGCCCGCGACAGGCCCGCGGCCAGCAGCGTTTCCTTCTTCGACGAATCGCCATAGGAGACCGACTCGGCGGCAATGCTGGCTTCGCGCACCCGCTCGGGATCGAGGTCGAGGGCCATGAAGGAAACCCCCTCGGCTTCGAGAAAGCGCGCCAGATGCTGGCCGGTGCGCCCGTAGCCGCACAGAATCGCATGCTTGTCGGTGGTCAGCGACTGCGCAGCCAACTGCGTCAGCTGCATCGAGCGCAGCAGCCATTCCGAGGCGACGAAGCGGAACACGAGGCGATCGGAGAACTTCACGATCAGCGGCGCCAGCAGCAGCGAGAGCACCATGGCCGCCAGCACCGGCTGAAGCGTCGCGGGATCGAGCAGATGTACATCGCCGCTGCGGGAGAGAATGACAAAGCCGAACTCGCCGCCTGCGCACAGCCACAAGCCGCTGCGCAGCGCCGTACCCGGCGAACTGCCCATGAGCCGGGAAAAAGCACCGACAATCACCAGCTTGAGCGTCACCAGCGCCACCAGGATGCCCGTCACCAGAGGCCACTGGCCGACGATCTGCGGCACGTTGAGCCGCATGCCGATCGCCACGAAGAACAGTCCCAGCAGCACGTCGCGGAAGGGCTTGATGTCTCCTTCGACCTGATAACGGTATTTGGTTTCGCCGATCAGCATGCCGGCGGTGAACGCACCCAGCGCCAGCGACAGGCCCGCGAGTTCGGTGAGCCAGGCCAGACCAAGAGTGACCAGCAGCACATTGAGCATGAACAGCTCGCCGGACTTTCTGCGCGCCACCAGATAGAACCACGCGGATAGAACGCGCTGACCAAGGAACAGCACCAAGGTGAGCAGGACCGTGGCCTTGAGGGCTGCCACCAACAAGGCCTCCGCCATCACATCCAGAGGCTGCGACAGCGCCGGGATCAGCACCAGCAGCGGCACCACGGCGATATCCTGGAACAGCAGGACGCCGATCACCTCGCGACCATGCGGCGCATCGAGTTCGCCGCGTTCGGTCAACAGCTTGGACAGTATGGCCGTCGATGACATCGCCAGGGCGCCACCCAGCGCGATACCCGCCAGCCAGGGAATACCGGCAAGCCTGGCGAGGAGAGTCGCCACCAGCACGCTCACCACCACCTGCAACAGCCCGAGGCCGAAAACGATGCGCTTCATGCTGTACAGCCGAGCCAGAGAGAACTCGAGGCCGATGCTGAACATCAGGAACACCACACCGAATTCGGCCAGATGCCGCGTCTGCTCGGTATCCGGCACCCAGCCCGCGGCATGCGGCCCCAGCGCCGCCCCCACCAGCAGATAGCCCATGATCGGTGGCAGGCCGAGCATGCGGAAGACCACGACGACGACGACGGCGGCGGCGAGCAGCAACAGAATCAGGGGCAGGGTGTCGGTCATCGAACAGGCATGGGCGGAATAAGAGAGGAAGCCAAGCTGGCGCGGTTGCTATAATTTGGTTCCATCATAAACGCCAGCCTCCGATGAACCAAGCCATCAAGCCGCCGGAATTTTCGTCCATGGTTCGCGCCCGTGACGATGCTCGCGTCGCGGCCATGGGACGTCAGGTGCTCGAGATCGAGGCGGCGGCAGTAGCGGCGCTGGCGCGGCGGATCGGACCCGAGTTTTGCGCCGCCGTGGCGCTGATAATGGGAAGCAGCGGCCGCGTCGTCGTCAGCGGCATCGGCAAATCCGGCCATATCGCGCGCAAGCTGGCCGCCACCTTCGCCAGCACCGGCACTCCGGCCTATTTTGTCCATGCCGCCGAAGCGGTGCACGGCGACTTGGGCATGATCACCCGCGACGACGTGTTGATCGCCATTTCCAATTCGGGCGAGAACGACGAACTGCTGATGATCGTGCCGCTGGTCAAGCGCCTGGGCGGCAAGCTGATCGCCATCACCGGCAACGAGACCTCGTCCCTGGCGCAGGAAGCCGACATTCATCTCGACGCCCGCGTCGATCAGGAGGCCTGCCCGCTGAACCTGGCGCCGACGGCCAGCACCACGGCGGCGCTGGCCCTCGGCGATGCGCTTGCCGTCGCGCTGCTCGACGCACGCGGCTTCGGCGCCGAGGACTTCGCCCGCTCGCATCCCGGCGGTGCGCTGGGCCGCAAGCTGCTCACCCATGTCGGCGACGTAATGCGAATCGATGTGCCGACGCTTGCCGAAAGCGTTTCGGTGCCTGTCGCGCTGGCGGCGATGACGCGCGGCGGCATGGGCATGGCGGTGGTGCTCGATGCCGCGGAGAAAATCACCGGAATATTCACCGACGGCGACCTGCGTCGCGCCATGGAGCGCCTTGGCGACCTGCGCGCGACGAAGGTGGCCGAGGTCATGACGCGCCATCCGCGCAGCATTGGCGTCCGCCGCCTGGCCGTCGAGGCGGTGGAGATGATGGAAGCCAGCAAGATCAACCAGCTGCTGGTGACGGATGATGCCGGCGCGCTGTGCGGTGCGCTCAACATGCACGACCTGTTCCAGGCGAAAGTCGTCTGATGACCCGGGTCATGGCCGGCAGCATGACCAGGGCCGCCGGCAAGGCGGCCGGAATCGTGCTGATGGGATTCGATGTCGACGGCGTGCTCACCGATGGCACGCTCTACTTCAGTTCCCAGGGCGACGAGATGAAAGCCTTCTCCAGCCTCGACGGCCACGGCCTGAAGATGTTGCAGCAGGCCGGAGTCGAGGTGGCCATCATCAGCGGGCGCAGTTCGCGCGCGCTTGAATTGCGCGCACAGAACCTCGGCATCGAAGCACTGCACATGGGCGTCGTGGACAAGCGCGCTCTGCTGACCGCGCTTGCGGCGCAGCGCGGGATCGAGCTCGCACAGACGGGTTACATGGGCGACGATGTGGTGGATCTGCCCGTCCTCAGAGCCTGCGGCTTTTCCGCCACCGTGGCTGACGCGCACGGCGAAGTCGTTTCCCGGGTCGATTACGTCGCCACCAGGGGCGGCGGCCATGGCGCCGTGCGCGAAGTCTGCGACCTGCTGCTTCGCGCCCAAGGCAAGTGGGACGAGGCAATGAAGGAATATCTCGCGTGAAGGATCGCGCCGCCTCGCTGTTCCCGCTGGTCATGCTGTTGCTGCTGGCCGCCCTCACCTTGTGGCTCAACCGCGTGATCCAGGCCGATACCCCGCGCGGCCCGCAGCGCCACGACCCCGACTACCGGGTGGAACGCTTCGAAGTTCGCCGCTTCGACATCGAAGGCAAGTTGCAACATACGCTGACCGCCGCCAAGCTGCTGCATTACCCTGACGACGACACGACCGTCGTCACCACGCCGCACATCACCTACCATCAGCAGCCACCGACCGAAGTCTCCGCCCGCATGGGGTACATCGGCAAGGATGGCAAGGAAGTCGATCTGGTCGACGAGGTGCGGATCATTCGTCATAGCGCCATCGGCGATACACCGCCCACCTTGCTTGAAACCAGAACCCTGAAGGTCTTTCCCGACGCCGAGAGGGGAAGCACCAACGATGCGGTAGTCATTTCCCAGGGCATGAGCATCATGCGCGGCACCGGACTCGACATTGACAACAGGTCCGGCATCACGGTCCTGCGCGGCCGCGTGACCGGCACCCTCCATCGCAACCGGACCGAGACACCATGAAACCTTTCCTTCGACTCGCTTTCATTGCCGGAATCGCCGGTGCAACGCTTGCCGCAACGGTGGCCAGGGCCGAAAAGGCCGACCGCGACAAGCCGGTCAATATCGAAGCCGACCGGGTCTCGGTCGATGACGTGAAGAAGGTACAGACCTTCGAAGGCAACGTGCAACTGGTCAAGGGCACCCTGACCATCCGCGCCGAGCGCATCGTCGTCACCCAGGACGACGACGGCTACCAGCGCGGCGTCGCCACCGGCAGCGGCAGCACGCTGCCGCGCTTCCGCCAGAAGCGCGAAGGCCAGGACGAATTTGTCGAGGGCGAAGCCGAGCGCATCGAACACGATGCCAAGGCCGAAAAGACCGAGTTCTTCAACCGCGCCTGGGTCAAGAGCGGCCTCGACGAAGTTCGCGGCCAGTTCATTTCGTATGACGCCAGGACGGAAAACTACTTTGTCACCAGCGGGCCCAACGGGACCCGCGCCCGTCCGGGAAGCGGCGAGAGGGTGCGTGCCGTGATCCAGCCGAAGAACAAGGACGCCGGCGCCGGAGCGCCACCGCAACCGGCCGGCACCAAGACACCGCCGCTGAAAGGCGCACCGAACATCACGATCCCCCGCCAGGAGGCAGCGCAGTGAGCTACGAAAACATCATCACCGAAACCCGCGGCAAGGTGGGGCTGATCACGCTCAACCGGCCCAAGGCAATGAATGCGCTCAACGACACCCTGATCGACGAGGTCGGCGCCGCGCTGGACGGTTTCGAAGCCGATGCGAATATCGGCTGCATCGTCATCACCGGATCGGACAAGGCCTTCGCCGCCGGTGCCGACATCGGCGCCATGGCAGGCTGGGACTTCATGGACGTCTATCAGGCCAATTACATCAGCCGCAACTGGGACCGCATCCCCCGCTGCCGCAAGCCGATCATTGCCGCGGTTGCCGGCTTCGCGCTGGGCGGCGGCTGCGAACTGGCCATGATGTGCGACATGATCTACGCTGCCGATACGGCAAAGTTCGGCCAGCCCGAGATCAAGCTCGGCATCATCCCCGGCGCCGGCGGCACCCAGCGCCTGCCGCGCGCGGTGAGCAAGGCCAAGGCGATGGACATGTGTCTCACTGCCCGTTTCATCGATGCCCATGAGGCCGAGCGCGCCGGACTGGTGGCGCGCGTCATCGCCGCCGACAAGCTGCTCGAGGAAACCCTCGCGGCCGCGGAAACCATCGCCGGTTATTCCTTGCCGGTCGTCATGATGATCAAGGAATCCGTCAATCGCGCCTATGAATCGGGCCTGCAGGAAGGCCTGCTGTTCGAGCGCCGCACCTTTCATTCGGCCTTTGCCCTGGCCGACCAGAAGGAAGGCATGACGGCCTTTGTCGAGAAGCGAAAGCCTGCCTTTCGTAACCGCTAAGCGCTGTTTCGCGCCGCAACATCAAGGGCCCTTCGGGGCCTTTTGTGTTTTTGTAACTATTTGTTTTCTAATGATTGTCGTCCGTTCAATATTTTTTGGTGCATTGCACCAAAAAAGTCTTGACATGCCACTTTTCACCCCTATAATACGAACCATGATGCAGTGCAACATCGCCCCGGCCGAATGGGGGTGAGCGACAAAAACCGAATCTGAAATCCGTTTCGACACTCATTCTCAGGAGATCACCATGAACGCCACTACCGAACAATTCGCCAGCGCCAACAAGGCCAACGTAGAAACCATGCTGACCATTGCCAACACGGCATTCGCCAGCGCCGAGCGCCTTGCCGCCCTCAACCTCAACACCGCCCGCGCCCTGCTGGAAGACAGCGTCGCCAACGCCAAGGCTCTGCTCGGCGTCAAGGACATCCAGCAACTGATCGCCATGCAGACCACGCTGGCCCAGCCCGCTGTTGAAAAAGCCGTCGCCTACTCGCGCAGCGTGTATGAGATCGCCACCCAGACCCAGGAAGAACTGTCCAAGGTCGTCGAAGGCCAGTTCTCCGAAATCAACAAGAATGTCGCTTCCGCCCTCGACAAGGCCGCCAAGAACGCCCCGGCCGGTTCCGATGTCGCCGTGGCTGCCGTGAAGTCGGCGATTGCCGCCGCGAACTCGGCCTACGACAGCATGACCAAGGCTGCCAAGCAAGTCGCCGAAATCGCCGAAGCCAACGTCGCTGCCGCTACCACCGCGACCGTCAAGGCTGTCGGCACCGGCGCCGCTGCGCCGAAGGCCAAGAAAGCCGCCTAAGCGACTTTCGTAACGTCTCCTCCTCCGGCCCCGCAAAAGGGCTGGTTTCAGACCCGACCCCGCAAGGCGTCGGGTCTTTTTTATGTCCGCGCTGGAAGCGCGGACGGTATCCCCTGGTGGGATATGTCTCCGCGGGACGCGCGGACGGTATCCCCTGGCGGGATATGTCCGAGCGGGACGCGGAGACGGTATCCCCCGGCGGGATATTGTCGAAAGTCGGCGCTGGTACTACGGCGACTAAAGCGCGCGCAGGCGTTCGCCGGCCGCCGCCAGGGTGGCCTCGTTCTTGGCAAAGCAGAAGCGGATCACGCGCTGGTCTTCTCCGTCGGGATTGAAGGCTGAAACAGGAATCGCGGCGACGCCGTGTTCCGTGGTCAGGCGCTGGACAAAGCGCGTATCCGGTTCGTCGCTGATCGCGGCATAGGTCGCCAGCTGGAAGTAGGTTCCGGCACAGGGCAGCAGGACAAAGCGCGAGCCCTCCAGTTGCTTGCGAAAGAAATCGCGCTTGGCCTGATAGAAGGCAGCCAGCTGGTCGGCGAACTCGGGATGCTCGCGCATGAAATCGGCGAGCGCGAGCTGCGCCGGATGATGCACGGTGAAGACGATGAACTGGTGGGCTTTGCGAAATTCGTTCATCAAGGCACGCGGCGCCAAGCAGTAGGCGACCTTCCAGCCGGTCACGTGATAGGTCTTGCCGAAACTGGAAACGACGAAGCTGCGCTCGCGCAGCCCGGGATAGCGGGTCACGCTCTGGTGTCCCAGCATTCCATTCCCGTCCTCCTTCTGGTCGAACACCACGTGTTCGTATACCTCGTCGCTGACCACGACGATCTTCGTGTCCCGCACCAGGGATTCCAGCATCGCCATGTCGTCGGCCGACCACACCGAACCGCTCGGGTTATGCGGCGAGTTGACGATGATCATGCGCGTGCGCGGCGTGATCAGGGCGCGGACTTCGTCCCAATCGGGCTTGAACTCGGGAAAGCGCAAATGCGCGAACACGGCATGACCGCCATTGAGATCGATGCCGGGCACATAGGAGTCATATACCGGCGCAAACACGATCACCTCGTCGCCGGGCCGGACGCAGGCGGCGATGGCCGTGTAGATCGCCTGGGTCGCCCCGGCCGTCACCGTCACTTCGGTTTCCGGGTCATAGGCGGCGAGGTACAGCCGCGCGACCTTTTCCGCAATGGCCTCGCGCAGCGAGGCCACGCCAGCCATGGGCGGATACTGGTTTGCGCCGGCCGCCATATGGTGCGTGACGCGATCCAGCAGCGCCGGCGACGGAGAGAAGTCGGGGAAGCCCTGCGACAGGTTTATCGCGCCATGTTCCGCGGCCAACCGCGACATGACGGTAAAAATCGTGGTGCCGACGTTCGGCAGACGGGAAGGAAGAAATAGCGTCATGGCGGGCGAGAGGACCCGGGCGCGCTGTCCTCTCTCCTGAACTTCAAGTCAGTCCGAGCAGTTCCACCTCGAACACGAGAGTCGCATTGGGCGGAATCACGCCACCCGCACCGCGAGCGCCATAGCCCAGCGCCGGCGGAATCGTCAGCTTGCGCTTGCCGCCTATTTTCATCCCTTGCACGCCCTCATCCCAGCCGGCAATCACGTGCCGGGCGCCGAGCGGAAACTCGAAAGGCTCGTTGCGATCCTTGCTCGAATCGAACTTCGAACCGTTCGTCAGCCAGCCCGTGTAATGCACGGAAACCGTCTGCCCGGCGCAGGCTTCCGCGCCCGCGCCGACAAGCAGTTCTTCGATGACAAGGCCGCTGGCCGTGGTGATCTGACTCATTGCGCTACTCCATGTTGGTAATTTGTCGATCTGCGCATTATGCCCGAGAGCCCGACGCCAGCGCGGGCGCGAAGATTCCATCGGCCTCCTCCGGCGGCAGCGGACGCGAGAACAGAAATCCCTGAAACTTCTCACAGCCGAGTCCGAGCAGGGCATCGAGCTGCTCGCGGGTGTCCACGCCCTCGGCCAGCGTGTCGAGCTCCAGGCTCCGGGCCAGTCCGATGATCGCGGTGACGATCGCCGCATCATCGGGATCGACGTTGAGGTCGCGCACGAAACTCCGGTCGATTTTCAGCTTTTGCACCGGAAAGCGCTTCAGGTGACTCAGGCTCGAATACCCCGTGCCGAAGTCATCGATGACCAGCCGCACGCCCATGGCGGCAATCTCCTGCAGTCTGGCCTGGGTATCTTCGATGTCGTGCATCAGGGTCGTCTCGGTGATTTCGAGTTCCAGGAGCCGGGCCGGCTGCCCGGTGTCGGCCAGGATGCGGCGCAGGCTCTCGACCAGATCCTTCTGCCGGAACTGACGCAGCGAGAGGTTGACCGAGATGGGCAGCAGCGGCCGCCCCTCCTGCTGCCAGACGCGATTCTGCCGTAGCGCCTCGCCCAGCACCCATTCACCCAGCGGCACGATGAGCCCGGTTTCCTCGGCGACCGCAATGAACTCGCCCGGATCGATCAGCCCCTGCTCCGCGTCGTTCCAGCGCACCAGCGCCTCCATGCCGCACACGGCGCGGCGCGGCCAGTCCACCAGGGGCTGATAGTGCAGGACCAGTTGGCGTGTGCCGATGGCCTCGCGCAGCCTGTTTTCGAGGGTGAAGAAGTGCGAGGCCTGCTCGTTCATCTTGCGCGCAAAGAACTGGAAGTTGTTTCGCCCGGCCGCCTTGGCGCGATACATCGCCGTATCGGCATTCTTCATGAGGGCGAAAACCTCGTCGCCGTCATCGGGGAAAATGCTGATGCCGATCGACGAGGTGACGTGCAACTGGTGGCCGTCGACGGTCACTACGGCCGCCAGCGCCTGGAGCATCTTTTCCGCCACCTGAACCACGTCATCAGGCGAGGACATTTCGTGCAGGACGACGACGAACTCGTCGCCGCCCAGGCGCGACACGGTATCGACTGCCCGCACCACGCTGCTCAGGCGCTCTGCCACCTGCTTCAGCAGCTCATCGCCGACGGAGTGGCCGAGGGTATCGTTGATGGTCTTGAACCGGTCAAGGTCCAGAAACATCACGGCGACGCGATGCCGCCCGCGCTGCGCCTGCGTCAGGGCCTGCTGCAGCCGGTCGTGCAGCAGGGTGCGATTGGGCAGGCCGGTCAGGCTGTCGTGGTGGGCGACATGCCAGATGCGCTGCTCGGCCTGCATGCGTTCGAACACTTCCTCCTGCAACTGCGTATTGGCCGTCGCCAGCTCGGCAGTGCGCTCGACCACACGTTGTTCCAGTTCGTCACGGGCATGCAGCAGCGCCTCCTCCGCCTGATGGCGTTCCGTCACGTCCTCGATTATCCAGATGATGCTGTCGTTCTCGGTGTCGACGCGCCGCCCGGTGGTGCGCACCCAGAACGCATGGCCATCATTGTGTCGCACCCGGTTCTCGCCGATATAGGTTCCACCTGCCCTGACGACCGGATCGACGAGGACCTCGTCGCGCTGGTAGTCCTCTTCGTTGAGATAGAAAACACGGGTCGAACGTCCCGTCAGTTCCTCCGGCTGATAGCCGAAAATCTCCGCCAGCCGGCGGTTGTAACGTTGAACCGTGCGGTCCCGCGCGAACAGGATGCCCACCGCCGCGTTGTCGAAAATCAGCTGCTGCTCGTCGAAGGCGTGCCGCGCACGCTCTTCGGCCTCACGCGTGGCCGTGAAATCTTCCGTCACCCAGACCGAGCCGGCATGCGGGTTCGCTGGATCAAAGGCGCTGCCGCTGACGCGCAGCCATGTAGCCTTGCCGTCGCGACGCATGAACATCTGTTCGCGCCGATGCACCGCGCCGGCGGCGAACTCGGCGTAAACCTGTTCGCCGATTCGCTCGAACTCCTCGTCGCTGTTGAACAGCCGGCGCGAAGACTGGCCCGCCAGGGACCCGTCGGGCAGATCGAACAACTCTTCGAAGCGACGGTTGCAGCGCACGAAGACGCGGTTGCGCACCACGGCAATGCCTACCGAGGCCGTATCGAGGATGGCCGACAGCTCGCGCGTGCTGCGCTCCAGCGCATCGGTCATCAGACGGTCTTCGGCGATGTCCTCGATGATCCACAGCGTGCCGTCCCGGGGATGCTCGGGATCGACCGCCTTGGCCGAAACACGGCACCAGAACAGGCTGCCGTCCTTGCGCTTGAGCCGGGTTTCGGTGCGGAACGGGCGCCCGGCGCCCAGCACCGGCCCGGCCTCGCGTCCCAGCGCGGAGTAGGCTTCCTGATCGGCATAGAGGATCAGTGCGGACTGGTCGATGAACTCATCCAGGGCGTAACCGAACATCTCCGCGCACAGGCGATTGGCCTGAATCAGCCTCCGGTTGTGGGTGAACAGAATTCCGACCGTGGCGTTCTCGAAAATCGCATTCAGCTCGAGTACGGCCTTCTTCGGTGGCGGCGCAACCGGACCGCTGCTCATCGCACCGGGCCTCGCTGGCCGCCTGCTTCGAGAACGCGCAGCAGCGACGACGTGTCATCGCGCCCCCAGCCCAGAGCCATCAATGCGTTCAATTGCTGCCCTACCGCGGCCGCCACCGGCAACGGCGCACCGATCCGCGTCGCTTCGTCCAGCAGCAGCGCGTAGTCCTTGTGATGCAGCCTCGCTTCGACGCCCGCCGCAAACTCGCGGGTCGCCATGCGCTCGCCGAACACCTCCAGCACTCGCGAGCCGGCCGAGCCGCCGAGCATGGCGGTGCGCACCTTGGCGAAGTCGATGCCGGCCGCGGCCGCCAGCCGCGCCGCTTCCGCTGCGGCCTCGATCGCCGCCACCATCACCATCTGGTTGCAGGCCTTGGCCACCTGCCCCGCGCCCGTCGCGCCGACATGCACAATGCTCTTGCCGAGCACCTCGAAGATCGGCTGGAGGCGTGTCGCCAGCGCCGACTTTCCGCCCCACATGATGGCCAGCGTCGCAGCCTGCGCGCCCGCGCTGCCCCCCGACACCGGAGCATCCACGAAATCGATGCCATGTGCGGCATAACGCGTCGCGATGCGGCGCGCGGCAGACGGCGCAATGGTGGAAAAATCGACATGCAGGCTGCCCGCCGCAAAGCCTGGCGCCAGACCCTGCGGGCCGCACGCCAGTCCCTCCACATCGGCGCTGCCGGTGACATTGGTGCAAACGATTTCGGCGTCGCGCGCGACCTCGGCGGGTGAGGCGCGCCACTGCGCGCCCTGGGCAAGCAGCGCGGCCGCAGACTCGGGCCGCCGCGACCAGACCGACAGCGCATGCCCTGCGCGCAGCAGATGCTCCGCCATCGGGCGGCCCATGGCGCCGAAACCGACAAAGCCGACACGCACCGCGACTACTCCGGAGTGCTCATCTTCTCCAGCAGCATCAGCGCCGAAATCGAATCGTTCTCGCCCATGCCGCTGCCGACGATGGCGTTGAAGACTTGTGCCGTGGCCGCCGCCGAAGGCAGCATGAGGCCCATGCGGTGCGCCTCTTCCATCACGATGCGCAAGTCCTTCTGGTGCATCCAGGCCTTGAAGCCGGGCTTGAAGTTGCGGTCGAGCATGCGCTGGCCGTGGTTCTCCAGGATCTTCGAATAGGCGAAACCGCCCAGCAGGGCTTCGCGCACCTTGCCCGCATCGACACCGCTCTTTGTCGCAAAGTTGAAGGCTTCCGCCACGGCGAGGACGCCAACGCCGGTGAGGATCTGGTTGCAGGCCTTGGCCACCTGGCCGGCACCGGAATCGCCGATCAGCGTCACCGACTTGCCCATCTTTTCCAGCAGCGGCTTCACCTTCTCGAAGGCCGCGGCCTTGCCGCCGACCATGATCGTCAGCGCCGCGTTGATCGCACCGGTTTCGCCTCCGGACACCGGCGCATCGACGAACTCGATGCCCTTCTCGGCGAGACGCAGGCCGATGCTGCGCGCCGCATTGGGATTGATGGTCGACATGTCGACCACGATCAGGCCCGGCTCATTTTTCAACGCGGCACCCGACGCGAGGCCGTCGGCGCCGAGGCAGACCGCTTCCACGTCGGGCGCATCGGCCACCATGACGATCACCACCTCGGCATGCTTCGCCACCTCGGCCGGGCTGGCATGGGTTTTCGCATTGACGTTGGCGAAAGGCGCCAGCGATTCCGGCCGGCGCGCCCACAGATGCAGTTCGTGTCCGGCCTTTTCCAGGTGCAGGGCCATCGGACGGCCCATCAGGCCAAGGCCTATGAATCCGACTTTCATGATGTTGTCTCCTCGGGATTTTTCATATTGTTGTGCTTCTTGTCAGGCGCCGATCGCCTTGAGAATCAGGGGCACCAGGGGCTCCGGCAGCTTGATGCCGCCGCCCGTGGCGAAACCGTGGGCGCGATCCGACATTTTCTTCCAGGTCTTGCGGATGATATCCAGCCACTTTTCCTCGCTGTAGTCGGCATGCTGGCCGGCAAAGCCCAGCATGTAATACTCGATGAATACGAGGTCGGTCACGTCTTCCATCATCTGCGTGTCCGCATTGACCTTGAGCCCGCGCTTGCCCACGGCGGCCTTGACCTTGTCGATCATGGCGTCGTCGTAGCCCGCCTGGCGCATCAGTTGGCCCGCCGTTTCGGCATGGAACTTGTAGAGCCCGGTGCGCCAGGCGAAATAGCCTTCCTTGGTCATCGGATAGCTGCTGCGCGGCACCGTCCAGCGCTTGATGTGCTGGGCGCGGACGGCGAGTTGGGCAACCTCGCTGGCATCCGGCGCATAGCGGCCGATCATCCCGGTCATGCGCTGGGCATAGAGAAGTTCTTTCGGCTGTCCCTCGTCGAGGTTGGGGTCTGCGGCATTGGCGGCATCGAACAGGGCAATGGCGCGGTCGAAACGTTGCTGGTCTTGAATGGTCATGATGTCCTCGATGCAATGATTAAGAGCGGTAGTCGGCGTTGATCTTGACGTAATCATAGGAGAAATCGCAGGTCCAGACGGTGGCCTCGGCGCCTTTGCCATCAAGCGCGCGGCCGAGATCGACGCGGACGGAGATTTCCGCGGCCTGCATGATCCGCGCGCCGTCGTCCTCGCGGTAGCTGCCCGCCCGACCGCCGTTCTCGGAAACCAGTACCTCTTCGCTCACATTGCCAACTTGACTGCCGAGCCAGACGCGCACGCCCGCCGCCTCCAGGTCGTCGATCCCTGCGTAGCCGATGGCGGCGAGAATCCGGCCGAGATTCGGATCGGAGGCGAAGAACGCCGTCTTCACCAGCGGCGAGTGGCCGATCGCATAGGCCACCAGACGGCACTCCGCCACCGTGCCGCCACCGCCGACTTTCACGGTGATGAACTTGGTCGCGCCTTCGCCGTCGCGCACGATGGCCTGCGCCAGTTCCCGCGCCACATCAACGACGGCGTCGCGCAGCGCCGGCCAGTGCGGGGAGGACTCGCTGTCGATCATGCAGCCCGACGCGCCGGTGGCGATGACGACAAAGGAATCGTTGGTCGACGTGTCGCCGTCGACGGTGATGCAGTTGAACGAGGCATCGGCGGCATCCTTCGCCAGTTTCTGCAGCAGGGCCGGACTGAGGCCGGCATCGGTGGCGACAAAGCCGAGCATGGTCGCCATGTTGGGACGGATCATGCCCGCGCCCTTGCTGATGCCGGTCACCGTCAGCTGAAAGTCGGCGCTGGCGACACGGCGGCTGGCGGCTTTCGCCACGGTATCCGTGGTCATGATGGCGTGCGCCGCGGCATGCCAGTGGTCGGCGGCGAGGTCGGCCTGCGCCGCCGGCAGGCCGGCGATCAGGCGATCCACCGGCAGGTGTTCGAGGATCACCCCGGTCGAAAACGGCAGCACTTCATCGGCCGCGCAACCCAGCAGCTTCGCCACCGCGGCGCAGGTATCACGCGCGGCGCGCATGCCCTGCTCGCCGGTCGCCGCGTTGGCAATGCCGGTGTTGATCACCAGCGCGCGAATGCGGTTGTCGGTCGCCAGATGCTCGCGACACAGGGTGACCGGCGCCGCGCAGCAGCGATTCTGCGTGAACACGCCGGCGGCCTGGCTGCCCGGCGCGAACTCGATCAGCGTCAAGTCGCGCCGGTTCTTCTTGCGGATGCCCGCTTCCGCCGTGCCGAGGCGAACGCCGGCAACGGGGAACAGGGCTTCAGGGGCGGGGGTAGCGTAATTGACGGGCATGGATCACTCCTGGAATACGATCAAGATTCAAACACGAAACGCCACAAGCCGCGCACCGCATCGACGCGCTGCTGCACCTGTTCCGGCGCAACCCGCGCCCGGGCGGCGTTGAGGCGCAGCGCATGCTGCATGCGACGGTAGTCGCGATAGGCATTGCGCACTTCGTCGGCGAGATCCGGTGGAATCAGGCCAAGGCCGGCGGCGATTTTCAGCAGCGCGATGTTGCCGAGGTTGCCGGTGAGCTCGACGTGCCGATGTGAATACCCGAGTACCAGGTATTGAACGATGAACTCGACATCGACCAGACCGCCCGGATCGTGCTTGAGGTCGAACACGGTTTCCCGCTGCTCGCCCTTGGTGCCATGGGCATCGATCATCTTCTGCCGCATCGCCAGCACCTCCTCGCGCAGCTTGGCGAGATCGCGCTGCTGTCGCAGCACTTCGCAGCGAATGCGCTCGAAGGCGTCGCCCACGGTGCGATCGCCCGCCGAGAAGCGGGCACGCGTCAGGGCCTGATGTTCCCAGACCCAGGCCGATTCGAGCTGGTACTTGCGGAAGGCCTCGATGGAACTCACCGGCAGACCCGAGTCGCCGTTGGGCCTCAGCCGCAGGTCGGTCTCGAACAGCTGACCGGCCGAGGTCTGCGCCGACAGCCAGGTATTCAGGCGGGTCGCGAGCCGCGCGTAATTTTCACCCGCCTCGGGCGCCGGATCGTCGAACAGGAACACCAGGTCGAGATCCGATGCGTAGCCCAGCTCCTTGCCGCCCAGCTTGCCATAGCTTATGACCGCGAATCGGGGCGCATCGATGTGGCGTTTCGGCATCTTTTTCCAGGCCCGTTCGATCGCCGCAGCGAGCAGGATGTCGGCCAGCTCCGACAGGTGGTCGGCCAGTTTTTCCACCGTCAAGAGGCCTGCGACGTCCTGCGTCAGCAGGCGGAATACCTGGGCGTGATGCAGTTCACGCAGGGTGTCCATCTGCTGCTCGGTATCGGGCTCGAGTTCCTCCAGCCGCGCCGACAATTGGACTCGAAAGCCAGCCCAGTCGGACATGGCGTCGAGCAGGCGCGGATCGAGCAGTTCGTCGAGCAGAATCGGATGGCGTTGCAGGTAGCTTGCGGCCCAGCTCGAACTGCTGACCAGTTGCGCGACCTTTTGCAGCGCCTGCGGATACTGCTGCAGCAATGCCAGATAGGCCGCGCGGCGTGAAATCGACTCGAGCAGGTCGACGCCGCGCGACAGCGTTTCATCCGGGTTCGGCAACGCGGCGGCCGCCTCGATCAGACGCGGCACGAGAACATCGAAGCGGCTGCGGATCTCCTGCGACATCTGCTGGTAGAGCGGCCCCGCACGCAGCGCCGAAATCCGCTGCGCGGCGGCCGGCGGATTGCGGTAGCCCAGGCCTTCGAAGCTGTCTTCCTGCGCCTCGCCGCCGGCGTCGTGCCAGAGTCCTGCCAGGACATGCTCGCCATGATTCGGATCGGCGAACACCTGTTCGAAGTGGCGCGATACCGTCGCGCGGTGATCGTCCAGTTCCTCGAGCAAAGCCTCGAAGCTGGCAAAACCCATCGCCCTGGCCACCCGCCGGCGATCCTCGCCGGCCGCCGGCAGGCTGTGCGTCTGCGCGTCGTCGAGATATTGCAGGCGATGTTCGAGGCGACGCAGGAAAATGTAGGCGGACGCCAGCTCCACCGCGGCTTCCGGACTCAGAATGCCGCGTTCGGCCAGCAGCTTCAGCACTTCCTGCGTCGGCTTGATCTGCAGCGGCGTGTCGCGCCCGCCGCGGATCAGCTGGAACACCTGGGCGATGAATTCGATTTCGCGTATGCCGCCGGGGCCGAGCTTGACGTTGTCGGCCATGTCCTTTTTCGCCACCTCGCGCCGAATCTGCGCGTGCAGTTCGCGCATCGCATTGATGGCGCCGAAATCGAAATACTTGCGAAAAACGAAGGGCTGCCGGATCTGTTCCAGCTCGTCGTGACGGCTTCCCGTCAGGGCTCGCGCCTTGATCCACGCGTAGCGCTCCCATTCGCGGCCCTGGGTGATCAGGTAGTTCTCCAGCATCTCGAAGGAGCAGACCAGCGGCCCGGAATCGCCGTTGGGCCGCAGACGCATATCGACGCGAAACACCTGCCCGTCTTCGGTCGGCTCGGCGATCGCATTGATCAGTGCGCGTCCGAGGCGGGTGAAAAATTCGAAATTGGAAATTGACCGCGAGTTTGGGTTGACTGCGTCGGTCTGCCCGTCTTCGGGGAAAACGAAAATCAGGTCGATGTCGGAAGACACATTCAGTTCGCGCCCGCCGAGCTTGCCCATCCCGATCACGATCAGTTCCTGGGTACGGCCATCGGCGCCACGCGGCGTGCCATAGCGCTCGACCAGGCCCTGGCTCAGCACATCCACCGCCTTCCTTACCGCCAGTTCGGCGATCAGGGTCATGCATTCCGTGACTTCGGACAAGGGCGCCAGGCCGGCCAGATCGCGCGCGGCGATGCGTGCGTATGCCCGCTGCTTGAGCTGCCGCAGCACGGGCTTGAGATTGCCTTCGGCAACGGGTTGGGCGGCCAGCCAGGTCGACAGCTCGCCGGCGCTTACCGGCTGATGCAGGGAGGCTTCCACTTCAGCCGCGAGGGCCGGCCGCGCTCCCAGCAGGCGCCCGAGGTAAGGCGATGTTTCAACGATATCGACGAGGGGGGGCATCGGTTAGAATTTGTGCCTAAAGCGCTGTGATCGCCCATTTTAACGTGGGGCAGGCGCAGCCTCCCTCAATGTCAGCATCAAGAACCGACAAGTCCATCATTTCCCAGCTGCTTTCCCGTTTGCGCCAGCTGCCCCAAGTCTACCCACGACTGGGAGTTCTGCTGCGCGTGCTCCTGTGGGGGCTGACGCTGGGCTACTTCGCCTTTGCCCTGCTGCTGCTGGCCTTGCGCTACGCGATCCTGCCGCAGATCGAAAGCTACCGCGGCGATGTCGAGCAAATGATCAGCACGGCCATCAATCGCCCGGTGGGCATTCGCCGGATCGAGGCGCATTGGGCCGGCCTGCGCCCCGCGCTGAATCTTGAAGGCTTCGAGATTCGTGACACGCAGGGCCGTTCCGCGCTGGCCTTCGATCAGGTCGGCGCCGAGCTGTCATGGAGTTCGTTGTGGCACTTCCAGCTTCGTCTGGCACGGCTGGAACTGAATGCGCCGACGCTGCTGCTGCGCCGCGACCGCGACGGGCGCTTCTTCGCCGCCGGACTGGAAATCACTCCGCAGCCGAATGACGAAGCGGACTTCACCGACTGGTTGCTCGCACAGGAGCGCGTCGTTATCCGCGATGCGAGCATCGCCTGGCACGACGAGTTGCGCGGCGCCACGCCGCTGGAGTTGAAAAAGCTGAACTTCCGCCTCGACAATAGCGGCAGCCGCCATCGCTTTGCCTTGACCGCCGAACCTCCGCGCCAGCTGGCAGCGCGGATCGACATCCGCGGCGATTTCAAGGGGCGCGACCTGGATCAGTTCGACGCCTGGAAGGGCGAGGTCTACGCCGAACTCGACTATGCCGACCTCGCCGGCTGGCGCGCCTGGGTCGACTATCCGGTCGCCTTGCCGCAAGGCAGCGGCGCCCTGAGGCTGTGGCTGGGATTTGCCGACAGGCAATTGAGCTCCGCCACCGCCGATGTCCGGCTGGCCGACCTGCGTCTGCAACTGCGCCCCGACCTGCCGGAACTGGATCTGCTCCGGCTCGATGGGCGCCTCGCCGGACGCCGACTCGACAGCGGATTCGAGGCCGAGCTCAAACACCTGACGCTGGCGACGCGGGATGGGCTGGCGCTGCAACCCACGGACCTGAAAGTGACCTGGCAAGACGCCGCCGCCAATCGGCCGCCGCAGGGCACGGCCAGTGCCAACGGCCTCGATCTCGACGCCCTGGCGCGTCTCGCCGCGCATCTGCCGCTCGACGATGCAAGCCGCGCGCGCCTCGCGCGTCACGCTCCGCACGGCCGCGTCTTCGATCTGAAACTGGACTGGAAGGGCGCCGCGAACAATCCCGGAGCGCTTCAGACATGGAGCGTCAAGAGTCGCTTCGAAGGCCTCGGACTCACCGCCCTCGGACCGGTGCCGGGCATTTCCGGCATCAATGGCCGCATCGACGGAACCGAAAAGGGCGGCACCCTCAAGCTCGAAGGACAGCGCGCGACTTTCGAGTTGCCCACCGTATTCGCCGATCCGAAGCTCGACCTGGAAGCCTTCTCCGCGGACCTCGACTGGAAGGCCGCCACCGAAGGCTTGCAGGTGAATCTGCGCAAGGCCTCGTTCCACAACAAGGATGCCGCCGGGGAAGCCAACGGCAACTGGCATGCCCTCCCCGAAGGACCGGGCGCGATCGAGCTCGACGCCCGCCTCACGCGCGGCAGTGGCGGCAGCGTCTGGCGCTACATGCCGCTGGCCGTGGGCAAGAACGTGCGCGACTGGCTGCGCGTCGCCATTATCGGCGGCAAGGCCACAGACACGACGCTGAAGTTGCGCGGCGATTTGCGCCAGTTTCCTTTCCGCGACGGCAAGGGCGGCGTGTTCGAGGTGCGCGGCAAATTCCACGATGCCACTTTGAAATATGCCGGCAGCTGGCCGGAAATCACAGGTATCGAGGGCGAATTGCTCTTCGCCGGCCAGCGCATGCTGATTACCGGCAAGAGCGGCAAAATCTTCGGTGTCGGCTTGCGCGAGGTACGCGCCGAGATTGCCGATATCGAGCAGACCGAGGAACTGCTCACCGTCACCGGCAAAGCCGCCGGACCGACGGCGGATTTTCTGCGCTTCATCGAGGCCAGCCCGGTCGGCGAGCGCATCGATCATTTCACCGAAGAGATGAAGGCGGAAGGCAGCGGCGAACTCGATCTCAAGCTCAAGCTGCCATTGCGCCAACTGGCCAATTCCGGCATCGACGGCAGCTATCGCTTCGACGGCAACCGCCTGACGGTCGACAGCGACCTGCCGCCGCTGGCCGAGGTTCGCGGCACCTTGCATTTTTCCGCCAACCATCTGGAGGCGCGCGGCATTCGAGGCACCCTGCTGGGCACGCCGCTGAATGTCGATCTGCGCACGGCGGGCGACGGCAATGTCCAGGTCAATGCCAGCGGAGAAGTCGGCATCGCCGCGCTGCGGCGGCAGTTCGTCCATCCGGTGCTCGACCATCTGGCGGGCAGCGCGAAATGGACCGGCAACGTGCGAGTAAAAAAGAAATCCGCGGAGGTGAAGCTGAGCTCGAATCTGGTCGGGCTCTCGTCGAGCCTGCCGGAGCCCTTCAACAAGACAGCCACCGATGCACTGGCCTTCAGCTTCGAGCGCAAGCCGCCACCCGAAGTCGCGCCGCGCGCAGGCGCCAGGCCCGGCGGCGCCGTAGTGCGAGCGCCGACTCCGGCAAACCCGGGCCCAACGCAGGATATGCTCGACATCAGCCTCGGCCGCGCCATGCGCTTCCATGTCGTACGCCGTCACGACAGCAGCCCGCCGGCCATCACGCGCGGCCTGCTGGCCGTCGGGGATGTCAGTGCCACCCTGCCCGAGCGCAACCTGCTGGTGGCCGTGAATCTGCCGCGCATCAACGCCGATTTCTGGCGCAAGCTGCTGAATCAGGGCAACGGGACGGCTCAGGGCGAATCGGTACTGCCGCCCCTGCCTGCCGTGCAGTTCGATCTGCGCACTGCCGAACTGAGCCTGCTGGACAAGAGCTTTCATGAAGTGCGCATCAACGGCAGCCGGCCCGAAGGCGCGCCCGGCACGCGCTTCGAGTTGAAGAGCCGCGAACTGGCCGGCAATTTCGAGTGGAACAGCACCGGCGGCGGCAAACTGTCCGGGCGCATCGCGCAGTTTGCGATTCCGGAAGCCGTCGCGACGCCGGCGGTGCTGCAGGCGAAGGCCACCGAGGTGATCGACCGGATTCCCGCGCTCGACATCACGGTCGACCAGCTGTCGTTCAAGGAGCGGGCGCTTGGCAGCGTGCGCATCGCGGCCGAAAACCGCGAGGGCTACTGGAACACCAAAGTCGATATGAAGAACGACGACGGCACGCTGGAAGCCACAGGTCGCTGGCGGCCCAGCCCGACCCAGCCCGATACGCGCATCGAGTTCAAACTCGGCGCCAGGAGCATCGAGAAACTGCTGACCCGCATCGGCTACCCGGACGCGGTGCGACGCGGCAGCGCCAACCTCTCCGGCAATCTTTCATGGACCGGCTCGCCCTTCACTATCGACTATCCGACCCTCGGCGGCAACTTCACCCTCGCCGCCTCCGGCGGCCAGTTCGTCAAGCTCGAACCTGGCGTCGGCCGCCTGCTCGGGATTCTCAGCCTGCAATCCCTGCCGCGCCGCATTACGCTGGATTTTCGAGATGTGTTCAGCGAAGGCTTTGCCTTCGACAGCATCGGCGGCCAGTTTGCAGTCGCGCGCGGCGTGATGGAAACGAAGGACCTCCAGATTCAGGGCCCCTCCGCAAAAGTGTTGATGAGCGGCTCGGTCAATCTCGGCGCCGAAACGCAGAACCTCAAGGTGCGCGTGCAACCCGCCGTGGGCGAATCGATTGCGGTCGGGGCCATGCTTGCCAACCCGATCGCCGGAGCGGTAGTCTGGGCGGCGCAGAAGATCCTCAAAGACCCCCTCGATCAGGCCTTCGCCTTCGAATACGCGGTGACCGGCAGCTGGGCCGACCCGAAAGTGGAAAAGCTGGGGCAGACGCCGCAGAAGGCCCCGGAGAATGCAAAATGAATGCGAAGATCGCCGCCGTGCAGATGATTTCAGGGCCGGACGTGGAGCCGAATCTCGCCACCGCCGGCCGCCTGATCGCCGAGGCGGCAGCGGCGGGCGCGCAGCTCGTCGCCCTGCCCGAATACTTCCCGCTGATCGGCGCCACCGACATCGACCGTCTCGCGGCACGCGAAGCGGATGGCAGCGGTCCGATCCAGGACTTTCTCGCCGGTGCCGCGCAGAAACACGGCCTGTGGCTGGTCGGCGGCTCGATTCCGCTGCAGGCGAATGACCCGGCCAAGCTGCGCAACGCCTGCCTGGTGTTCGATCCCCAGGGCAAGCGCGTCGCGCGCTACGACAAGATCCATCTGTTCGGCTTCAATAAGGGCGACGAAGCCTACGACGAAGCCGCCACCATCGAACGCGGCGACCAGCTGGTGAGCTTCGACTCGCCGCTCGGACGCGTCGGCATCGCCATTTGCTACGACCTGCGTTTTCCGGAACTTTTCCGCGCCATGGCTCAGTTGCCAAACCCGGTGGATCTGCTGGTGCTGCCGGCCGCCTTCACCGAAACCACGGGCCGCGCCCACTGGGAAATGCTGCTTCGCGCGCGCGCCGTGGAAAACCAGTGCTATGTTCTGGCCGCGGCGCAAGGCGGCCGGCACCCGAACGGGCGCATGACCCATGGCAACAGCATGGTCATCGACCCCTGGGGCGAGGTGCTGGCGCGCATGGACAAAGGCGAAGGCGTGGTCATGGCCGAACTGAACCGGGAACGCCTGGTCGATATCAGGACCAGCCTTCCCGCCCTGAAACACCGCATACTGTAAAAAGTGCCACTCAAGGAAAGCCATGAACGCTCCCGCCAGCCCCATCCCCCACTTCGAAATCGCCGAACAAGTCCTGCTCAAACCCCACGGTCTGGCGCCCCACATGCTCGAGCGCGTGTTCGGCCAGCTCTTCGGCAATCACGTCGATTACGCCGACCTGTATTTCCAGTACGCGCGCTCCGAAGCCTGGAGCCTCGAAGAAGGCATCGTCAAGTCGGGCAGTTTCAACATCGAACAGGGCGTCGGCGTGCGCGCGATAGCGGGCGAGAAAACCGCTTTCGCCTATTCCGACGACATCAGCCTGGAGGCGCTCAAGGCCGCCGCCAACACCACCCGCGCGATCGCCGCGGCAGGCGCCCAGCGCCTGGCCCCGTTGCTGCGCCGGAGCAGGCAGCCGGCGCCGCTCTACGCCGGCAACGATCCGATCGCCTCGCTCGACGATGCGGCCAAGGTCAGGCTGCTGGAGCGCCTCGAAGCCATGGCGCGCGCCGCCGACCCGCGCGTCAAGGAAGTCATGGCCAGCATCGCCGGCACCTGGGAGGTCGTGCTGGTGGCCCGCGCCGATGGCCAGATGGCGGCCGACGTGCGGCCGCTGGTGCGCATTTCGATTTCCGTGATCATGGAGGACGGGGTTGGCACCGGTCGCAGGCGCGAGCAAGGTTCCGCAGGAGGCGGCGGACGTTTCGATTACGCTTACTTCACCGACGCCGTGCTGCACGACTACGCCAGCCGCGCCGTGCATCAGGCCAGCGTCAATCTTGCCGCGAAGCCCGCCCCGGCCGGCGAAATGACCGTGGTGCTCGGCCCCGGCTGGCCCGGCATCCTGCTGCACGAAGCAGTCGGCCACGGCCTCGAGGGCGACTTCAACCGCAAGGGCAGTTCCACCTTCGCCGGACGCATCGGCCAGCGTGTCGCGTCGAAAGGCGTCACCGTCGTCGATGACGGCACGATTGCCGACCGCCGCGGTTCGCTGACCATCGATGACGAAGGCAACCCGACGCAGCGCACCGTGTTGATCGAAGACGGCATTCTCGTCCGCTATCTGCAGGACACGCTGAATGCCCGCCTGATGAATGTGCCCATCACCGGCAATGCGCGCCGCGAATCTTTTGCCCATCTGCCGCTGCCGCGCATGACCAACACCACGATGCTCAACGGCAGCCACGACCCCGCAGAAATCATCAAGTCGGTGAAGAAAGGCATCTATGCCGCCAACTTCGCCGGCGGGCAGGTGGATATCACGAGCGGCAAATTCGTCTTTTCGACCGCCGAGGCCTACCTGATCGAAAACGGCAAGATCACCACACCGGTCAAGGGCGCCACGCTGATCGGCAACGGCCCCGACGCGATGAACCGCGTCTCGATGATCGGCAACGACATGGCGCTCGATTCGGGCGTCGGCACCTGCGGCAAGGAAGGCCAGAGCGTGCCGGTCGGCGTCGGCCAGCCCACGGTGCGCATCGACGGGCTGACCGTCGGTGGAACGGGCTAGCTAACCGGCGATTTCAACCCGGTCGCGGCCGTCTTCCTTGGCGCGCCGCAATGCAGCTTCGAGGCGGACCAGAAGTTCCTCGAGCGTTTCGCCGCGGAACATCTGCGCCACGCCGCAACTGAGCGTCACGCCCTGCCCTGCCTGCTGCCCGCTGCCGATCGCCACCAGTTCGCGCAGGCGTTCGGCGATGGGCAGCGCCTCGTCCACGGTCGTGTGCGGCAACAGGATCAGGAACTCCTCGCCGCCGTAGCGGGCGATCAGGTCGTTGGGACGCAAACCGTCGGCCAGGCGGCGCGCCATGCGGCGCAATACGGCGTCGCCGGCGAGGTGGCCGAAGCGCTCGTTGAAATTCTTGAACAAATCGATGTCGGCGACGACCATGCAGAGCGGATCGTGGTCGTGGTTGCAGCGGGCGATGGCGCGCGGGAAGGCCTCGAGCGCCCAGCGCCGGTTGTGGATCCCGGTCAGCGCATCGACGCTCGACGCCTGTTCGAATTCGAGACTCTGGCTCTGCGCGGCGACCAGCGCCTGGCTGGTGTCGCGCATGCGCCCGGAAAGTATCGCCAACAGGTTGCGCGCCACGCCGTGGGAGCAATCCACCAGCGACCAGAGCACGTCACGCGGCACCGCCAGCAGCCGCGTATCCTTTGCCGCCAGCACCAGGGCGGAGGCCATCTGGCCATCCAGCAGCGACATCTCGCCGACACAATCGCCCGCACCCAACACGGCATGCGGCGGCAGGCTGCGATCGCTCAGGTAAACGCGCAGTTCGCCGTCCAGAATCAGATACAGATTATTGTTGGCCGCGCCGGCTTCCAGCAGATGCTCCCCGCGTTCCAGAGTCAGGGGATAGCAGCGTTCGAACAGGTGCTCGACGCTTTCCAGGCTGACACTGGCGAACAAGCTGGCGCGGTCGAGAAGCAGACGGTCTTTGCTATCGATCATGGCGGGATCTCATTTTTCATTGACCAAGGTGAACAGCATAAATCAAATAGACCCGAACCCTGGCGGAATTACTTCTCGTCGATGCTGTAGCCCAACTCTGCCACCCCGCGTCGAATTGCCGCCATCGCCGCTGGCACCAGTTCCGGCGCGCCGCGCACTCCGAGTTCGATATGGCGCTGGATTTCCTTCGAGCCGAGGAAGGGCAGGCTGAATACCTTGACGCCGGGGAAGTCGGCTTCCACATGCCGCATCAGGGGAATCAGCGCGCCCTCGCTGCCCTTCCACACCAGAATCGCGGCCTCGTCGGTCGGGTTCGCGTTGAAGCGCCAGGAGTAATAGCTGTCGAGCACCCACTCGATCATCGGCCAGGCCATCTGCGGGAATCCCGGCACGAAATGATGGTCGCCCAGCGAAAAGCCGGGGATGCGATTGAAAGGGTTGGGGATGATGCGGCTGCCCTTCGGCAAATTGCCCAGCGCCAGCTGCATCTCGGTGAGCTCGAACTTGAGCTCGGCAAAGCGCGCCTTGATCTCGCGCTCGGCGTCGGGATGCAGCACCAGGTCGACGCCGGCAGCAGCAGCGGCGGCCTGTCGCGTGTGGTCGTCCGGCGTATTGCCGATGCCGCCGAAGCTGAACACGATGTCTTCGCTCGCCAGGGTGCGGCGCAGAGTCTCGGTCAGGCGTTCCCGGTCGTCGCCGATATGCAGCGCCCAGTCCAGCACCAGGCCGCGCGCCGCGAGCAGCTCGATGAGCTTCGCAAAATGCTTGTCCTCGCGCTTTCCGCGGGTGATCTCGTCACCGATGATGATGGCGCCGATGCCTGTCACAGTTCAACTCCTCCTTCGTGACGCTGACGGCGCAGCGTCCTCAGACCCAGATGCACGAAGACCAGCGCAGTAAACGCAGGCACCAGCAGATTGACCAGCGGCAGGTGCGCTGCCGCCGCCGTACCAACCCCGGCGAAGTAGAAGCTGCTGCGATTCTCCGCCACCAGGCGCCGCATTTCCGCACGCGTGGCATGCTCGGCCAGGGCATCGAAGCGGAAGGTACGCTGGTTCAACCAGCTGGCCCATACCAGCGGCAGCACCAGCAGCACTCCCGGAATCAACAGCAGGGGCAGCGTTACGAGACAGCCTAGAACGAAGATCGCGCCAACGCCCAGGGTATTGCCCAGGCTGCCCCAGAACACGTTTTCGCCATGACGCCCGAGATCCGGGTAGTCGTGCGCCGCCACCAGATTGACCAGGCGCGGAAGGGCGAACACCGCCACCAGGAAAATCGCGGTGAAATAGACCAGCGCAGCGAAGGATGCCAGCAACAGGAACACGGCACCCCAGTGCGCCACCCATTCCCAGCCTGACCACGGCAGTTCGGGCACGACGCGCGCCATCAGCGCCACGCCGTGCGTCCACACGGCGACGGCCACGGCAATCCACAACACCAGCGCGGCCAGCGGCGGCCAGAGCGCCTGCCACAGGACGTCGGCCCGCGTCAGGTCGCGCAGCGATTTGCTGAATGCCGCAACTACCTCGATCATCGCCTTCCCTCACGGATGCAGTTCATTTGTGTACCCGACTATCCCACATCTTCTGCAATCGCTTCACCGAAACGGGCGACGAGGTCTTCAGTTCCTGCGCAAACAGCGCGACGCGCAGTTCTTCGAGCAGCCAGCGGAATTCGTCGAGAAACGCGTCGCCCATCTGGCCGGACTTCAGCATCGCATTGCGTTCGCGCTCCCAGGGTTTGCCCAGGGCCTGCCAGTCTGCCATGAGGCGCGTGTCGCGCGCCGGATCGCTGCGGGCCTTTTCGAGCCGCAGGCTGATGGCCTTGAGGTAGCGTGGATAGTGTTGCAGCCGCTCGAAGGGGGTGGTAGCGATGAATCTCCTGGGCATTAGTTCGGCGAGCTGCGCACCGATGTCGGCGCAAGCCTGCGGGTAAGCCTTTTGCATCGCGGCGAGTTTCTTCGCCAGCACGGCATGCTCGGCCAGAATCGTCCCGATCAGGCGCAGGATCTCCTGCGCCACCAACAGAATGCGGCCGCGCGCCGCTTCGCGCCGTGTCGCGAACGCCGACTCTTCGGCGGGCAGCGGGTCCATCAGGCAGGTGCGCTCCAGCGTCACCGCGACCAACTGCTCCCTGAGTTCCTTCTCTGTGCCCAGCGACATGAATTGCAAGGCCAGTTCGCGCAGCCCCGGCAGCTTCTCGATGGCCTTGACCTGGGCGGCCAGTTGCAGCGCGAACAGCCGCGCCATGCCGCGTCTGTGCTCGGTACGCGCCTTGTCCTCGGTATCGAAGGCGGCCAGGCGCACGCTCTCGCCCATGTCGACCAGCGCCGGGAAACCCACCGTAGTGCCAGCGCCGACTTTCACTTCCATCAACTCGGGCAAGGCACCGAAGGTCCACGCGGTGAGCCCGGACAAATCGCCGGCCGCGGCCTCGTGCTGCATTTCCGCCGCGGCATAGGCCTGCTCGACGCGGTCGCGATACTCGGCACGCAATTCGGCCAGGTTGCGCGAAATGGCCAGCGTGCCGCCATGCTCGTCGGTGAGGCGGAAGTTCATGAACAGGTGAGGGCGCAACTCGCCGCTGCGCAAGGCGTCGAGCGGCAGCTTCATCGCCAGATGCTCCTCCGCGGCTCGCGTCAGCGCGCGCACCAGTGGCTCGTCGAGATCATGTTCGGTCTCGCAGAAGTCCGAGGCGAACTCGTCGAGCGGCTGCAGGCGATGGCGGTACTTCTGTTGCAGCGTCTTCAGCAGCGCGAGGATCTTTTCCTTGAGCAGGCCCGGCACCAGCCATTCGCAGCGATTGGCCGGCAGCTGGTTGAGCGCGGCCAGCGGCAACGTCAGCGTGACGCCGTCGTCCGCCGCGCCGGGGTCATGGTGGTAACTGAGCCTGAAGCTCTGGCCGCGATGGGTCAGTGCCGGCGGAAAAGCGTCGGTCGTAATGCCCGCCGCCTCGTGGCGCATCAACTGCTCCTTTTCCAGGCAAAGCAGTTTCGGGTTGGCGGCCTCGGCCTCGCGCCGCCAGTGATCGAAGGCCGCCAGCGTGATGACGCCCTCGGGAATCCTGTCGTCGTAAAAGGCGTAAATCAGCTCGTCATCGACCAGCACATCGGGCCGCCGCGACTTGTGCTCCAGCGCCTGGATTTCCTTCATGAGCTTGGCGTTGTGCTGGAAGAAGCGCCACTTGCGCACCCAGTCTTCGCCGACCTGACCCTCGACCAGCGCCTCGCGGATCAGGATTTCGCGCGCGAGCTTCGGATCGCTCGGCCCGTAATGCACGCGCCGCTTGGCATGCAGCATCAGGCCGTGCAGCGTCACGCGCTCCCAAGCCACGACCTGGCCCGGGCCCTTCTCCCAGTGCGGCTCATAGACATGCTTGCGGATCAGATGCGCGCCGACCTGCTCCAGCCATTCCGGCTCGACCTTCGCGATGCAGCGCGCGAACAGGCGCGAGGTTTCCACCAGTTCGGCGGCGACGATCCAGCGCCCGGCCTTCTTGATCAATGACGAGCCGGGATGGATGTAGAAGCGGATGCCGCGCGCGCCGAGGTAGTTCTTGTCTTCTTCGCTGACTAGGCCGATGTGGCCGAGCAGGCCGGTCAGCAGCGCCTTGTGGATCGCCTCGTAGGAAGCGGGAATCTGGTTCTCCTTCCAGCCGTGTTCGTGGCACAGGGTCATCAGCTGGCCATGCACGTCGCGCCACTCGCGCAGGCGCAACCAGTTGATGAAATTCTGCCGGCACCACTGCCGCTGCTTGTTCGATGTCTCGTGCTTCCAGATTTCGTCGCCGGCGGCCCAGAGTTTCAGGTAGGAAAGGAACTCGGATTTCTCGTCCTTCCACTTGGCGTGGGCCTGATCGGCCGTCGCGGCATGCTCCTGCGGCCGGTCGCGCGGGTCCTGGGTGCCCAGCGCGGCGGCGATGATCAGCACTTCGCGCAGGCAGTTGTGCTCCCGTGCGGCGAGGATCATGCGGCCGATCTTCGGGTCCAGTGGCAGTTTCGCCAGCTCGTGTCCAAGTGGCGTGAGTTGCCACTGTTCATTTCCCGCGCCAGCGGGCTGATCGGTCACCTCCCCCGCCTGGCGGGGGAGGCTGGGAGGGGGTGTGGTTAAAGCTCCCAACTCCGTCAGGAGTTGGTAGCCGTCGGCGATCATGCGCGGCAGCGGCGCTTCGAGGAAAGGGAAGTCCTCGACGTCGCCCAGGTGCAGCGACTTCATGCGCAGGATGACGCCGGCAAGGCTGGAGCGCAGGATCTCCGGTTCCGTGTAGGCCGGCCGCTGATTGAAATCCTCCTCGTCGTAGAGCTTGAAGCAGACGCCGGCCGAGACCCGACCGCAGCGCCCGGCGCGCTGACTGGCCGCCGCGCGCGAAATCGGCTCGACCTGCAGGGCCTCAACCTTGCTGCGATGCGAGTAGCGCTTGACGCGCGCCAGCCCCGAGTCGATCACGTAGCGGATGCCCGGCACGGTCAGCGAGGTCTCGGCGACGTTGGTCGCCAGCACCACGCGCTGCCCCTGGTGCGACGCGAAGACGCGGGCCTGCTCGACGGCGGTCTGCCGTGCAAACAGAGGCAGCACTTCGAGACCGGGTGGATGATGCTTACGCAGCGCCTCAGCCGCCTCGCGTATCTCGCGCTCGCCGGGCAGGAACACCAGCACGTCGCCGGGCCCCGTGCGATGGGCTTCGTCGACGGCATCGACGATGGCGTCGTTGAGGTCGCTGTCCTTCTTCTCGTCGAAGGGGCGGAAGCGCGTTTCGATCGGATACAGTCGGCCTGAAACTTCAATGACAGGAGCACCATCGAAGTGCTTGCTGAAACGCTCGGCGTCGAGCGTCGCCGAGGTGACGATGACCTTCAAGTCCGGCCGCCTGGGCAGCAGCTGCTTGAGATAGCCGAGCAGGAAGTCGATGTTCAGGCTGCGCTCGTGGGCTTCGTCGATCAGTATCGTGTCGTACTGTCGCAGCAGCGGGTCGGTCTGGGTTTCGGCGAGCAGGATGCCGTCGGTCATCAGCTTGATGTAGCTGTCCGAGGTGACGCGGTCGGTGAAGCGGATCTTGAAGCCGACATGGCGGCCGAGCTCGGACTTCAGCTCCTGCGCGATGCGCGTCGCGGTGGCGCGCGCGGCGATGCGCCGCGGCTGGGTGTGGCCGATCAGGCCATTGAGCCCGCGGCCGATTTCAAGGCATATCTTGGGCAACTGGGTGGTCTTGCCGGAGCCGGTCTCGCCGCAGATCACCACCACCTGGTTCTTGAGTATGGCCGCGCCGATCTCCTGCCGCCGCACATTCACCGGCAGCGCTTCGTCATAGCTCAGCGCGGGCCGCGCCGCCCGCCGCGCCTCGGGGTCGAACCTCATTGCGCCAGCTTGTGGATGGTGAAAATCCCCAGCCCGGTCATGATGAGCGAACCGAACAGGTGCAAGGCGGCGGCACCTGCCGCCCAACCGTAGCGAGCGCTCTGGATCAGGTGCACCACCTCCGCCGAAAAAGTCGAGAAGGTGGTCAGCGCGCCGAGGAAGCCGGTGATGAAGAACAGCTTGAGTTCGGCCGGCATCTCGGCATTGATGTGGAACACCATCACCGCGGCACCGACCAGATAGCCGCCGATCAGGTTGGCGGCGAGCGTGCCCATCGGCACGGCGACGAACACCGGATTCAGCCAGAGCCCCAGCCCGTAGCGCAGCCAGGCGCCCAATACGGCACCGCCGCCGATGGCGAGAAGACTTGTCCAATTCATTGTCGTCATTTTACGCCTGCCGGTAGAATTGCAGCTTCGCCGCAATGCCCACCGCCACCATGGCTGATATTGAAAAACCTTCCAACTTCATTCGTCACATCATTGATGCCGATCTGGCCGCCGATGTCTATGCCACTCGCCACTGGTCGGGCAAACCCGGCCCGGCCGCACAGCAGAAAGTCGGCGCTGGCGACACGGCAAAAATCCGTACCCGCTTCCCGCCGGAGCCCAACGGCTACCTGCACTTCGGCCATGCCAAGTCGATCTGCCTGAATTTCGGGTTGGCGCGGGATTACGGCGGCGCCTGCCACTTGCGCTTCGATGACACCAATCCGGAAAAGGAAGAGCAGGAGTATGTCGACTCCATCATCGACGCCGTGCATTGGCTGGGTTTCAGTTGGGAAAATGCGGGCACGATCAACCAGTATTTCGCCTCCGACTATTTCCAGTGGATGTACGACTTCGCCGAGAGGCTGATCGAAGCCGGCCATGCCTACGTCGATTCGCAATCCGCCGACGAAATGCGTGCCAGCCGCGGCACGCTGACCGAGGCCGGGAAGAACTCGCCGTACAGGGATCGTACCCCGACCGAGAATCTCGATTTGTTTCGCCGCATGAAGGCCGGCGAGTTCGCCGACGGCACGCACATCCTGCGCGCCAAGGTCGACATGAGCTCGGGCAACATCAACCTGCGCGACCCGGCCATCTACCGCATCCGCCACGCCACCCACCATGCCACCGGCGACACCTGGTGCATCTATCCGATGTACACCTACGCCCATCCCATCGAGGATGCGCTGGAGAACATCACCCACTCCATCTGCACCCTGGAATTCGAGGATCAGCGCCCCTTCTACGACTGGCTGCTGACGCGGCTGGCCGAGCTCGATTGCGTCAATACGCCGCTGCCGCAGCAGATCGAATTCGCCCGGCTGAATCTTTCCTACGTCGTGCTATCCAAGCGCAAGCTGATCCAGCTGGTCGAGGAGGGCTACGTCGACAGCTGGGATGATCCGCGCCTGCCGACCCTGGTCGGGGCGCGCCGCCGCGGCTTCACGCCCGAAGCCTTCCGCCGCTTCAACGAAATGAACGGCGTCACCAAGTCGGATTCCTGGATCGACATCAGCGTGCTGGAAGAATGCCAGCGCGAGCACCTCAACGAAACGGCGCCGCGCCGCATCGCCGTGCTCGATCCGGTCAAGCTGGTCATCGACAACTACCCGGCAGGGCAGGAAGAAGAATGCCTCGCCCCCAATCATCCGCAAAAGCCCGAGTGGGGCAAGCGCCCGGTGCTGTTTTCGAAGGAACTCTGGATCGAGCGCGAGGACTTCATGGAAGCGCCGTCCAAGGGCTACTTCCGGCTGTTCCCCGGCAACACCGTGCGCCTGCGCTACGGCTTCGTGATCAAGTGCATTGGCTGCGACAAGGATGCCGACGGCAGGATCACGGCAATACATTGCGAATACATGCCCGATTCCAAATCCGGCACGCCGGGCTCCGACAACTACAAGGTCAAGGGCAATATCCACTGGGTCTCGGCGAAGCACGCCTATGCCGCCGAAGTGCGCCTGTACGACCGCCTGTTCGCCGCCGAGGCACCCGGCGCGGATGGGAGCGACTTCATCGCCGATCTCAACCCGAATTCGAAGGTCGTCATCACCGCGCAACTCGAAGCGGCGCTGCAGGACGCGGCCGCCGAAGACCGCTTCCAGTTCGAGCGCCACGGCTATTTCGTCGCTGACCGCCTCGACTCCAAAGCCGGTGCGCCGGTGTTCAACCGCGCGGTGACGCTGAAGGATTCGTGGACGAAGGGAAAGTAGCCGGCTAGCCCGGTTCCGTGCCGATCAGGCGACGGAATTCTGCGGCCGGCATGGGCCGGCCGAAATGGTAGCCCTGCACCAGATCGCAATCCATGGCGCGCAGTTCGGCGGCCACCGCTTCGCTCTCGACGCCTTCGGCCAGCACCTTCAGGCCGAGGCTGCGGGCCATCTGGATCACGGCGCGCACGATCGCCGCGTCGTCCTGATCGGTCACGATGTCGCGGACGAATGACTGATCGATCTTCAGCTTGTCCACCGCGAAGCGCTTGAGGTAGGCGAGGCTGGAATAGCCGGTACCGAAATCGTCGATCGCCAGCCTCACACCCAGCGCCTGCAGGCGCGTGATGGTCGCCAGCACCTGTTCGGCGCCGTCGATCAGGATCGACTCGGTAAGTTCCAGTTCCAGCGCCGCAGGTGTCGCGCCTGCGGCATCCAGCGCGCGCAGCACGGTCTCCTCGACATCGCCGCGGCGAAACTGGATGGCGGAGATATTCACCGCCACTGAAAGCTCCAGGTAGCCCTGCGCGTGCCAGTGCGCGAGCTCACGGCAGGCTTCCTGCAACACCCATTCGCCGAGCGGCACGATCAGGCCGCTGTGCTCAGCGGCGGCAATGAAATGCTCCGGCCCGATCAGCCCGTGCTCGGGGCTCTGCCAGCGCAGCAGCGCTTCGCCGCCGACGATGCGGCCGCTCCTCAGATCGACCAGCGGCTGATAGTGCAGTACGAACTCCCCGCGCTCAACCGCGCGGCGCAGGCGGCTGTGCAGATCCAGCCTTGCCTGCGCATCTGCGTTCATGCGCTCGGTGTAGAAACGGAAGGCGTTGCGACCGGCTTCCTTGGCGTGGTACATGGCGATGTCGGCCTTCTTCAGCAGCTCGTCGAACGCCGCGCCGTCTTCCGGATATACCGCAATGCCGACCGAGGCGGAGATCGTCGCCTCGTGCCCTTCAATGTGAAACGGTTCGCCCAGCGCCGCCATTATCTTGCCGGCGATCTGGGCCGGCACTTCGGAACTGGTCATATCCGTGAGCACCACCAGAAATTCGTCACCGCCATGACGGCTGATCGTGTCGGAGTCGCGCACGCAGTCCAGCAGTCGCTGCGCCGCATCGCGCAACAGCGCATCACCCACCGGATGGCCGAAGGCATCATTCACCGCCTTGAAGCGATCGAGATCGACAAACAACAGCGCCACCTTGTTGCCGCTGCGCTCGCTGTGAACCATGGCCTGCTCCATGCGATCCTTCAGCAGCAGACGGTTGGGCAGGCCCGTCAGCGGATCGTGATGGGCGAGAAACGCGATCTTGGCTTCGGCCGCCTTGCGTTCGCTGATGTCGGAGAATATCCCGACAAAATGCGTGATCCTTCCATTCGCATCGCGCACCGACGAAATGCCCAGCCACTCGGGAAAGACCTCGCCATTGCGGCGCCGATTCCATATCTCGCCATGCCAGTATCCGGAATCGAGCATCTCGCGCCACATCTCGGCAAAGAACTCGCGGCCATGCCTGCCTGACGCCAGCACGCTGGCGTTGCGGCCGACGGCATCGGCGGCGGCATAGCCTGTAATCCTTGAAAACGCGTGGTTAACCGAGATCATGCAGCCTTCGGCGTCGGTGATCATGATCGCTTCGCCGCTGCTCTCGAACACCTTTGCCGCCAGTCGCAACTCCTCTTCGGCGCGACGCTGGCGGGTGTTGTCGCGGGTGGTGCCCTCGACGCCGACGATATTGCCGGCGGCGTCACGAATGAAATGCGCCGTGGTCAGTACCCACAGCTCGTGGCCGTCCTTGTGCCGCAAGCGCGACTCGCCACCGACGATATGTCCGCCATTGGCCTGCATCCTGGCGAGAAACTCGTCGCGGTCGGCCTGCGAGCAGTAAAAATCGGCCAGCTTGCGGCCCAGCATCTCCTCCGCCGTATAGCCGAGCAGTTGTTCGACGGAGCGCGAAGCGCGCACGATCGTGCCGGTCTGGTCGGTACGGTAGTAGGTATCCTGCAGGTCGTCGAGAATTCCGCGCAGCTCGCGCTCCGATTCGGCCACGGCGCGCTGCGCTTCGACAATCGGCGTCAGATCGGTGATAAAGCCGAAAGAACCGACGATCTCGCCCTCCTCGTTGCGATGGGTCGTGTTGTTGAGCAGGATGGGGAATGTGCTGCCATCTTTGCGCCGGGCAAGCAGTTGATAACGGCGGCGATCGGTGGTGTCGATGCGCTGCATCTGGGCGATCAGCTCGGCACGGCTCTCCTCGGCGATGAAGCCGATCGGCGTTTGTCCCAGCCATTCCTCGCGTGGATAGCCGAACAGAGTGCACAGCGTGTCATTGACCTCAATGAAGCGGCGCTGCGGGTCCATGGCGAAATAGCCGTCGACGGCGCTGTCGATCACATGCCGATAGTAGCGTTCGCCCTCGCGCAGCGCGGCTTCGATCTTGCGCGTGGCCGAGACGTCGCGAAAAATCGCTACATGCAGCAGGCGCTCGCCATCGTGCACCTGATAAACGCGAACCTCGACCGGGAGCAGGCTGCCGTCGCGGCGCCGAAAGTCGGTATTGACCACTCGCACTTTGTCGCTCAAATCCGCATTTCTTGCACGCCACGCCGCGGTATCCGCAAAACTGGTGGAAATCTCCCAGACGTGGCGGCCAAGAATTTCGTCGCGCGAATAGCCAAGAAACTCGCAAGCCCTGTCGTTGGCTTCGACATAGACACCGCTCGCGGCGTCCACCAGGAAAATGCCGTCACCGATGCGGTCGAAGACGCCACCCAGAATCATGTGCCGGCCGAACTCGCCGTCGCGCCCACCGGACCCGACGGCTTCGCGACGCAGGGCGTCGCCCGGCGATGCGCCGCCAGCGAGCGGATCGACGTCGCCGAACTCCGCAAGAAGATCCGCCTCGGTCAGCACGCCCGCGACCCGGCCCCCGGGATCCACGGCCACCAGATGGCGCACATCGTTCGCCAGCATGAGCCGGTACGCATCGCGCGAATCGAACGGAAGGGAAAAGCTCACCACCCGGCAACTCATCACCTCGCCAACGGGTCTTGTCGGAGAAAGCCCGTCCGCGGCCAGCAGGGCCACGGCATCGCGCTCGGTGAAAATGCCGCAGGGACGCCGTTCTTCATCGACCACTACAACGCAGCTGATCCGATTGCGCTCCATGACGCGCAGCACCTCGCCCAGCACCTCTTCGGTGCGGCAAGTCACTACATCGGTAGTGAGAATCGATTTCAGGGAAAGTGCGTTCACGCGATCAACCAGCGCTGGACATGACGCCCAGAATAGCAGCAAAGACGGGCTCCACGGCGCAGTAGCCTTGCCGCAAGCCAGAACGCCTGGTCGGTATAATTCCCGCCTTCTTGTCCATCGACGGCAGCCACCATGCGCTCTATGACCCTCTCCCGCTTCCTCATCGAAGAGCAACGCAACAGGGGTGTCATTTCGCCTGATCTGCGACTGCTGGTCGAGGTTGTTTCACGCGCCTGCAAGGCGATTTCCATCGCCATCGGCAAGGGCAGTCTGGCCGATGTGCTGGGCAGCGCCGGGAGCGACAACGTGCAGGGCGAGGTACAGAAGAAACTCGACGTGATTTCCAATGAGATCCTGCTCGAGGCCAACGAATGGGGCGGCCACCTGGCGGGCATGGCTTCTGAAGAAATGGAACTGCCGCACGCCATTCCCAACCGCTACCCGAAAGGCGAATACCTGCTGCTGTTCGATCCGCTCGACGGCTCGTCGAACATCGACGTGAATGTCTCGGTCGGCACCATCTTCTCGGTGCTGCAATGCCCCGAGGGCACGGACCCGACCGAGCAGGCCTTTCTCCAGCCCGGCACGCGGCAGGTCTGCGCCGGCTATGCCGTGTATGGGCCGACAACCCTGCTGGTGCTGACGCTGGGCGACGGCGTGAACGTCTTCACGCTCGACCGTGAATTCGGCCGTTTCATCCTCACCCAGGACAACGTGAAGATCCCCGAGGAGACGCACGAATTCGCGATCAACGCTTCCAACGCGCGCTACTGGGACGCGCCGGTCAAACGCTATGTCGATGAACTGCTGGCAGGCAAGGACGGACCGCGCGGACAGGACTTCAACATGCGCTGGGTGGCATCGATGGTCGCCGATGTGCACCGCATCCTCAGCCGCGGCGGCATCTTCATGTATCCCATCGACAGCAAGCTGCGCGCCCAGGGCGGCAAGCTGCGGCTGATGTACGAGGCGAATCCCATGGCGATGATTGTCGAACAGGCGGGGGGCGCGGCCACCGATGGCCGCCGGCGCATCCTCGAGATCCAGCCGGAAAGGCTGCATCAGCGCGTCCCGGTGATCCTCGGCTCGAAGCGGGAAGTCGAGCGCGTTACGCGCTACCACGCCGAATAGGAGGCGCGTCGGGCTGCGGGGCTGTTCAGTCCTGCTGTCCGTAGGTGGCGAACTTCGCGATCACGCGCGTCATTTCGTCGGACGGCAGCAGCTTTGGCGCGCCCAGTTGCAGCACCCGCCAATACTGCTCGCACAAAGTTTCCAGCTCGATCGCCAGGGCCAGTGCGTGATCCACGTCGCGGCCGAACACCACCAGGCCGTGATGCGCCATCAGGCAGGCGCAGCGACCGGCAAGGGCGCTGATGATGGCATCCGACAGTTCCTGGCTGCCAAAAGTGGCATACGCGGCGCAGCGCACGTCGGCGCCGCCGAAGCGCGCCACCATGTAATGAAACGCCGGCACACCCTGCTCCTGGCAGGCCAGCGCGGTGGCGAAGGGCGAGTGGGTATGCACCACGGCGCCCGCCTCGGGCCATGCGGCATAGATGTCGCGATGGAAACGCCATTCGGATGAAGGCTTGCGGCGGCCGGTCGGCGTACCATCAGCGCCGACTTTCACCATGTCGGCAGGCTCGCAGTCGTCGTAGGCCATGCCGGTCGGCGTGATCAGAAAGCCGCCTTCGCAGCGCGCGCTGACATTCCCTGCGCTGCCGCGATTGATGCCCGAGGCGTTCATCGCCCGCGCCGTGGCGAGCACCTTGCTGGCCAAACCAGTGGCGGGATCGCTCATGGCTTCCACTGCCCAAGCTCGCCGGCCCGGGCAATGCCGCGCTCGGAGATGATGCCGCTGATCAGGTCTGCCGGCGTCACGTCGAAAGCCGGGTTCGCGACCGGTGTGTTGCCAGCGCCGAGTTCATCCGCGGCGCGTTCCTCGATGGGTATCTGAGCGCCCGAAGCGCAGGCGAAATCGATGGTCGACAGCGGCGCCGCGACATAGAAGGGCACGCCATGGGCGCGCGCGGCGAGTGCCTTGAGATAGGTGCCGACCTTGTTCGCCGTGTCGCCGTTGGCGGCAATGCGGTCGGCGCCGACGATCACCAGATCGACCTTGCCCTGCATCAACAGCAGGCCCGCGGCGTTGTCGGCAATCAGGGTATGCGGCACGCCGGTCTCGGCGAGTTCCCAGGCGGTGAGCAGCCCCTGGTTGCGCGGTCGCGTTTCGGAGACCCAGACATGAACCGGCAAACCGGCCGCGTGCGCCGCATACACCGGCGCGAGCGCCGTGCCATGTTCAACGGTCGCCAGGCGTCCGGCGTTGCAATGGGTCATGACATTCACGATTGCAGGCGCAGCCTGCCTGAAATAGTCACCCCCTTCCCCGGGAAGGGGGCTGGGGGGATGGCTGTCCGATTTCCCCTTGGGGGGCGCGGCACGCGCACCCCCTTCGCATTGGCGGCCTTGTCTTCCGTGGCGATGGCGCGCGCTTCGTTCCAGGCGGCTTGGCGCCGTGTCGCCAGCGCCGACTCTTGCAGCACACGGCGCATACGTGCCAGGGCCCAATGCAGATTGACGGCGGTCGGCCGCGTCGCGGCAAGCGTATCGATCACCTCGACGAGACGTGCATCGCCGGCATCGTCCGTCAGCCCTAGTGCCACGCCGTAGGCGGCGGTAGCTCCGATCAGCGGCGCACCGCGTACCTGCATGACGCGAATGGCGTGGGCGACATCTTCCAGGGTGGCCAGCCGCAGCATCACCGCTTCGCGCGGCAAGCGTGTCTGGTCGAGAATGAGGACGGACTCGCCGTCCTCGATCAGTGTCGGGTGCCGCTCCTGGCTCAACTCAGCTCAGCTTGCCGTGGCAGTGCTTGTACTTCTTGCCGCTACCGCAAGGACAGGGATCGTTGCGCCCGACCTTGGGCGTGTGGCGCTCGACGGGCTGCGCCGGCTTTGGCGCCGCGGCAGCGCCAAGCGCTTCGTCGTAGTCGGCGTGGTGGTACTGCACGTTCTCCAGCTGTGGCGGAGCTTCCGCTTCCTCGATCTGCTCCTCGCTGCGGACTTCGACCGTCAGCAGCAGCTTGGAGACTTCGCTGCGCACGGTTTGCAGCAAGCCCTCGAAGAGCTCGAAAGCCTCTCGCTTGTATTCCTGTTTCGGATTCTTCTGCGCATAGCCGCGCAAATGGATGCCCTGCCGCAGGTGGTCAAGCGCCGACAGGTGCTCGCGCCAGTGCGTATCGAGGCTTTGCAGCATGACGTTGCGCTCGAAGCCGGCCCAGGCAGCGGGATCGACCTTTTCGGTCTTCTCGGCGTAGGCGGCATCGCCGGCATCCAGCAGGCGCTTCAGGATCTCGTCGTCACCGAGTTGCGGCTCGGACTTGATCCACTCCGCGACCGGCAACTTGAGATGCAGTTCGGCTGTCAGTGCGGTTTCCAGGCCGCCGATGTCCCACTGCTCTTCGACGCTTTCGGCCGGTATGTAAAGGCGGAAGGTATCGTGGATCTGCCCCTGGCGCATGGCGGTGATGGTCTCGGAGATATCCTCGCTGTCGAGCAGCTCATTGCGCTGCTGGTAGATCACCTTGCGCTGGTCGTTGGACACGTCGTCGTATTCGAGCAACTGCTTGCGGATATCGAAGTTGCGCTGCTCGACCTTGCGTTGCGCCGACTCCAGCGAACGGCTGACCAGCGGATGTTCGATGGCCTCGCCCTCGGGCATCTTGAGGCGCACCATGATGGTGTTGAGCCGTTCGCCGGCGAAGATCTTGAGCAGCGGGTCGTCCAAGGCCAGGTAGAAACGCGAGGAACCCGGATCGCCCTGGCGGCCGGAGCGGCCACGCAGCTGGTTGTCGATGCGACGCGACTCGTGGCGCTCGGAGCCGATGATGTGCAGGCCACCGGCGGCCAGCACCTGGTTGTGTGTCTTCTGCCATTCGGCCTTGAGTTCGGCGGTGCGCGCTGCCTTCTCGTCGGCGCTGAGCGATTCATCGTCGCGGATGGCGTTGGTCGGCTTTTCGATGTTGCCGCCGAGCACGATGTCGGTGCCGCGGCCGGCCATGTTGGTGGCGATGGTGATCATGCCGGGGCGACCGGCCTCCGCCACGATCTCGGCTTCGCGGGCGTGCTGCTTGGCGTTGAGCACCTGATGCGGCAGCTTGTCTTTTTGCAGCAGGTCGGAGAGCAGCTCGGAATTCTCGATCGACGTGGTGCCGACCAGCACCGGCTGCCCGCGTTCATGACAGGCGCGAATGTCGGCGATGATCGCGGCATGTTTTTCCGGCGCGGTGCGGAAGATCTGGTCGTTCTCGTCCTTGCGGATCATCGGCTTGTTGGTGGGGATCACCACCGTTTCCAGGCCGTAGATCTGGTGGAACTCGTAGGCTTCGGTATCGGCGGTGCCGGTCATGCCGGCGAGCTTGCCGTACATGCGGAAATAGTTCTGGAAGGTAATCGAGGCCAGGGTCTGGTTCTCGGCCTGGATCGCAACGCCTTCCTTGGCCTCGACGGCCTGATGCAGTCCGTCCGACCAGCGCCGGCCTGCCATCAGGCGGCCGGTAAACTCATCGACGATGACCACTTCGCCATCCTGCACCACGTACTGCTGATCGCGGTAGTACAGGTTGTGCGCGCGCAGGGCGGCGTAGAGATGGTGGATGAGCAGGATGTTGGCCGGCTCGTAGAGGCTGCTGCCTTCGGCCAGCAGCCCTAAGCGTGCCAGAATCTCTTCGGCCTTTTCGTGGCCTGCTTCGGTCAGCAGCACCTGATGCGACTTGAGATCGACCGTGTAATCCCCGGTGTCGACCTCGCCCTCGCCCTTCGCCGCCTCGCCGCGGGTCAACAAGGGCGGCACGGCGTTCAAGATGATCAGCGGCGTGCGCGCCTCGTCGATCAGGATCGAGTCGACCTCATCGACGATGGCGTAGTTGAGGCCGCGCTGCACGCGCTCACCGGCGGCATACACCATGTTGTCGCGCAGATAGTCGAAACCGAATTCGTTGTTGGTGCCGTAGGTGATGTCGGCGGCGTAGGCCGCCTGCTTTTCGTCGTGCGACCGTTGCGACAGATTGACGCCGACGCTGAGGCCGAGAAAACGGTAGATGCGTCCCATCCATTCCGCATCGCGGCTGGCCAGGTAATCATTGACGGTGATCAGGTGCACGCCCTTGCCGGGAATCGCATTCAGATACACGGCCAGCGTCGCCGTCAGCGTCTTGCCTTCGCCGGTGCGCATTTCGGCGATCTTGCCGTAATGCAGCACCATGCCGCCGATCAGCTGCATGTCGAAATGGCGCATGCCGAGGACGCGACGGCCGGCCTCACGCACCACCGCGAAAGCTTCCGGCAGCAAGGCGTCGAGCGACTCGCCCTGCGCATGGCGACTGCGGAATTCCTCCGTCCTGGCGCGCAGGGCATCGTCGGAAAGCTGCGAAGTGGCAGCTTCAAGCGCATTGATGCGGGCGACGGTCTGCGAGTACTGCTTGATCAGCCGATCGTTGCGGCTGCCGAAAATCTTCTTGAGAAACCCAGTTATCATTTTTTATCAGTCAGAAACTGGCTTCAGAGAAAGCCGATGCCCGCGCAAGCGGGCCTCGGCTGGAACCAAAACCGGAGATCATGGGGTGCGCGGCCGCAAATTGGCCGTGAAAACAAGGAGGGAATTTTAGCATGCGGGGAGGTCAGACCTCCCCGGAAGCTCAGTGACGATTCGCAGCCGGCCGCTGCGTCGCCTGCGCCATGCGCAGGAATCGATCCGGATTCTGCGCCAGACCGCGAATGCGCACTTCAAAATGAAGGTGCGGCCCGGTGGAACGGCCGGTGGTACCCACTTCGGCAATCTTCTGGCCACGTTTGACCAGTTGCCCTGGCTTGACCAGAAGCTTCGATGCATGGGCGTAGCGCGTGGTCAGGTCCTTGCCGTGATCGATTTCGACCATATTGCCGTATTGCGGATGGCGCTCTGAACTGATGACGACTCCGGCCGCCGCGGCGCGAATGCCGGTTCCGGGATTCGCCACGAAATCGACGCCTTCGTGCATCGCCCGCTCGCCGGTGAAGGGATCGACACGCCAGCCATAGGTCGAAGCGTTCCATTGGGCCTCGACCGGCAGGCTGGTGGGCAACAGGCTTTTCCTGATCCGGTCCTCCAGCATCTGGGACTCGATCATCGAAATTGCGTCGGATTTTGCTTCCACCTGGTTCGCCAGCGCATCGACCGCGCGCTGCAGGTCGGTTGAAGACATCGCTGCGGGCAGCACCAGCGGACCGCCACGGCCATCGACGCTGGCGTCGAATGCCTTGAGTGCCTGGGGCTTGACGCCTGCCATGGCGGCGAGTCGCTCGCCTATGGTGTCGAGGCGCATCAATTGCGCCTGCATCTCGCCCAGCTTGACCGCCATGGCGTTGAGGTTTTCACGGACGAAATCCTTGGAGCGCTGGGTCTCTTCGGCATTGACGGCGCGGACCATGTCCTGCAGGAAGGGCAGGCGAATTTCCGCCGCATGGCGGACGGTGACATAGGAAAACAGCGAAGACAGTACAAGGACCGAGCCGAACAGGGCGCCTGCAAAGAGAAAGGCATGGCGCCAGGTCAGCGTAATGCTTCTGGCAGTTGCCAGCCGGTCGGAGACGAGAATAATATGCATCCCTTCCCTCCCTAAAACTTCGTTATCGATGACAGCGCGCAGTCTCCAGGAACATCTCGCCTCCGGTGACAGCATGGCGCGGCTTGCAAGCCACGCCCATCGTCTGCTCCAATTCCAGCGTCTTCTGGAAGCTGCATTGCCGGAGGCGCTGAGGCCTCATGTCCGGGTAGCCAACTTCCGTCTGGGGAAACTTTTTATCCACGCCGCCAATGGCGCGGTCGCCGCGAAAATCCGTCAATTCGGACCTAGTCTCGCCAGCGATTTGTCGAACAAGGAGGTGAAGATTACTCAAATCGAGGTACGAGTGCAAGCCCGCAACCCTTCCCCGCCCCAGCCCCCTCACGAAAGGCCCGCCCTGCCTGGTTTAAAACAAAAGCAAGGACTCACTGCCTTGGCGCAACGCCTGCCCGTTGAGTCTCCGCTGAAGGATGCGCTGGAGCGTTTGCTCCGCAGCGTCAAAGAATGATCAGGCGCTCGGCGGCCATCAGGACCAGCACAAGCAGCGAGAAGATCAGCGCAGCCTTGGCGACGCGCCCCGACAGGACAAGATAGCGCCGATCACGGGTAAACAACCAGGCGACGAGTCCGCTGCCGATGGTGATCGCCGTGAGTATGCCGACGATCCGCAGCAGGAGCATCTCTAGACCAGTTTCGGGTAGAGCCGGGCGATGCTTCCCGGCGCTTCCTCGGCGCGCTGGAAGCTGACCAGTTCCCAGGCGGAGGCGTCGGCCAGCAAGGCACGCAGCAGCTGATTGTTCAACGCATGGCCCGACTTGTGCGCCGAAAATGCCCCCAGCAGGGGATGGCCGGCGAGGTAGAGGTCGCCGATGGCATCGAGGATCTTGTGCTTGACGAACTCGTCGGCGTAACGCAGGCCTTCGCTGTTCAGAACCCGGTATTCATCCATCACGATGGCGTTTTCGAGGCTGCCGCCCAGCGCCAGACCCTGGTCGCGCAGGGTTTCGACGTCCTGCATGAAGCCGAAGGTGCGGGCCCGCGCCACTTCGCGCAGGTAGGATTGATCGGCAAAATCAATGTGGGCGCGCGAGGCGGCGCGGTCCACGGCCGGGTGGTTGAAGACGATCGAAAAATCGAGGCTGAATCCGTCGTAGGGCGACAGCTTGGCCCATTTGTCGCCATCCTTCACTTCCACGGTCTTTTTCACGCGGAGGAATTTCTTCGCGGCGTTCTGTTCCTCGATGCCTGCCGATTGCAGCAGAAACACGAACGGAGCGGCAGATCCATCCATGATCGGCAGTTCGGCGGCGTCGACATCGACATAGATGTTGTCGATACCCAAGCCGGCCAGCGCCGACATCAGGTGCTCGACCGTGGCGACCTTGACCCCATCCTTTTCCAGGCAGGAGGCCAGCCGCGTATCGCGGACGCCGAAGGGATCGGCCTTGAGGTCTACCGGGGGCGTCAGATCGACGCGGCGGAACACCACGCCCGTATTGACCTGCGCCGGACGCAGCATGAGCGACACCTTGACCCCGGAATGGAGACCCACGCCGGTGGCCTTGACGACTGATTTCAGGGTGCGCTGACGAAGCATAGTGCTGCGATGTAAATGGAATGGTGCGGGGCAATAATTCTACCACGCAAGCCCGGCCCGACGGGAGGAGGCGCCCGCCGGACCGGTTCTGCGGCCGGCCATTCAGTCCGACTGGCGGCGCAGGAAGGCGGGGATGTCGTACTTGTCCACTCCGGAAGCCGCCATGGCATCCGCCTGTGCGTTGCGCGGCATGCTGCCGCGCGCGCTGCTGGTGACGCTGGAAAGATCGACCTGGCCGGTCCCTACATCGAATACCTGCAGGTTGTCGGTGCCGGTGCGCAGACCGATGGTCTCGACCACGCGCATGCTCGGCTTGGCTGCCTCGCGTGCCGCGACGATGCCGAGGCCGGTGGCGACCACGGTAACCCGCAACTGGTCTTCCATGGTCTCGTCGAACACCGCGCCGCAGATCACGGTGGCTTCGGGCGCCGTGTATTGACGGATGGTCCTCATCACCTCCTTGTATTCCTTGAGACCGAGCGTGGTGCTGGCGGTAATGTTCACCAGCACGCCGCGGGCGCCTGAAAGCTCGATGCCCTCGAGCAAGGGACTGGCCACCGCCTCTTCGGCAGCGACGCGGGCGCGATCGACGCCGGCGGCAACGGCGGAACCCATCATCGCCTTGCCCATCTCGCCCATCACCGTGCGCACGTCTTCGAAGTCGACGTTGACCAGACCCGGCACGTTGATGATTTCGGCGATTCCACCCACCGCATTGCGCAGCACGTTGTCGGCCGCCTGGAAGGCCTCGAGCATGCTGATCTCGTCGCCGAGCACTTCTTCGAGCTTCTCGTTGAGGATGATGATCAGCGAATCGACGTGAAGCGCGAGTTCGGCCACGCCTTCTTCGGCCAGGCGTTTGCGCTTGCCCTCGTACTCGAAGGGTTTGGTCACCACCGCCACGGTCAGGATGCCGAGTTCGCGCGCGACCTCGGCAACCACCGGACCGGCGCCGGTGCCGGTGCCGCCGCCCATGCCGGCGGTGATGAAGACCATGTGTGCGCCACGCAGCGCGTCCGCGATGCGTTCGCGGTCGAGCACTGCCAGCTCTCTGGCCTTTTCCGGTTTGCCGCCGGCGCCCAGGCCTGGGCCGAGCTGCAACTTGACGTGGGCAGTGCTTTTGTTCAGCGCCTGCGCATCGGTGTTGCAGCAAATGAATTCGACGCCGCCGACGCCTTCGCGGATCATGTGCTCGACCGCGTTGCCGCCTGCGCCACCGACGCCGACGACCTTGATGACCGTCGAGCCCGTCTCCGCCGTCACTACTTCTTCAAGTTCAAACATACTCGCCTCCTTTTAGACCCACTGAATCAAAAATTCTTGGTAAACCACGCCCGCATCCGAGCCAGAATCTGGCCGAGACTTTTGGGGCTCTGCGCCTTCATGCCACGGTGGCGCTGCGCCACCCCTTCCAGCAACAAACCCATCGCCGTGGAATAGCGCGGATTACGCACGTAATCGCGCAAGTTGCCGTCGTAATGCGGCATCGACAGCTTCACGGTATTGTGAAAAATCTCCTCGCCCAGCTCGGCCATGCCGGCCATCTGCGCCGCGCCACCAGTCAGCACGATGCCGGCGCGCAACAGACGCTCCTTGCCGCTGCGGTGCAGTTCCTCCTGCACCTTCTGGAATATCTCCTCGACGCGCGGCTGGATGAAGCCGGCCAGCGTCTGACGTGACAACTGGGTCGCCGGACGATCGCCGACGCCGGGCACTTCGATCATGTCTTCCGGATCGGCCAGCTGCTGCAGCGCGACACCGTAGCGAATCTTGATTTCCTCGGCATCCTGGGTCGAGGTACGCAGGGCGATGGCGATGTCATTGGTCAGCTGGTCGCCGGCGATCGGAATGACCGCGGTGTGGCGGATCGCGCCATGCACGAAGACGGCGACGTCGGTGGTGCCGCCGCCGATGTCGACCAGGCAGACGCCGACATCCTTTTCGTCCTCGGTCAGCACCGCGTAGCCGGAGGCCAGCGGTTGCAGCACCAGGTCGACCACTTCGAGGCCGCAGCGATGCACGCACTTGACGATGTTCTGCACCGCGGTGACCGCGCCGGTGACCAGATGCACCTTGACGTCGAGCCGCCTGGCATCCATGCCTATCGGTTCCTTGACGCCGTCCTGGCCATCGACGATGAACTCCTGCACCAGCGTGTGCAATATCTGGTCGTCCGCCGAAATCGAAGTCGCATTGGCCGCCTCGATCGCGCGCTCGACATCGAACTGGGTGACTTCCTTGTCGCGCACCACGGCCATGCCGGTGGAATCCTTGCTCTTGATGTGGCTGCCGGCAATGCCCGTGTACACCTCGCGTACCTTGCAGCCGGCCATCATCTCGACCTCGGCGATGGCCTTGGAAATCGAATGCACGGTGGCCTCGATATTGATCACCATGCCGCGCTTCAGGCCGCTGGACTCCTGGGTGCCCAGCCCGAGTATGGCCAGCCGCCCTTCGGCATCCAGTTCGCCGACGATGGCGACGATCTTCGAGGTGCCGATGTCGAGGCCGACGATCAGGTCGCGTTTTGCTTCTTTAGCCATCAGCTTTTGCTCGCCCTGAGGGCGAATCCATTGGGGTAACGCATATCCACCACGCCGATGGTTTGCAGGCGGCTCCTGGCCGAACTGCTCACCGCCGCATAGTGGGTCGTGAATCGATTCAGGCGGTCGAGCAGCGGATGCCTGGGCTGGTCGCGGCCCAGTTCCAGCAGCACGCCGTCGTCGAGCTTGATTTGCCAGGCCTCTCGCGCCGAAAGATGAATGGCGACCGGCTTGCGGCCGATACCCGCCAGGCTGTCGTTGAACTCCTGGTAACGCGCCAGCACGCGGCTTGCCGAACCCTCGGGGCCGGCGAATGCGGGCAGGCCCTTGTCGGATGCTGTCGCGTTGAACACTTCGCCGTGCGTGCTGACCAGGCGCGGCTCGCCTTCCTTCGGGGTCCAGCGCGCGGCGGCGCGATGTTCTTCGAGTTCCAGTTCGATGCCGTCGGGCCAGCGCCGACGCAGCGAGGCCGAGCGCACCCAGGGCATGCGCTCGAAGGCTGTCTGCGCCGTTTCCAGGTTCACCGTGAAAAAGTTTCCGGTCAGGACGCTGCGTGCCGTCTGTTCAATCTGCGCCCGCGACACCTCGTCGAGCTGCGTCGACACCACCAGCTGCTTCAGGGGGAACACCGGCAGGCGTTGCAGCGCCATGGCGCCGGCCCACGCCAGCAAGGCGCCGCCCGCCAGCAGCAGCACGTCAGCCAGAAGGTTGATCAGCATCGGGCGATCCCAGAAGCCGTCGCCGCTGCCGTTTTCGATCCGGCTGTTGCCCCGGCTCTTGCCGTTTGAGCCTCCGCGCACCTTAGCCACAGCGGGCCTCCGCGAGCAATTTGAGCACGAGTTGCGCAAACGGAATTCCGGCCGCCCGCGCCGCCATCGGCACCAGCGAATGGTCGGTCATGCCGGGCGACGTATTCGCCTCGAGGCAATAGATGCGCCCCGCGGCATCCAGCATCAGGTCCATGCGGCCCCAGCCGCGACCACCGAGCACGGCGAAGGCGCGCAGCGCCAGATCGCGCATCTCGGCTTCGCGCGCTTCGCCGAGGCCGCTCGGAATGCGGTACTCGGTGTCGTCGCGCAGATACTTGGCATCGTAGTCGTAGAACTCGGTCGTCGGCACGATGCGGATCACCGGCAGAGCCTGGCCGGCGAGGATGCCGACGGTGAACTCGCCGCCGCCGAGAAACTGCTCGGCGATCACGCAGGAGTCGTAGCGGGCGGCCGCCTCATAGGCGGCGCGCAAACCGCCTGCCTGCTTGACCTTGCTGATGCCGATGCTGGAACCCTCGTTGGACGGCTTGACGAAAAGCGGCAGACCCAGACGGGCCTCCGCGGCCGCAAAGTCGCTGGCCGCATCGAGCACGACGAAATCCGGAACCGGCAAGCCCACGGCCTGCCAGACCAGCTTGGAGCGCCACTTGTCCATCGCCAGGGCCGAGGCCAGAACACCGCTGCCGGTGTAGGGAATGTCGAGCAGATCAAGCGCGCCCTGCAGCGTGCCGTCTTCGCCGCCACGGCCATGCAGGGCGATGAATACGCGCTGGAAGCCCTCGGCATGCAGCGCCTCGAGTGCCTTGTCCCGCGGATCGAAATTGTGCGCATCGACGCCGGACGAGCGCAGCGCAGCCAGCACCGCGGCCCCGCTTTTCAGCGAGACCTCGCGCTCGGCCGACTTGCCGCCCATCATCACCGCCACCTTGCCGAAATCCATCAAACTCCTTCTCCGCCCTGCCTTGACTGCCTGTCGATCTCGCCCACGATGCGCACCTCGCGCACCAGCGCGACACCGAACTTTTCCGCCACTTCCGACTGAATTCGGCCGATTAGCATTTCTATCGCACTCGCGCTTGCCTTGCCGTCAGGATTAACGATGAAATTCGCATGCTTTTCGGAAACCTGCGCGCCATCGATCTGTGTGCCCTTGAGGCCGGCGGCCTCGATCAATCGCGCGGCATGGTCGCCGGGCGGATTCCTGAACACCGATCCTGCGTTGGGCAGTTGCAGCGGCTGCGTGGCAATGCGCCGTTCCAGCAGTTCGCGCAGACGCGCCGTGGCGACCTCGGCGTTGCCCTCGGGAAAGCGGAACCAGGCCGCAGCGAACACTTCGTCGGTGGCGCTCTTGAGGCCGACATGGCGGTAGCCGATGGCGAAATCTTCCGGGCGGCGAATGATCTGCTCACCATCGCGATTCAGCATCAGCACCCGGTCCACATAGCGCCAGGTCTCGCCGCCGTGGCAGCCGGCATTCATCGCCAGCGCGCCGCCCACCGTGCCGGGAATGCCGGCGAGGAACTCGGCTTCGGCGCAGCCCTGCCTGCCGGCAAAGCGCGCCAACTTCGGCGAGGCGACACCGGCTTCGGCATAGAAACTGCCGTCCGCTTCCCGCCGCAGGACATCGAGTACGCCATGGGTGAAAATCGCCGTGCCGTCGAAGCCGCCGTCGCGCACCAGCAGATTGCTGCCGAGGCCCACCATCAGCAGGGGCTCGTCGTGGCGCATCAGCTGCAGGAAGACAGCGAGATCGGCCAGGTCGGCCGGGAAGAAAGCCCGCGCCACGGGCCCGCCGGCACGCCATGAAACATGGCTGGCCATCGGCTCGAATTCGCGCAGCGCGCCCCGGACGGATTCGGTCATGCAGCTGCCCCGCTCAATCGCCCCGGCACGCCGCCGATGGAACCGGCGCCCATGGTGATCACCACGTCGCCGTCGCGCACCGCGGCGAGAATCGCTGCCGGCATGGCCGCGATGTCTTCGACGAAGATCGGCTCGACCTTGCCGGTGCCTTGCATGCCTGGAATGGCGCTTTGCGCGCAGGCAACGCGCAAGGCACGCACCAGCGCGCGGGCGTCGGCGGCGATGATCGGTGCCTCGCCGGCGGCATACACTTCGCCGAGCACCAGCGCATCGACCCCGGACAGCACCTTGACGAAATCCTCGAAACAATCCCGTGTGCGCGTGTAGCGATGCGGCTGAAACGCCAGGAACAGCCGGCGGCCGGGGAAAGCGCCGCGCGCCGCCGCCAGCGTCGCGGCCATTTCCACCGGATGATGGCCGTAGTCATCGACCAGGGTAAATGTTCCGCCCGCCGGGCAGGCAAGCTCGCCGTAGCGCTGGAAGCGCCGGCCGACGCCCCGGAACTCGGCCAGGGCCCGGATGATCGCCGTGTCGCCAACGCCGACTTCTGTCGCCACCGCAATGGCGGCCAGCGCGTTGAGCACATTGTGCCGCCCCGGCAGATTGAGCACGATGGGCAAGCGACTGACGCCGCCGTTGGTGCGCACACAGGTGAAGCGCATCGTGCCGCCATCGGCCACCACGTCTTCGGCGCGGAAGTTGACCTCACTGTCGATGCCGTAGGTGACGATCTGCTTCGCCACGCGCGGCATGATCTCGCGCACGTTGGCGTCGTCGCCGCAGACCACGGCCACGCCATAGAAGGGCAGGCGATGCAGGAAATCGACGAAGGCCTGCTTCAGCCGGCCGAAATCATGGCCGTAGGTTTCCATGTGATCGGCGTCGATGTTGGTGACCACCGAAACCACGGGCGACAGATACAGGAAGGAGGCATCCGACTCGTCGGCCTCGGCCACCAGGAATTCGCCGCTGCCCAGCTTCGCATTGGCCCCCGCGGAATTCAGCCGGCCGCCGATGACAAAGGTCGGATCGAGGCCGCCCTCAGCCAGGAGGCTGGCGACCAGGCTGGTGGTCGTCGTCTTGCCATGGGTGCCTGCGATCGCGATGCCCTGCTTGATGCGCATCAGCTCCGCCAGCATCTGCGCCCGCGGCACCACCGGCACGCGGCGCTCGCGCGCCATGACCACTTCCGGGTTGTCTTCGCGCACGGCGGTGGACACCACGACCGCATCGGCCGTCGCGGCGTTCTGCGCGCTGTGGCCGATCGCAATGCGGATGCCCAGCGCCGCCAGGCGCCGCGTCGTCGCACTCTCGCTCAAATCGGACCCGCTGACCTCGTAGCCCTGATTCGCCAGCACCTCGGCGATGCCCGACATGCCCGAGCCGCCGATGCCGACGAAGTGGATGCGTTTGACTTTGTGTTTCATGGCGTGCCTTTCATTTGGCCAGCTCCGCGCAAGCCTGCGCCACGGCCGCCGTGGCCTCGGGCCGCGCCAGCTCACGGGCCTTTTCGGCCATTTGGGCGAGTTGGCTCCGCGGCAGATTCGCGATCTCGGCCAGTCGCGCCGGCGTCAGCTCATCCTGCGGCAGCAGGATCGCGGCGCCGGCCGTACTGAGAAAGCGTGCGTTCGAGGTCTGGTGGTCATCCACCGCATGCGGGAAAGGCACCAGCAGGCTGGCCACGCCGGCCGCCGCCAGTTCCGCCACGGTCAGTGCGCCGGCGCGGCAGATCACCAGATCGGCCCAGTCGTAGGCTCCGGCCATGTCGTTGATGAAGGCCACGCAGTCGGCGCTGACACCCGCCGAGAGGTAGAGGCTTTTCAGCAGCGGCAGATGCTTCTCGCCCGCCTGATGCAGCACCACCGGTCGCCGGTCTTCCGCAATCAGCGCCAGCGCCTTCGGCACAACTTCGTTCAAGGCCTGCGCGCCGAGGCTGCCGCCCACCACCAGCACACGCAGCGGGCCGCTATGCTGCGCGTAGCGAATAGTCGGCGCTGGCAGCACGGCGATTTCCGGACGTACCGGATTACCCACCCAGATACCCTTCTTCAGCACCTCGGGAAAACCGGTCAGGATGCGGTCGGCGACACCGGCCAACACGCGGTTGGCCAGGCCGGCCACCGAATTCTGCTCGTGCAGCAGCAGCGGAATGCCCCGCAGCACGGCCATCATGCCGCCGGGAAAGCTGACGTAGCCGCCCATGCCGAGCACGACGTCGGGTTGGATGCGCTTGAGCTGCGACCACGCCTGGCTGAAGCCGCGCAGCAGGTTGAAAGGCAGCAGCAATTTGCGCAGCAGGCCCTTGCCGCGCAGGGCCGTGAAATGCACCCAGGCCATCTCGTAGCCGCGCCCAGTGGTCAGCTTTGCTTCCATGCCATCCGGATTGCCCATCCAGGCGATTTTCCAGCCCTGCTCGCGCAGATGCTCGGCCACGGCGAGGCCCGGCATGATGTGCCCGCCCGTGCCGCCGGCCATGACGAGGAGCGTCTTGCTCATACCTGCTGGCCCCGCATCAGTTGTCGATTCTCCCAGTCCACCCGCAACAGGATGCCGAGCGCCAGGCAGTTGGCGACGATGCCCGAACCGCCGAAGCTCATCAGCGGCAGGGTCAGACCCTTGGTCGGCAACAGGCCCATGTTCACGCCCATGTTGATGAAGCCCTGGACGCCGAGCCAGATGCCGATGCCTTGCGCGACCAGACCGGAATGCACGCGGCCGAGCACCAGCGCCTGGCGGCCGATGGCGAAGGAGCGCTGCACCAGCAGGGCGAACAGCCCGACCACGACGCAGACACCGACGAAGCCGAGTTCCTCGGCGATCACCGCCAGCAGGAAATCGGTATGCGCCTCGGGCAGATAGAACAGCTTCTCGACGCTGGCGCCGAGCCCGACGCCGAACCACTCGCCGCGGCCGAAGGCGATCAGGGCGTGCGAGAGCTGGTAGCCCTTGCCGAAGGCGTCCTGCCAGGGGTCCATGAAACCGAAGATGCGCTCGCGCCGATAGGGCGAGACCCAGATCATGATGACGAAGCTGACCGCCAGCACCACCACCAGCACGCCGAACACCCGCGCATTGATGCCGCCGAGAAACAGGATGCCGGTCGCGATGCAGAGGATCACCACCAGCGCGCCGAAGTCCGGCTCCTTCAGCAGCAGGAATCCGACCAGCACCATGACCAGTGCCATCGGCCCGAAACCGCGCAGGAAACTGCCCATGTCGTCGAGCTTGCGCGTGGTGTAGTCGGCGGCATAGAGCACGACGAAAAGCTTCATCAATTCGGAAGGCTGCAGGTTGATCGGGCCGAGGCCGATCCAGCGCTGGGCGCCGTTGACCGAACGGCCGACATGGGGAATCAGCACCAGCAGCAGCAGCACGACTCCGGTCAGGAACAGCCAGGGTGCCGCCTGCTGCCACAGGCGCAACGGAATCTGGAAGGCCATGATGCCGGCGACCAATCCGACGCAGAGAAACACCGCGTGGCGGAACAGGAAATAGGCCGACTGGTTGCCGGTGAAGCGGCTGCCCTCGGCCATCGCGATCGAGGACGAATACACCATCACCAATCCCAGCAGCAGCAGCCCGACAGCCGGCCACAGCAGGAAGGCGTCGAGCTCGGCGGGCGCGCGCTGCGCCGGCGCGGCATAGGCGCGGCTCACGCTTCGCTCTCCAGTGCGTGCACTGCGGCGACGAATACCTGCGCCCGATGCTCGTAATTGCGGAACATGTCGAAGCTGGCGCAGGCCGGCGACAGCAGTACGGCATCGCCCGGCTGCGCCCTGCGCCGGGCCCGCCGCACGGCATCACCCATGTCGGCTGCGTTTTCGATCGCCACCCCGGTGCCGACGATGACCTTCTCGATCAGCGGCCCGTCGCGGCCGATCAGCACTGCGGCGCGCGCGTGCGTCGCCACGGCTTTCTCAAGCGGAGAAAAGTCTTGTCCTTTCCCGTCACCCCCCAAAATCACCACGATCTTGCGCCCCAGTCCGCCAATGCCATTCAGTGCGGCGACCGTGGCGCCGACGTTGGTGCCCTTGGAATCGTCATACCAGGTCACACCGCCGATCTCGGCCACTTGCTCGACCCGGTGCGGCAAGCCGCGGAAACTGCGCAAAGCCGGCAGCAAGGTTTCTGCATCGAAGCCGAGCGCGCTGCACAGCGCCAGCGCCGCCATCGCGTTGGCCGCATTGTGCAGCCCGGCCAGCGGCAATTCGGAGACCGGCAGCAACAGGCGCTGACCCTGCGCCAGCCAGACTTCGCCCCGATGCTGGCGCAGGCCGAAGTCATCCTCGCCGGCGGGTGCGTCGAGGCCGAAGCTGATGATCTGGCGGTCGGGCAGCGTCATGCGGCACACGCGCGGATCGTCGCGATTCAGCACCTGGACGCCGGGCGCGCCCTCGGCGCTCTGAAAGACCTTGGCCTTGGCCGATGCGTATTCGTCGAGGTCGATGTAGCGATCGAGATGGTCGTCGGAAATGTTGAGCACCGTTGCCGCGGCGGCATTCAGCGTCTCGGTGGTTTCCAGCTGGAAACTCGACAGCTCGAGCACCCAGATCTGCGGCAGGGCATTGGCATCCAGCGCATCCATCAATGCCGTCAGGGCCGCAGGAGAAATGTTGCCGGCGACACCGACCGTCTTCCCCGTGCCGCGCAGCAGATGCCCGGTCAGCGCGGTGGTGGTGGTCTTGCCGTTGGTGCCGGTAATCGCCAGCACCGGAGCGCTCGAATTCAGACTGCGCAGGCCCTGGGCGAACAATTCGATCTCTCCGACCACCGGAATCCCGGCGGCGCGCGCGTGGATCACCACCATCAGCCCGCCCGAGAGTCCCGGCGACAACACCAGCAGGTCGATGCCGTCGAGCAGCGCCTTGTCGAACTCGCCTGCAACGAATTCAAGCTGCGAGTCGGCGCTGGTGACACGGCGATTCAACTCGTCCAGATACGGCGGCGCCGTACGCGTATCGGCCACCCGCACCCGTGCGCCCTGCCGCGCGCACCAGCACGCAGAGGCCAACCCCGATTCGCCGAGGCCGAGAACGAGGACGTGTTTGCCGGCGAGATTCATCGTATCTTCAGCGTCGACAGGCCGAACAGCACGAGCAGAATCGTGATGATCCAGAAGCGCACCACCACCTGCGTCTCTTTCCACCCGGTCTGCTCGAAGTGGTGATGCAGCGGCGCCATGAGCAGGATCCGCCGGCCTTCGCCGTAGCGCTTCTTGGTGTACTTGAAGTAGCCGACCTGGAGCATCACCGACAGGGTCTCGGCGACGAAGACGCCGCCCATGATGAACAGCACGATTTCCTGGCGGGCGACCACGGCCACCGCGCCGAGCGCCGCGCCGAGGGCCAGGGCGCCGACATCGCCCATGAACACCTCGGCGGGATAGGCGTTGAACCACAGGAAGCCGAGCCCGGCACCGGCCAGCGCGCCGCAGAATACCGTCAGCTCGCCGGCGCCCGGAATGTAGGGCAGCAGCAGGTATTTGGAGAACACCGAGTTGCCCGCGACGTAGGTGAAGATGCCCAGCGCGGCGCCGACCAGCACCGTCGGCATGATCGCGAGGCCGTCGAGGCCGTCGGTCAGATTCACTGCATTGCTGCTACCGACGATCACCAGGTAAGTCAGCAGGATGAAGCCGAACATGCCGAGCGGATAGGTCACGCTCTTGAAGAAGGGCACGATCAGGGCGGTCTGCTGCGGCAGTTCCAGCGTGAAGCCGGAGGACACCCACTGGAAGAACAGCTGGACGACTTTTTCGTTGTTGGGCGCCGAGATCGAGAATGCGAGGTAGATTGCGGCGACCAGGCCCACCACGGACTGCCAGAAGAACTTGGAGCGGGCCGAAAGCCCGGCAGGATTGCGATAGACCACTTTGCGCCAGTCATCGACCCAGCCGATCGCGCCGAAGCCGAAGGTGACTATCAGCACGATCCAGATGAAGCGATTGGACAGATCCGCCCACAGCAGCGTGGACACGCCGAGCGAGATCAGGATCAGCGCGCCGCCCATGGTCGGCGTGCCGGCCTTGATCAGATGCGTTTGCGGCCCGTCGCTGCGCACCGACTGGCCGATCTTCTTCGCCGCCAGCCAGCGAATCACCGCCGGACCGAAGACGAAGGAAATCGCCAGTGCGGTCATGGTCGCCAGCACCGCGCGCAGCGTGATGTAGCCGAAGACGTTGAAGGCGCGGAGATCCTTGGCCAGCCATTGAGCGAGTTCAAGCAGCATTATTCATTTACCTTTCCCCCGCCCCCTTCCCCGGGAAGGGGGTGACGGCTGTTCGCGGGCTGCGCCCGCTCCGGTTGATGGCTTGCGCCGCCTTGGGACGGCCCTGCGTCGGCGCTGTCCACGATCGCGTCGACGACGCGCTCCATGCGCATGAAGCGCGATCCCTTGACCAGCACCGTGGTCTGCGCCTCGAGCTCGGCCAGCAGGGTTTTTATCAAGTCTTCGACGCGCGGAAAGTGCTGGCCGCCCGCGCCGAAATTGTGTGCCGCCGCCGCCGACAATTCGCCGAGGCACAGCAGGCGGTCGATGCCGTGGCTCTTGGCATAGCCGCCGATCTCGTCGTGGAACTGCCCTGCGGCAGCCCCCGCCTCGCCCATGTCGCCCATGACCAGGATGCGCCTGCCCGGCACCGACGCCAGCACGTCGATCGCGGCCCGCATCGAATCGGGATTGGCGTTGTAACTGTCATCCACCACGCACGCGCCTTCGCGACCGGCTCGCCGTTGCAGCCGGCCCTTGATGCCGGCAAAGCCTGTCAGTCCCTGTTCGACCGCGCCGAGCGACGCGCCTGCTGCCAGTGTCGCCGTCGCTGCCGCACAGGCATTGCTGGCGTTGTGGCTGCCCGGCACGGCCAGCGTCACCGTGAGCGCTCCCCACGGGGTGGCAAGTTGCAATTCCCCGCCGAGGCCGTGACTGGTGAACTGTCCTTGTACGTCGGCGGGCTGGTCGAGGCCAAACGTCAGCTGACGACGATCGCGCGAAAGTTCGCGCCAGATATCGGCATGTGCGTCGTCGGCATTGAATACGGCGACGCCATCCGCCCCCAGCCCGGTGAATATTTCGCCCTTGGCCAGCGCGACATCCTGCACCGAGCCGAGACCCTCGAGGTGCGCGCGGTGGGCGTTGTTCACCAGCGCCACGGAAGGTTGCGCGAGGCGCGTCAGATAGTCGATCTCTCCGGTATGGTTCATGCCCATCTCGATCACCGCGGCGCGGTGCGAGGCGCGCAACCTGAGCAGGGTCAGCGGCAGGCCGATGTCGTTGTTGAGGTTGCCGACAGTGGCCAGCACGGAGTCCGCGCTGCCGAACTGCGCACGCAGAATCGCCGCGCACATTTCCTTGACCGTGGTCTTGCCGTTGCTGCCGGTGATGCCCAGCAGCGGAATCGTGAATCGTCCGCGCCACTGCGCCGCCAGCGCACCGAGCGCCAGGCGCGTGTCGGCGACGCAGATCAGCGGCAGATCGGGATGGGCGGCGGCGAACTCCTCGCTCACCACCGCGCCCGCGGCACTATTGGCGCCACGCGCGAGCACGTCGGCGACGTAGGCGTGGCCGTCGAACTTGTCGCCGATCAACGCGACGAAAAGTTCGCCGGCGGCGATGCTGCGCGAATCGGTGGAGACTCCGCTGAAGGCGTCGTCGGCGCCTTGCGCGCGGGCAGCGATGGCGGCGGCAGCCTCGTGCAGGGTCATCATCATGAGCGCCGTCCCGCCAGCGCCGACTTTGCGGCATCGAGGTCGGAGAATGCATGCCGCACCCCGGCGATTTCCTGATAGGGCTCATGGCCCTTGCCGGCGAGCAGGATCACGTCGCGCCTATCCGCATCGGCCACCGCAGCTGCAATGGCGCGGCCGCGATCGATCTCGACGTTCGGCGCGCGCTGCAGCCCGGCGAGGATGTCGTCGATGATGGCTTGCGGATCTTCCTTGCGCGGGTTGTCGCTGGTGACGACCACGCGATCGGCCAGACGCTCGGCAATCGCACCCATCTGCGGCCGCTTGCCGGGGTCGCGCTCGCCGCCGCAACCGAAGACGCAGATCAGCCGTCCGCCGCGCGCCACCGCCGTTTCGCGCAGAACGCCGAGCGCTTTTTCCATCGCGTCCGGCGTATGGGCGTAGTCCACCACGATCAGCGGTTCATTCACGCCGCCGACCGCCTGCATGCGTCCTGGCGGCGGCTGAATGCGGCGCAGGGCGGCAGCAATGTCCTCGGGGCGCTCGTTGCGCGTCAGCAGCGCACCGATCACCGCCAGCAGATTGGAAACGTTGAAGCGCCCCACCACGGGCGCCGTGAAATGCACGCCGCGCACATCGAACTCGACGCCGGCGGCCCCCATGTTCAGGTTTTCCGCGCGGAGGATTTCATCTGCGCCAATGCCGTCGGCCCCGGCCAGCGTATAGCCGATGGTTCGCACGTGCCCCCTGAGCTTGGCGGCAAGCGCGACCCCGACAGGGTCGTCGAGGTTGAGCACGGCGGCGGCAAGGCCGGGCGTCAGGAACAGCAGTTCCTTGGCCGCCGCATACTCCTCCATCGTGCCGTGATATTCGAGGTGGTCGCGGGTCAGATTGGTAAACACGGCGACGTCGAAGGCCGCGCCATTGACACGCCCCTGGTCGAGGCCGATCGACGAAACCTCCATCGCGCAGGCTTCCGCGCCGCGAGCAACGAAGCCGGCGAGCGCCGCATGCAGGGTGATGGCATCGGGCGTGGTGTTGGGGCTTTCGTCGAGCGAGTCGAGGAAGCCGTTGCCCAGCGTGCCGATCACGGCGCACTTGTGGCGCCTTTCCCCCGGCCCCTTTCCCGTGGAAAGGGGTGACAACTGTTCGTCGCTGCGCGACTCCATATTATTGGCTGTATCTGCCTTGGGGCGGCCCGGCGGCAGATACGGCAGGGCGTTCATCGCCTGCGCGATCCATTGCGATACCGAGGTCTTGCCATTGGTGCCGGTCACACCGGCGAGCCAGAGATGCTCGGAGGGACGACCGTACACCAGGTGCGCGATTTCGCCGGAGAGCGCCGCGAGCCCTGTCACTTCGACAATCGGCGTTGCCTGCCCGCGAAGCGGAATCCCAGGTACGCAGAGCGAGCCAGCGCCGACTCTCGCAGTTGCGTTGCGTCCGGCCTCTGCAATCACGGCCGCGGCGCCGTTGGCCACCGCCTGCGCAATGAAGTCGCGGCCATCGGCCTGCGCTCCGGGATAGGCGACGAAGACATCGCCGGCGCTCACGCGCCGCGAGTCGGCGGTCAGGTGCGCCGGCTTGATCCCCTTGCGCTCGAGTTGTTCAAGTATCGACATGGCCGTATTCACATCTCTTCCTTGACCGGCGCAGCACTGGTCATCAGCAATGGCTTCAGGGGTGCATCGGGCGCCACGCCCAGAGTGCGCAGGCTGCCGGCCATGACCTGGGCAAATACCGGGGCCGCCACGTCGCCGCCGTAATACTTGCCGTTGGACGGTTCGTCGATCATCACAGCAATGATCAGCCGCGGATCGGAAACCGGGGCGAAGCCGACGAAGGACGCGACGTATTTGTTGGCGTAGGAACCGCCTTCGATCTTGTGCGCCGTGCCGGTCTTGCCGGCCACGCGATAGCCGGGGATCTGCGCCTTGGGTGCGGTGCCGCCCGGCAGCACGGCCATTTCCAGCATGGCGCGGACCTCGCGCGCCGTCTGCGCCGAAAACACCTGCTTGCCGCTCTGTGGCGGCGTATCCAGGCGCGACAGCGAGATCGGCACCAGATCGCCGTCACGGGCAAAGACCTGGTAGGCGCGCGCCAGCTGGATCAGCGTCACCGAAATGCCATGGCCATAGGACATGGTGGCCTGCTCGATCGGCTTCCAGGTTTTTGCCGGCCGCAAGCGGCCGCCGACCTCGCCCGGAAAGCCGAGCTTCAGCGGCGCGCCGAAGCCGAGGCTGTCGAACATGGTCCACATTTCTTCGGGCTTCATCGACAGGGCCAGCTTCGCGGCGCCGACGTTGGAGGACTTCTGGATCACCTGTGCCACGGTCAATACGCCATGCATGTGCGCGTCATGAATCGTCGCCGTGCCGATGGTCATTTTCCCCGGCGCGGTCTGGATCGCCGTGTCGAAGCGCACCTTGCCCTTTTCCAGCGCCAGTGCCGCGGTGAAGGGTTTCAGGGTCGAGCCCGGCTCGAAGCTGTCGGTCAGTGCGCGATTGCGCAATTGGGCGCCGCTCAGCTTGACGCGATTGTTCGGGTTGTAGGTCGGCAGATTGGCCAGCGCCAGGATTTCGCCACTCCTCGCGTCGAGCACGACCACGCCGCCCGCCTTGGCCCGATTTTCCTCGAGCGCCTGCTTGAGATGGCTGTAGGCGAGGTACTGCAGCTTCGAGTCGAGGGCGAGCACGATGTCGCGGCCCTCCAGCGGCGGATGAATGCTTTCGACATCTTCGACGACGTTGCCGCGCCTGTCCTTGATGACCCGGCGCGAACCGGGTTTGCCGGACAACTCGTTGTTGAAAGCCAGCTCGATGCCTTCCTGACCGGCGTCTTCGATGCCGGTAAAGCCCAGCATGTGCGCGGCCACTTCGCCCGACGGGTAGTAGCGCCGGTATTCGTCCTTCTGGTGGATGCCGGGCAGCTTCAGCGCCGTCACGCGATCGGCGAGTTCGGGCGGCAACTGGCGCTTGACGTAGATGAACTCGCGCTCGGAGGCCAGCTTGCGCGTGATCTCGCGCACGTCCATGTCGAGCAGGGCGGCCAGGCTGCGCGACTGCGCGGGCGCCAGCTGGGCATCTTCCGGAATCGCCCAGATTGAGCGTACCGGGGTAGACACCGCCAGTACGTCGCCATGGCGGTCGGTGATGCGGCCGCGTGTGGCTGAAATGTCGATCACCCGTTCGAAACGGGCACGTCCCTTGTCGCCGAGGAACTCGTTGTTGAAGCCCTGCAGATAGAGCGAGCGCCCGATCAGCGCGACGAAGGCGCCCAGCAGCACCACCAGCACCAGGCGCTGCCGCCACGGCGGCAGGCGCTCGGAGAGCAGCGGACTTCTGGAGAACTTGATCGCCTTCATCGCCGGATCAGTTCCCCGGCACCGGATCGACAGAAATGATCTGTCCCGGCGCAGGCGGTTTCATGTTCAGTTTTTCGCGCGCAGCCTTCTCGACCCGAACGTGGCCGGCCCAGGTACTTTGTTCGAGCTGCAGCTGGCCCCATTCCACGTCCAGATCACGCATGCGCTTCTGCGCGGCCTCCAGCTCGGTAAACAGTTTGCGCGCGCGATGATTGGCGCTCACTGTCGACAGGGCGCAGGCCAGGGTGATGAGAATGAGGATGAGATTCAAACGGGCCATGCTCAGAACTTCTCTGCCACGCGCAGCACCGCACTACGGCAGCGCGGATTGGCGGCGATTTCGGCGGCCGACGGAAACATCGCCTTGCCCACCAGCCTGACCACCGGCTGCGGCAGATCGACCGCGCGCACCGGCACACCCTTGGGCGGCTGCGGCGGATTGGCCGCATCGCGCAGGAAGCGCTTGACGATGCGGTCCTCCAGCGAATGAAAACAGATCACGGCGAGGCGCCCACCCGGAGCCAGTCGTTCAACCGCCCGGGGCAGGGTTAACGACAGTTCCTCAAGCTCCCGATTGACGTAAATCCGTAGAGCCTGAAAGGTCCGCGTCGCCGGATGCTGACCCGGTTCCCGCGTGCGGACGACTTGCGCCACGAGCGTGGCAAGCTGTCCTGTCCTTGAAATACCGTGCTCGCTCCGAGCAGCAACAAGCGCCTTTGCAATCGCATGAGCAAACCGTTCTTCGCCATAGTCTCTGATCACCTTTTCTATGTCTGACTGCGATGCCCGCGCCAGGAACTCGGCGGCGGTTTCCCCCTGCGTCGTATCCATGCGCATGTCCAGCGGCGCGTCGAAACGAAAACTCATGCCCCGTTCGGGCGTATTCAGTTGCGGCGACGAGACGCCGATATCCAGCAGCACGCCATCCACCTGCGCCACACCGAGTGTGTCCAGCACTCCATCGAACTCGCTGAATGCCGCATGGACCAGGCTGAAGCGCGAGTCCGCAAGCGAGGCGCCGGCGGCAATCGCCGCTGGATCGCGATCCAGCGCAATCAGGCGCCCATCGGGGCCCAACAATTCGAGAATCGCCCGGGCGTGGCCGCCGCGGCCGAAGGTGGCGTCGACATAGATTCCAGCCGGCTTGATCGCCAGCGCCGCGACCGCTTCGGCCAGCAGCACGCTGACGTGGGAGTCCGCGCTCACAGCGCAAGATTTTCCAGGCCCGGGGGCAACAGTTTGTCGCCCACTGCAAAGATCGCCTCCTGCTGCGCCTTCCAGCCGGCAGCCGACCAGATTTCGAAATGGCGCCCCTGCCCGATCAACCAGATTTCCTTTTCCAGCCCGGCGTATTGACGCAGGGAAGGGGAAATCAGCAGGCGCCCGGCGCCATCGAGTTCCGCATCTTCGGCAAAACCCACCAGCAGACGCCGCACCATGGCGGATTCCACCTGCAGGCTGGGCGCCGCCAGAATCTGGGCGCGTATCGGTTCCCACGCGGGTTGGGGATAGAGCAGCAGGCAGCGATGCGGATGGGCGGTGACCACCATGCGCCCGTCGCCGGCCGCCACCAAGGCATCGCGGTGTCGAGCCGGAACCGCCATGCGGCCCTTGGCATCGAGATTGAGCGCGGTCGCACCTTGGAACATCTAATCTCCCCCGAACGGGAAATTGGCCGCTAACCGGTCTCAAATTTCCCACTAACCCCCACAAAATCCCACTTTATGACACTTTTTGACGCCGGTCAAGAAAGGATCGAGTTTTCCCCAAGCGCAACAAGGGCTTAGGCGCAAAACTGAAGGGAAGTCACGAAGAGAATATTGATTGAAATCAATATGGATAGAAAGCAAACCGAATGTGCTTTCTCAGGAGTTTTTGGCGGGTTTTTCTGGCTTGGCCAGGCCCGTATCGTCCGGCAGCGTCCCGGCCCGACAAAGACGCTTTTTTGTTGCCCGGCGGCGGACCGGCTACAGCCTGCGGGCTGTCAGTTCGGCCGCCCGCCCATTTTCTCGCCGAGGCGAATCGGTCGCTGCGGCGACCACTCCGCATTGAACTGCAGGGTGTTCTTCGGAAACAGCATCACCACGGTCGATCCGAGCAGGAAGCGGCCCATCTCGTCGCCCTGCCTTAACCGCAGTTGCTGATCGTCATAGCGCCATTCGCGCAGATGGCCCGGGCGCGGCGGATTCACCACGCCATGCCAGACCGTGGCCATGCTGCCGACGATGGTGGCGCCGACAAGAGCCAGCACAAACGGGCCGTGCGCCGACTCGAAGACGCAGACAACGCGCTCGTTGCGGGCAAACAATCCCGGCACGCCGCGCGCCGTCACCGGATTGACCGAAAACAGATCGCCCGGCACATGAATCATGCGCCGCAGGCGGCCGTCGCAGGGCATGTGGATGCGGTGGTAGTCCTTCGGGCTCAGGTAAAGCGTGGCAAAGCTGCCGTCCGCGAACAGCGCGGCGAGTGCGGCATCGCCGCCGACCAGCGCCGTCGTCGAATACTGATGACCTTTTGCCTGAAATATCTGGTCGCGCTCGATCGCGCCGAACTGGCTGATCGCGCCATCCACCGGGCATATGAAATCGGCTTGCGCCAGCGGCCGCGCGTCGGCCCGCAGGGGGCGCGTGAAAAACTCGTTGAAGCTCGCATAGCTGGCAATATCGGGATTGGCCGCCTCGCTCATATTGACGCCATAGCGGCCGACAAACCAGCGGATCACCTTCGTCGTGAGGCCTCCCGCGCGGGCCGTGGCGAAGCTGCCGGCAAGCGCCGTCAGCGCCTGCTTGGGCAGGAGGTACTGAAGCAGTACGGCCAGACGGTCGGTCACCGGCCTTGTACGGAAAGCGCGGCGATCCGCTCTTCCATGCTCGGATGGCTGGAAAACAGCGACATCCAGCCCGGCGCCCCGGCGATGCCCGAACTGGCCAGGCTCTTCGGCAGAGGTTCGACCGCCATGCCGCCCAGACGCTGCAGCGCAGCGATCATCGGCCGCGGCGAGCCCATCAGCCCGGCAGCGCCGGCGTCGGCGCGGAACTCGCGCTGACGCGAGAACCAGGCGACGACGATGCTGGCCAGAACGCCGAACAGGATGTCGCAGACCACCACGGTAATCATGTAGCCGATGCCGGGGCCGGAGGACTGGTTGTCGCCGCGGCGCAGGAAGCTGTCGACCAGGTAGCCGACGACGCGCGACAGGAAAATCACGAAGGTATTGACCACGCCCTGGATCAGGGTCAGGGTCACCATGTCGCCGTTGGCGACGTGGCTGACTTCGTGCGCCAGCACCGCCTCGACCTCTTCCTTGCTCATGCTGGCGAGCAGGCCGGTGGATACGGCGACGAGCGCATTGTTCCGACTCGGCCCGGTGGCGAAGGCATTCGGCTCGCCTTCGTAGATGGCGACCTCGGGCATCGCCAAGCCGGCTTTCTCCGCCTGCTTGCGCACGGTCTCGACCAGCCAGAACTCGGTCGAGGTCGAGGGGCTGTCGATGACGCGGGCGCCGGTCGACCATTTGGCCACCATCTTCGACATCGCCAGGGAAATGAAGGCGCCGCCAAAACCCATGATGCCGGCAAAGCCGAGCAGCATGCCCATATTGAGACCGTTCGCGGTCAGGTAGCGATTCACCCCCAGCACGCTGGCGGCGATCGACAGCACCAGCATCACGGCGAGGTTGGTGACCAAAAACAGCACGATGCGTTTCATTGCGGTTCTCCCGGGAAAGACGTCATACGTCAGCCGCAGCGCATCCACCACGCGCGGCGCGCGCACTCGCTGGCTTAGATGCTGCGCTATGCGAAAAATTCAAGAGGGCCGGCTGCCGAGGCCGCGCACCGGGCGCGGCTACTTGTAACCCGCCGCGCCGACATCGGGAGCCGGCGCTGGCGACACGGCGGCGGCAGGCGCCGCCGTCTGCACCTGCACTGCGGGCGAAGGCGCGTCCTTGTGCTTTTCGTGCGGATGCCAGCCGAGCACCATCAGCAAGGCAAAGAAACCGACCACATAGCCGACCGCAATAAACCAGCCGTGACGCAACCACTGGCCGACCGACTTGGCTTCGGGGAACAGGTTGGCCACGGCAACGCCGGCCGAGGAACCGAACCACAGCATCGAGCCGCCGAAGCCGACCGCGTAGGCCAGGAAGCCCCAGTCGTAACCGCCCTGCTTCAACGCCAGCGCAGTCAAAGGAATATTGTCGAACACGGCGGAGATGAAGCCCAGCGCCAGCGCCGTGGGCCAGGAAGCTGGCGGCAGTTCTTCCACAGGCATCATCGAGGCGCAGGTGACCAGAGACAGCAGGAATACCGAGCCCTTGAAGGCGCCCGGAATCAGGCTCCACTCCGGCTTGCGCAGAGGCACAGCGACCAACAGCGCGACCCAGACGGCGACACCGAGGAAGGGGAAATGCTCGGCCAGCGCGGCAAATTTCAGATTCACCGTGACGTTGGCGACGATGGCGCCCACTAGAATGAAAATGACGATGCCGACGCGCGCCCAGTCGATGTGGTGCGCCGCCTTGAACTCGCGGCTGATGGCCATGTGCTTGTGCTGCAAGAGCGCAGCGGGAATGCCGAACACCACCAGCGCCACGCCCGAAGCGACATAGGCTTCCACCACGTCGAGCGGGCTGACGCCATCCAGCCACATCATGGTGGTCGTGGTGTCGCCGACCACTGAGCCGGCGCCGCCCCCGTTCGAGGCGGCGACGATGGCGGCAAGGTAGCCGATATGCACCTTGCGCTTGAACACGCTGGCCGCCACCGTGGCGCCGATCAACGCGGCCGCGATGTTGTCGAGGAAACCCGAGAGCACGAAGATGATCACCAGCAGCATGAACGGCCCCATCCAGCCTTCTGGCAGCAACTTGGGCAACACCTCGGGCACGCCGCTGTCCTCGAAGTGGCGCGCCAGCAGCGCAAAGCCGACCAGCAGCCCGAGCAGATTCACCAGCAGGACCCATTCGTGCGCCATGTGTGCGCCGAAGCCGGCGATGCCGACACCGGTCTTGAAACCGGTAAACAGGATCTTGTAGGTCGTGATGGTAACCAGACCGGTCAGCGCCACCTGCAGCACGTAGTGATGGAACAAGGCCACGCCGAGCAGCGTCGCCGCGAACAGGATGAAATCGACGGGAATGCCGAACAGTGCCGGCGAGGCCGCCACCGCGTCAGCGGCTTGGGCCAGCGGCGAGGCAAGCAGCAGGCCTACCAGCGCCAGCGGACGCCCCGCATGGGCCAGAGACGCGATCATTCTATGCAAGGCAATCATCAAGCACTCCAGTCGTTTCTTGTCGGCGGATTGTAGCAGTCCGCCAGCTGCGGACAGCCACCCCGGAGCCGATTGCAACACTTCTCGCCGACCGCGCGAAGACAATGTCTTTCGTGGAATGCGCTAAACTCGGGCATCCTAGAAAATGAAAGTTCGGCCATGAAGATACTGCTCCCGGTGGACGGCTCCGAGCATTCCGCCCGCGTCGCCCGGCATGTCATTCGAATGGTGCACGGCTGTGCCGATTACCAGATCCTGCTGCTCAACGTTCAGGCACCGATCGATGCACCGGAACTCCGCGGACATATGCCGGCGCGTGAAATCGAGGCCATGCAGGAAACCCGCGGCGGCGACGCCATGGCCTCGGCGCGGGCGCTGCTCGATGCTGCCGGTGTCGCCTACGAGCCGGAGGTGGCACTCGGTCCCGTTGCGGAAAATATCACCCGCATTGCGAGCGAGCGCGGCTGCGATGCGATCGTGATGGGTTCGCGCGGTGCCGGCGCGCTGCGCAACGCCCTGATGGGATCGGTGACGACCGACGTCATTCGCCTGGCGGAAATTCCCGTTACTGTCGTCAAGTAGCGCCGGCTCCACACCGAGACTGGCGCCAGACCAAACTACTGCTTATCCCGTGGCCAGCGATACCAATTCAGCGATGCGTCCGGCGGCGATCTTGCGCCGGGTGGTCGGTCTACTGCTCTGCATGGGCGCATGGCTGGCCGCGGCGCAGGAAATGCCGCAACTTTCAGCCGGTCAGTCGCTCTACCTGCCGATCTATTCTCACCTCTATCATGGCGACGTACACCCGCGGACCGGCAAGCCCTCCGAAACGCTCGTATCGACCCACATCAGCATTCGCAACACCGATCCCAGTGCCGGCATGAAGGTCGTCAGCGCACGCTACTACAACACCGACGGCAAGCTGCTGCGCGAGTTTCTGCAGAAACCGCAGGCGATCCCGCCACTCGGGACCTACGAACTCTACGTGCCGCGCTCGGATTCATCGGGCGGTTCGGGAGCCAACTTCATCATCGACTGGCGCGCCGACAAGCCGATCAATCCGCCGCTGGTGGAAGCCTTGCATGCCGACATCCGCGAAGCGCGCACCCTGCTCTTCGTCACCACGGCGCGCCCCATCCAGACCCGCTGAAAGAAATCGTCGCGACTAGTTGTCGTCCATCAGGAACAGCGCCGACTCGATCTCGAAGCGGCCATGCGGCGAGGCCATCGCGATCAGGGTGTGGCCTGGCTCGACGATGAAATCGGCGGGGGGATTGAAGGTCCAGTCGCCGCGCGTGCGCACCGCGAGAAGAATGTAGGTCGTACCCTTGAGGCCCAGCTCGCCGAGGGCCTTGGGCACGAAGCTCCTCGGCACGACCACTTCCTCGACGCGCAGCTTGTGCTCGGTACGCAGCATCTCGTCGAGGAAGGACACCACGTGTGGCCGGATCATCGCCGAGGCGATGCGCATGCCGCCGGTGAAGTTGGGCGAGACGATGGCGTCGGCGCCCGCCTTCTTCAGCTTCTCGACGTTGCGCATCTCGTTGCAACGCGCGACGACGCGCACGCCGGGCGCCAGTTGCTTCGCGGTGAGCGCGATCATCAGGTTGCGGCTGTCGTCGCCGGTGACGGCAAAAACACCATGGGCGTCTGCGATGTTCGCCTCGATCAGCACGTCGTCGTCGACCGCGTCGCCGTGGATGTAAAGCAGGCCGGGCCTCTTTTCAGCCTGCGCCTCGAGCTGCTCCAGCTTCTCATCGATGGCGATGTAGTGGCGACCGGTGGCATCGAGCTCCTGGGCGACATTGCGGCCGACCCGGCCGAAGCCGCAAACGATGTAGTGCCCGTGCAGCTTTTTCATCATCTTGTCCATCCGCCGTCTCCGCATCGACTTGTCGAAATCGCTGGCCAGAACGATGGCCGTCACGCTTGAAAAGAAATAGGTCATCACGGCGATGCCGGAAAAGGCGATCGCCATGGTGAAGACTTGCGCGTCCGGCCGCCGCCAGATCTCCACCCCGGCGCCGTAGCCGATCGTGGCGACCATCAGGAAGGTCATGTAGAGCGCGTCGAGCCAGCCGGTATCGGCGCCGCCGAGATGCTTGTAGCCCACCGTGCCGACGCCCATGATCGCCGCGAAGGCGATCAGCGCGATGCCGATCGACAGGCGCGCGCGGCGAAAAACCTCGTCGGTGTTGCCGTCGGAAATCATGGCTCGATGAACAAGGCGCCGTTGCACCGGCGCCGACTATTTCGGATGCGCTGATTTTACCCGCTGTTCCGCGCCGCTACGCCGGTATCATTCACCCTCATGCATCAGCATCTGTTCGCGATCCTGCTTCTTCTCACGGCCGCCGTCGGCGCCGTGTCGGTAGTGCGTCGCTTCAGGCTGCCATCGATGCTGGCCTACCTGGCGATCGGCATCGCGCTGGGCCCGCATGGTCTGGCGCTGCTGGCGGAAAGCGCCGAAGTGCAAGGTTTTGCCGAATTCGGCGTGGTCTTCCTGATGTTTTCGATCGGCCTGGAATTCAGCCTGAAGCGTCTGCAGGCAATGCGCAGCCTGGTGTTCGGTTTCGGTTCGGCGCAGATGGCGCTGACTGCGCTTGGCACCGGACTGGTAACTGCGCTGGCTTACGGTCAGGGCTGGCGCAGCGGCGTCGCAGTGGGCCTCGCCGTGGCGATGTCATCCACCGCCATCGTCGCCAAGATGCTTTCCGACCGCTTCGAACTCCACTCGCGCTCCGGACGGCAGACCATGGGCGTGCTGCTGTTCCAGGATCTTGCCGTGGCGCCCTGCCTGATCCTGCTGCCGGCACTGGCCGCTTCCGGCGACGACCTGTGGCGATCGCTGGCCATCGCCGCGGCACAGATGGTTGCCGTGCTGGCGCTACTGATCTGGGTCGGACAGAAACTGATGGGGCGCATCTTCGATGCCGCTGCGAAAGTCCGCTCGAATGAACTGCTGGTGCTGACCACGCTGTGGATTGTTGTCGGCCTGTCCTTCCTCACCGCGCAAAGCGGACTGTCGCTGGCGCTGGGCGCCTTCGTCGGCGGCATGCTGATCTCGGAAACGGTCTACCGCCATCATGTCGAAGCCGACATCCGGCCGTTTCGCGACATCCTGCTCGGCCTGTTTTTCGTCACGGTCGGCATGATGCTGGATATCCAGTACGTGCTCGCCAATGCCCACAAGCTGATGCTGGCCCTGGTCCTGCTGATCGGCGGCAAGGCCGCGGTGATGCTGCTGATCACACGCGTGGCAAAAACCCCGCTGGTCGCCAGCCTGCGCACCTCGGCGCAACTGGCGCAGGGCGGCGAGTTCGGCCTGGTTCTGATCGGGCTCGCGCACCAGCTGCAGCTGATCAGTACCAGCGCGTTCCAGATCACGCTGTCGGCCATGCTGCTGTCGATGTTCATCGCGCCTTTCCTGATCGCTCGCGCCGCAAGCCTGTCGGGCGACTTGGGGCGTGGCGACTGGGCGCACAAGGCCGCGGTGATCCACAACATTGCCGTGCATAGCCTGGAACTCGGCGAGCACGTGGTGATCTGCGGCTATGGCCGCACCGGCGGACGCATCGCGGAATTCCTCGCTATCGAAAACATTCCCTTCATCGCCCTCGACGTCGACCCGCAGCGCATCGCCGAAGCCGGCGCCCAGGGCATCAACGTGGTCTTCGGCAACGCCGACCGGCCAGAAGTTCTGCAGGCCGCCGGCATCGCCCGCGCCCGCGCCGTGGTCGTCAGCTATCCCGATGCCCATTCCGCCGAGCGCGTGCTGCGCATTGTGCGCAGCACGCGGCCGGCAATTCCCATCGTGGTGCGCACGGCCGACGACAGGGATGTCGCCCGTCTCAAGGCCGCCGGGGCCACCGAGGTGATTCCCGAAGTACTCGAAAGCAGCCTGCTGATCGCCGCCGAAACGCTGGTGCAGGCCGGCATCCCGATGAAGAAGGCGATCCAGCATGTCCGCGCGGCGCGGGCCGAGCGCTACGCCTCGCTGCGCGACTTCTACGAGACGCCGCCGAAGAAGTAGATGTCTTAAGCGCCGTTTAAGCGGCGCCCTTCATGATTCGCTTCACTCAACACTCATGGAGACTCCCATGCGACACCTTCTCGTCATTGCAGCAGCCATCTTCACCGTGAGCGCCCACGCCGAAACCCCGCGCGACTTTCTCACGCGCTTCGAGAAGGAAGCGGGCGCAGCCGCTTCCGCCGAGCGCGGCGCACGCTTCTTCACCACCAAACAGGGTGGCGAGTGGAGCTGTGCCTCCTGCCACACCGACAAACCGACGCAGGCGGGCCGTCACGCCAAGACCGACAAGGCCATCACGCCGCTGGCCCCGGCGGCCAACGCCGAGCGCTTTACCGATGCGGCCAAGGTGGACAAATGGTTCCGCCGCAACTGCAACGACACCCTCAATCGAGTCTGCAGCGCCCAGGAAAAAGCCGACGTGATGGCTTGGCTGCTGGCCCTCAGGTAATCCGGAGCCTCTCATGAAACCAATCATCGCCGCACCCCTGCTCGTCCTGCTGACGACTCTCGCCCTGCCGGCTCATGCGGACCGCTACAGCGTGCCGAAGAATGCCGCCTTCGAAGAGGAATGCGCCTCCTGCCACATGGCCTATCCGCCGCAGATGCTGCACGCCGATTCCTGGCGCGCGATGATGGGCGATCTGTCGCGCCACTTCGGCTCCGACGCCAGCATCGACGAAAAACGCCGTGTCGCCATCGCCGACTTTCTGGTCGCCAATTCCGGCGGGCGCAAGACGGGGAATACCCGCGATGCCCAGGGCAGGCCGCTGCTGCGCATTACCGAGACCGCGCGCTTCGAGAAGAAGCATCGCGAGATATCCGCCGCAACATGGAAGCGCGCCTCGATCAAGAGCCCGGCCAACTGCACGGCCTGCCATACGCAGGCCGCCGCCGGCGACTACGACGACCGTTCGATCAAGATTCCCAAGTGAGGCCACGCATGCATACCGAACCCAAACCTGTCCGCGTCTGGGACCTGCCGACGCGAGTCTTCCACTGGTCGCTGGTGGCGAGTTTCGCCACGGCCTTCATCACCGCGGAATCCGAGAAGCTGCGCGACATTCACGTCGTGGCCGGATACACCCTCGCCGGGCTGATCGCCTTCCGCCTGCTGTGGGGTTTCGTCGGCGGCGGCTATTCGCGCTTTGCCGAATTCCTGCCGACACCGCGCAAGCTGATCGACTACCTCAAATCCCTGACGAGGGGCAATCCGCAGCATTATGTCGGTCACAACCCGGCGGGCGCGGTGGCCATCTTTCTGCTGCTCGGCTTCGGTCTCGTCGCCGCAGCCAGCGGCTGGGCCACCTACGAAGACATGGGCGGACACTTCATGGAAGAACTGCACGAAGTCGCCGCCAATGGCATGATGGCAATTGTTGTCATTCACATTGCGGGCGTCATCGTCAGCAGCTGGCTGCACCAGGAGAACCTGGTCCTGGCGATGATCACCGGCTGGAAAACGAGGCGCAGCTGAGTTTCAGTGCAGGCTAACGTCGGCCTTATTGACGTTAAGCGAAGCGGCCGCAACTAAGAAGATGCGTAACACAGTCAATGAGAATCCTGCTGGTTGAAGATGACGCCCTGCTCGGCGATGCGCTCCAGGTCGGCCTGCGTCAGGCCGACCACGTCGTCGACTGGGTCAGGGACGGCATCAGTGCCGAGACGGCGCTGGCGACGGAGGACTACGCGGCCGTAGTCCTCGATCTGGGCCTGCCGCGGATGGACGGCCTCGATGTACTGCGTCACCTGCGGGCCAAGAAGAAAGCCCTGCCGGTCCTGATCCTCACGGCGCGCGATACCGTGGATGACCGCATCCGCGGCCTGGACGCCGGCGCCGACGATTACCTGGTCAAGCCTTTCGATCTCGGCGAATTGACCGCCCGGCTGCGCGCCCTGCTGCGGCGTGCCGGCGGCCAGCCCTCCCCCCTGCTCGCCGCCGCCGGCGTCACGCTCGACCCCGCAACGCGGCAGGTGGAATGCGCGGGCCGGAGCGTCGAACTCTCGGCCAAGGAGTACGCCCTGTTGCACGCCCTGATGCAACAGCCGGGGCGCGCCCTGTCGCGCACCCAGCTCGAGCAGCATCTTTACGCCTGGGGCGACGAAATCGGCAGCAACACGGTCGAGGTCTATATCCATCATCTGCGGCGCAAGCTCGGAGCCGACGTGATCCGCACCCTGCGCGGCATCGGCTATGTCATTGCCAAGACGGGAGCTCCGTCATGAAGCGTCCGCTGTCCCTGCGCACCCGGCTGGTCGGCCTGACCCTGCTGGCGGTGGCCCTGGTCTGGCTGCTCACCGCATTCGTCACCTGGCGCGAGGCGCGTCACGAACTGGAAGAACTGCTGGCCCATCCGCCGAGCACCGCCGCCGCCCACATGGCCGAAGAACGCAATGAGGTGGCCGCGGAAATTGCCGGGCAGCTGCTGAAGCCGATGCTGTTCGCCCTGCCCGCGCTGGCCCTGCTGCTGGTGATCGCCATCGGCTTTGCGCTGGCGCCCTTGCGCCAGCTCGCGCGCGATGTCGCGGCACGCGCGCCGGACCGGCTCGACCCGTTGCCGATCGAAACTCTGCCGACGGAAGTCGCGCCGCTGGTGGCACGGCTCAACGAGCTGTTCGCCGACATCATGCGTGCACTGGAAAACGAGCGCCGCTTTACCGCCGACGCGGCCCATGAATTGCGCACGCCGCTGGCCGCGCTAAAAGCACAGGCGCAGGTGGCGCTCGCATCCGTGGACGCCGCGGAGCGGCAGCACGCGCTGGACCAGATCCTCGTCGGCTGCGACCGCGCCACGCATCTGGTGGCGCAGCTGCTGACCCTGGCGCGGCTGGATGCGCAAAGCGCAGACCAGATGCAGGACGTGGCGCTGCGGCCGCTTGCCGAAGAGGTTCTGGCGATGAGCGCCGGGGAGGCCATCGAGCGCCACTGCGACCTCGTCCTGCGCGACGGCGACGCGCATGTCCGCGGCGATGCGACCTTGCTCCAGGTGCTGCTGCGCAATCTGGTCGACAACGCGATTCGCCACAGCGGCGGCAGTCAGGTCGAGGTTTCCATCGCTCAGCATGGCGACCGCGTCGTGCTCAGCGTCGGCGACAACGGGTGCGGCATCGCAGCAGACGAGCGCGAGCACGTATTGCAGCGCTTTTACCGCGGCACAGGAGTCGGCGCTGGCGACACGGCGACACGGGATTCGTCGGGCAGCGGACTGGGCCTTTCCATCGTCAAGCGCATCATCGAACTGCACGGTGGAAAGCTTGAGATCGCTCCGTCCGCCGCGGGCAAAGGCGTTGCGCTGCTCGTCGATCTGCCGCGCGCTGCGGGATAGCCGGGAAACACGCACCGGCCCGCTACGGCCAAGAAATCCGAAGGTCCGCGCCAGAATTCCGATTTGCCTCAAGTGAAGATCAGGGTTAGGCTGGAGTTATTACTAAAGTAAGGTGTGAGTAAGCTTCGACGGAGTAGCATCGGAACCTTACGGACGACCAGTGGAAGCCAGCCAGCGCGTGCCCGTTGCAGAACGGGACCTCCTCGACAAGATCATTCAGGGTTCCCCGGTGCCGACCTTCGTCATCGACCGGGAGCACCGGGTGACGCACTGGAATCGTGCCTGCGAGGTGGTGCTCCACTATCCGGCTGCAAAGATGATCGGCAGCCGGGATCAATGGCGGCCTTTCTATCCTCACTCGCGCCCGGTCATGGCCGACCTGGTGGTGTCGAGGGACATCGAGGCCGTTGCGACTTTCTACGACGGCAAGTATCGCCGCTCGACGATGATCCCCGGGTCCTACGAGGCCGAGGATTTTTTCCCGAACATCGGCGCCGGCGGCACGTGGCTGTACTTCACGGCGGCGCCCTTGCTCAACTCCGCCGGAGAACTGATCGGCGCGATCGAGACGCTGCAGGACATTACCCTGCGCAAGCGTGCCGATGAAGCATTGCTGCAGGAACACGAGAAGCAGCGCGCGATCATCGAGCACTTCCCCTGCGGCATCACGCTGATCGACGAGGATCTGCGCGTCATTCGCTACAACGAAGAGTTCCGTCGCCTGGCCGGGCTGCCGGGCGAGATCTTTGCCGCCGGGACACCCGATCTCCAATCCATCCTGCGTGTGGCTGCCGATCGCGGCGAATACGGCGCAGGAGACCCCGATGCTGCATTTGCCGCCGCCATGGAGCGCGTCAATCAGCGCCAGCCATACCGCGTCGAGCGTAGGCGTAGCGACGGTACGGTCCTTGAAATCCAGCGCTCGCCGCTTCCGGATGGCGGCTTCGTCACCTCCTACACCGACATCACCGAGCGCAAGCGCATCGAGGCACGCATGGCCTCGCTGCTCGACGAGCAAAGACTGATTTTCGACAACGCGCATGTCGGCATCGCACTGATCAGGAATCGCGTCATCCTCAACTGCAACCGGCGGGTGGCCGAGATCTTCGGCTTCGACGGGCCGGAGCAATTGATCGGCCAGAGCACCGAGGTTATCTTCCCCTCCCGAGAAGACTGGCTCGCCGAGGGCGAAGCGGCTTATCGCGATCTGGTCGAACAGGGCTACTGCGACCGCGAAATGCGCCATCGGCGACGCGATGGACGAATCATCTGGTGCGAAACGTCGGGCCGCTCGCTCGACCCCGCGGCCCCGCAGGATGGATCGATCTGGGTGTATGCCGACATCAGCGAGCGCAAGCGCCATCAGGCCGAGCTGCAACTGGCCGACACGGTGTTCGCCAACACCCTCGAAGCCTTGCTGATCACCGACCGTCAGGGAGTGATCATCAGGGTCAACAGCGCCTTCACCGATATCACCGGCTACGCTGCGCAGGAGGTCATCGGCCAGACCCCGCGCATCATGAAATCGGGACGCCACGACGAGAGTTTCTACCGGGACATGTGGCGCACGGTACTGGCGGCCGGTGTCTGGGAGGGCGAAGTCTGGGACAGGCGCAAGAATGGCGAGATCTATCCGAAATGGCTGTCCATCACGGCGACGCTGGATGCACAGGGCGACGTGCAGAACTTCGTCGGATGCTTTTCGGATATCTCGCTGCGCAAGGCAACGGAAGAGCAGATTCAGCATCTGGCCCACCATGACCCCCTCACCGGCCTGCCCAACCGTCTGCTGCTGCGCGACCGTTTCAGCCAGATGAGCGAGCGGCAGAAGCGTTCCGGCAAGCGCCTGGCCTTCATATTCCTGGATCTCGATCACTTCAAGCGCATCAACGACTCGCTCGGCCACCCGGTAGGCGACGCCCTGCTGGTCGCCGCGGTCGGCCGACTCAGGCTGTGCCTCAGGGATTCGGACACGCTGAGCCGCCAGGGCGGCGACGAATTCATTCTCCTGCTGGACGACGTCGATGGCCCCGAGGCCGTCGCGCGCATCGCCAACAAGGTGCAGGAAAGCTTGGCGCAACCCTTCGACATTGGCCCGCAAAGCCTCACGACCTCGGCATCGCTCGGCATCGCGCTGTCACCGGATGACGGCCGCGACTTCGACACCCTGATGCAGAAGGCCGATACCGCGATGTATCACGCCAAGGAATCCGGGCGCCAGACCTTCAGCTTCTTCTCGGCCGAAATGAACCAGCGGGCCAATCACCGGCTCGACCTGACCAATCGCCTGCGCCGGGCCATCGACAGACAGGAACTCAGCCTGGTTTTCCAGCCTCAGGTCTATGCGGATTCCAGGCATATTTTTGGCGCCGAAGCGCTGCTGCGCTGGAACTGCGCGGACGGCACCAGCGTCTCGCCGATGGAGTTCATCCCGGTCGCCGAGGAATCGGGACTGATATTGCCCATCGGCGAGTGGGTGCTGGCCGAAGCCTGCCGCCAGGCCCGCCGTTGGCGGGACAGCGGCAACGACTGGAAGATCGCGGTGAATGTATCCGGCAAGCAGATCTTCCGCACCGACCTGGTCGATCTGCTGCGGCGCCATGCGCGTGATGCGGGCATCTCGCCGCAACAGATCGAAATCGAACTCACCGAATCGACGCTGATGGAAAACAGCGACACGCTGCGCGAAGTCATCGCGGATCTCAAGACCATCGGCACGAGCGTCGCCATCGACGATTTCGGTACCGGCTATTCGAGCCTGTCCTACCTGAAACGCTTCCGCGTCGACAAGCTGAAGATAGACCGCTCCTTCATCGCCGACATGCATCAGGACGAAGAGGGCGATGCGCTGGCCCGGGCCATCATCAGCATCGCGCGCTCGCTGCGGCTGCGTGCCATTGCCGAAGGCGTGGAGACCGTCGAGCAGCTGGATCGCGTGCAGCGCTACGGATGCAACGAGATCCAGGGCTACTTCTTCAGCCGGCCCCTGTCCGCTGAGACATTCGAGGAATTCGCCGCAGGGCGTCGCGCCCACTGACAGCGCCCTCGCGCGACGCTGCCGCGCCCGGCCCGGACTCACTGCATAATCCGGACCATGACAACACCCCATTCCCCGCCGGCACAGGCTGCCAATACGCCCTGGCACGCCCTGTCCGCGACCGAGGTGCTGGCCCGCCACGACGCGGACATGGAGCGCGGCCTGGCGGAACAGGAAGCGGCTGCCCGCCTGCTGCGCCACGGCCCCAACCGCCTGCGCGAGCAAGCGGGACGCAGTGCGCTGAAGCGCTTCCTGAGCCAGTTGAAGGAACCCTTGGTGCTGGTGCTGATCGCCTCGGGGATTGCCACCTCGGCCCTGGGCGAATGGGTCGACAGCTCGGTCATCTTCGGTGTCGTGCTGGTCAACGCCGTGATCGGCTACCTGCAGGAAGGCAAGGCCGAGGCTGCACTGGCGGCACTGGCCCGGGCCCTGGCAACCGAGGTCACCGTGTTGCGCGAAGGCCGTCGGCAGCGCATCGATGCCGTAGGACTGGTTCCGGGCGACGTGGTCTGGTTGAGCGCCGGCGACAAGGTGCCGGCCGATCTGCGCGTCGTCTCCGCGCGGCAGTTGCGCACCGTCGAAGCCGCGCTGACCGGCGAGTCGGCGCCGATCGAAAAGCATCACGACGAACTGCCGGACGACACGCAGCTGGCCGACCGCCGCAACATGGTCTATGCGGGCACCATCGTGGTCGCCGGCCAGGGGCGAGGCCTCGTCATCGCCACGGCGGACGCCACCGAAACCGGCCGCATCTCGGGCCTGATCGCGAGCGCCCCCGAGATCGCCACGCCGCTGACGAAAAAGATGGCCGAGTTCGCCGGCCTGCTGCTCTGGGTGATTCTCGGATTGGCCGCCTTCACCTTCGTGATCGGCGTCTGGCGCGGCGAATCCATGGCGAACATGCTGGTGGCGGCCGTGGCGCTCGCCGTCGGCGCGATTCCCGAGGGCCTGCCGGCCGCCATGAGCATCACGCTGGCGATCGGCGTCGGCCGCATGGCCAAGCGCCGCGCGATCATCCGCCATCTGCCGGCGGTCGAAGCCTTGGGCAGCACCACGGTGATCTGCACCGACAAGACCGGCACGCTGACCGAGAACGCCATGACCGTCACCGAGCTGTGGGCCGGCGGCGAACGCTTCACCGTCAGCGGCCGGGGCTACAAGCCGGAAGGCGAACTGCGACGCGACGACAGAAGTGCCGTATCACCAGCGCCGACTCCTCTGCATGAAACCTTGCTGGCCGGCGCCCTGTGCAACGATGCCGCGCTCTACCACGAAAACCGGCAATGGAAGATAACCGGCGACCCGACCGAAGCTGCGCTGCTGGTCGTGGCGCGCAAGAGCGGACTGGATGAGACCACCCTGCGCAATGTTTTTCCGCGCAGGGATGAGCTACCCTTCGATTCGGCGCGCCAGACCATGGCAACGCTGCACGGCGTCGACGGTCAGTCGGTGGTGTACGTCAAGGGCGCCATAGAAAGGCTGCTGCCGGCCTGCCGCAGCATGCTGGCCGCCGACGGCAGCGAAACGCCACTCGAGCCCGCAACGCTGGAAGCCGCCGCCGCGCAGATGGCGAGTCGCGGCCTGCGCGTGCTGGCTCTGGCGCGGCAGCATCTGGCCGCCGCCGAAGCGCTGGATGAAACCATGATCGGCAGCGAACTGGTGTTTCTTGGACTGGCCGGCATGATCGATCCGCCGCGCGCGCGCGCCATCGGCGCGGTGCGCACCTGCCATGTCGCCGGCATCCGGGTGAAGATGATTACCGGCGACCATGCCGAAACGGCGCGGGCGATTGCCGCGCAAGTCGGCATCGTCAAGGATGGCGCCGCAGCCCGGGTACTGACCGGCCGCGATCTGGCCCTGCTCGACGACGAAGCGCTGAAGAACGCCACCGGCAGCGTCGATGTCTTCGCCCGTGTCGAACCGGAACAGAAGCTGCGCCTGGTGCGCGCGCTGCAGGCGCAAGGCGAGGTGGTGGCGATGACCGGCGACGGCGTCAATGACGCGCCGGCGCTCAAGCAGGCCGACATCGGCATTGCCATGGGCATGGGCGGCACCGACGTGGCCAAGGAAGCGGCGGCGATGGTGCTCACCGACGACAACTTCGCCACCATCGAAGCGGCGGTGGAAGAAGGGCGCGGCATCTACGACAACCTGGTTAAGTTCATCACCTGGACCCTGCCGACCAACTTCGGCGAAGGCCTGGTGATCCTCGCCGCCATCCTCGCCGGCGTCACCTTGCCGATCACGCCGCTGCAGATTCTCTGGATCAACATGACCACCGCGGTGCTGCTCGGCCTGCCGCTGGCCTTCGAGCCGCCGGAACACGGCATCATGCACCGCCCGCCGCGACCGCCGCGCGCACCGGTGCTGGACGCCGTGCTGATCGGGCGCATCGTGCTGGTCGGTGTGCTGATGCTGACCGGCGCATTCGGCATGTTCATGCTGGCCCTCGACCGCGGCCAGTCGATGGCCGAGGCACGCACCATCGCGATGAACGTATTCGTCGCGATCGAGATCGTCTACCTGTTCAACTGCCGCTCGCTGCGCCTACCGGTCAGCGCCGTCGCGGTCTTCTCCAATCCGTGGGTATGGTGGGGCGCCTGCCTGCAACTGGCGCTGCAGATGCTGATCACCTACTGGGGGCCGCTCAATGCAGCCTTCGCCACCGCCCCGATCGATGCTCGGGCCTGGGGCGAGATCGCTGTCATCGCGCTCGCAGCCATGCTGATCATCGAGATCGAGAAGCGCTGTCGGCGATGATGGAGGAACCGTAGGAGCGAGCTTGCTCGCAATATGGGCCGCCCAATCGCGAGCAAGCTCGCTCCTACTTCCACAGCTCCAGTTTCTCGCCACGCTCCTTCATATGCTCGGCCTTGTTCTGCAGGAAACGCTGGAACTCCGGCTCCTTGCGATAGGCGCCGCTGGCGACATACTCGAATGAAGAGGTGAAATGGAAGGGGCGCACGTAGGCTTCGAGGCGGAAGACTTCATTGCCGCTGTCGTCGAAAAACACCACGCTCGGCGTGTAGCTGATCTTGAGTTCCCTGCCCCAGGCTTCGGCAGTCGTGCTGCGCCCGTCCGGCGTGGTCAGCATCTCGCGGCCGGACAGCGAAAAGCGCGCGACATCGAGCTTCGAAATCGCCACCAGCGTTTTGTCGCGCTTGAAGCCTTCCTTGTGCAATTCATCGCACGGAGCGCAATGCCGCGTTTCGAACAGCACGGCGAGCGGCTTGGCGCCCGGCCTGCGGACGAGATTGAAAGGCGGCTTCATCAAGAAGGGCTCGTCGTGGAGCGTGGCGCTGGCGCCGGTTTGCGGCACCGCCTTCATGTGCTCGGCGAACGACAGCTTGCCTTCGAGGCGCTTCACCGAATAATCCAGCGCCGCGGCGAAACGGTGCGGCGGGTAGTAGCCGTTGATGCGCGCAATGATGTTGCCTTTTTCGTCGAGCAGCAGCAACGTCGGCGTGAATTGCACCTTGAGGAATTTGGCGAATTCCTTTTCGCTGCGCACCTTGCCGTCGAACCAGGTGACCTCGCGGTCACCGAACAGGTTGAAGGCGATCGGCACGAAGTGCTTGGCCGTCTTGTCCACAATGGCCTTCTGCGTGAAACTGGTCTGCATCAGTTCCTTGCAGTAAGGGCAACCGACCTGGCCGAAATACAGCAGCAGGCGCTTGCCGGACTTGGCGGCCTGGGCGGCATCGTCGGGCAGTTCGAGCAGGGTTTCGACGAATACCGGCGGCAGCACTTCATCGCCCATCTGCGCAAGAGTTATGTCTCCGGCTGAGCCGGAGACGGTATCCCTTGCGGACGGCGCCGGCGATACGGCAATGAACAGGGCGATCAGGAGCCAGCGCATCTCAGTCGGACACGATAACCAGATGCACGCGGTAGGGGCCATGGGCGCCGAGCACGATGGTCTGCTCGATGTCGCCGGTACGCGACGGACCGGAGATGAAATTCACGGCGCGCGGCAAGGCGCCCAACTCCTTCCGCGCCACCGCCCAGGCGTCTTCCATGTAGGCCAGGATGCGCGAGGCATGGACAACCGCGATGTGCGTCTCCGGCAATAGGCTGACGGTCGCCGGCGTATCGGGCGACGAGCAGACCATCAGCGTGCCGGTTTCAGCGACCGCGCAAAAGCAGCCGGTGATGCCGACCAGATCGGCGTCGCGCGCGCCCCGCCCTTCTACCTGGAGGCCCGCCGCGGCCCAGTCGAGCCTCGCCAGCGATGGCCAGGCGACGGCCGATTTCGGCAGATTCATTGCGGCCAGGTAGCGCGCTACCGCGGCAGGCACGTCGGATTCCTGCGCCACGATATCCACGGTGCTCGACTGCTGTTCCGACTTGAGCCGGAAACGTTCGAGCAGGGCCTTCGGTTCGGCGTCGATGCCCGGCTTCGGCCCCTGGCTGCGGTTCGTCAGCGCAGCCAGCATCTCTTCGCGGGCGACAGCGGCATTGCTGGCGTTGCGATGGAGGCCGGCGCGCACGCGGCCAAGAATGTCGTCACGAGAACTCATGTCATTTCCTCTGTTCAGGTCAGGTGCACTTCACGCACGCGGCGTCGAACTGCGGCGCGCGGCATAAAGCTCGCGGAAGGTCTTGCCCTGCGGCGCGGGAAAATCGCGACCCAGGGTCCACTCGGGAGCGGTCGGCAGCAGGCGGATGCGATCCGTGTCGCCGGCCAGCCACTTCAGGTAGCGCGCGCCGACGCGCGCCCCCAGCGCATAGAGCTTCGGACGTTGTGCCACCCAGGCCCACAGGCGCAAACCGATGCGTTCCGTTAGCGGCCGCAGGCCGCGTTCGGTCTGCTTTTCGCGCAGTTTGCGCAACAGGTCGGGCAGCGGAATCTTGACCGGGCAGACGATGCCGCACTGATTGCACAGGGTGGCCGCATGCGGAAGGTCGATCGAGTTCTCGATACCGGCATACAGCGGCGTCAGCACCGAGCCCATCGGCCCCGGATAGACCCAGCCGTAGGCATGCCCGCCGATGGTCTGATACACCGGGCAATGGTTCATGCAGGCGCCGCAACGGATGCAGCGCAGCATCTCGTGAAAGTCGCCGCCCACCACGTCAGCGCGTCCGCTGTCGACCAGCACGAAGTACAGGTGCTCGGGACCATCGTGCTCCTCGGGCTTTTTCACCCCGGTGAGGATCGAGAAGTAGTTCGAGATCGATTGCCCGGTGGCCGAGCGCGGCAGCAGCCGCATCAGGGTCGACAGATCCTCGAGGGTCGGAATCACCTTCTCGATGCCGGTAATGACCACGTGCACTTTCGGCATCGTCGTCACCATGCGGCCATTGCCCTCGTTGGTGACGAGCGCCACCGAACCGGTTTCCGCGACCAGGAAATTACCGCCCGACAGGCCCATCTCGGCCGTGAGGAAATGCGCCCGCAGCACTTCGCGCGCTTCGCGCGTCAGCGCCGGGATATCGGTCTTGCGCGGCGTGCCATGCACCTTGTGGAACAGGTCGGCGACCTCGTCGAGGCTCTTGTGCACAGCCGGCGCGATGATGTGGCTGGGCGGCTCGTTGTTGTCGACCTGCAGAATGTATTCGCCGAGATCGGTCTCCACCGGCTGGATGCCCGCCGCCTCCAGCGCCTGGTTGAGCCCGGCTTCTTCCGACAGCATCGATTTCGACTTGGTGACCTTCGTCACGCCGTGTTTCTTCGCGATCTCGATCACCAGGCGGCAGACCTCGACCCCGTCCTTCGCCCAAAGCACCTGGGCGCCGGTATCCAGCGCCTTGCGCTCGAAGCATTCGAGCCACAGATCGAGATTGTCGATGACCTTGTTGCGGATCGCCGCGGCCGCATCGCGAGTAGCTTCGAAGTCATCGAGGTCCTTGATCGCCTCGGCGCGGCGCGTGACGAACTTGCCCTTGGCATTTTTCAGGTTGCCCTGCAGCACCACGTCCGCCAGCTTGGCGTGGACGTTGGCCTTGAAGTGCATGGATTTGATTTCCACGGTTCAGATGCTCCCGGCCAGCACTTCGGCGACGTGCAACACCTGCGTCGTCTCGTCGCCCATGCGCCTCAGCTTGCCCTCGATGTTCAGGAGGCAGCCCAGGTCGCCGCCGACCACGGCCCGTGCGCCGCTGGCCAGAATGTTGTCGCACTTGCGCTCGGCAATCGCGGCCGAAATCTCGCCAAACTTGACCGAAAAGGTACCGCCAAAGCCGCAGCATTCCTCGCAACCGTTCATTTCCTTGAGGCTGACACCCTTGAGCTTCGCCAATAGTGCGCGTGGCTGCTCCTTGATGCCCATGCTGCGCAGGCCGCTGCAGGAATCGTGATAGGTCACCGTGCCTTCATAGTCTCCCGGCACGCTGTCCACTTTCAGCACCGTCGCCAGGAAATCCGTCAGTTCGTAGGTGCGGCTGGCCAGCGCCGTGGCGCGGTCGCGCCAGTCGGGCTCTTCGGCAAACAGCCCGGGGTACTCGGTGCGGATGTGGTCGCCACAGGATCCGGAGGGTGAGACGACGTAGTCGAAGCCCTCGAACTCGGCAATGGTCTTTTTCGCCAGCGCCACGGCGCCGGGCGCATCGCCCGAATTCCATGCCGGCTGGCCGCAGCAGGTCTGGGTGTCCGGTACGATCACTTCGCAGCCGGCGCTTTCCAGCAGTTTCAGGGTAGCGAAGCCGATGCGCGGCCGCATCAGGTCTACCAGGCAGGTCACAAAAAGTCCTACGCGCATGTTTGCCAAGGCCTCGCTCCGTATGTCGTTATTGTTGGTCGCCGCTGGGCGGCGAAGGCATTTGCTATAGTATCCGAAGTCCCGTTCCCACGAAGAGATCGCCGTGCCCGAAGAGTTCATTTCAGCAGGAATCATGCCCCGCGTTGAGACCAGGATCGGATGGATGCAAGGCGCGGTGCGCAGCCAATGGTTATTCCATTGGCAAGCGCTGCAACGCCGCAGACGCCGATCCTGGACTCAACCCAAAGGGCCGGCGGGCGGCGGGCGCATTGCTGCGTTACGTCTTGCTTGTGGAGATCAGCTACACGGCGCAAGCCGTGCCTTGCACTGCATCCCGCCGTCCACCGGCGCGGGGCATGATTCCTGCTGAAATGAACTCTAAGCCCGCGGATGCCGCACCGGAAGCCCGCAGCGGTATCCAGGTCATCGAGCGCATGATGAAATTGCTCGATGTCCTCTCCTATCACCCCGATCCGGTCAGTCTCAAGCAATTGGCGCTCGAGACCGGTTTGCATCCGTCGACGGCGCATCGCATCCTCGCCGCAATGGCCACTTCCGGTTTTGCCGAGCGCGCCGATCCCGGCACCTACCGGCTGGGCATCCGCTTGCTGGAACTCGGCAACGTGGTCAAGTCGCGCATCAACATCCGTGCCGCGGCAATGCCGCTGATGCAGCGCCTGCACCAGCAGATCGGCGAAAGCGTCAATCTTGGCGTGCGCCAGGGCGATGAAATCGTCTATGTCGAGCGCACCTCCAGCGGCCGCTCTTCGGTGCGCGTGGTACATCTGGTCGGCGCCAGGGCGCCGCTGCATGTCACCGCGGTGGGAAAGCTTTATCTGGCCGAAGACGGCCCGCAAAAGCTGCGCGAGTACGTCAAGCGCACCGGCCTGCCCGGCTTTACGCCGACCTCGCTGACCACGCTCGCAGCGCTGGAACGGGAGGTCGACCGTGCGCGGCGCCATGGCGTGGCCTTCGACAACGAGGAAATCGAACAAGGCCTGCGCTGCATCGCGGCGCCCGTGCGTGACGACAGCGGCGAACTGGTCGCCGGCCTCTCGGTCTCGGCCCCGGCCGAGCGCCACAGCCCCGACTGGGCGGCGATCGTCAAGGAAACCGCCGACGCCATTTCGCTGGCCATCGGCTACAAGCCGCAGGCAACAGGCAGCTAGCCGGCCAAGCCGTTTGGTGAAAAACCTTGACCAAGAATTTGACCTCGGGCGCAGCAGTCTATATACTGCGCGGTTCTTTGCGTCATCCCATTGGAGTCTCCATCATGTATGCGGTCATAAAAACCGGTGGCAAGCAATATCGTGTTGCTGCCGGCGAAAAACTCAAAATAGAACAGATACCGGCTGATGTAGGCACTGAAATCACTCTCGACCAGGTTCTCATGGTCGGCGAGGGCGAATCGGTCAAGATCGGTTCCCCCATGCTCGCCGGTGCCACGGTAACCGCGAAAGTGATCGCTCAGGGCCGTCATCCTAAGGTCACCATTTTCAAGATGCGCCGTCGCAAGCACTACCAGAAGCACCAGGGCCATCGCCAGAACTTCACCGAAATCGAGATCAGCGGCATTGCCGCCTGAGCCCGACTAGAGAATCAGGAGCTAACACATGGCACACAAAAAAGCAGGCGGCAGTTCCCGCAACGGCCGCGACTCGGAATCGAAACGCCTTGGCGTCAAGAGCTATGGCGGCGAATTGATTTCCGCCGGCAGCATCATCGTGCGGCAGCGTGGCACCGAATTCCATCCCGGCGACAACGTCGGCATGGGCAAGGACCACACGCTATTCGCCAAGATCGAAGGTACGGTGCTGTTTGCCGTCAAGGGCCCGGCCAAGCGCCGCGTCGTCAGCATCGTTCCGGCGGCAGCTTAAGTCTCATCTTTTCGCGACGAAAGCCCTATCGTCGAGATAGGGCTTTCGCGTTTCTAGGCCTATGAAATTTTTTGACGAAGCTCGCATCGAAGTTCTCGCCGGCGATGGCGGCAATGGCGCCGTCTCGTTTCGCCGCGAGAAATATATTCCTCTGGGCGGCCCGGACGGCGGCGACGGCGGCAAGGGTGCGAGCATCTGGGCCATCGCCGACCGCAATCTGAACACCCTGATCGACTTCCGCTACACCCGCGTGTTTCGAGGCCAGAAGGGCGAAAACGGCCACGGCTCGGATCGCTACGGCAAGGGCGGCGAGGACCTTGAACTGCGCATGCCGGTGGGCACAGTGATCACCGACAGCGAAACCGGTGAGGTGATCGCCGACCTGGATACCGACGGCAAGCGCTGGCTGATTGCCAAGGGCGGCATTGGGGGTTTGGGCAATTCGCACTTCAAATCCAGCACCAACCGCGCGCCGCGCCAGAACACGCCGGGGCAAGAGGGTGAAAAGCGCGAACTGAAACTGGAACTCAAGGTGCTGGCCGACGTAGGCCTGCTGGGCTTGCCCAACGCCGGCAAATCCACGTTCATTCGCGCAGTTTCCGCAGCCAAGCCCAAGGTTGCCGATTACCCCTTCACAACCCTGCATCCGAATCTAGGCGTGGTACGGGTCGACGACAACCGCAGCTTCGTCATTGCCGACATTCCCGGCCTGATCGAAGGTGCGGCGGAAGGCGCCGGCCTCGGCCATCGCTTCCTCAAGCATCTGCAGCGCACCGGACTGCTGCTGCATCTGGTCGACATTTCACCCTTCGATCCGGACGCCGACCCTGCCAAGGATGCCAAGGCCATCCTCAAGGAACTGAAGAAATACGACGAGGCGCTGTACAAGAAGCCGCGCTGGCTGCTGATCAACAAGATCGACCTGGTGCCCGAAGACGAGCGCGAGGCGCGGGTCGCCGCGCTGGTGAAAAGCTACAAACCGAAGAAGCATTTCGTCATTTCCGCCATTTCGGGCGTGGGCTGTCGCGAGGTCACGTTTGCCGTGATGGATCACCTGGAACAGCATCGCAATCATGAGACGGCAGATAGCTGAAGCGCAGCGCGTCGTGGTCAAGGTGGGCAGCGCGCTGGTCACCAAGCACGGCGAGGGCCTGGCCCACGATTTCATCGCCGAATGCGCGCGCCAGATCGCTGCGCTGCACGCCGACGGGCGCCAGGTGCTGCTGGTGTCTTCCGGCGCGATCGCCGCCGGCATGCAGCGGCTGGGCTGGACCACACGGCCCCATGCCATGCACGACCTGCAGGCTGCCGCTGCCGTTGGGCAAATGGGCCTGGCACAGGCATACGAAACGACCTTCCTCAGCCACGGCCTGAAAGCCGCGCAGATCCTGCTGACCCACGAAGATCTTGCCGACCGCACGCGTTACCTCAATGCCCGCTCGACCCTGCAAGCCCTGCTCGATCTCGGCGTTGTCCCGATCATCAACGAGAACGACACGGTGGTCACCGACGAGATCAAGTTCGGCGACAACGATACGCTCGGTGCACTGGTGGCCAATCTCGTCGAAGCCGAAGCCTTGATCATCCTTACCGACCAGAAGGGCCTCTACAGCGCCGATCCGCGCCTCGATCCCGCCGCCACCCTGATCAGCGAAGGGCGCGCCGATGATCGCCGCTTTGAAGCCATGGCTGGCGGCGCCGGTTCGGGTATCAGCAAGGGCGGAATGATCACCAAAGTGCGTGCAGCCCAGCGCGCTGCCAAGAGCGGCGCCCATACGCTGATCGTCAGTGGTCGCGAACCCGATTCCCTGCTGGCCGCCGCCCGCGGCGAGTCCATTGGCACCCTGCTCTATGCCGTCGAATCGCCATTGGCCGCGCGCAAGCAATGGCTGGCCGACCACCTGCAACTGGTCGGGGCGCTGGCCCTCGACAGCGGCGCGGTGCAGGCACTGGCCGGCGGGCGCAGCCTGCTGGCAGTCGGCGTGGTGCGCGTCGAGGGTGATTTCGAGCGCGGTGCGGTGGTGGCCTGTCGCGCCCCCGACGGCCGCGAAATCGCCCGCGGCCTGATCAACTATTCAAGCTCGGAGGCACGCCGTATTGCCGGTCACGGCACCCAGGACATTGAAGCCCTGCTCGGTTATATCGACAGCGCAGAACTGATTCACCGCGACAACCTGATCCTGCTCTGAAATAGCTGCAAGGAGAGGTGGTCTACCTCACCGCTGCCTCGCCCCTATTGTTCCACTGTTGTTCCGTTGTTCTACGATTTGAGGGTGTTGAAGGCTATCGATGCCATTACACGACTCCGGACGGAAAAACGGCCACCCGAAGGTGGCCGTTTTGGATACTGCTGGTTCAGCTCGACTGGAGTCGATTAGAACGAGTGATACATGCCGAGGTAGAAGCTGGAAGGATCGGCACCAGCGTTGACGTTGCCGACACCGCGGGTCCAGAAGTCCAGGTTTGCAGCGCTGCCGTTGTTGATTCTGGAGTACGACACGCCCAGCTGGGTCCGCTTCGACAAGTCGCGAGCATAACCCAGAGCGTAGCTGCTGGCATTGGTATTGGCACCACCCGCCGTGCCGGTAACATCACCCGACTTGGCGTACGAGAAGTAGAAATTGTTGGCGCCGGCCTTGTAGCTGATCGGCAGCGACCAGGCATTACGGCTGGCCCTATCAGCTCCGGTCAAGGTGATCTTGGTGCGGTCGTAAATCAGGCCCACTTTGAAGCCACTGAAATCGTAGGCAGCGCCGAGACGGTCGGCGGTAACTTCGAGATCCGCAGTGCGAGCGGCGCCATTACCGTTGTTGGTGTCGGTGTGGCTCCAGAAAGCGCCGACCGGGCCATTGCCGTACTTCAGGAACAGGTTCCAGGCGCTGTCCTTGCCGCCCAGATTCGGGGTAGTGGCTTCAGCACCGGTCGTGTAACCGAGTTGGGCGGTGAAACCGGAGAAGCTGGGCGAAATGTAGGCAATAACGTTGTCCAGACGGCCGCCGATTACGCCGACGCCATTGACTTGGCCGACGATGTTCAGCGTGTTGGCAGCATGCGGCATCGCGCCAGACGAACCCCAATCGACAATGCCCATGTGCGTCGTGTAATGCACATCGTAGCGACCGATGATTGCGGTGCCGAAGCCGCCAGCCAGACCAACGTAGGTATTGCGGCTGGAAATGCCGGTAGCGGAACCCGTGTCACCGTTCACGTCTTGCTCAATCTGGAACACGGCCTTCAGACCGCCGCCCAGATCTTCCGCGCCGGAGAAGCGAAGCCACGACGTGTTGTTGGTAATACGGGTGCGGCTGGTGGCGTTCACACCGGCGGTAGCACTGCTGGCGCTAACGGATTCGATGCCGAGGTCCATGGCACCGGAGATGGTCACGCTCGACTGAGCGAAGGCGCCGCCGGAAACCAGGCCAGCAACGGCCAGAGCGATTAGTTTCTTTTGCATAGATTTCTCCAAAGAGAGTTGGTTTTAACAGCTTGCAATGACACCACGTGGTTGGTCACTGCTTGCTGCACTACCCGATTTCGGGAAGCTGGGAGCATTCTGCTTTAGGGTCGGATGGCGGGCAATCGTCGAGGCTCCTTTCGCGCGACGAAAGACATATTTTGTGGTTTCCGCACAACAGGCGCCGTCGCCCCAGCGCATTCCACCGCACTTGCACGGAAAGACCGGAGGAGAGCAGTTCCGCGACGTTGATCGATTGGAAACCAAGGTCTTCGCGCCGGCTTCGTCAGTGATGGCAACAGAGGTGGCCCCGGCGCGCGTCTGCCATCAGGATCCGGGCGAAATGCCCAACATGACCGGTTGTAGTTTCGCAGCCAGAGGTGAAAGGTAAAGAACGCAAAGACTTTGCCTGGCGGATCAACAAAAAACAAGGGTTCCCTAAGCTAAAAGCAATAAACCCTCCGTCCGGCAATCCGGAGGAGGGTTTAGAAGGGGGAGTCTGGCG
>VBWA01000080.1 GCA_006218025.1 Rhodocyclaceae bacterium | reverse complement strand
CCTTGATCTAGCGAGAAAAAACGCTTCGTGAGGGATTAAACCTGAAAAGCCCGGCGTTCTTCGGTTGCAACGCCAGAGGAACGGAGGGCTTTCAGGTGAACACAAGCGTACGACGTTGGCTGCGGACGGAGCAACGCAAAATTGATCGGCGGCTGGAGGCGGTCGAGGGCGGACGAGAACCTCGTGCGACGGGCGGGCCGGAGATGAGCGCACGGACGATCCACTATGAGGTCGCCGAGCGCGTGCGTGCGATCGCGTGCGGCGGCATCGGGGCGGTGCACGAACTCGCGTGGAAGGTCGGGCTGGTCGAGGCTCTGGACACGCGGCTGTCGATCCTCAAGCGTCATCGGCCGTACACCGAGTCGGACCACATCCTCAACATCGCCTACAACGCGCTGTGCGGCGGGCAAGTGCTCGACGACATCGAGGTGCGACGCAACGACACGGCGTTCCTCGACGCGCTGGGAGCGCGCACGATCCCGGACCCCACGACGGAGGGCGACTTCTGCCGCCGCTTCAACGCCCGAGTGGTGGAGCAGCTGATGGACATCGTCAACGACGTGCGCGTGGGCGTCTGGCAGAAGCAGCCGCGCCGGTTCTTCAAAGAGACCGCGCGCATCGACGCCGATGGCTCGATCGTGGAAACGACCGGGGAGTGCAAGCAGGGGATGGACGTCTCATTCAAGGGCATCTGGGGCTACCACCCGCTGGTCGTCTCGCTCGCGAACACGGGCGAGCCGCTGTTCATAGTCAACCGCGGCGGCAACCGGCCGTCGCACGAGGGCGCGGCCGGGTACTTGGACCGCGCGGTTGTGCTGTGCCGCCGCGCGGGGTGGGAGCACGTGCTGTTGCGCGGCGACACGGACTTCTCGCTCACGGCGCACTTCGACCGCTGGACAGAAGCCGGCGTGCGCTTCGTGTTCGGCTACGACGCCAAGAAGCCCTTGATTTCTCGCGCCGACGCGCTCGACGAGGGCGAGTACCACGAGTTGGTTCGCAGGGCCGACCAGGCGTTCGCAGAGCGCGAAGAACGCAAGAAGCAACCGCGGGTCAAAGAGCAGGTCGTGCGCGAACGCGAGTTTCTCAATCTTCGCCTCGAGCGCGAGGACGTCGCCGAGTTCGAGCACCGGCCCAACAAGACCAAGCGCGCGTACCGCATGGTCGTCGTTCGCAAGACGATCATCGAGGAGAGGGGCCAGATTTGCCTCGGCCAGAACTACCGCTACTTCTTCTACGTGACCAACGACCGCTCGATGACGGTCGAACAAGTCGTGCGCGAGGCCAACGCTCGCTGCAACCAGGAGAACCTCATCGACCAGATGAAGCACGGCGTGCGCGCCCTGCACGCTCCGCTCAACACGCTCGAGGCGAACTGGGCCTACATGGTGATCCTCTCGCTCGCCTGGTCGCTCAAGGCGTGGTTCGCCCTGCTCACGCCGGTCTCGGGCCAGTGGCGCGACAAGCACCAGGCCGAGCGCGAGCGCGTTCTGCGGATGGACTTCCGCTCCTTCGTGCAGCGCTTCATGCTCATCCCGGCTCAGATCCTGCGTACCGGTCGCAGGCTCGTCTACCGGCTGCTCGCCTGGCGCCCCGACCTCCCCATCTTCTTCAGGTCGCTGGATACTTCCTGACCGCGAGTCTGCTCCGACGCACTCATGCCCGGGGCAGGCAGTCGTAGACCCACAACCCCGCACCACGATAGGAGGTGAGCCGCCGCGACGAAAATCCGACGCACCCACCGGGCAGCGCCCGAGGGAGACGATCGTCCCCTCCACGGCTCCTCTCCTTCGCCCCGTCGCGCCGATCGCGTATCGCTTGTTTAGGG
>VBWA01000079.1 GCA_006218025.1 Rhodocyclaceae bacterium | reverse complement strand
CCCGTGACCACCGCGGAGTTATGCGGCGGTCTGCTTCAACGATTTGTTAGGCGGCCCGGCTTAGACTACAGGGCCTCTATTAGCGGGTTTTCCCCGACCGCCCGATGCGGATTCGGGTCCGGTTTCTCCCAGCCGACCATACATTCTCCCCCGCGAAGACTCACGGGAGTCGTGGATGGTGGTTTCGATGGCCCATTCCGGACCTTGCGGATACTTTAACGTATGTGGAACCGTCCGGCGCTCATTTCGGACGAACCAGTCTACTCGGCGATATGCTCGAACCGGTTTCCGGGAGGTGCGCGGCCTCGGTGCCGGCGGTCCATTTCTCGCCGGTAGCTGAGGCGATCGCTTTCCAGCGTGATCAACAGGAATCGCCCGGTGCAGCGGCAGCGGAGCACTTCGACTTCGTACGCGTGCCGGAGGAGCTCGGCCCACGCCCGCCGATCCTCTGATGGCTCATCCCTCTCGGTTTTCTCTTCCGGTCCGACTTCGGGAGCCGGAGGCTGAGCAACAATCTGATCGCGATACTTGGCGCGCCGTGCATACATGCCATGCAGGCGGATGAGCCGGAACTGCGGCTGTGGAATCAATCCGATGAGCGCCTCGATGAGTTGCGTCGGGGTGAACGTGCGCTTTCCGGTCCCATCGTGACGTGACCGGTCGAGCTCCAGCGTGATGCAACCGTCCGGTTCACGAACCAACTGATGATCCCGGACGGGTGGCGCAAAGATGTATCGAAGGAGCCGACCGAGTCTGCCGCTCTGCCCTCGCCTGATGTGCTGGCCGACCCATACGTCGAACGTGCCGACCCCCGGCGACTCCGGGACAACCACGTGGCGCCGAGAGGCCGACGCGTTGAACCGCACCGGGCGCTTGCGGGATCGCAGATCGATCTCACCCGACACGAGCCGATCGGGATCGCCAGGTGCACCAGCCAGGTCCGTCCACATTTTCCGACGACGAAACATCCGCACGGCGCGCTTGCAGGTATCCCACGCGACGTCGCTGATCTCGGCGGGCGTGGGAGCAGGTAGGTCGACGAACGACACGACGCCCGAATCCCGGTTCAACACGAACACGCCATTCGTCACCGCGCTGTGAAAGTGGAGGCAGGCATACAGCATCGATGACGCACGGTGAATCCCGGTGACGACGCCCACACCGAGAATCAAGACCTCGTCCGCGTTCGTCACCTTGCGGGCCTGGACGAGGTAATGTCGAGAGATGGCGGCGGTCCAGGCTGCCAGCACCTTGCTCGTAAGCGGGCCATCGAACCCCAGGAGGTTGCTCAACGGCGATGGGAGGCTCAGCACCCAGTGCCGCACCGGAGTGTCGCCGATAACGTGGGTTTGGATGAACGTGCTCTGCTCGATCATCCGGAGATGGAGGCAGTAGGTGCAGAACCCGCGTCGCTTGCAGGAAAACGCGATGTCGTGCTCGAACCCGCACCGCGTGCACGCCAGGGTTGCGTGGCCAAACCGCTTATCGCCGCAGCGAAGGTAACGCTCGAACTCGCACTGGACGAACCACACGGGCTTGGAGTCGGATGCCTCGCGCTCGTGGAGGAACGCAGGCAGGTGTTCCCGAACGTGCTCCAGGAGCGGGGTGCCCTGCGGCCTGCGAGACGTCGGGTGGCGCGGAACCTCGATGAAAAGCTGATTTGACTCGGTGATGACGCGGGAACATACCACGTATGACGCAGCCGCACCAGGGCAAGCGATCAGCCCTCCCAACGCGAAGGTGAGCCGGCCGACCAACCCTACCGTAGCCGGACCGTCCCAACCGAACCCGATGCAGGGCCGCCTAACGCCAGAGTTAAGCAGCCGTCCGCATAACGGAGC
>VBWA01000022.1 GCA_006218025.1 Rhodocyclaceae bacterium | reverse complement strand
GGCGCCACCACGGTGAGCACCGGCAGCGGCGACGTCACCTTCACCGGGCTGGTCGATGGAAGTACAGCAGGAGGGCAGACGCTTGTGCTTGCGGCGGGGACCGGGAGTATCACGTTTGGAGGGGCCGTCGGCGATGGCACCAAGCTCGGTGCCATCGCCATCAATAGCGCCATTGACGTTAATGCAGGAGGGGGAATCAGTGCGACGAGCCTGACGCAAAGCGCAGGCACAGGCACCACCACGCTGAATGGGGCGGTCACTACTGACGGTGGGGCCGGAGTCAGTCTTACCGGCACCAACCTAGCAGTAAATGCGGGCATCACCACTAACGGCGGGGGCGCGGTTTCGATCAATGAAACTGGCACAGTGACCACAGTCGCAGCAGGTGACATCAGCTCTGGCGCCGCAGTGACTATCACCGGTGGTGGTGCGATCAGCGCAGCGGGGGACATTACCGGCACGGTCGTGAGCCTCACTGGTGTCGGTCTGACGAATACCGGCACGATTAAAGGGGCGACCAGTGTGACCGTCGATGCGGGAATCGGCATCTTGAAGAACATCGCTGGCACAAGCATAGTAACGAATAGCGTGTCCACGGCACCGATCGTGCTGAAGGGAGACAGCATGAGCCTGGCTGGGGGAGAAATTTCTGGCCATGCAGCCTTGGTTACGCTGACCTCCGGCACTACGAACCGGCAGATCAGGATAGGCGCAGCGGCTTCGGGCGCGGAGTTGGGGCTGACGCAAGGCGATCTGAATTCGGTGTCCACTACCGGCGGCTTGATGATCGGTGATCCTGGGCATACCGGTGACATCGTCGTCGGCGGGACCATCAATCCGCTGGTTGGCGCGTCCGGCGGCTTCACCATCAACAACGGCTACGACCTTTCCGGTGGGCCGGTGACCGGGCGGATACGGGACAGTGGAGCCGGCCTCATCGACGTGGCGGACAACGTGATGCTGCGGTCTTATGGCGATATCGGCGATTCAACGACGCCGGTCCACATCGGCTCCAACGCAATCTCGCTGATCACCAGTTCCGAGGCGGGCAATGCCTTTACCTACATCGGGAAGATAGGGGCGCTGGTGCTGTCCGGAGTCAACAGCCCCGGCGGCCAGGTCTTCTACACCGCCACCGGGCCGATCAGCCAGAGCGGGCCCATCGCTGCAGGCTCCCTGCATGCCACGGTGACCGGCGCCGGTGGCATTACCTTGCAGGACAACCTGAACAGCGTCACCAATCTGTATCTTTCGGCGCCGGGAGCGCTTGCTTACTATCAGGATGCTGCCTATACGATAGTCGAGGCGAAGGGTGGCGGCATGGATTTCTCGTCGGCCGGGAACCTCACTCTCGCGCCGGTAACGGGAAGCGGACCGCTGAATATCGACGCGGGAACGGGCGACATACTGCTGAGTACCACCGGAGGTGCATCCGCAATCTCGGTTACCGGATCCGGCACGGTGCTTGCAAAAAACATCAAGTTCACGTCTGCCAATGCCGTCAATTTCAGCGGCGGCAGCAATGCCGGTGTATCGAACGACCTTTCGGTGAAGACCACTGGAGACATCGAAGTCAACGCGGCCAGCATGAATGTTACCGGCGGCACAGCGACGGCCGGTCTCGGCCAGAGCCTCAAGAGCGATGTAGCCATCGAGACGGGCGGCATCCTGAAGATCACAACCACCGGCGACTTGACGCTGGGCGGAGGTGCGGCGAGTACGTCAGATTCAACTGCTCAGGCGCAAGCCAACGCGTTCCTGAGCGCGAACAAGCTCGACCTCAAGGTCGGCGGCAATTTTTACATCAACGGCGGGACGGTCAGCCTGGGTGGCGGCGAGGCCAATGCAAGCGCCATCGTGTTCGTGAAATCGGGCAAGGGCTTCGATGTCACGGGAGACTTCGTTCTGACCGGCGGCGCCATCACGGGTACCGGAACGAAGGCCACGGCGCTGGCGGTATTCGATCCGGAATTGACGCTGGAGATCAAGACCGGAGGAAGCGTCGCGGTTGTCGGCGGCACCGTGCCATCCGCCTCGGCGAACCTGTTGGCGTCGGCCAGTATCCAGAACGCCGGGCCGATCGATTTCACCATCGACGGCGCGGGCACCTTCACCCATCCCGATGGCGCGGTTGCGGCGCTGCTGGGCCCCGGTATCAGCGGCGGACTGATAGTCGCCGGCGGCAAAGGGTCGGGCCTTTATGATGCCTTAGACAATCCCCTGACTGCCAATGTCTACCCGATTACCTACCGGTTTACGGGCGGAGGGGCATTCACGGTGATCACCGATCTGCCCAGTCATTCGGTTGGACTGGTCAAATCCCGGACGGCGATCGGAGTGGATGAGTCCCTGATGGGCTACATCAACTTTTCGATCAATACCGAGACGATTGCCCAGAGTCGGCGTGGCGCGACGGATCAGGGCAATTACAAGCGCAAGATTGCTGGACAATGTAGCTAAGGAGAGGACCATGAAAACGAGTCGTTTTATTCTTGCAGTACTGGCGTTCCTGATGGCGGGCAGCGCTTTGGCCAATGGCACGATCATCCAGCTTTCGGGAACGCTTTCGGTCAAGCGGGCGGATGGTTCGACGCGGATTCTGTCGATGAAGTCGGAGGTCATCCCCGGCGACACGCTGCAAACGCAGAAGGACAGTTATGCGCAAATCAAGTTCACCGACGGCGCAACCATCACTTTGAAGCCGAATACGCAGTTCACCGTGACGGCCTATACCTTCGTTGAAGCCAAGCCGAAGGAGGACAAAGCCGTATTCGCGCTGCTGAAGGGCGGCCTGCGTGCGGTATCCGGCCTGATCAGCAAGCGCGGCGATCAGGATGCCTACGAGATGCAAACAGAGACAGCCACCATCGGCATTCGCGGCACGATATTCGATGTCGATGACTGCAAGACGGGCCCCTGCAAGAAAGAGGGCGCCGGCGGCGACGCCACCCATGAGGCGGGCGTCTATGTGAGCGTGCGCGATGGTGAGGTGCGGGTGGGCAACAGCGCCGGTTCCTTGTCTATCGGCGCCGGGCAATTCGGCTTCATTGCTGCGAACAACGTCTTGCCGAAGCTTCTGCCGGCTGATCCCGGTCTGGGCTACATTCCCCAGTCGTCGCTGGTCGAAACCGTCACCTCCGGCGGCGTGAACAAGGGTATCTGCGACTGATACCTTGCCGCAAGAGCGGAACAGGGGGTGACTTGGGCAGCTTTTTGGGCCTTGAGCACCCCGGCAGCCGGACATAATTCGTCAGTGTCCGTCATTCCGGTTCGGGTTGATTCCCGGACCGGCTCGTTGCCATGAATGCCGTCAGCGCATCTGAATCCGTTTCGACTCCGCTACCCGAGAAAATCGCCTTGCTGGTGCATGAGGCGCGCTGGCTGCTGGTCGGCCTCATCGGGCTTTATCTGGGCCTCGTGCTCTGGGGTTTCGAGCGGACCGATCCCGGCTGGTCGCATGCAGCGACGGTCGGGCGCATCGCCAATCCGGGCGGACGCTTCGGTGCCTGGCTGAGCGATCTGCTGTTGTATCTGTTCGGGCTTTCCGCCTGGTGGTGGGCGGCCCTGCCGTTTTTTCTGCTGACATGGGGCTACCACCGGCTCAGCCGCCTGTTTGGCGGCGACCACCGTTCCCTGCTGATAGCCATGGCGGGCTTCGTCCTGCTCCTGCTGGCAAGCTGCGGGCTCGAGGGGATGCGCTTCTGGAGCCTGAAGGTCGCGCTGCCGCTTGCTCCCGGCGGCATGCTAGGAACAGAGGTCGGTCGTTACATCGAGCAGTTTCTCGGCTACACCGGCGGCACCCTGATTCTGTTGGTGCTGGCAATGATCGGTTTCAGCCTGTTTACCGGCGCCTCATGGATAGCCATTGCCGAGAAGGCCGGCATCCTGCTGGAAGGGGCCTACGTGGGCCTGCGCAGTTTGTGGGACAGCTGGCAGGATCGTCGCTACGGGCGTGCGGTGGCCGAACAGCGTGAGGAGGTGGTTGAAACGGAGCGGCGCAAGGTCGAGGAAAGTCCGGTCCGTATCGAACCCGTCGAAATCGTGGTGCCGGTGGCGCCCAAGGCTGTCGCGAGAGCGGAGAAGGAACGCCAGGCGCCGCTGTTCTTCGATGCGCCGGGAGGCGCACTGCCGCCGCTGCACCTGCTGGCCGAGCCGGTGCACAACCCGGCCGATCTGCCCGCGCCCGAGACCCTCGAATTCACATCCCGCCTGATCGAGCGCAAGCTGGCCGACTTCAACGTCGAGGCCAAGGTATTGACGGCCCACCCCGGGCCGGTGGTGACGCGCTACGAGATCGAGCCGGCGATCGGGGTCAAGGGCAGCCAGATCGTCGGGCTGGCGAAGGATCTGGCGCGCGCCCTTTCGCTGGTGTCGATCCGCGTGGTCGAGACGGTGCCCGGCAAGTCGTGCATGGCGCTGGAACTGCCCAATCCGCGGCGGCAGATCGTGCGGCTCTCGGAAATCATCGGCTCGCAGGCCTACCACGGCATGCATTCGCCATTGTCGGTGGCACTCGGCAAGGACATCGGCGGCCAGCCGGTGGTGGTCGATCTGGCCAAGATGCCGCACCTGCTGGTGGCGGGCACCACGGGCTCGGGCAAGTCGGTCGGGGTCAATGCGATGATCCTCTCGCTGATCTACAAGTCCGAGCCGAAGGACGTGCGCATGATCATGGTCGATCCCAAGATGCTGGAGCTGTCGATCTACGAAGGCATTCCGCATCTGCTGGCGCCGGTGGTGACCGACATGACCAAGGCGGCCAATGCGCTGAACTGGTGCGTCGGCGAAATGGAGCGGCGCTACAAGCTGATGTCGGCCATGGGTGTGCGCAATCTCTCCGGCTACAACAGCAAGATCAACGAGGCGAAGAAGGCCGGTGAGCACATCCCCAATCCCTTCTCGCTGACCGCGAACACGGACATCGGCCCCGAGCCGCTGGAAACCATGCCTTACATCGTCGTGGTGATCGACGAACTGGCCGATCTGATGATGGTGGTGGGCAAAAAGATCGAAGAACTCATCGCACGCCTGGCGCAGAAGGCGCGCGCCTCGGGCATCCACCTGATCCTGGCGACGCAGCGGCCGAGCGTTGATGTGATCACCGGTCTGATCAAGGCCAACATCCCGACGCGCATCGCCTTCCAGGTCTCGAGCAAGATCGATTCGCGCACGATCCTCGACCAGATGGGCGCCGAGGCGTTGCTCGGCCAGGGCGACATGCTGTTCCTCGCTCCGGGTACCGGCCTGCCGATACGCGTGCATGGCGCTTTCGTCGCCGACGAGGAGGTGCATCACGTCGTCGATCACCTGAAGAAGGTCGGGCCGCCCGACTATATCGAGGGCCTGCTCGATGGCCCCACGAGCGAGGACTCGGAAGTCGGCGCTGGTGACACGGCGGCCGGCGACGCGGAAAGCGATCCGATGTACGACCAGGCCGTCGAAGTGGTGCTGAAAACGCGGCGGCCCTCGATCTCGCTGGTGCAGCGCAATTTGCGCATCGGCTACAACCGCGCGGCGCGCCTGATCGAAGCCATGGAAAAAGCCGGGCTGGTCTCGCCCATGAACGGTGCCGGCGGGCGCGAGGTGATTGCGCCGAACCGATCGGAATAAGGCGTGGAATAAAGCGCCGACAAACCCCGCCGCGCATGGGTGGAGTCGGGGATAATTGCCCCATGAAACGACTACTCTGCATTTTCTGCATTCTGGCGGTCCCTGCCGTTCCGGCATCCGCCACCGGCCTCGACCAGCTCAAGACCTTCCTCGAAACCAACCGCAGCGCGCGCGGCGTCTTCGCGCAGACGGCGATTTCCAAGTCGGGGCGCAAGCCGCAGCAGTCGGCCGGCATTTTCGCCCTGCAGCGCCCGGGCAAGTTCCGCTGGTCCTACGAGAAGCCCTACAAGCAGTTGCTGGTCAGCGACGGTAACAAGCTGTGGAGCTACGACCCCGAACTCAATCAGGTCGCGGTGAAGAAGCTCGGCTCGGCCTTTGGTGCCAGTCCGGCAGCTCTTCTGGCGGGGCAGGACCTGGACAAGAATTTCGAACTCAAGGAAGGCACCGCTGCGGATGGCCTCGAATTCGTCGAGGCCAAACCCAAGGGTGGCGACGCCAGCTTCGAGAGCATGAAAATCGGCTTCGCTGCGAACCGCCCGGTGAGCATGGAAATCCACGACAGCTTCGGTCAGGTGACGGTGCTGCGCTTCACCCAGTTCGAGGCCAATCCGGTGCTGCCGCCTTCGCTGTTTCGCTTTGTCGCACCGGCCGGGGCTGACGTTGTCGGCGACTGACCTGTTCGAGACGGTGAACCCGCATGCGCCGCTGGCGGAGCAGATGCGGCCGCGCACGCTCGACGAGGTGATCGGCCAGCGTCATCTGCTGGGCGAGGGCAAGCCGCTGCGCTTGGCGTTTTCTTCCGGCACGCCGCATTCGATGATCCTCTGGGGCCCGCCGGGCGTCGGCAAGACCACGCTGGCGCGCCTGATGGCGGACAGTTTCGATGCCGAGTTCATCGCCCTGTCGGCGGTGTTTTCCGGCGTCAAGGATATCCGCGAGGCCATGCAGCAGGCCGAAGTCATGGCGCAGCAGGGGCGCCGCACCATACTGTTCGTCGATGAAGTGCATCGCTTCAACAAGGCGCAGCAGGATGCCTTCCTGCCCTACGTCGAAAAGGGCACGGTGACCTTCATCGGTGCCACCACCGAGAACCCGTCGTTCGAAGTGAATTCCGCGCTGCTGTCACGGGCTTCCGTGTATGTGCTGAAGAGCCTCGACGAGGCCGAACTCGGCGAGCTGTTCGACCGCGCCCAGTCACGCGCCCTGGCTGACCTGGAGTTCTCGCCGGAGGCGCGCAACCGCCTGATCGGTTATGCCGACGGCGACGCGCGGCGCCTCCTCAATGTTTTGGAGCAGTTGCGCACGGCCGTGGCCACCGCCGGTCACCGTGTCGTCAGCGCCGACTTTCTGGAGCAGACGCTGGCGGCCGATCTGCGGCGTTTCGACAAGGGCGGCGACGCCTTCTACGACCAGATCTCGGCTCTGCACAAATCCGTGCGCGGCTCGGACCCGGATGCCGCGCTGTACTGGCTGGTGCGCATGCTCGATGGCGGCGCCGATCCGCTCTATATGGGGCGGCGCATCGTGCGCATGGCGATCGAGGATGTTGGCCTGGCCGATCCGCGCGCCTGGGAAATCGCGCTCAACGCCTGCGCCACCTATGAGCGCCTCGGCAGCCCGGAAGGCGAACTGGCGCTGGCCAATGCGGTGCTCTACATGGCTGTGGCGCCCAAGTCGAACGCGGCCTACGTCGCCTATAATGCGGCCCGCGCGTTTGTGGCGAAAGACAAGAGCCGCGGCGTGCCCGAACACCTGCGCAACGCGCCGACCAAGCTGATGAAGGATCTCGGCTTCGGCGCCGATTACCGCTACGCCCACGACGAAGCCGAGGGCTACGCCGCCGGGGAAACCTATCTGCCCGAGGGGATGCCCGCCGTGCATTGGTATCAACCCGTGGCGCGCGGGCTGGAACAGAAGATCGCCGAAAAACTTGCCCATCTGCGCGAGCTGGATGCCAAAGCCGCAAAGACCCGATAGGAAACACCATGCTGGACATTCAACTCCTTCGTACCAATCTTCCCCTCGTTGCCGAGCGCTTGGCCTTGCGCGGCGTGACGCTCGACACCGTCGCCTTCGAGGCGCTCGAAGCCGAGCGCAAGCGTCTGCAGGTACATACGCAGGACTTACAGGCCAAGCGCAACACGCTGTCGAAGCAGATCGGCATGCTGAAGGGCAAAGGCGAGGACGCATCAGCCGTGATGGCCGAAGTGGCGGGGCTGGGCGACGAGCTGAAGGCCGGCGAGACTGCACTGGCGGAGCTGATGCCGCGCTTCGATACCTTCCTCGAACTGATTCCCAACCTGCCGCACGAAAGCGTGCCGGTCGGCAAGGATGAAGCCGGTAACGTCGAGATCCTGCGCTGGGGCACGCCGCGTGTGATCGCCGCGCCGCGCGATCACGTCGATCTCGGCACCGCGCTGGGCGGGCTGGACTTCGAGGCCGGGGTGAAGATTTCCGGCAGCCGCTTTACGGTGATGAAGGGCCGGATTGCCCGCCTGCATCGCGCGCTGGCCCAGTTCATGCTCGATCTGCACACCACGGAGCATGGCTACACAGAGGTCTATACGCCTTACCTGGTCAATCCCGAAAGCATGTTCGGCACGGGGCAACTGCCGAAATTCGAGGAAGACCTGTTCATGGTGCCGCGCAGCGACGGCAGCAAGCTCTACCTGATTCCGACCGCCGAAGTGCCGGTGACCAACATGGTGCGCGGCGAGATTCTTGCGGCCGATGCCCTGCCGCTCAAGTTCGTCGCCCACACGCCCTGCTTCCGCTCGGAAGCCGGCAGCTACGGCAAGGACACGCGCGGCATGATCCGCCAGCATCAGTTCGACAAGGTGGAGCTGGTGCAGATGGTGCGCCCCGATCAGTCGTGGGACGCGCTGGAACAACTCACCGGACACGCCGAGGCCGTGCTGCAGAAGCTCGACCTGCCCTATCGCAAGGTGGCCTTGTGTACCGGCGACATGGGCTTTTCGGCGGCCAAGACCTACGACCTCGAAGTCTGGCTGCCGGCGCAGAATGCCTATCGCGAGATCTCGTCCTGCTCGAACTTCGAGTCCTTCCAGGCGCGCCGCATGCAGGCCCGCTTCAGGAACGACGCATCTGGCAAACGGGACAAGCCCGAATTGCTGCACACGCTGAACGGCTCCGGCCTCGCGGTCGGCCGCACGCTCGTCGCGGTGCTGGAAAATTACCAGAACGAAGACGGCAGCATCACGGTGCCCGTCGTGCTGCGCGGCTACATGGGCGGCATGGAGAAGATCAGCGCCGCCTAGCGCGGATCAGCGCGGGCTTGCGTTGACGGTCAGCGCCGACTGCGCCGGGTAGGGCGACGCGTAGGCCGGCTCGAAGCGGCTCAGGATGTCGTAGTAGCTGCGAATGTTCTCCACCATGATCACCGCTTCGCCACCGCGCGCGGCGCCGCTCTTCAGCCGCGCATAAATTTCCGGCCGCGCCAGTTGCGGCAACACCTGCTTCATGTCGTACCAGATATCCGGATCGCGCTTCATTTTCATCGCAATGGCGCGGGCGCCGCGGAAGTGGCCCATGCCGAGGTTGTAGGCCGACAGGGCCAGCCACAGGCGGTCCGGATGCTTCGCGCTGGCGGGCACCTGCTCCACCAGTTCCGCCAGATAGCGGGCGCCGGCTCCTCGGTCAGCATCATCATGCCGCGCACGCCGGTGGGCGAGGTGGCCAGCGGATCCCAATGCGATTCCTGATAGGCCAGCGCCGCGAGCAGGCGCCAGTCGATGCCGGTCAGGTCCTGCGCCGATTGAAAGTGGCGGCGCCAGTTCGGCAGTTTGCTTCTTGTATCGTCGAGGAACTGCGCGATGCCAGCGGCATTGATGCGCTTGATGTGGCCGAAGTAGCGGTCATGGATGCGCGCCAGCGTGCCGTCGGCGCGTGCGGTGGTGATGAAGGCGTCGGCCTTGGCGCGCAGCGCCGCAGCGCCTTCACCGCCGAAGGCCCAGCCGATCTCCAGCTTGCCCGGCAGTTGCAGCAGGGGGACTAGCTCCGGGTAGAAGTTGACGCCCAGATCGAGATGGACTTCATGCACGGCGGCCAGCTCGGCCTTGTGCTCCGCAACGCGGGCCAGCAGTTCCATCTCATCGACGCCGGGCACCTCGATCACCAGCGGGCGCGACTTCTCGTCGAGCCCGCGCAACGTGTCCGCCAGCGGCGAACCCGCCATCACCTCGACGCTTCGTCCCGCCAGGTCGGCGAGCCGTTGCGGCCCGAGCACATCGTCGTGGCCGACGATCCATTGGGTCACCGTGCGGATCGGCATCGAGAACTGCAGTGTGCCGTTGCCTAGCGGCATCGATGCGGCGATGTGCACCCGTCCCGCAAGCGCAAGATCGCTGAGCTCGTAGGCGTCGACGGCCTTGATGAATCTCAGCTTGAGGCCGAGGCTGTCGGCAAAGGCCGTGACGAGGTCATGTTCGAAGCCGCTCGCCGTGGCGCCTTCCCGCTGCTGGAAGAAGGCCGGCGTTTCGCGCACCGCAACCACCAGCCGGCCGTCTGCTTCCGGCGGCTCGATGCGGGTGCAGGCAGCGAGGCCGACCGACGCAAGGCAGCAGATCAGGCGAAGCAGTTTCGACAACGATTTACCTCCGGGCGTGGTGTGACCGATGGCCGCTTCGCGGGTATAATCCGCGCCTCGCGGAGAGGTGGCAGAGTGGTCGAATGTACCTGACTCGAAATCAGGCGATGTCGCAAGGCATCCGTGGGTTCGAATCCCACCCTCTCCGCCAGGTACATGACAAACAGACGCCTTTCGGGGCGTTTCGTTTTTGTACTCGCCAATTAGCCCAACAAAAAGCAAGGTGCTTGCCCCTTTTTGTAGCCTCTGTGGTCCGCCCCATTGGGCCATTCCCGCCGCAGTCTTTGCTTCAGGCCTTGCGCATCCAGAACGATGCGCCGTGCACGCTCAGACCGGCGAGCGCGCCTTTGCGCAGCGATGCGTTGGTCAACGCCGATAGTTCAGGGTCCTGGCTTACATACCAGCATGGGAACAATATTTCCAGTGTCTTTCCGCCATAGAGCAACGCGGTTGCCAGCAGGTACTGCTCGTTCCACAGACGCCACAGGTGTCCGGATGGATAGTCGTATGGCAGGTAGATGTCGTGCAAATGCACGATGACTCCCGGCTTGAGACGTGGCAGCACTTCAAGGAAAAATGTGGTGACGTCCGAGTTCTGGAACGCGCGGTGAGAACTGTCGAGAAACAGAATGTCATTCTCGCCAAGCTCGTCAAATATTTGCTGATCAACCGACTCCAGCGGAGCACGGATATTGTGGTCGGCGAGCCGGTCTATCTGATTGCGCGGCTGTGGGTCTATTGATATCACACGGGTGCGCAAGCCATGCCCGGCAATGGCTCGGCGCGCAAACTTGGTTGAGATTCCGGATCCGATTTCGATGAACAGGGCGGGATTGCTGTTGCACAGAATTGTGTGCAGCGCCATTCCGTCGAGCGGCGGGAACCAGGTGTTGTGCCAGAACGGCGCCAGGCCGGCGTAGTCTCCGTCCAGTGCGATTGCGGCGAAATCGGCATCGAGGTGGGCAGCTTGCGCAATGAAGGCGGCATAGCGTGTGCGCCCTTCATTCATCATGCCGGAGAGTTGCGGGTGCGGTGCGCGGCCGGCACCGTATCGAATCCGTGCGCAGTACTGATAGTCGATGAGCTTGAACTTGTGTTCCGCGCGGTCGACGCTGTAAGCGTCATCGCTACCTTGCGGCGCCGTGTTGCGTAGCGCGACCGAGAGATCAAATCTGGCCGCAGAATGCTCAGGTTGAATCTCGATCGCCCTGCGGATCAGTGCGATTCCTTCTTCGTTACGCCCCAGTTTGCAGGTGGTGACGCCGAGCAGGTGAAGAGCGCTCGGTTGATCCGGCTCGGCGGCGAGCACGCGCCGGAAACTCGTTTCGGCCTGATTGAGCCAGAACTCGCGCAGGCGTGCGTAGCCGACCTGAAGTTCCTTGTTGAGATCATCGTTCATTCGCGCGGGCTTGTGAAGGACTGGGGCCGAGGATTTGCGTGACTGCCTCGCCGAAAATGGTTGATTGTGGGCCGCGACGTTTTTGCCTGTGCCTGCAGCATGGAAGGAACCTCGATCGGTGGTGAAGGGACTTGCATGATGCCAGGGGCGTCACCGGATAGAAATAGAGCGGATGAGGAGAACTGGCGCCGCGGAAAACAGTCGAAATCGAATCAGTCAGGCAGCATGCCGACAAGCGCATATCAGGTCAAGCGGCGCACCTATTCTCGATCATCAGAATGACGGCATCAGGCTGCGCGCCAGCGACAGTGCTCACCATACCATTTCCATTTTGCATCCCTCATCAGCCGCCCTTGCGGCGTGACAGCGGATGCCGTGGCACGTCCGGATGGCGCCGTGCCGGCGCGGCTTTGCCGGGTTTCGCCGGAGCGGCAGGCGTGGTTCGCCGTGTCGCCAGCGCCGACTGTTGTGACCGCTTTCCGGCCTGGACGATTTGGCGATGCGGCAATGACGCCGTTCCCGTGCCGGCTGGCTGCCAGGCCGGAATCAGGTGGCGCTTGCCCGGCCCGATCAGATCATCGCGGCCCATGGCTCTGAGCGCCTCACGCAGCAACGGCCAGTTTTCGGGATCGTGGTAGCGCAGGAAAGCCTTGTGCAGTTTGCGCTGGCGTCCGCCGCGCACTACGGCAACGCCTTCGGAATCCGTCGTGACCTTGCGCAGCGGATTCTTTTCCGTGTGCCACATCGCGGTGGCGATGGCCAGCGGCGTCGGCAGGAAGGTCTGCACCTGGTCGAGGCGGAAGCCGTTCTTCTTCAGCCACAGCGCGAGTTCGAGCATGTCTTCATCGGTGGTGCCGGGGTGGGCGGCGATGAAGTAGGGAATCAGGTACTGCTCCTTGCCGGCTTCCTTGGAGAACTTGTCGAACATCTGCTTGAAGCGTTCGTAGGCGCCGATGCCCGGCTTCATCATTTTCGACAGCGGGCCTTCCTGGGTGTGCTCGGGCGCGATTTTCAGGTAGCCGCCGACGTGGTGGGTCACCAGCTCCTTGACGTACTCGGGCGAGCGCACCGCGAGGTCGTAGCGCAGGCCGGAACTGATCAGGATCTTCTTGATGCCGGGCAGGGCGCGCGCCTTGCGGTAGACCGAGATCAGCGGCGCGTGGTCGGTATTGAGGTTCTCGCAGATGCCCGGATAGACGCAGGAAAGCCGGCGGCAGGAGGACTCGATTTTCGGGTCCTTGCAGGCCATGCGGTACATGTTGGCGGTCGGCCCGCCGAGGTCGGAAATGACGCCGGTGAAGCCCGGCGTCTTGTCGCGGATGTCTTCGATCTCCTGCAGGATCGAGGCTTCCGAGCGGCTCTGGATGATGCGGCCTTCGTGCTCGGTGATCGAGCAGAAGGTGCAGCCGCCGAAACAGCCACGCATGATGTTGATCGAGAAGCGAATCATCTCCCACGCCGGAATCTTGGCATCACCGTAACTTGGGTGCGGCGCGCGGGCATAGGGCAGGCCGAAGACGTGGTCCATTTCTTCGGTGGAGAGCGGAATCGGCGGCGGATTGAGCCACAGGTCGCGCCGGCTGGCGCCCTCGCCATGGGCCTGGATCAGCGCGCGCGCATTGCCGGGATTGGATTCGAGATGGAAGCTGCGCGAGGCGTGCGCGTAGAGCACAGGATCGTCGCGGACCTGTTCGTAGGAGGGCAGGCGGATCGCGGTGTGAGCACGTGCTTCCTTCGTTGCCGCGAGCCGCTCGGCGCGGCTGATGACGCGCACGATTGCCGTATCACCAGCGCCGTCCGAGTGGATACCGCTTCGCATAACTTTCGGGGTCTGCTTCTCCGCTTCCATCGCGTAGGGATCGGGATGCGGATGCACCGCCCCCGGCGTATCCACCGTGGTCGAGTCGGCCTCAACCCAGTCCGGCCCCGGCAGCCAGCCATGCGGCACCATGAAGGCGGTGCCGCGCAGGTCGCGAATTTCGGCGATCTTCTCGCCATGGGCCAGGCGGTGGGCCAGTTCCACCAGCGCCCGCTCGGCATTGCCGAACAGCAGCAGGTCGGCTTTCGAGTGCGGCAGGATCGAGCGCCGCACCTTGTCCGACCAGTAGTCGTAGTGCGCAATGCGTCGCAGGCTGGCCTCGATGCCGCCGATCACCAGCGGCACGTCGGGGAAGGCTTCGCGGGCGCGCTGCGAATAGACGATGACGGCGCGGTCGGGGCGGCGGTCCGCTGCCGCATTCGGCGTGTAGGCGTCGTCCGAACGGATCTTGCGATCCGAGGTGTAGCGGTTGACCATCGAATCCATGTTGCCGGCGGTGATGCCGAAGAACAGCTTCGGCTTGCCCAGGCGCTTGAAATCATCGGACGAGCGCCAGTCCGGCTGGCTGATCAGCCCGACGCGAAAGCCCTGCGCTTCGAGCAGCCGGCCGACCAGCGCCATGCCGAAGCTGGGGTGGTCGATGTAGGCGTCGCCGGTGACGAGGATGATGTCGCATTCGTCCCAGCCCAGCGTGTCCATTTCGGCGCGCGACATGGGCAGGAAGGGAGCCGGACCGAAGCGATGCGCCCAGTACTTGCGACTTGTGAAGAAATCGTCCCCCAAGGGGACTTCCTTCGGGGCGTAGCCGCGGGGCCGCAGCGGGGTGCGGCCGGAGCGCAGCTACCGGAATGTACGAGTTTGTACATGAGGATAGCCGGGTTTGCCAAATGAGCCGCCCAAGCCCCGATCCGGCACGCGCAGTAGATTTATTCACAAGCTTCAGGCCGCGCGCACGCGGCTTTGGGATGGAACGTGACGGGCGAGGAAGTCCATCTGGTCGGCGAGAATGTTCCGGTTGCAGAGGATCAGGTATTCCGCCTTGTTCGGTACGTAGGGCGCGTAGACCAGTTCCATGCGTGCCTGTTCCGGGGTGCGCCCGCTCTTGGTCTGGTTGCAGTGGCGGCAGGCGGTGACCACGTTCATCCAGGTATCGCGTCCGCCTTGCGAAACGGGGAGGACATGGTCGCGAGTCAGCCGCTGCGAGGCGAACTCGCGCGCGCAGTAGGCGCAGATATGCCGGTCGCGATGGAACAGCTCACGGTTGGACAGCGGCGGGGTCGGATGCAGGGACTTGCCGGTGAGGGCCTTGCCGCGTATCGCGATGATGCTGCTGGTGGAAAGCTCGGAGCGCTCGCCGGTGACGCGGTTGGTGCCGCCGTAGAAAACGAACTGAGTATCCCCCGCGTCCCACGCGACCAGATCGCGCGCGACGTAAATGCAGGCATGCTGCCAGCTCACCCAGCGGTGGGGAACCCCGTGCTGGTCGAGGGTAAGGATCAGCGGATGGCTACTCATCTCTATAGAATCCTGTATTGGCGAGAATTTAGCAGAGCGGAATGACTTTTCATAGCTTGGACGCGAGGGAATTGGCGTATCGACGGCTGCGTCATGCACTTGTCGCTTCGCTGGTGATTCACGTCCTGGTGCTTTTCTGGTCCGGCCCCCCGCGCGTGCTGACGAAGGATACGCCTTCGGTACTCCATGCAACGCTGCGCTCGCCGCAGCGGGCGGAACTGGCGCCGGCTAAACTGCCGCCGCGCGCCGTACCGCCGGCGCCGACTCCTGCAACGACTCCGGTGCCGGTTCCTGTGCCGAGCGTGCCCAAGGTGCTGAAACCCGCGCCCGGTACATTGGAGCAGGCCAGACCGCCTTCAGTTCCGCAAACGCCTGCCGTGCCGGCCGAATCCGTCGCCAAGCCCGCAACCGGCCCCGCGCCTGCTCCTCCCGGGGCCGCGACTTCGGCCCCGGCAGGGCCCGCAGGATCGACCAGCGGCGTTCTTCTTACGGAAACCAACGCAAGCGGAGAAACGGTGGATAGCCTGCGCGTCTACAGGATCGCGGTGGCCACGCAGGCGCGGCGCTTCAAGCGCTACCCGGCACAGGCGATGGCCTCAGGCTGGGAGGGGAGCGCCGACATCCGCGTCGAAGTCGGCAGCGACGGCCGGCCGCGTGCCGCCTCGGTCGTCCGCTCCAGCGGTCATGAACCGCTGGATCGCGCAGCGCTGACCATGATCGATGCCGGCGCCCTGCGCGCACGCCTGCCCGAAACTTTGCGCGGCAAGGCGTTTGCGGTGGTGCTGCCGGTGTTCTTCAATCTGGATGACGAGTAGCCGGTTTTGGCGGTACCGTCAGACTTTCGGTGCGAAAGCGGTACTCGCCGGCACGACGATCGGCAAAGTAATGTCGCAGGGTGACGCCAATGGTGCGAAATGCGATTTCGTCCCAGGGAATTTCGTCCTCGCTGAACAGACGCAATTCGAGGGTTTCGACGCCGGGGGCGAAGTCGAGATCCAGCAGCCGCGAGCGGTAGATCACATGCACCTGGTGAATCTGCGGCACGCTGATCATCGTGTACATCTCGCCCAGCTCGACGCGGGCGCAGGCTTCTTCCAGCGTCTCGCGCAAGGCTGCGTCGGCGACGCTTTCGCCGTTCTCCATGAAGCCGGCCGGCAGGGTCCACTTGCCGTGACGCGGCTCGATGGCGCGCCGGCAGAGGAGAACGCGATCTTCCCATTCGGGCAGCGCGCCGACTACCAGCCGCGGATTGCGGTAATGAATCGCGCCGCAGGCGTCGCAGACATGGCGCGGTAATGAATCACCCGCAGGGATCTTCAACATGAGGGGCTTGCCGCAGACGCTGCAAAAATTCATCGCCGGATCCATGGTTTATTTTAGCGTGCCAAAACCCGATTCGATCATTGCCCGCAGCCACATATTGATGATATAAGTCGCTCGATGACCAGCGAGAATATCGACCTGACGTTCGGCTCCGCCCCCCTCGATCGTCTCCAGGAAATCAGGGCGATGGAGGATTTTCCTGTGCCCAAGGGGCCGGCGATGGCGCTCATCCGCCTGACCCAGCGGGAATCCACTTCGCTGGGCGTGCTGGCACACGCGCTGAAGGCGGACCCGGTCTTCTCCGTGAGGCTGATCAAGGTCGCCAATGGCGCCAACGGTACTGAAAAACCCCCTGTCGTTTCGCTGCGCGACGCGGTCAGCGTGCTTGGCGTTCCGGCGGTCAGGGGTCTGGCGATGGGATTCTCGCTGCTATCGAATCATCGCAGCGGGAAGTGCGGCAGCTTCGACTACCCGCGGTTCTGGTCGCACGCGCTGGCTCGCGCCATAGCACTGCAGCTGTTGACCGGCGCGACCCAAAGAGCCGAGGCAGAGGAAGCGTTCAGCGTCGGGCTGCTGGCCCGCGCCGGCGAACTGGCCTTGGCCGAGTTGTTTCCGGAGCAGTATGCAGAAATCCTGGAGCGTCGCCGCCAGGAGCCGTCGCACCGCCTGGTCGATCTCGAGCAGCAGGCCTTCGGCATAAGCCATGACGCGCTGACGGCCTCGATGTTGCTCGACTGCGGCCTGCCCGAGGATTGCATCGAGTCGGCCAAGTTGTTCGAGGGCTGCGAGGAGCAGTCCCTGGAGAAGGGCTCCGACCCGTTTGTCACGCGGCATTTGCTGGCGCTGGCCGACCGTATCGCGGATATTTGCGTGGCGCCCCAGGACGAGTGGCGCCGGTTGATGCCGAGGCTGTTTCAGCTGGGCAGCCGCCTCGGTTTCGACGCGCCCGGCCTGATCGCGACCTGCGACCGGATCGCCCACGAATGGCGCGAATGGGGTCCGACGGTTGAAGTCGACATCGGTCCCATGCCGCATTTCGAGGACATCCCTGCCGAAGAGGTCGAGCCCACCCCCATGCCACGCGTCGAGCCCGTGCCTGCCATAGCGGTGGACACCAGCCCCGTGCCATCTGTCAAGCCTGTTCCTGCCACAGAGGTCGTCACCGTCCACGTGCCGCCTGTCGAGGCCGTCCCTGCCCCAAGGGTGGAAGCAGTGCACAAGCCGAGTGTCGAGGCCGCCCCTGCCGAACCGCCGGCACCGCCGAAGCAGGCGGAGAAGCCCGCGGTCACACCGGCCGCCCGCAGCGGCCAGGGCATGCGCATCCTGGTGGTGGGCGATCAGGAGCGGATGCGCAGGCAACTTTGCGACGCGCTGACCGCAGCCGGGCACTCGGTGTCCGAGGCGGCCAATGGCCGCCAGGGCCTTGCCACGGCCCTCGAGTTGCGACCGCAGATCATGCTGGTCGACTTGCAGTCCGGCGGCATGGACGGGATCGAGCTGACCGACAGCCTGCGTCAGTTCAAGGTCGGGCGCGGCATCTACATCCTGTTGCTGACGGGAACCAATCTCCTGAGTGGGACGGATGACGACGAGAAACTTGTCCAGGCCTTCGAGGCCGGCGTCGACGATTTCCTGATCATGCCGATCAAGCCGAGAATACTGGCCGCGCGCCTTCGCGCCGGTCAGCGCGTCGTCACGCTGCAGGAGGACCTCGCCCGCGAGCAGGAAGAGATTCGACGCATTTCCGCCGAGTTGTCGGCGACCAACCAGCAGTTGCAGGCCGTGGGCATGACCGACATGCTGACCGGCTGTCCGAATCACCGCGCGGCCATGGACCGAATTCAGCAGGAATGGGCGATGGCGACGCGCAGCCAGCGTCCGCTGTCCTGCATGACCATTGAAATCGACGACTTCAAGCGGATCAACGACGTCCACGGCCATGCTGCCGGCGACACCGTGCTGAAACTGGTCGCCAGCGTCCTCAAGGACGAGATGCGCGCGCAGGATGTGCTGGCCCGCACCGGCGGCAACGAGTTCATGGTGATCTGTCCGGATACCACGCTGGAAGCGGCGCTGGCTTGCGCCGAACGCATGCGTGCCGTGGTCGAGACCTTGCCCATCGTTTCCGCCGCGGAGAATCTTCGCGGCAGTGTCAGCATCGGCGTCGCCGTGCGCGATGCCGCGACTGCCGATCCGGAGGCCCTGATCCGGCTGGCCGACCAGAGCGTGTATCTCGCCAAGCGCCGCCGCAACACTGTAGCCACCGTGCAGTCAAGATTGCCGGTTTCCGCGGTGTCGGCCTAGCCCGGGCGTATCGAGGTGTCTGCCACGATTCGCATGCTGATCGTCGAGGATTCCGAGGACGAGGCTTTCCTTTTGTATTCCGAACTGCGTTCGCGCGGCTTGTCGCTGAACTGGGCGCGGGTGGACAGCAAGCACGACATGGCCGTAGCGCTGGCGCAAGAAGACTGGGACCTGATTCTTTGCGATCACAACATGCCGGGCTTCGATTCCGGTTCGGCGCTCGTCGTCGCGCAGCACTCGGGCAAGGACGTCCCTTTCATCATCTATTCCGGCCGCATCAGTGACCAGCAGGCTTTTTCGGCGATGGACGCCGGCGTTCAGGATTATGTCGAGAAGGGAAACTACAGCCGCCTCATTCCTGTCATCGAGCGCGAGCTGAAGAACGCCTCGGCGCGTCATGTCGCACGTCACGCCGACACCCGGATTCGCGAGCTGGCCCTGTTCGACCCGCTCTCCAGCCTGCCCAATCACTCCCTGTTCTGCAGCAAGGTGCAAGAGGCCGTCGCGCAGGCGCAGCAGGAGGGTAGGACCCCGAGCGGCGCGGTCATCGGTCTCGACCTCGACCGATTCCTGCGGATCAATTCCTCGTTCGGCTTCGAGACCGGCAACGACATCCTGCGCCAGTTCTCAGCCCGCCTGGGCAAGGTCCTGCCGGCGTCGGCGGTACTGGCGCGGATCGCCGGCGATTCATTTGCGGTGTTTCTGCCGGGACCGGTAGACCGCAGCGCGGTCGACGGGGCGGCGCAGAAGATTCGCGACTGCCTCGATGCGCCCTTCGACAAGGACGGCATCGAACTGTTCGTCACGGCCAGCCTTGGCGTCGCGTTGCTGCCGGATGACGGCATCGAGGCCAACGAACTGCTGATGAACGCCGAGACGGCCCTGACGCACGCCAAGCGCCTCGGCGGCAACCTCGTTCAATACTACCAGCGCGTCATGAATGCCCATTCCGGCGAGCGGCTGGCGATGGAAGCCGACTTGCGCCACGCCATCGAGCGCGGCCAGCTGTTTCTCGAATATCAGCCCTGTGTGGACGCGGCGAGCGGAAAGCTGGTCGGGGTCGAGGCGCTGTTGCGCTGGCAGCATCCGGAACGCGGCCTGATCGGGCCGGATAGTTTCATCCCCGTCGCCGACGAGTCGGGGATCATCGTCGGCATCGGCGAGTGGGTGCTGCAGGAGGCCTGCCGGCAGGGGCGCATCTGGCAGGACGCGGGCATCGACATCTACCTGTCGGTCAATGTTTCCGCGGTTCAGTTCGCCCAGCCGCGAACACTCGAACTCGTCAGCCGGGTTCTGCATGAATCCGGATTCGCGCCGGGCAACCTGCAGCTCGAAATCACCGAATCGGTGCTGATGCACGACGCCGGTTCCGCGGTAGGCATGCTGCGGGCGCTGAAAAACATGGGCTTGCGAATTTCCGTCGATGATTTCGGCACGGGCTATTCCTCGCTGTCCTATCTCAAGCGCCTGCCCATCGACGTGCTGAAAATCGACAAGTCCTTCGTCCACGATCTTCCGCACGGCGGCGAGGATGCGGCGATCACCCGCGCCATCATCGCCCTGGCGCGGTCGCTGAAACTCGGCACCGTGGCCGAGGGCGTCGAGACCGAAGCGCAGGCCCGGTTTCTGCAGGCCGAGGGCTGCGACCGCTGCCAGGGCTACTTCTTCGGCTATCCGATGAGCGCTGAAGCCCTGCAAGCCCGGTTGGTCGCGGATGTGAGCCTCGAAAAGACCGAATAAACAGGTCGTTATCCTGCCTTTGTAATGCTTTCTCTTACAAAACCGCTCTATCTAATTCTTACAATAGAATGGTTTTTCCATTGATTTCTTTCTTGTCATGGCCTGTGTGATCATGTATTCGCCGTGATTTGGGCTCGAATTCGGGTCCGACCGGCGCTCACAAGGAGTGCAAGATGAAATCGACCGACACCTACAACGACATAAAGGAAGTCAATCTCTCTTATCTGATGCTGGCGCAGAACATGGTTCGCTCGGATCGCGAAGGGGCCATTTTTCGCCTGGGCATCAGTGAAGAGATTGCCGATGTGCTTGGGCGCCTCACGCCGGGCCAGGTTCTGAAAATGGCCAGTTCGGACATGCTGCTGTGCAGCTTCCGCTTCGAGGACTCGCTGCTGCTTGATCTTCTCGCCAACCACGAACGCGATCGCGGCGTCGGGCATCTGCATGCCACGATCCTGGCCGCGGGCAGGCCGGTTGCCACGATAGCCTGAGAAGGCGTCATTCCACGTCAAGCAGCAAGCTGCGGAGGCTCTAAATGCGTAACAAGTCGGTCATCATCGAAGCGAAGGATATTGGTCTGGCGATCGAGTTGATCGAACTCGGCGCCCGCCTGCAACTGCTGGAGGCGGAAACCAATCTTTCCCGCGAGCGGCTGCTCAAGCTCTACAAGGAAGTGCGCCACGAGTCGCCGCCCAAGGGCATGCTGCCCTTCTCGACCGACTGGTTCATGACCTGGCAGCCGAACATCCATGCCTCGCTGTTCATGGCCTACTACCGCTTCCTCAAGTCGCACACGCAGCTGACCGGGCTGGAGCTGATCATCAAGTCCTACCGGATGTACCTCGAGCAGATCGAGCGCGGCGGCATGGATAGGGTGCTGTCGCTGACGCGGGCATGGACCATGGTGCGCTTCTTCGACGCCAGCATGCTGCAAATGGCCACTTGCCGCGAGTGCGGCGGCGACTTCGTTGCCCACGCCTACGATCCCACCCGTGGCTACGTTTGCGGCCTCTGTCACATGCCGGCACGCGCCGGCAAGACCCGGCGCGCGGCCGAAGCTGCAGCGGCCATCGCCGCAGGCGCCGCCGTCTAGACTCCGCCGGTTCCCGGGCAACATCCCGACGCGCTCCTCCGCAATAGCGGCAGGGGCGCGTTTGCCTTTCGGGCTCCCATGATGGCTTGCATCGGCGTGTCGTCAGCGCCGACTTTCGATTCCTGATGTCGCGAGCCCTCCGCCTGCCATTGTGATTACAATTCAGGCCGCTTCGCCTTGGAGCGAAGCAGGCATTTCATTCCCGGAAAGGTAGATCGTCCCTCTTATGTGGTTCCGCAATCTTCAGATTTTCCGGCTCACTTCCGAGTGGGCCTACAGCACCGAGTCCCTGTCGGAAGCCCTGCAAAAGGGCCTTTTCCATGGCTGCAGCGCGAGCGATCGCGTGGCGCGCGGCTGGGTGCCGCCACGCGGCGAAGAGGGGGATCTGGTTTTCAGCATGGAGCGCCAGCAGCTCATCGCCTTGGGCGTCGAGCAAAAGCTGCTGCCGGCCTCGGTCGTGCGCCAGTACGCGCAGGCCAAGCTGATCGAAATCGAGGCGGCCCAGGGCTACAAGCCGGGGCGCAAGCAGGTGCGCGAAGTCGTCGAACTGATGGAGGCCGAGCTGCTGCCGCGCGCCTTCGCCAAACGCGGCCTGACCTACGTCTGGATCGATCCGGTCAATCGCTGGCTGCTGGTCGACGCCTCGTCGAGCGCCCGCGCCGATGAAGTCATGGAGCATCTCAAGCTGTCGCTCGGCGAGCTGCCGGTGACCCTGATCAAGACCCAGCTGGCGCCGTCCACGGCGATGACGCAGTGGCTGGCGGCGGGCGAGGCCCCGGGCAGTTTCAGCATCGACCGCGATTGCGAACTGCGCGCCGCGGCCGAAGAGCGCGCCGCCGTGCGCTACGTGCGGCACAACCTCGACAGCGACGAGGTGCGCGCCCACATCGCCGGCGGCAAGTCGGCGACGCGCCTGGCGCTGACCTGGAACGATCGCATTTCCTTCGTGCTGACCGAGCAGTTGCAGATCAAGAAATTGGCCTTCCTCGATTTGCTGAAGGAGGATGCCGAGCGTCAGGCGGAGAACGCCGACGATCTGTTTGCGGCCGATTTCACGCTGATGTGCGGCGAACTGGCGCAACTGCTGGCGCAACTGCTCGACGTCCTGGGCGGCGAAGGCGAATAGATTGTTGCGCGCGCTGATCGTCCTGGCGCTGTTCGTGGCTGGATTGCCGGCGCTGGCGGACGGCGTCGACGTCGGCAAGCCTTCCAGCGTGCGCAATCTGGTGCCGGCCGGCGCGATCGAAAACCAGGCGGCGCAGCAGTATTCGCAGCTCAAGAGTCAGGCCGCCGCAAAGCATGCGCTGGGGCCCGACGATCATCCGCAGGTGCGGCGGCTGCGCGCGATCGCCGCGCGCATGATTCCCTTCGTCGAGCGCTTCAATCCCCGCGCCCGCCAGTGGCAATGGGAGGTCAACCTGATCGGCTCGAAGCAGATCAATGCCTTCTGCATGCCCGGAGGCAAGATCGCCTTCTACAGCGGGATTCTCGACACGCTCAAGCTGACCGACGACGAGGCGGCGATGGTGATGGGCCACGAAATCGCCCACGCCCTGCGCGAGCACGCCCGCGAACGCATGGCGAAGAGCCAGATCACCCAGCTGGGCGCCAGCCTGCTCGGCGAACTGGTCGGCGGTGGCCGCTATTCCGGAGCCTTCCAGCTCGGCGGCAATCTGCTGACGCTCAAGTTTTCGCGCAACGATGAATCCGAAGCCGACGTGGTCGGCCTCGATCTGGCCGCCCGGGCGGGTTTCGATCCGCGCGCCGCGGTCACGCTGTGGCAGAAGATGGCGGCCGCCAACAACAGGGCGCCGCTGGAATTCCTCTCGACCCACCCGGCGGGCGATCAGCGCATCAAGGAAATCGAGAAGCACCTGCCGCAGGTCATGCCGCTCTATCTGGCGGCGCGCAAGGCGGGTTGACGGAAAGTCGGCGCTGGCGGTACGGCGCCGCGGGGCTACGGACTGCGGCTCTCGGGAGAGCACCTGCCGACGCTGGCGGCGTAGGCCTTCAGGATGTCGCGGCGACGCGCGCTGTCGCTGAGGAGCTGGCACAGTTGCTCCATCCAGGGTTCGGTGTGGCGCCGCACTTCGGCGTCGTCGTCGAGGATGCGCTGAATCAGGCTGTGCTTGCGCGCCAGGTCGGTGGCCGGCACATTGCTGTCATCGACAACCGTCGGCAAGCGGCTGCGCAAGCCGGCGATCCGTTGTTCGAGCTCCTTCAGGCTGTCCCACGCGCTGGCGCGCGCCGCCGCGACCATGCGCGACGAAAGCAGGCTCATTTCTTCGTAGAGTTCGATTTGGGAAGGCATCCGGAGCATCCTAGCCATCCTGCGGCAGGCTTGTTGCGGCAAGCTGCGGCAGGATAATTGGCTATTTCTGTCCGGCCGCCCCGGCGCTCGGAGGGGTAGGCGGACCGTGTTCCGAATTGCGGCCAAATCACCCCGCAGATCGGCGCGGTGGAGGCGGTCCGGAAGGTTTAAGCGGCTGCCGCCAGGCGCCGCGATTCCAGGCTGCGCTCGTCGATCGGCAGGTGGATCAGGGCCGACAGCACCCCGAGCAGGATGCAGATGCCCCATACCGTGTCGTAGGCGCCGGTGGCATCGAACAGCAGCCCGCCGAGCCAGACGCCGAGGAAGCTGCCGACCTGGTGGCTGAAAAACACCAGCCCGGACAGCATGCCCAGATAACGCACGCCGAAGACCTGGGCGACAATCGCGTTGGTCAGCGGCACGGTGGACAGCCACAGCAGGCCCATGGCCGCCGAGAACAGATAGACGCTGGCGGCCGTCAGCGGCGCCCAGAGGAAGAGCGAGATGACCACGCTGCGCGCGGCGTAGATGCCTGCCAGCACGTGGCGCTTGGGCCAGCGGCCGCCCAGGTGTCCCGCGGTGTAGCTGCCGAACACATTGAACAGGCCGATCAGGGCCAGGGCCGTCATGCCGACGCTGGCGCCCATGCCCTTGTCGATCAGGTAGGTCGGGAAATGCACGCCGATGAACACCACCTGAAAGCCGCAGACGAAGTAGCCGGCGATCAGCAGCACGAAGCTTTTCTCGCTCATGGCTTCGCCCAGCGCCTCGCGCGCGGTCTGGCCGTGGCCGGAGGCGCCTGCGACCAGGCCCTTGGTCAGCGCGCCGCCCAGCGGAATGATCAGGAAGGCGCCGGCGGCGAACACCAGCAGCGTGCCGAACCAGCCCAGCCCGCCGATCAGGCCCGAGGCGACCGGGATCATCAGGAACTGGCCGAAGGAACCGGCCGCGGCGACCACGCCCATCGCCCAGCCGCGCTTGGCTTCGGGCACCAGCTTGCCCATCGCGGCGAACACCACGCTGTAGGTGCAGCCGCTTTGCGCCGCGCCGATCATCAGGCCGGCCGTGGCCGCGAGCCCGGTGCCGGTGGCGGCGTAGGCCATGCCGAGCAGGCCCAGCGCATAGAGCACGCTGGCACTCCACAGCACGCGGCGTGCGCCGTAGCGGTCGGCGAGCCAGCCGGCGAAGGGCTGCGAGGCGCCCCACATCAGGTTCTGCAGCGCCAGGGCGAAGGAGAAGACTTCGCGGCTCCACTGGTGCTCCATGCTCATCGGCGTCAGGAACAGGCCGAAGGTATGGCGGATGCCCATCGCCACGCAGACGATCAGGGCCGCGTAGACGAGCACGGTGGCGAGCGGGCGTTGCGGCAGCGGCGTGGCGGGATTTGTCATGCTTTGGATGTTAACATTTAATTTTGTCGGCTATTTCCATCACGTGAACAAGGCTTTTGTCAAAGAATCGGATGACGAGGACGAGGAAGAAGCGCCCGAGTCGCAGATTCCCGCCGGTACCAAAAACTACATGACGGTGCGCGGTCATGCCCAGATTCGCGCGGAATTCGAGCATCTGGTCAAGGTCGAGCGTCCGGCCATGGTGCAGGTGGTTTCGTGGGCGGCGGGCAATGGCGACCGCTCGGAAAACGGCGACTACATCTACGGCAAGAAGCGGCTGCGCGAGATCGACCGGCGCATTCGTTTTCTGGCCAAGCGGCTGGACTCGGCGGTGATCGTCGACCCGGCGGATCAGCGCAACTGCGACCAGGTTTTTTTCGCCGCCACCGTTACCGTTTGCGACGCCGACGGCGCCGAAGCGACCTACCAGATCGTCGGCATCGACGAGGCCAATGCCATGGAAGGCCGCATCAGCTGGATTTCGCCGCTGGCGCGCGCCCTGCTCAAGGCGCGCGAAGGCGACACGGTGCGCTTCGACAGCCCCGGCGGCCTGCGCGAAATCGACATCATCGAGGTTCGCTACGAGTAGGCCCTGGCTCACGCCCTGCGAATGGCGTGATTCGCCCAGATCAGCAAGCCGAACAGCACCATCGCCCCGGCCTGATGCGTGGCGGCCAGCGCCACCGGGACCTGCAGCAGCAGCGTGGCGATGCCGAGGCTCACTTGCACCGCCAGCCAGAGCGTGAGCAGCAAAGCGGCCGGTCGCGCCTCCGGCGTTTCGTTCCAGATGCGCCAGGAAAACCACGGAATCAGCGCCATCAACGCCCAGGCGATCATGCGGTGGTCGAACTGCACGGTGGCCATGTTGGTGAAGAAGTTCAGCCACAAGGGTTCGATCATGAAAATCTCGGGCGGGACGAAGTCGCCGTTCATCAGCGGGAAGGTGTTGTAGGCCAGCCCGGCGTGGATGCCGGCCACCAGCGCGCCCGAGAGCACCATGATGAACACCAGCACCACCAGCCAGTTGCCGAGGCGCTGGCTAAGAGTCGGCGCTGGCACTACGGCGCCCGAGGCCTTGCGCGGCTGCAACATGCCGAGTCCGGTCCAGCCCATCAGGCCGAAAAGTATGAACGCCAGCCCGAGGTGCGCCGCCAGCCGGTATTGCGACACGCGCGGATCGTCGACCAGCCCGCTCTTGACCATGTACCAGCCCATCGCGCCCTGCAGGCCGCCGAGAATGAAGAAGCCGAACACCTTGGCCGCCAGCGCGCCGCGCAACTGGCCGCGCATCAGGAACCAGACATAGGGCAGGAAGAAGACCACGCCGATGCTGCGGCCAATCAGGCGATGCGCCCATTCCCACCAGAAGATGAACTGGAAGCCGTCGAGCGTCATGTCGTGATTGCGCTTGATGAACTCCGGCGTCTGCTGGTACTTGGCGAAGAGTTCGAGCCAGTCGGCGTGGGAAAGCGGCGGCAGGGCGCCGATCAGGGGCTTCCATTCGACGATCGACAGGCCCGAGTGCGTGAGGCGCGTCACGCCGCCGATCACCATGGTCAGGAAAACCATGGCGCAGCAGGCGAACAGCCACCACGCCACGGCGCGTTGTTGGTTATCAGTCTTCATTTGCAGTCCGCATCTGCCAGCCAGTGTCCTGATTTGCCGCCGGCCTTTTCCAGCAGGCGAATGTCTTCGATGATCATGCCGCGGTCGGCGGCTTTGCACATGTCATAGATGGTCAGCAGGCCGACCGAGACGGCGGTCAGCGCCTCCATCTCGACGCCGGTGCGGCCGAAGGTTTCCGCCGTGACCTCGATTGTCACGCGATGGCGGCTGGCGTCCAGCGTCAGTTCGGCGGCGACGCGGGTCAGCGCAATCGGATGACACAGCGGGATCAGCTCGGACGTGCGCTTGCTCGCCTGGATTGCCGCGATGCGCGCGATGCCGAGCACATCGCCCTTTTTCGCCGATCCGCCCTGGATCAGGGCGAAGGTGGCGGGCGCCATGCGGATGTGGCCGCGCGCGCGCGCCACGCGGCTGGTTTCCGCCTTGGCGCCGACATCGACCATGTGGGCCTGGCCGGCGGCGTCGAAATGGGTCAGCGACGCAGCGGGGAGCTTGCGGGATCGCTTGAGGGATGACTTCGGAGGTGGCTTCATGAAATATGCTGTCACAACTCGTTTTGGTGAAGCCGCTATCATAGCGGTATGAAATTTTATCCGCTTGCCAGCGCGGCCTTCCTGGGCTTCGGCATCCTCTGCGCGCCGCTTTCCGTGGCCGAAGGCCTGCCCGATCTCGGCGAAGCGGCGCAAACCGAATTCTCGCCCGCGATGGAACGCCGAATCGGCGAATCGGTGATGCTCGAGATTCGCCGCGATCCTGCCTGGCTCGACGATCCCGAGGTCGTCAGCTACCTCAACCGGCTCGGCAACCGGATCTCCTCGCAGAGCGAGGAAGGCCGGCAGGAGTTCGAGTTTTTTGCGCTGCGCGACCCCACGCTCAATGCCTTCGCCATGCCAGGTGGTTACATCGGCGTGCATACCGGGCTGATCCTCGCCGCCGTCTCCGAATCGGAACTCGCCTCGGTGCTGGCGCACGAAATCTCCCACGTCACGCAGCACCATCTGGCGCGCCTGCTCAACAAGTCGGGCCAGGGCCAGATTTCGAGCATCCTGGCGATTGCGGTGGCGATTCTTGCCGCGCGCAGCAGCCCCGATCTGGCCATGGGCGCGGCGATGGTCGGGCAGGGCGCCGCGATCCAGAACCAGCTGAACTACTCGCGCGACTTCGAACGCGAGGCGGACCGCATCGGCCTGCGCCTGCTGGAGAGATCGAACTTCGACATTCGCGGCATGAGCAGCTTCTTCGAGCGCCTGCAGAAGTCCGGCCGCCTGTATGAAAACAATGCGCCCGGCTATCTGCGCACCCACCCACTGACCACCGAACGTCTGGCCGACATGGGCAACCGGATCCAGGGACGGCCCTACAAGCAGGTGCCCGATTCGCTCGAGTTCCAGCTGGTGCGCGCCAAGCTGCGCGCACAGGAAAGTACCCCGCGCGATGCGGTGATCGAATTCCAGACCCACCTCAAGGATCGCAGCTTTGCCGGCAGCGAAGCGGCCATCCGCTATGGCCTGGCACAGGCGCAGCTGCGCGCCGGCAATCCGGCCGCCGCCGAACGGGAGGTGGGCGAGCTGCGCCGCCTCAAGACCCAGTCGCCGATGATCGAGACACTCGCGGCCCAGCTGCGCCTCAAGCAGGACGACGCCGCGACCGCGGTGAGCATCCTGCGCGCGGCGCAGCCGCGCTTCCCGCAGGAACGCGCGATCGCCTACGGCCTGGTGGAAGCGCTGCTGGAAGCCCGCCTGCCGGCGGAAGCGATCAAGGTCACCCAGGACGAACTGTTGAACTACCCCTCCGATCCGAAGATGCATGCCTTGCAGGCGAGGACCTATTCCGTGCTCGGCAAGCGTCTGCAGCAGCATCGCGCCCAGGCTGAAGCCTATGCCCTGCAAGGCCAGGTGCCGAGTGCGGTGGAGCAGCTCGAGCTGGCGCAAAAGTCAGGCGACGGAAATTTCTACGAACAATCGCAGGTGGATTCGCGTTTGCGCGAGATGAAAAAGCGCATGGCCGACGAAGCCAAGCTGGCCAGGGAAGCAAAAAAGTAGTCATATGAATACTGCCAAACCCACCAGCCGAACTGATGTCCGTGGCGACGTCCACGCACCTTCCACACCGCTCGTGCACCTCGCCAGCGAGCCCTACTACCATGCCACCGGCGATGAGCTCGACGTCTTCGCGGCCGCCGCCAAAAGCGGCCTGCCGGTGATGCTGAAGGGCCCCACCGGCTGCGGCAAGACGCGCTTTGTCGAGCACATGGCCTGGCGCCTGAAGCGACCGCTGGTCACTGTGGCCTGCCACGACGACCTGACCACCGCAGATCTCGTCGGCCGCTACCTGATCGTCGGCGACGAAACCGTCTGGATGGACGGGCCGCTCACCGCCGCCGTGCGCGCCGGCGCCATCTGCTATCTCGACGAGATCGTCGAAGCGCGCAAGGACACCACCGTGGTGATCCATCCGCTCACCGATTCGCGCCGCGCGCTCCCGGTCGAAAAACGTGGCGAGTACATCACCGCGCCGCCGGACTTCATGCTGGTGATCTCCTACAACCCCGGCTACCAGAGCGTGCTCAAGGAAATGAAGCCGAGCACGCGGCAGCGCTTCGTCGCGCTCGATTTCGACTACCCCGAAGCCGCGACCGAAGCGCGCATCGTCGCCCACGAAGGCGGCGTCGATGCCGATACGGCGCAGAAGCTGGTCAAGCTCGGCGGGCTCACGCGCAAGCTCAAGGGCGCCGGGCTGGACGAAGGCGCCGGCACGCGCCTCTTGGTGCATGCCGCGCAACTGATCGCCGGCGGCATGAGCCCGGCCATCGCCTGCACCGCCGCGATCGCCCGCCCGCTGGCCGATGAGACCGATACGCGCGATGCGCTGGACGACCTCATAGCGGCAGTGTTCTAACGGGCATGACTTTGAATGCCCCCTGAACATGAAAGTCACGCCCGTTTTCCCTCTCCCCCAGCCCCTCTCCCACGGAGGGGAGAGGGGAGCGTCGTGAGTCGCTGACGCGACTTTCAAGTTGAACCGTCATGAGCGAACGCAAGCTCTTCGCTCACGAACTCGAAGCGCGGCTTGACGAACTGCTGCTGCTTTCCCTGCGCCAGCGTTCCGCGGCGGAGCCGGCCGCGTTGCTCGAAGCCCTGCCGCGCGAACTGCAGGAGCGCGTACTGCACTGGGCCGGCGTCGCGGCGCAAACCTCGGATGACCTCGGCTGGCTGATCGCATCGCTGGCCTCGACGCAGGCGGCCGGCCTCGGCGCGCAGCTCGACGACTGGGTGCGCGCCGGGCTCGATGCCTATGACCGCAGCGGCCTCGCCGCCACCCGCAAGGCCCTGAACGAATTCGCCGATACGCACAAGGCCAGCGCGCTGCACTCGCAGGACAGCATTGCCTTCGGCGCGATCGAGGGCCGTTTGTCGCGCTTCCTGCAGGCGCTCGATGGCCGGCCGCTGCGGCTGGTCAGCGGCCCGAAAGCCTGGACTGATACCGAAACCCTGTGGCTGCCGGAACGGCTCGACGCGGCGACTGACGCCGCAGGCAACCGCAGTCTCTACAAGGCCATCGCGGCGCTGCTCTGGGCGCAAACGCGCTTCGGCACCTTCAATCTCGACCCCGAGCCCGAGCTGGAACAGTGGCCCGAACGCGAGCGTGCGCTGGCCTGGTTCGCCGTGTTCGAAGCCATGCGCCTCGAAGCCTGCATCGCCGTCGAGCTGCCCGGCCTCGCGCTGGAAATCGCCGGCCTGCGCGGGCCGTGGCCGGCCGAGCTGGCGGCTGCCGCGGCGAAGCTGGCGCGACCTGATGCCACGGTCGCCGACAGCCTCGCCTGCATGGCGGCGCTGCGGGAAATCGGCGTGTCGCCAGCGCCGACTTTGCCGCACATCGGAACGCTCGATCCGGTTGCCGCCCGCCGCGTGCGCGCCGCACGCATCACGCGCGAGCTGGCCGTCGTGCGCCGCGCCCTCAACGTGATCGCGGCGACGGATACCAAGGCCGGCGCCGCGGAAAATTCCGACTACCCGCCGCTCGCAGCGGAAGGCGACATGCAGGTGCCCGACCCGCAGGCCGACCTGCTTGCGCTGCCGCCCGCGGCGCGCGAGGCGGCCAAGTCGCTGATGCAGGATCTCGGCGAGATTCCGCCCGAAGCCTTGCACCCGGCCGGGCCGGGCGCGTGGCAGCCGGTCGATGGCGTCGATGAGTCGATAGCGCCCGGCGTCACCACCCAGCCCGATGCCTTCTATGACGAATGGGACTACCGGCGCGCCTCGTGGCGGCGCGGCTGGTGCCACATGTACGAGATGGAGGCGCGCGCCGGCGACCCCGAATGGGTCGATGAAGTGCGCACTCGCCATGCGCACCTGATTCGCAGCATCCGCCGCCGCTTCGAGGCCCTGCGCGGCGAGGACAAGCCGCTGAAACGCCAGTTCGACGGCGAGGAAATCGACCTCGATGCGCAGGTCGAGGCGCGCGCCGACCGCAAGAGCGGCGCCGAACCTTCGCCGCGCCTGTTCATCCATCGCCGCCGCATCGAGCGTTCGCTGGCCGTGATGTTCATGGTCGACATGAGCGGCTCGACCAAGGGCTGGGTCAATGACGCCGAGCGCGAATCGCTGGTGCTGCTGTGCGAAGCCATCGAGGCGCTGGGCGACAGCTACGCCATCTACGGCTTTTCCGGCTGGACGCGCACGCACTGCGACATCTACCGCATCAAGCGTTTCGGCGACCGCTACGATGCCGCAACGCGCCAGCGCATCGCCGGCATCGAAGCCAAGGACTACACGCGCATGGGCGTCGCCGTGCGCCACCTCTCCGGACTGCTGATGCGGCAGAACACGCGCCACAAGCTGCTGGTGACGCTCTCGGACGGCCGCCCGGACGACTTTAGCGACGAATATCGCGGCCGCTACGGCATCGAGGATACCCGTCATGCGCTTCTCGAAGCGCGCGAAAAGGGCATCCGCAGCTATTGCGTCACCATCGACCGCCACGGCGCCGACTACCTGCCGCAGCTCTACGGCCCGGCGCACTATTCGGTGATCGACGACGCGAAAAAGCTGCCGCAAAAAATTGCCGAGATCTACCGCAAGCTGACCGGCTGAAGCGCTTCCCGGCTATACCCAGGGGCTCACCACGGTGAGCCCTTCTATCCCCTTGAAGTCCTTGCCATTGCGGGTGGCCAGCGGCAGGGCGTGGGTCAGGGCGATGGCAGCAATCTGCGCATCTTCGGTCGAGATTGCCTGCCCCTGACGGATACGCGAGGCGACGAGCAAGGCGTATTCGGCGGCGCTGCCATCGTCGAACGGCAGGCTGCATCCGGCAAAATCTTCGGTGAACATCTGCTCCGCAGTTGCCGCCAGGCCGTCGCGGCGCTTGCCGGCGGGCAGCAGCGCGATGCCCAGCAGAATTTCGGCACGGGTAATTGCGCTGATGAAAAACGCCGCGCCCTGCTGTTGTTCAAACCAATCCAGGACTTCAGGGGCCGGCTTCGGCCGCATCAGTTCCGAGAGAACGTTGGTATCCAGCAGGATGCCGTTCAAGCTCATTCCGGCATCACCGGCAGGCGCGCCGCTCGGCGCTTCGGGATAGGCAAGTCCTCGGCGTTCAATCCCTTGAAGCGCTGGTGAATCCTCTCGGCGAAACCGGTTCCGGCGGGCTGCACCGACACGGCCCGGCGCAGGATGTCGCGCGCTTCCTGCTCCATCGAACAGCCGTGGCGGGCGGCTTGCTGGCGCAGCAAGCTCTTGATTTCGTCGTCGACGTTGCGGATGGTCAGATTGGCCATGTGATTGCCTCCAGTGATTGCAATGCATGCATTGTAGGCACAGTGCCTGGATGTGGCAAGTTGCCTGCCCGCGAAGCGGCGTCCCAGGCATGCAAAGCATCTGGCCGGCGCGCATTGATTCGTGGCCGGCAAAGTCGGCGCTGGCGGGACGGCGTCGCAATTGCGCGCTTGCCGCCGCAGGCCGAAGGCCAGATACTTCGCGGCAGGGGCGGGTCCCGAAACCAACCAGGAAGAAACGATGAGCGAATTTTCAGGCGAGTTTTCCAACAGAGTGGCCCTCGTCACGGGGTCGAGCAGCGGCATCGGCGAGGCCATCGCGCGGCGGCTGTCGTCGCTCGGCGCATCGGTGGTGATCAACTCGGCGAGCTCGGTGGAAGCCGGCCGGCGCATCGCCGCGGAACTCGGCGCCAATGCCCTTTACGTGCAGGCCGATATCAGCGACAAGGCAGCGGGCGAGCGGCTGCTGGCGGCGACCATCGAACGCTTCGGCAAGCTCGACATCCTGGTGAACAATGCCGGCTGGACCACGGTCGTGCCGCACAACGACCTGGCGGCGCTGACCGACGAGATCTTCGCCAGGACCTTCGACATCAACGTCACCGGCACCTGGATGCTGACCAAGGCGGCCATGCCGCACTTGATGCGGAGCGAGGACGGCAATGTCATCAACATCACCTCGATCGCCGGCGTGCGCCCGGTGGGCAGCTCGATCGCCTATTCGATGGCGAAGGCCGCGCTGAACCAGATGACGCGCCTGCTGGCCAAGTCCTGCGCGCCGGTGCGCGTCAATGCCGTCGCCCCCGGTCTGGTCGAAACGCCCTGGACCAAGGACTGGCAGGCGCAGCACGAAGGCGTCAAGGCCCGAGCGCCGCTGAAGCGCTCCGCCACGCCCGACGACTGCGTCGAGGCCGCGCTCGGGCTGCTGCGCACCCGCTATGCCACGGGGCACATCTTCGTGGTCGATGGTGGACTGACCCTGGCGGTGTAGGCAGCGCGCCGAGTGCGCTCTTCGGTCAATCCGATCATCTGGACTTGATGGAGACCAGTTGTGCGTGCCATAATGAGCACTGTTAAAAGTGCTGTGGAGTGATCATGACAAACCAGGTTCTTGCAGAAACGACGGCCAGCGTATCCGAGCTCAAAAAGAATCCGATGCGCACAGTGGCGGCGGGTGAGGGTTTCGCGGTGGCGATCCTCAACCGGAACGAACCCGCCTTCTATTGCGTGCCGGCCAGGACTTATGAGGCGTTGCTGGACAAGCTCGAAGACCTTGAGCTGAATGCAATCGCCGACGCACGTTCAGGTCAGCCGGCGATCAAAGTCAAACTCGATGAGCTTTGAGCTCGCGTTTCTGGAAGAAGCCCTGAAGGAATGGGGCAAGCTCGACCGGACGATTCGTGAGCAGTTCAAGTCCAAATTGCAGGAGCGCCTGGAGAATCCCCGCGTACCCTCGGCGAAACTCAGTGGCCACGCCGACCGCTACAAGATAAAGCTCCGAAGCGCCGGCTATAGACTGGTCTATGAAGTCCGCGACAAGGAAGTCGTCGTCGTCGTTGTGGCGATTGGCCGGCGCGACCGCAACGCGGTATACAAGGTCGCTTCCCTGCGATAGCCAAGCTGGATGGCATTGGTGGTCGCCGTACCGGACTCTGTCTGCCGGGGATTCCGCTTCGCGGGCCGGCAAGCGCCGACTTTCAGAGCCGATCGGCGCTAAACTGATCCGAAGCCGACCGCTGCCAGAAGATCAGCACCACCAACCGAAGCCAAGGAGAAGACATCATGACTCGCACAAGAATCGCCATTGCACTGACATCATTTCTTCTGGCGGGCAGCGCGCTGGCCGCCGAACAATTCACCGCGCAGGCGACTAGCCTGAGCACGGCTGCGGCGAGCAAGGTCGCGCAGGCGGCGCTGAGCGAATGCCAGAAGGGAGGCTACGTGGTCGCCGTTGCCGTTGTCGACCGCAGCGGCATCCCGCTGGCGCTGCTGCGCGACAACCTCGCCGGCCCGCATACGCCGAAGACTGCGATCGGCAAGGCCTGGACCGCCGTGAGTTTTCGCAACAACACGACCAACCTGGTGGACATGAGCGCCGCGGGCAAGCCCTCGGCCGGCATTCGTGATATTCCGGGTGTAGTGGCGCTCGGTGGCGGTTTGACAATCAGCGCACGCGGCATTCTGCTTGGTGCCGTCGGCGTATCCGGCGCACCCGGCGGACATCTCGACGACATTTGCGGCAACGCCGGCATCAAGGCGATTCAGGCTTCGCTCGAACTCGAGTAGGAGCGCGTTCGCACGGCTGCGGCTGGCGTGAGCAGCACCGCGCGAGCCGCGCGCCCGTTAGCAAGCTTCGTGCGGGCATTGACGCCCTCAGAATCCCCGGTTTCGGCCGGGTTTTTTCTTTCCGCCCCTTGCGCAATAGTTATCAGTTCTTATATATTCCGCCCATGGTCACCGAACACGATTGGCCCGCAGCCGTTTCAAGGAATTGATGAGGAAACAGCCATGAGCAAGCCACAACGATTCGCCAGCGTATGGGACGCGATCGAAGACACGCCGCAGCAGGCCGTCAGCATGCGTGCACGCGCGGAACTGATGATGGCGATGCAGAGTTGGGTCAAGGCCAGCGGCAAGACTCAGGCCGACGCCGCCCGCCTCTTCGGCATCACGCAGCCGCGCATGTCCGACCTCATGCGCGGCAAGATCAGCCTGTTCTCGCTGGAAGCCTTGATCGACATGGCCACCGTCGCCGGTCTGGAGCCCCATGTCACCATCAAGAAGCCGAAGGTGGCACGCAAGCGCCGCGACGCCGAATTGACCGCGGCTTGAGCTTTGCGATGTGGCCGGACGGCGTCCCGAATCGCCGTACCGCCAGCGCCGACTTCTGCGACCGATCGGCGCTAGACTGAATCGAAGCTGATTCCTGTCAGCCGCGATTTCACCAATCAAATCGAAAGGGCGAACGTGCAGCTCATCCTGATTCTCGGCATCATCGTCGCCATCGCAGCCGTCGTCTTCGCCCTGCAGAACAACCTGCCCGTGGTGGTGGCGATCGCGCTCTGGAGTTTCGAGGGCTCGCTGGCGCTGGTGTTGCTGGTGTCCCTGGGCCTGGGCGCGCTGATTGCGGGCCTGCTGTCTTCGCCTGCGGTGATCCGCGGCCAATGGACGATGGGCCGGCTGCGCAAACAGGTAGCCGATCTCGAGCGGCAATTGGCCGCGCAGCAGCAACGCAATCGCGAACTCGAAGGCGAAGTTGCGCTCCTGTCCCCGGCGCCTGCGGGCGCAACGCCGGTTGCGGAAAAGCCTTACGTCGGATTGAAGACCCTGATCACTGGGACGGACACGGAGAAGGGTTCGTCCTAAAGGCGCAGCCGAATCGCTGTCCCGCCAGCGCCGACTTCTGGCAAACTCAAACGACTCCGACCCCTAATAGGGAGACATCGGTTTGGTATACATCAACGTGAGGCCAGCTGATGCTCCTTTTATTTTCCCTAATATGGTGCTCAACCTCGATCCCTTCAGTCGCGGGACGCTGCGCAATATAGCCAGCCAGCGTCGGTTCGCTTTAAGTTTGGCCTAGGAGTTCCCGTGCTTACATCCGAACAACTCAAACGCTTTTTCGCCATCGCCATCGGGTTCACGTTAGTTGGTGGTCTTGCATGGGGACTCATTGTGCTCACTCGAACTTTCTGGGAAGCATTCACCCAACTAAATCCAACAGTGGCCGCCGGCATGCTGGCCGCGGTTACTACTGTCCTAGTGTCTGTCGTGTCGGTCTTGTATTCCAAGCATCTCGAACAGAAGCTCAATATTCGAAAGGAGCACCGAGAAAAAAAGGTTCCTGTTTACGAAGATCTCATAACGTTTCTTTTCCGCGTCATCTACGCACAGAAAGAAGGCGCGGAGCCACTATCAGACAAAGAAATCGTCGACACTTATTCTCGCCTTACGCAAAACGCCATTATTTGGGCGTCCGACGACGTCATAAAAGCATTTCACAAATTTCGTGCTGCCAGCCTTGCTAAACAAGAGAATTACCTCCCTCTCGCACTTTCAGTCGAAGACCTTTTCTTAGCGATCCGCCGAGACTTGGGCCACAAAAATCATGGCATCGCACCTGGGCAGTTGCTGGGTATGTTCATAAACGATCTACATAAGTCCGCCTAGCCCAAAGCAATAAGGGATTAGGCTCGATTTTGCTTTGATCGCCGTCCCACCAGCGCCGACTTTTGGCGGTGGGCATCCTGCGAAAACTAATCCGAAGCCGGCCCCTTATCGCAACCGCCGGTAGTGCGGGGCGGTTCCGTTGCGGTGTCTATATCCCAGTCGCCATATTCGAGCCAGTCCTCCCCGAGAAGCTCCACCGGGTGCTGCGTGCGGTCCGATCCGTTGCCGCATTCGAGCGCATCGACCGGGCAGTATTTGTCGCAGCCCCAGCAGATTCTCTCGGGATGCTTCGGGTGCAAGGGAAATTTCTTCGCCATGGATCTATCGGAACAGGAATTTCGGTTTGCGTCAAATCCCGCTAAGGCATCCAGAACTTCGATTGTTCGGTGACGGCGACGGCGGCATCGGCGACGTCCTCGACGCTGAAGCTGATCGGGCTGGCGCCGGATTTCGCCGCGCCTTGGTCCGCCCTGACGCTGGCGGTGCGGCTGCCGATCTCGCCGCCCGGCACGGTGATCATCTTGTCGTCGTGCAGGCGGATGCCGTCGACGCCGGCGATGCGGATGCGGAAGGTCCGGGTCTTGTCGCCGGTGTTCATGATCTGCAGGCGGTAGATGTTTTCGACGGAGCCGTCGTCCGCCTCGCGCGACAGCGTGCCGCGGTCCTTCAGCACATTCACTTTCAGCGGAATGCGCGTCGACAGCGACCACGCGGTGGCGGCGGCGAGCGAGAGCAGGATTGCGGCGTAGATGATCACCCGGGGCCGGAATGCGCGGCGCACGATGTCCATCGGCGTGAGGTGCTGGCTGACGGCGTTCTCGGTGGAGTAGCGGATCAGGCCGCGCGGGTAGTCCATCTTGTCCATCACCTGGTCGCAGGCGTCGATGCAGGCGGCACAGCCGATGCATTCGTTCTGCAGGCCGTTGCGGATGTCAATGCCGGTCGGGCAGACCTGGACGCAGATGCTGCAGTCGACGCAGTCGCCGAGGTTCTCCGTGCGCGGGTCGACGCCTTTGGCGCGCGGGCCGCGCGCGTCGCCACGCGCGGCGTCGTAGGCGATGATCAGCGTGTCGGGATCGAGCATGACGAACTGGAAGCGCGCGTAGGGGCAGATCTGCCGGCACATCTGCTCGCGCAGGAAGCCGGCGTTGCCATAGGTGGCGAAGCCGTAGAACACCACCCAGAAGGCCGACCAGCCGCCCGGCGACAGCGTCAGCAGATCGTGGGCCAGTTCGCGGATCGGCGTGAAGTAGCCGACGAAGGTGAAGCCGGTCCACAGCGAGAAGGCGAGCCAGGTGGCGTGCTTGGCGGCCTTGACGGACAGCTTGTGCAGCGACCACGGCGCGGCGTCGAGCGCGATGCGCTGCCGCCGCTCGCCTTCGATGAGTTTCTCGAACCACAGGAAGATTTCGGTGTAGACGGTTTGCGGGCAGGCATAGCCGCACCACAGGCGCCCGGCGACGGCGGTGAACAGGAACAGGGCCAGCGCGCCGATGATCATCAGCAGCGCGAGGTAGATCGTGTCCTGCGGCCAGAGCACCAGATCGAAGAGGTAGAACTTGCGCGTGTCGATGTCGAACAGGATGGCTTGCCGGTCGCGCCAGGGTATCCAGCACAGGCCGTAGAAGATGCCCTGCGTCAGCCAGACGAAAATCCAGCGCCAGCGGGCGTAGATGCCGCTGATCGAGCGCGGGTACACCTTGGCCTCCGGATCGGCGTAGGGCTTTATCTCGATGATTCTTCTGGCGACGGCTTGCTGGGTCATGGTATTCCGATGGCTGCGATCCGAATGGAGTGCGGCTCAAATTGAAGGAGGTTGGATGTCGAGCCCGGCTCGTTCGATTCCGCGGGCTACCAGTACTTTTCGAAAGCCATCTGGCCCGGCACACCGCGGCGGTTGGTGGCGAAGCCGCGCGCGGCCAGCGATTGGCGCAGTTCGCGGGTCATTTCTGGATTGCCGCAGACCAGCACGCGCGAGGTGGCGACGTCGAGCGGGCAGGCTGCCGCGGCTTCGAGGCGACCGTCGGCGAGCAGCAGCGGGATGCGTTCCGCCAGTTGGGTCGCGCCCGGCTCGCGGGTGACGACCGGCAGATAGGTGAGCCTGGCCTTCGCGTCGGCGAACAGTTCGCGTTTCGGGATGTCGGCAATTTCGTCGCGCCAGGCCAGCTCGGAAGAGTGGCGCACGCTGTGCGCCACGATCAGGCGCTCGTAGTTCTGCCAGACGGCCGGGTCCTGGAGTATCGAGAGGAAGGGCCCGAGCCCGGTGCCGCTGGCGAGCATCCAGAGGTCCTGGCCGGCGGCCAGTTGGTCGACGGTGAGGAAGCCGTAGCTGGCCTTGTCGACGCGCAGCCTGTCGCCGGCGCACAGGTGCTTCAATTGCTCCGAGAAGGCGCCGCCCGGCACCAGCACGGCGATGAATTCGAGGAAATCGTCATAGGCCGCCGAGGCCAGCGAGAAGGGCCGCCAGACCCAGTCACCCAAACTCGCGTCGGCGGCGCCGAGCCCGAGCCGCGTGTAGTGTCCCGGCGTGAAGCGGAAGCCGCGATAGCGCGTGGTGCGCAGGGTCACCAGCGTCGGCGTCCACCAGCGCATCGACAGCACGCGCTCGGTGGTCCATTTGTCCTGTGGGCCGGCGTCGTTGCTCTTGCCGAACACTGCCAGGCCGGATTCTTGTATCGCGCCCATCATGCGGGTCCCGGGGTCTCGCGGCGGCCGCGCACGACGCTGGCCAGCATCGTGATGATGAACAGCAGCAGGGCGATGGCATTGAGCAGGCCGCCTTCGCGGCGCAGCGGAAATGCATCGCCGAGGCCGCTGAGAATGCGCAGCGCCAGCGAGGCGTGCAGCACCAGCAGCGGCAGGTAGAAGAACGGGTGATACGGAATCTTCACCCGCACCACGGCCGGAAAAATGATCGGCGCGTGGCCGAAGATCATCGAGAACACGAAGCCGAGGCCGACCGCATGCAGCGTCGCATCGCGCCACGGGTGGCCGGGCAGGAAGCCGCCACTGATGCCGAGCAGGCCGGCCAGCACCAGCCAGCCGTAGCCCGAGAGCAGGCACAGGGCGATGAAGCGGACCAGCCCCTTTTGTTGCGCATTGCGCCGCGCGATGTCGTAGCGCAGCAGCCAGGCGGCCAGCGCCAGCAGGCCCGCGGAGAACAGCGCGAGGCCGGCGTCCTCTTGCTGGAAGCTGAGCACGGCGCCGGCCAGGATGCCGCCGACGATGGCGAAGAACAGCCGTTGCGCCACGGCCGGGGTGGGCAGGAAGCGCGTCAGTTCGAGGCGTTCGCCGGCGATGGTCAGCACCAGGAAGGCCAGCCACCACGGCACGGCCGCGGTGAGTGCGCCGCCCGCGAGCCAGGCCGTGTTGCCGATCAGCCAGCACAAGGCGCCTGCGGCGAGGATGACGGTGAAGGGCGCCACCAGCCGGTACAGGACCTGGATGCTGGCGGCGACGAGTATCGCGGCCGCGACGACCGTCAGCACTTGCGTCACGATCAGCGGCGCCCCGGCGAGCAGGGCAATGCCGCCGATGCCGGCAGCGGCCGGCGCCGCGTAGGCCCAGCCGCGGCCGAGTGCGACGGCGCGTTCGAGGCTGATGACGGTGCCGAGGAAAGCAGAAATCATCAGCGCCCCGTGCCAGCCGGCGGCATTGGCCGCCACGGCGGGCATGTTCCAGTCCAGCCGCGCCAGGCCGGCCAGCACGCCGCCCACGAGGGACAGCATGCCGAGCACCAGCAGCGGCACGCGGGCGGCGGGGCGCAGATCGTTCATCTATTCGGGTTCCCAGCCGAAGTGCTGCCTGGTGGCTTCGTCCATCATCGAGGGGTTCCAGGGCGGTTCCCAGACCAGGCGTATGTCGGGGGCTATCGTGGCGGGGAGAGCTTTCGCCAGCGCGGCATGGACGTCATCGACGATCATGTCGCCCATCGGGCAGGCCGGCGAGGTCATGGTCATCTCGATCATCAGGCTGCCGGGGGCGACCTCGACGCGATAGACCAGGCCGAGGGAAACGATGTCGCGGCCGACCTCGGGGTCGATGACCTGGCGCAGGATGTCGCGCACCTGCTGCTCGTCGAGCGCGGATCGGTCGGAGGCGGCGGCTTCTTTCGTCATGGCCTTTTTAAAGCAGTAAAAATAATACAGCTTTATCGTACCACTGCCCTTTTATTAAAGCAATATCATTTTTACTGCTTATGGGCGTAAACTGGCGGACATGAAGCTGACCACCTTTTCCGACTACACCCTGCGCGTGCTGATGTTCCTCGCGCTCAACCGCGACCGCCTCGCCACGATCCCCGAGATCGCGGCCGCCTACGGCATCTCGGAGAACCACCTGATGAAGGTGGTGCATCAGCTGGCGCGCTCGGGGGTCGTCGAATCGGTGCGCGGCAAGGGCGGTGGCATCCGCCTGGCGATCGAGCCCGAGGGCATCCGGCTGGGGCAGATCGTTCGCGCCAGCGAAGGCAATGCGCCGATCGTCGAATGCCTCTCCGAGGGTGCCGACACTTGCCGCCTTGCGCCGGCCTGCCGGCTCGCGGGAATTCTGGTGCGCGCTTTCGATGCGCTCTACGCGGCGCTGGATGAATACACCCTGGCCGATCTGGTGCAATCGCCGCGCGGACTGAAGATGCTGCTGGCGCGCGAGTAGCGGGCCGCTGTTCGCTAGCGGCTGAGCAGCGAGCCGAGAATATCCACCACCTCCGCCCAGTCGCCGTCCTTGGCGATTTCTTCCCGCAGGAACTGCGCCTGGCTCGAACTCCAGAAATACGCGTCCGCCACGTGAACCGAGTTGTGCAGCGGTCGATGGGTGAGAATGAAATGCTCGATGGACGCGACGTCGTCAGGCAGGCCCAACTGCCCGAAGAGCTCACAAAGCCTGTGAAATGAATTTTCCATCAAGCCTCCATCGATGCGATCGACTAGCCACTACGGTTCCGATTCCTGAAACCGTGAGCGCGCGCTCTTGATGATGACGTCGGGTTCGCTGCAGCATCTGCGATTGCGGGAAATCATCGCATGAAACTCAAGACAGCATTGGTTCGCTGCCGAACATAACGGTGAGTCGGATCGGCGTACTGTCCAGACCGGGCTGTCTCCATCTCGGGTGGCAGTCCCGTTGTCGAAAGGAAATCCAAATGAGCGTCAAATTCGTCACCTTCACCACGCACGACGGCAAGTCGCAGATCAAGATCAATCCCCTACGCGTAAATTATCTGGTATCGATCGAAGGCGGCTACACCAAGATTCATTTCGGGCTCGACCAGACCGTAGACGTACTCGGCGAACTGGACACCGTGGAAGCCGTTTTCAATGCACTGTAGGCAAGTCCGGCGGTCCGCCCGGGCCGGTTGCGGGTAATCCGCCGCCTTCTGTACCGGCACGCCCGAATGAAACCCGAATCCGCCGTTCGCACGGAGCGGCGCAAGCATCCCGGCGGCATCCCCGCCGAATCCGAACGCGACCAGATCAGCCAGAACATCGAAGCGGTTCTGGACTTCTACGCGCGTGAAGAGCAGAAGATGACCGGCTCGCAACGGGTCATGGAGCGCATCAGCCGTTTTGTCGGGCAGCCGGCGTTTCTCGGCATCATTCTGCTCTTCGTGACGCTCTGGATATTCGCCAATATCGCCTTGCGAGCGTTTGGCCGGACCGAATTCGATCCGGCTCCGTATTTCTGGCTGCAGGGAATTGTCGCGCTGAGTGCCTTGCTGATCACGACCGTGGTGCTGGGCAAACAGAACCGGCTCGCCAAGCTCGAGGAACAGCGGGCGCATCTCGAGCTGAAGGTGAATCTATTGACCGAGCAGAAGGCCGCCAAGCTCATCGACCTGATGGAAGAGTTGCGGCGTGATTTGCCCAATGTCAGAAACCGTCACGATTCAGAGGCGGTGGCACTGCAGCAGTCGATGAATCCGGATCTGGTGCTTGCGGCACTGGATGAACGCAGCGAGCCGGCCGATTCTCCGTCATTGCCTGAAGAACCGTCTTGAGGTCGACCATGCGTATGGCATCGACCGCGACTTCCCAGGCGCCTTCCTGGCACAGCCCGGAGATCTGCGCGCGTTCGTAGCCCTCCAGCGCCGCCGCGACGCAGGCGCTGCGCACCGCTTGGGCAATGGCTATCGGGTGGGTCACGGCAGGCGCTCCTTCGTGGTCAGTCCTGCTGCAGCTCCTGCAGCCGGGGCAGCAGGAAGCCTCCTTCGAGGCTGAGCAGTTCGTCGCGGTGCAACTGTGCCATCTGCGCCACCATGCGCTCGCCCTTGGCGGTGAGATGGACTTCCACCTCGCGGCGGTCGGTCTTGCCCTGTTCGCGCGTCACCCAGCCGCGTATCTCGCAACGCGATATCAGCGCCACGACGCCGTGGTGCTGGGCCTGCAGTCGCTCGGCCAGTTCGCCCACCGTGGCCCAGTCGCGCCCCGGAAAGCCCTTGATGTGCAGCAGCAGCAGATATTGCAGCGGGGTGATGCCGTGCTGGCGCGTCACCTCCTCGCTGAAGCGCAGGAAGCGGCGCAGCTGGTAGCGAAATTGGGACAGGGCTTCGAATTCCTTTTTGTTCAGCGCCGGTTTCGCCATGCCAAAATTATCCAAAATTCTTTATGGGCGTATAACGTATCACATTGTGCTTCTATCACGGCATGATGTATTATTCGCTCCGAAGTTTGTTCCCCAACCTTCTGGAGAGGCTCGATGGAAGTGACAACGAGAATGCCGGCGACCGATGACGAGGGTTACCTGATCGATCCGGCCGCATGGAACGAAGATCTGGCCGAGGTTTTGGCCGCCAGGGAAAATATCGAATTGACCGAGGCTCACTGGGAAGCGCTGCGCTTCATGCGCGATTTCTACCAGGAGCATCAGGTCATCCCCGACGTGCGCTTCGTCACCCGCCACCTTGCTGCAAGCATCGGCGGTTCGCGTAACCTGATCTTCGAACTGTTTCCCTACGGCTACGTCAAGCAGGCCTGCAAGATTGCCGGCATGCGGCGGCCGCGCGGCTGGAGTACGGGCTAGCACCGAACTCGCGGAAACAGGGATTTCAACGCAGCGGCACGCCTCTTGCGTGCATGCTGCGGATGTTACGCATACTTATCATTGACGAATCCCGCGCCCGTGCCGCCGAACTCTGCGCGGGCTTGGCCATGGCCGGCCATCAGGTAGCCGCCGTGCTGCCCTCGGCGCTCGACCTGACGGCGCAGATCGAGGCGATCAAGCCCGACGTAATCCTGATCGAAACCGATTCACCGTCGCGCGACACGCTGGAAAACCTCGCGGTGATGAATCGCGACATGCCGCGTCCGGTGATCATCCTCACCCAGGAGAGCGACGCGGCGGTAATGCGCGCCGCCTTCAAGGCCGGGGTCTCGGCCTATGTCGTCGATAACCTCGACCTGGCGCGGCTCAAGCCGATCGTGGATGTCGCCATCGCGCGCTTCGAGGAGCACCAGAACCTCAAGCAGGAACTGGCCATGGCGACCCAGAAGCTCTCGGAGCGCAAGCTCGTCGAACAGGCCAAGGGCATCCTGATGAAGACGCGCGGCCTCGACGAGGATCAGGCCTACGCCGCGCTGCGCAAGCTTTCCATGGAGCGGGCGCAGCCGATCGGCAAGATCGCTGGCGATCTGCTGGCGATGGCCAAGCTTCTGCTGTAGTTCCTCCCCGGCTTCACGCCCCGTTCCGGTGCGCCGGCGCGCCGGAACGCGCTATTGCGGTGCAGCATCGAGCTGCCGTCGCCGTCCCGCCAGCGCCGACTTTCACTATCAATCCTCCCTGCCGGCAAGGCTTTCGGACAATTGGGGCGGGTGTGGCACAGGGGTTGCTAAGTAAGGCCTGAGTGCCGGATCAAAGGCGGTTCGGTGCAAATGACAACGGTGTCTGTTGCGTCCCAGGGATTTTGTTCCCGGAGATGCGCAACGGGCGCCGTTTTTTTATGTCTCCAGCGAAAGCTGGAGACGGTATCCCCTGGCGGGATGAGGTGTCACCACTACGGAGATCGAGATGAGCCATGACGACAAGCACCCCACAAACTTTGCGACCAGCGTGCCTACCCCTACTGTCGAGCTTTCCGCACCTGCCGGTACGGGGCCTTCGCGGCGCGACTTCCTGCAACTCGCCGGCGGAGCGGCGCTCATGAGCATGGTGCCGCCCGGAGTACCGGGTTTACGTAGCGGGGGCGCCTGGGCCGCCGGTTCCGATGCGCCCGAGAAGAAGGAAGTGCGCATCGGCTTCATCCCGCTGACCGATTGCTCCTCGGTCGTCATGGCGGCGGTGAATAAGTTCGACGAGAAATACGGCATCAAGATCATCCCGACCAAGGAAGCCTCCTGGGCCTCCGTGCGCGACAAGCTGGTGAACGGTGAGCTCGACGCCGCCCATGTGCTCTACGGCCTGGTCTATGGCGTGCAACTGGGGATCGGCGGGCCGAAGAAGGACATGAACGTGCTGATGACCCTGAACCAGAACGGCCAGGCCATCACGCTGTCGAACCAGCTCAGGGACAAGGGCGCCATCGACGGCGCGTCCCTGGCCAAGCTGGTGGCGAAGAAGGAACGCGAATACACCTTCGCCCAGACCTTCCCCACCGGTACCCACGCGATGTGGCTCTACTACTGGCTGGCGGCCCAGGAGATGGTGGCCAACATGCGCGTCGGCAACATGGACGGCTTCTGCGTCGGCGAGCCCTGGGGCAACCGCGCGATCGTGGATAACATCGGCTTCACCGCGGTGACGACGCAGGACATCTGGGTCGACCACCCGGAGAAGGTGCTCGGCACCACGGCGGAGTGGACGGCGAAGAACCCCAACACCGCGCGCGCCATGACGGCGGCGATCATCGATGCCGGCAAGTGGATCGACGCCTCACTCGCCAACAAGCAGAAGACCGCCGACACGGTGGCGAGCAAGGCCTACGTCAATACCGATGCCGACGTGATCGTGGCGCGCATGCTCGGCCGCTACAACAACGGCCTGCCGGGTGCGCAGAATCGGACCTGGGACGACAAGAACGCGATGAAGTTCTTCAACGACGGCAATGCGACCTTCCCCTACCTGTCGGATGCCATGTGGTTCATGACCCAGCACAAGCGCTGGGGCCTGCTCAAGGACGACCCCGATTACCTGGCCGTGGCGAAGAAGGTCAATCGCATCGACATCTACAAGCAGGCGGCCACAGCCGCCGGCGTGGCAGTGCCGAAGAGCGACATGCGCAGCCACAAGCTGATCGATGGCGTGGTGTGGGACGGCAAGGACCCGAAGAAGTACGCGGCGTCCTTCAAGGTCAGAGCTTGAACATTCACAGGAGAAATCAGTCATGAGTCCGGAAAAAATTGCACTGGTACGCGTCAGCTGGCAGAAGGTCCTCCCGATCAAGGAAGCCGCGGCGGAATTGTTCTACGGGCGCCTGTTCGAGCTCGATCCCTCGCTGCGTCCCATGTTCAAGGGAGACATGGCAGAACAGGGCAGCAAGCTGATGACGATGCTCAACATGGTCGTCAACAGCCTCGATAACCTCGAGCCCCTGCTCGGGGCGGTCGAGAATCTCGGCCGCCGCCACGTCGACTACGGCGTGACCGAATCGCACTACGACACCGTCGGCACCGCGCTGCTGTGGACCCTGGAAAAAGGCCTTGGCGAGCATTTCACCCCGGCCACCCGGGAAGCATGGACCCATGCCTACGGCACGCTGGCCTCGGTCATGAAGCAGGCCGCCTGCGCTCCCGCGTGAGCGCGCCGCCTAGACAATGAAATGGAGAGCGAAATGAGTACCATTGCATTGAAGCTGGTCGAAGCGCCTGCCGCGGCGGAGCCTGTGGCGGTCAAAGCCGCCGTAGTGCCAGCGCCGACTCCTGCGTCGGCTCTGGTCGAGCCGGCGACGCGGCCCGGCGAACGCCTGCGCGAGGTCCTGCGGGTGGTGATTCCACCCTTGTTCGGCGTCGCGCTGATGATAGGCATCTGGGCGCTGGTGGCGATCAAGTCGGGCAACATCCCGGGTCCGGACAAGACCTGGGCCGCGGCGCTCAAGCTGTTCGCCGATCCGTTCTACCGCAACGGGCCGAACGACCAGGGCATCGGCTGGAACGTGCTTTCGTCGCTGCAGCGCGTCGGCATCGGCTTCGGCTTCGCCGCCCTGGTCGGCATTCCGATGGGCTTCCTGCTCGGCCGCTTCACCTTCATGAACCGCATGTTCGAGCCGATCATCAGCCTGCTGCGTCCGGTCTCGCCCTTGGCCTGGCTGCCGATCGGCCTGCTGGTGTTCCAGAAGGCCGATCCGGCGGCGACCTGGACCATTTTCATCTGCTCGATCTGGCCCATGATCCTCAATACCGCACAGGGCGTGCAGCGCGTGCCGCAGGATTACCTCAACGTCGCGCGTGTGCTCGGCCTGCCGGAAACCAAGGTGATCACGAAGATCCTTTTCCCTGCCGTGCTGCCCTACATGCTGACCGGCATCCGCCTGTCGATCGGCACCGCGTGGCTGGTGATCGTCGCCGCGGAAATGCTCACCGGCGGTGTCGGCATCGGCTTCTGGGTCTGGGACGAGTGGAACAACCTCAAGGTCGAGCACATCGTCATCGCCATCTTCGTCATCGGCATCGTCGGCCTGGTGCTGGAAACCATGTTGCTGATGCTGGCCAAACGCTTCAGCTACGAATCCCGTTAAGGAGCCGACATCATGAACAAGCCCATCGTCAAGATCGAGAACGTCGGCCAGACCTTCAACACCCGCAGCGGAAAATTCACTGCGCTGCGCGACATCAATCTCGACATCCGGCCGCGCGAGGTGGTCTCGCTGATCGGCCACTCCGGCTGCGGCAAGAGCACGCTGCTGAACCTGATCGCGGGCCTCACGCTGCCCAGCAGCGGGCTGCTGCTCTGCGACAACCGCGAGATCGCGGGTCCCGCGCCGGAGCGCGCCGTGGTGTTCCAGAACCACAGCCTGCTGCCCTGGATGACCTGCTTCGAAAACGTCATGCTCGGCGTCGAGCAGGTCTTCGGCCGCAAGGAGGGCAAGCCGAAGCTCAAGGCTCGCGTCGAGGCGGCGCTGGCGATGGTGCACATGGAGCATGCCCTGCACAAGTTCCCGCACGAGATCTCGGGCGGCATGAAGCAGCGCGTCGGCATCGCGCGCGCCTTCGCCATGGAGCCGAAGATCCTGCTGATGGACGAGCCCTTCGGCGCGTTGGATGCGCTGACCCGCGCCGCGCTGCAGGACGAGCTCAATGGCGTGATGGCCAAGACCGGCGCCACGGTGGTGATGGTGACCCACGACGTCGACGAGGCCGTGCTGCTGTCGGACCGCATCGTGATGATGACCAACGGCCCGGCGGCCACCATCGGCGAGATCGTCGAGGTGCAGCTCGAGCGCCCGCGCGATCGCCTGGCGCTGGCGCACGACAGCCGCTTCGCCGACTACCGCGCCGCGGTGTTCGAATTCCTTTACCGCAAGCAACTGAAAAAGGCGGCCTGAATATGACCTTCCCCCCATCCCCCTTCCCGAGGAAGGGGGTGACTATGGTTCGCGGGCCTTGCCCGCTCCGGTTCAATGACTTGCTGCCCCCTTGGGGCGGCCCTGCGGAGGCAGCATGAGAAAGCAAAAACTAGTCGTCGTCGGCAACGGCATGGCCGGCATCCGTGCCGTGGAGGAGCTGCTCAAGCTCGCGCCCGACCTCTACGACATCACCGTCTTCGGCGCCGAGCCGCACGGCAACTACAACCGCATCCTGCTCTCGCCGGTGCTGGCGGGCGAGATGACCATCCAGGACATCATCCTCAATCCGCTGCAGTGGTACGCGGACAATCAGATCGGCTTGTACACCGGCAAGACCGTGACCAAGATCGATCGCGCCGCGCGCAAGGTGATCGCCAGCGACGGCACCGAGGAAGAGTACGACCGCCTGCTGCTCGCCACCGGCTCGACGCCCTTCATCCTGCCGATACCCGGCCGCGACCTGCCCGGCGTGATCAGCTATCGCGACATCCGCGATACCGACGAGATGATCGCCACCGCCGCCACGCACAAGCATGCGGTGGTGATCGGCGGCGGCCTGCTCGGGCTCGAAGCGGCCAACGGCCTGCGCTTGCGCGGCATGGACGTCACCGTGGTGCATCTGATGCCGTGGCTGATGGAGCGCCAGCTCGACCGCGCCGCGGCCGACATGCTGAAGACCTCATTGGAGGCGCGCGGCCTCAAGTTCCTGCTGGAGAAGCAGACCGAGGCGCTGATCCGCGGTGAATCGGGGCGGGTGGCCGCGCTGCGCTTCAAGGACGGCCTCGAAATTCCCGCCGACCTCGTGGTGATGGCGGCCGGCATCCGCCCCAACACCGCGCTGGCCGAATCGGCAAAGATTTACTGCAATCGCGGCATCGTGGTCAACGACACGATGCAGACCTATGACCCGCGCATCTACGCCGTCGGCGAATGCGTGGCGCACCGCGGCATCGCCTACGGTCTCGTGGCGCCGCTGTTCGAGCAGGCCAAGGTCTGCGCCAACCATCTGGCGAACTTCGGCATCGCGCGTTATACGGGATCGGTCACGTCGACCAAGCTCAAGGTGACCGGCATCGACCTCTTCTCCGCCGGAAACTTCATGGGCGGCGAGGGCGCGGACGAGATCGTGTTGAACGATCCCTCGGGCGGCGTGTACAAGAAACTGGTGGTGAAGAACGACGTTCTCGTCGGCGCCGTGCTCTATGGCGACACGGCCGACGGCGCCTGGTATTTCCAGCTGGTCAAGGACGGCCAGAACATCCACGAAATCCGCGATCACCTGATGTTCGGCCAGAATCATGTCGGCGACGTCGGCCATGCCGGTGTGTCGAAGGCCGCCGCCATGGCCGACGATGCCCAGGTCTGCGGTTGCAACGGCGTGTGCAAGGGCGACATCGTCAAGGCGATCAAGGGCCACGGACTGTTCACATTGGAGGATGTGCGCAAGCACACCAAGGCGTCGAGTTCCTGCGGTTCCTGCACCGGCCTGGTCGAACAGATCCTGGCCTCGACCGTCGGCGGCGCCTACACGCCGTCCGAGTCGAAGGACAAGCCGATGTGCGGCTGCACCGACCATTCGCACGGCGTCGTGCGCCAGACCATCCGCGAGCGGCACCTGATCACCATCCCCGACGCGATGCACTACATGGAATGGAAGACGCCCAGCGGCTGCCCGTCCTGCCGCCCGGCGCTCAACTATTACCTGATCTCGACCTGGCCCGGCGAGGCGAAGGACGATCCGCAGTCGCGCTTCATCAACGAGCGCGCGCATGCCAACATCCAGAAGGACGGCACCTACTCGGTGGTGCCGCGCATGTGGGGCGGGCTGACGACGCCGGCCGAGCTGCGCGTGATCGCCGACGTGGCGGAGAAGTACGAAGTGCCGACGGTGAAGATGACCGGCGGTGCGCGCATCGACCTGCTCGGCATCAAAAAGGAAGACCTGCCCAAGGTCTGGGCCGATCTCGGCGCCGCCGGCATGGTCTCCGGCCATGCCTACGGCAAGAGCATCCGCACCGTGAAGACCTGCGTCGGCGCCGAGCACTGCCGCTTCGGCACGCAGCGTTCGATGGCGATGGGCGTCAAGCTGGAGCGCATGCTGTTCGGCATGGGGGCGCCGCACAAGGTCAAGCTCGCCGTCTCCGGCTGCCCGCGCAACTGCGCCGAGGCCGGCATCAAGGACATCGGCGTGATCGGCGTGGATTCCGGCTACGAGCTGTATATCGCCGGCAACGGCGGGATCAAGACCGAGGTGGCCCAGTTTCTCTGCAAGGTGAAGTCGGACGAGGAGGTGATGGAATATTCCGGCGCCTTCCTCCAGCTTTACCGCGAGGAAGGCTTCTACCTCGAACGCACCTGTCATTACGTCGCCCGCGTCGGCCTCGACCATGTCAAGGCGGCGGTGGTCAGTGATCCGCAGAAGCGCAAGGACTTGTTCGAGCGCCTGTTGTTCGCGCTGCAGGACTACGAAGATCCGTGGCAGGCGGCGGTGGCCAAGCCGGCGGTGCGCCGCGAGTACGAAGTCATCAGGATCAAGGAAGTCGCGGCGGAGGTGACGGCATGAACGGCTGGATCAAGGTGTGCGCGCTCGACGAGATCGCGCCGCAGGGCAGCCGCGTCGTGGCTTCGTCGCAGGGCGACATCGCGATCTTCCGCACTGCGGACGACAAGGTCTTCGGCCTGCACGACAAATGCCCGCACAAAGGCGGGCCGCTGTCGCAGGGCATCGTCCATGGCGAGACCGTGACCTGTCCGCTGCACGGCTTCAAGATCGGCCTCAAGGACGGCGAGGCCGCGGCGCCGGACGAGGGCTGTGCGCGCCGCTTCGAGGTGAAGCTGGACGGCGGCGCGGTGTGGTTGCAGCTCACATGATCGCCGTGTCGCCAGCGCCGACTTTTGTATGAAAGGCAGTCCGCAGATTTCGCAGATTGACGCAGATAAAAGCAGACCGGGTTTGAACTCATCTGCGTCAATCTGCGTAATCTGCGGATATACAGGTTTTGTCATGAAGGAAACAAAGAGTACTTGCCCCTACTGTGGAGTCGGCTGCGGTGTGATCATCGAACACGATGAGACCCGCATCACCGGCGTGCGCGGCGATCCCGATCACCCGGCGAACTTCGGCCGCATGTGCACCAAGGGCGGTACGCTGCACCTGACCATGACGCCGCAGGCGATGGCGCAGCGCCTCGTGCATCCGCAACTGCGCCGCGAAAAAACAGCGGTGCGCGAACGCGTGAGCTGGGACGCCGCGCTCGATCACGCTGCCGAGCAGTTCGCGCAAGCCATCGCGGAGCATGGCCCCGACAGCGTCGCCTTCTACATCAGCGGCCAGTTGCTGACCGAGGACTATTACGTCTTCAACAAGCTGGCCAAGGGGCTGATCGGCACCAACAACGTCGATACCAATTCGCGCCTGTGCATGAGCTCCGCCGTGTCCGGCTACAAGGCCACGCTGGGCGCCGATGCGCCGCCGTGTTCCTACGAGGACATCGCCCATGCCGACTGCCTGCTGATCGCCGGGTCCAACACGGCCTGGGCGCATCCGGTGCTGTTTCGCCGCATCGAGGATGCGCGCGCGGCCAACCCGCAGATGAAGCTGATCGTGGTCGACCCGCGCCGCACCGACACGGCCGAGGCCGCCGACCTGCACCTCGCGATCCTGCCAGGCACCGACATCGCGCTCTACAACGCGATGCTGCACGTGCTGCTGTGGGAAGACATGGTCGACCTCGACTACATCCGCGCCCACACCGAAGGCTTCGACGCGCTGAAGACCCTGGTGCGCGACTACACGCCGGCCATGGCGGCCGACATCTGCGGTGTCAAAGCGGACGACATCGCCACCGCCGCGCGCTGGTTCGGCCAGGCGCCGGCCGCGCTCTCGCTCTACTGTCAGGGCCTCAACCAGTCCAGCCACGGCACCGACAACAATGCCGCCATCATCCATCTGCATCTCGCCACCGGCAAGATCGGCAAGCCCGGCTGCGGCCCCTTCTCGCTGACCGGCCAGCCCAATGCGATGGGCGGGCGCGAGGTCGGCGGCCTGGCCAATTTGCTGTCAGCGCATCGCGACATGAGCAACCCGGAGCATCGTGCCGAAGTTGCACGGCTTTGGGGTGTGGATGATGTGCCGGCCACGCCGGGCCTCGCTGCGGTCGAGCTGTTCGAGGCCGTGCATCGCGGCGAGATCAAGGCGCTGTGGATCGCCTGCACCAATCCGGCGCAGTCGCTGCCCGACCTGAACCGCGTGCATGAGGCACTGGCGAAATGTCCCTTTGTCGTGGTTCAGGAAGTCAGCGCCGATACCGACACGGCGGCCTTCGCCGACCTGCTGCTGCCGGCCGCCGGCTGGGGCGAGAAGGAGGGCACGGTGACCAACTCCGAGCGCCGAATTTCACGTGTGCGCGCGGCGGTCGCCGCACCGGGCGAGGCGACCGCCGACTGGAAGATCGCGGTCGATTTCGCACGGCGATTGGAACCCAAGCTCAAGAGTCGGCGCTCACGGGACGGCGACACGCTGTTTCCCTACGCGAACGTCGAGCAGATTTTCGACGAGCACCGCGCCAGCACCGTCGGCCGCGACCTCGACATCGGCGGCCTCTCGTATGCGCTGCTCGAACAGGCCGGGCCGCAGCAATGGCCGCTGCCCACCGGCGCCGCCAGCGGTACGGCGCGTCTCTACGCCGATGGCCTGTATCCCACCGCCAGCGGCCGCGCCCACTTCACGAAAGTCGAGCACCGGCCGCCGGCCGAGGCCACCGACCCGCGCCATCCGCTGCATCTCAACACCGGCCGCCTGCGCGACCAGTGGCACGGCATGAGCCGTACCGGCGTCGTCTCGCGCCTGCACGCCCACGCCCCGGAACCGGCCATCGAAATGCATCCGCGCGACATGGAACGGCGCGGCATCGTCGAGGGCGACCTGGTGCGGCTCAAGGGCAAGCGCGGCTCGCTGCTGCTGCGCGCGGCGGCCTCGGCCACGCTGCGTCCGGCGCAGACCTATGTGCCGATGCACTGGGGCGGACGCTACATGAGCGGCCTCGGCATCAATGCCCTGACCCTGCCGGCCACCGATCCGGTCTCGCGCCAGCCCGAATTCAAGCACGCCGCGGTGCAGGTGGAAAAGTTCGCCACCGGCTGGCAGCTCGTCGCCATGCGCCGTGACGACAGTGGCGGCCTGCATGCCGCCCTGCACTCATGGCTGGCCCGCTTCGACCATGCCACGCTGACCCTCGCCGGCCGCGAGTCCACGGTGGTCGTGCTGCGCGCCTGGGGCGGCGCCGGCAGCGCCTTGCCGGCGCCGGAACTGCTGGCCGAACTCGCCGCCGCAATGGGTCTCGACTCTACGCAAATGCTGGCCTTCAACGATGCCCGGCGCGGCATCGCCAAGCGCGCCCTGATCGAGGACGACCGCCTCGCCGGGGCCCTGTTATGCAATGAAATCCGCGCCACCGACTGGCTGCTCGACCTCATCGCCAGGGGCGGCAGCACCGCCGAGCTGCGCAAATGGCTGTTCGCCCCGCTGGCAACGCCGCCCGCCGCCGGCCCGGCGCGCGGCCGCATCGTCTGCAACTGCTTCGATGTTTCGGAAAGCGAAATCCGCGCCGATCTGGCGGCCGGCCTCGACCTCGCGGCGCTGCAGAAAAAAAGCCAGTGCGGCACCAACTGCGGTTCCTGCCTGCCGGAGCTGAAGCGCCTGGCGGCGCAGACGGAAGTTCTGCTTCCGGTCAGCGGTTGAAGTAGCTGCGCGTGCAGGTTTTGGGTGTAACGGCGGTTACCGCTTACTCGGTGCGATCCACCCAATAGCCCGGTGCCCGGCGTCGATGGGCGAGTGCGATGACATAGACGTGATCGGTTTCCACCGAATACAGCAATTTGTAGGGGAATCGCGCCAGAATCAGGCGGCGAATATCGCCACGTTCCACCGGAAATGTCAGTGGGGACCTTTGCAGTCGCGGCAGAAATTCACGAATCTCGGCACGCAGTTCATCGCCGAGTCCCTGACGTTGCTGGTCATAGTATTGGATGGCTTCATCGAATTCGGCTCGCGCTTCAGGCGAAAATATCACCCGCATCAAAGGCTGCCGAAGATGTCTTCGGCGGGAATCCCCTTGACCCTGCCAGCCCGATACGCAGTGAGCCGGCGTTCCGCCTCCTCAAGCCAGAGCCGATCAATTTCCGGATCGACCTCTTCTACGCTGCGCAACAGTTCCTCGGCTACCTCGAACCGCTCCGCAGGTTTCAACTGCATTGCCAATTCGATAATTTCGCGACGTCCCATGCCAATCTCCTTCGTTGCGATCATTATATTTTACGTCGATGTCCGGAAAGAATACGCTCGCCGTCTCGACAGCGCCGACTTTTCCGCCTGCGACCCGCAGACATGTCCCTCCCCTTGAAAAGGATTTGGCCGCCCCCATATCCGGGCGGTACATTCTGTTCTTCAGGGGATTTTCGATGACCGCTACCACCCAAGACTCCAGCACCGCCAAAGAAACCCTCGGCTTCCAGACCGAGGTCAAGCAGCTCCTGCAGTTGATGATCCACTCGCTGTATTCGAACCGCGAGATATTCCTCCGCGAGCTGATTTCCAACGCGTCGGACGCCTGCGACAAGCTGCGCTTCGAGGCCCTGCACAACGCAGGCCTGTTCGAGGGCGATTCGGATTTCAAGATTCGCATCGCCTTCGACCCGGATGCCAAGACCCTGACCATCGCCGACAACGGCGTTGGCATGAGCCGCGAGGAAGTGATTACTAACCTCGGCACCATCGCCAAGTCCGGCACGCGCGAATTCTTCTCGCAGCTCTCGGGCGACCAGCAGAAGGATGCCAGCCTGATCGGCCAGTTCGGCGTCGGCTTCTATTCCTCCTTTATCGTCGCCGACCGCGTTACCGTGCTGACCCGCCGCGCCGGCGCCGAAGCCAACCAGGGCGTGCGCTGGGAATCCGAAGGCAGCGGCGAATTCACCATCGAGATGGTCGATCGGCCCACGCGCGGCACCGAGATAACCCTGCACCTGAAGGAAGGCCAGGACGACCTGCTCTCCGGCTGGAAGCTGCGCTCCGTGATCCGCAAATACTCCGACCACATCGTGCAGCCGATCGTGATGAAGAAGGAAGAGTGGGATCAGGAGAAGAACGAGCAGGTCGTCAGCGATGAAGACGAAACCGTCAATCAGGCTTCCGCGCTGTGGGCCCGTCCCAAGAGCGAAATCACCGACGAGCAGTACACCGAGTTCTACAAGCACGTCGGCCACGATTTCGAAGACCCGCTGACGTGGACCCACGCCCGCGTCGAGGGCAAGACGGAGTACACGCAACTGCTCTATGTGCCGGCCCGTGCGCCCTTCGACATGTGGGACCGCAACGCCCGCCACGGCGTCAAGCTCTACGTGCGCCGCGTGTTCATCATGGACGACGCCGAGCAGTTGATGCCGCTGTATCTGCGCTTCGTGCGCGGGGTGGTCGACTCCAACGACCTGCCGCTCAACGTCTCGCGTGAAATTTTGCAGGAATCGAAGGACATCGAGGCTATCCGCAACGGCTGCACCAAGAAGGTCCTCGGCATGCTGGCCGACCTGGCCAACAGCGAGGATGCCGCCGAGAAGGAAAAGTACGCGAAGTTCTGGGGCGAGTTCGGCAAGGTGCTCAAGGAAGGCATGGGCGAGGACCACGCCAACAAGGACAGGATCGCCGCGCTGTTGCGTTTCGCCTCGACGCAGGCCGACACGCCGGACGAAACCGTCTCGCTGGCCGACTACATCGGCCGCATGAAGCCGGAGCAGGAAAAGATCTACTACGTCACCGCCGAGACCTTCAACGCGGCGAAGAACAGCCCGCACCTCGAAGTCTTCCGCAAGAAGGGCATCGAAGTGATCCTGCTCTCCGACCGCGTCGACGAGTGGGTGGTGTCGCACCTGACCGAGTTCGAGGGCAAGCAGTTGGTCTCGGTCGCCAAGGGCGGGCTCGACCTCGGCAAGCTGGAAGACGAAGCCGAGAAAAAGGAACAGGAATCGGCCGCCGGCGAATTCAAGGACCTGACCGAGAAGATCGCCAAGAGCCTCGGCGAGCGCGTCAAGGAAGTGCGCGTCACGCATCGCCTGACCGACAGCCCGGCCTGCCTGGTGGCGGACGAGCACGACGTCTCGGGCAACCTGGCGCGCATCCTCAAGGCTGCCGGGCAGAAGGCGCCGAACGCCAAGCCCATCCTTGAAATCAATCCGCATCACCCGGTGGTGCTGCGCCTCAAGTACGAAGACAAGCGCTTCGACGACTGGGCCGCGGTGCTGTTCGACCAGGCGCTGCTGGCCGAGGGCGGTCAGCTCGACGATCCGGCGACCTTCGTCAAGCGCATGAATCAGCTAATGCTGGAGATGAGCGGTTCGTAAATCTGCAAGGCTGACGGGCCTCGCGCCCGTCATCGACGAACGAGCCCGGGTGCTGATCCTGTATTCGCCACTTCTAAGGTATTGAATTAATTAGAAGTAGCCTTTTGCTTTGGCCCCAGAATATGCCCTGATTGACGCCTCAGGGTCACAACTGGGTCACAGAAAAGCGCTACGCCTTTGTGGCCGGCGAAGGGCTCGGGGCTATGTATAGAAGGCTGGCGTCAGAAAAGAAATCAGGCCCGTCTTAGGGGCCTGAACCTTTCCTTAATCGAAGTTGAACGTCAGTTGATTGGGAAACGAGCGCCAGTGCTGGCAAACGTTTTCAAGCTTGCCAAACCTGAAACGAATGTAGGCCCGTACGAATACGCTCTTCGTTTTGTCGAACAAAGTGTTGTGCATAATTGCTACTCTCCTTGGGGGGAGATTGAAAGCAATTCTTGCTCACAGCATCTTGTCGTATTAAAATGGCAAGAGTTTCTGACCGAAACTGCGTGAGTGACAGAGGCATGCTTTAACGCGCTGTCGTGTACTACTCACCACGGCCCCAACGACTATCTCGTCCAAGAGTATTCAGTCGTTGGGGCCTTGCTTTTTCCGGCCTAGCCCGGTGAGGATGAAACTAGGGCCGAATTATGTTGTCATAGCGTCATGCCTTCCCTTTGACAATTGACAAGGTCTTCCCTTCCAGCTTCACGTTGATTCCTTCATCTGAGCTAACTGGCTCCTTGTACATAAGGTCAAATATATTTGCTGCGGTATTTAGCCATTTAGCACGATCAACCAGTGCCCAGTTTGTTTCTGGTGGCGGTAGCTTATCGATCAACCCGCGAACAAACGGATGCAGTCCTTCGTCACCACCCCTATTCGCGCTGTAGTTCCCATTATTGCGGGTGTTGCTCTCTTCGTCAGATGGCTGGTCTTGAGGGCTAGCAGTTGATCCTGACGATGGGGCGACAAGTCGCTCGGGGCCAAAATCAAAAAATCCAGCATATTTAGCCGAACGTTGAAACGCTTGCCGCGCCTTATCTGCTTGTTTCCTTGCTACCCCTAGCGTCGCAATTTCACGCTCAAGACCCGCTACGGGCGGCAGCGTGCTGCCACGGAATTTCTCGTAGAGCGCCTTGTAGAGTTCCACCTGCAAGAACGCCTCAACCTTTGCGGCTTTTTGCTGTTGCTGATCAACTATCCGCAAGCCCAAAGAAGTGAGCGTAATCTTGCCTCGATCATATTGGACAAGCCCAAACTGCTTCGCACAGATCAACCGCAACCTGAATCCACCGCCTTGCGCGGCTTGTTTAACGTGGGCCGCGAGTTGATCCCAGTCACAGCCAGACCCTCCAACCTGATGAACACCTTCCGCGATCTGGACCGCGTTTTCTTCGTCCAGGTAGGGGAATTCGATGGTTGATCGCTCCTTTGGGGCCTTAGCGTCGCCCGGCAAGTTGTCTACCTTCTTTTCCGCTTCCATTAGTAGCTCCCTGACCATCGAAGGATGGATTAAGGCGAATTGTATGCGAAAAAAAAGATGAGTGTCAACTCATCCTAAAATCATCCTAAGTTTCCCGAACGTCTTATGCGGCTACATTTCGAGTTAAAGTTGGTGCGCGAAGCGCAATTTCGCCATTCTTTGATACTCCAAAGCTGCTACGTGGGTTGAAGCAGCTTGCTGTCTCGCACGCCAATTGTTGAATTTCCCTTGAGGTTGAGGGGCGAATGGGCAGATGGATGCTATTGAACTTAATTGAAAAACCCGCCGAAGCGGGTTTCTTAGGTTGAGATTGTCAAGCCGCTTTACGTTGCTTGTTGGGCTGCTTAGCGGATTCTTTCCTGTGCTGCTCGGCCATCCTTTCAGACAATATTTCACGAGCTAGTCTTTTCATTTCACAGTCAACGAATCGCTGCAAAATCTGTTTCATAAGGGTCTGATATCCGATTCCATTGTTGATCGACGCAATCATCTTAAAATCCTCAATCATGGACTTTTGCATGCGAATGGATATGAGCTGAGTGCCGGCCGCCTCGTCAATCCTAGCCTCTTCTTCGTCTCCAACAACTCCAACGAAGCTCTCATCTGCACCCAAATCCCTTTTGTCCCACGCTTCTTCCGTATCCGGGATCGTTTGCTTGCTCATTTGTAACTCCCTCACTTAGTGTTTAACAACTATAACTTGAAACGTTAGTATTTACAGAGTATGTGATTGTTTTGCTAATAATTAGTTCATGTTCCGTATTTACTGTATATACTGATCTCATTGGTATCCGGTTCAAAGGCGCTCCGAATAAATGTGTCTCCACCCTCCGGAATAAACGCCACCTTCAGTTTTCGCCCTTGGTCGGTTTCCGAGATAAACCAGCGTGTAATTGGGTTCGTCAGGTGTTTGGCCCTGGTGTCCAGAAGGTACTTGCCGGTTCTGTTCGCAAAGCATTGGCCAACTTCTTCGGGCCTTACTCCATGTTTCTCGGCAAGTTTTTTCGCTATGCCTGGCGAGATGATGATAGCCATTCGGTGTGCTCCGCGTTTGAGTCCTGATAGAAGTGTATATACATATAGCGGCAAATTCAACTAGAAATTTTGCGCCAAGTACGATCGACGATGAGAAGAGCACAAGCCATGGGTCACAACCGGGTCACAGCCAACTGTCTTCCCTTGATCCTAGGGCCGGGTGCACGTGTGCTGATCCTGGGCTCGTTTCCGTCCGCGGCCTCGCTGGCCGCACAGCAGTACTACGCCCATCCGCAAAACCAGTTCTGGCGCATCCTCGGCGAAGTCATCGGGCAGCCGCTGAATGAAATGGACTACCCGCAACGCATCGCCGCGGTGCAGGCCGCCGGCATTGCCATCTGGGACGTGTTCGCGTCCTGCGAGCGGGCCGGCAGCCTGGACACGGCGATCCGCGATGCGGTCCCGAATGACTTCGCTGAGTTGAGACAGTCGGCGCCGGCGCTACGGCGAATCTGCTTCAACGGCGGCATGGCCGCGCGGCGCGTTCGCGAGGTCGAGGCCCTGGGCTTCGAGGCGGCGGTATTGCCTTCGACCAGCCCGGCCAACGCGACCTGGTCGTTCGAGAGGAAGCTCTCGGCGTGGCGGGCAACGCTGCTGCCGGGCCAATGATTACAGAATAATCAGACTGGTCCCGTCGCTGCCGCTTCGTCGTCGCGGTAGTGTCCGGCGATGGCCGTGAATTCGTCGAAGCCGGCGAGGAAGGCATCCACCACGTCGGGATCGAAATGGCCGCCGCGACCCTCGACGATGATCGCGCGGGCCTGATCGAAGGGCATCGGCTGCTTGTAGACGCGCGGCGAGATCAGGGCGTCGAAGACATCGGCCAGCGCCATCAGCCGGGCCGACACCGGGATGGCCTCCCCCGCGAGTCCGTCCGGGTAGCCGCTGCCGTCCCACTTCTCGTGATGCCAATGGGCGATTTCCCGGGCCAGGGCGAGAAATGCCACCGGCCTGGCGGCATCCCGCTCGGCGTGCGCGATGGCGTGCTCGATGGCGTCCGCGCCCAGCCGGGCATGGGTCTGCATGATGGCCCACTCCTCGGGGTCGAGCCTGCCCGGTTTGAGCAGGATGTGGTCGGGGATGCCCACCTTGCCGATGTCGTGCAGCGGGGCGGACTTGGTCAGAAGCTCGATGGTCGTAACGGTCAGGAAGTCCGAATAGCGCGGATGGGCCTGCAAACGCGTGGCGAGGATGCGCACGTATTCCCGGGTGCGGCGGATGTGGTTGCCGGTTTCGGGGTCGCGCGTCTCGGCCAGTTCGGCCAGCGCGTCGATGGTGATGTCCTGGACCAGCAGGATGTCCTGCGTGCGTCGCGCCACCTCGGCCTCCAGATAGACGTTCTGGTCTTTCAGCCAGTCGCGGGCGAGCTTGAGTTCGAGGTGGGTGTGCACGCGCGCCAGCACGACCGGCGGCCGGAAGGGTTTGGCGATGTAATCCACGGCGCCGAGCGCGAGCCCCTTCTCCTCGTCCTCGGTCGAGTCCAGCCCGGTGGCGAAAATGACCGGGATGTCGCGCGTCGCCGGGTTCTCGCGCAGCCGTCCCAGCACGGCGTAGCCATCCATGCCCGGCATCAGCACGTCGAGCAGGATCAGGTCCGGGCGCGGTTCGCCGGCGGCAATGGCAAGTGCGCGCTCGCCCGAGGGCGCGGCGAGGACTCTGTAATGCGGATTGAGCAGCCGGCCCAGGATGGCCAGATTGGTGGTGTCGTCGTCGACGGCCAGGATGGTCGGGCGGGTCGGTGGGGCTTTCGCGCCGGCGCTCATTGCAATCTTCCGGCCAGCTCGGGGTGTTCTGCGCGCGCCTGGCGAATGGCTTCGAGCGCCTCGGGGTAGAGAAAGCCCTCGATGCGCGCCGTCAGCGTCGCGCCGAGCGGCCCCAGCGCAGCCTTGAGCAGGGCGGCGTTGTCTTCGCCGATATCGTTGGCCTGCGTGCTGCAAGCCGCCAGCAGCGGCTCCAGTTCGGCCAGCATCTGGCGCACGGTTGCCCAGTCCACTTTGACCGGCGCCGGGGGCGCCTCCTCGGGCAGGGCGGCGAGGATCGCCTGGGCCACCCGCTGCAATTCGGTTTCCACGGCCCCGGCAAGTTGTTCGATGCGCGCCGCATCGCGGCCTTGCTTCAGCGCTGCCTCCAGTTCCGCCGCCTGATGCTGCACCGTGGTTGCCCCCAGGTTGCCCGAAGCGCCCTTGAGCGTATGGGCGGTGCGTCGTGCGTCCTCGTGCTCCTGTGCGGCCAACTGCGCGCGCAGCTTGCTCATGTCGTCGGCATGGTCGGTCGCGTAGCGCCGCAACAGTCGCGTGTAGGCGGCGGCGTTGCCGCTCAGCGTCCTGAGGCCTTGCGCCGTGTCGAGTCCGGAAATCGCGTCGAGCCCGGAGGCGAGCATGCGCTCGCCTCCGGTTGCCTTGGGCGGCGTGGCGAGCGCCAGGCCCGGCAGCCAGCGCAGCAGCGCGCCGAAGAGCTGCTGCGGATCGACCGGTTTGGCCACGAAATCGTTCATGCCGGCGGCGATGCAGCGCGCGCGGTCTTCGTCGAAGGCGTTGGCCGTCATCGCCAGGATGGGCAGTGCCGCCAGGCCGGGAAGGGCGCGGATGGCGCGGGTGGCTTCCAGCCCGTCCATCTCCGGCATCTGGATATCCATCAGCACCAGATCGTAGCCGCCGGCCTGCACCTTCGCCAGCGCCTCGCGGCCGTTGTTGGCCACCTCCACCTTGAGGCCGGCATCGGTCAGCAATTCCATCGCCACCTCCTGGTTGATGAGATTGTCCTCGGCCAGCAGGATGCGGGCGCCGGCCTGCAGTGACTTCACCGCGTCTTCGACCGCCGCGGGCGCCTCGGCCAGTCCTTCGAGCGTGACGTGGCTCAGGCCCAGGCGGGCGGTGAACCAGAAGGTGCTGCCCTGGCCCGGCGTGCTGTCGGCGCCGACTTCTCCGCCCATCAGGCTCGCCAGGCGGCGGGTGATGACCAGTCCCAGGCCGGTGCCGCCGAAACGGCGCGTGGTCGAGGCATCGGCCTGCTCGAAGGCCCGGAACAACTGCGCAAGTTCCTTGCTTTCAATGCCGATGCCCGTGTCCGCAACCTCGAAGCGCACCAGCAGGTCGCTGTCCGTTTCCTCCACTTTCGACAGGCGCACGGTGATGGTGCCCTGCTCGGTGAACTTGACCGCGTTGGACAGGTAGTTGAGCAGGCACTGCGCCAGCCGGGTGGAATCGCCGACCAGCACCGGCGGCAGGTCGTCGCGCTCGACCACCAGTTGCAGCCTCTTGTCGCGCACCTTGGGCCCGATCATCGAAACGACGCTGTCGAGCATGCGGCCCATCGCGAAATCGGCAACACTCAAGTCCAGTTTGCCGGCCTCGATCCTGGAGAAGTCGAGGATGTCGTTGATGATCGAGAGCAGGTGCTGCGAGGCCCTGCGGATCTTGCCGACCCTGTCCATCTGGGTGGCATCGGCGCCGTACTGCAGCAGATAGGTGAGGCCGAGGATGGCGTTGAGCGGGGTGCGGATCTCGTGGCTCATGTTGGCGACGAAGGCGCTCTTGGCGGCATTGGCGGCCTCGGCCGCGACCTTGGCCTTCTCCAGTTCGATGTTCCTTTCCTGCAGCGCCTGGTCCATGCGCTTGCGTTCGGTGATGTCCCTGAATACCCCGACAAGGCAGGGCACGCCGCCGACCAGCATCGGTCCGGCGTTGGCATCCGCATAGAAGACGCTGCCGTCCTTTCTTTTCATCGGCAGATTCGGCGCGACGCCGATTTCGCCAGTGGCCAGCCGCTCGAATTGGCCGACGACGTAGGCGATGTCTTCCACGGGATGAATGTTCTCCATCCCCACCTCGAGCAATTCCTCGGCGCTGTAGCCGAGCATGCGGCAGATCGCGGCATTGACCATGCGGAAGCGCCGGCTCTGGGCTTCCGCCACGATGATCCCGTCCTGCACGGAGTCGAAGATGGTCCTGAGCAGAGCTTCGGATTCCGACAACGCCTGCTGCGCCTGCCTGCGCTCGGTGATGTCCCTGAAAACGCCAATAGTTTGGAGTCGTCCGCTCAGCGTTACCGGAGCGGCGCTGACGTCCGCATGAAAGATGGTGCCGTTCTTCCTCTTGACCGGTAGCGTTGCGAGGTCGAGTTCGCCTTTTGCCTGCCGCTCGAATTGCCGGGCGACGTTGGGGAGGTCTTCCGCGGGATGAATGTCCTCAACCCCCATGTCGATCAACTCGCCCGGGCTGTATCCGAGCATGCGGCAAATCGCTTCATTGACCATCCGGAACCGCTTGGTTTGGACATCCGCCACGATGATTCCATCCTGCACGGCATTGAAGACGGCTCGTAGCTGATCCGCGGATTCCGACAATGCCTGCTCGGCTCGCTTGCGTTCGGTGACGTCAATGAAGCTTTCAAGGAGATGCGGTCGCCCACCAAGCTGGATTGTGGTCGCGGTCTTGATGATGTCGCGCCTTTCGCCAGCGGCGGTCAGCAGCACGCGTTCCGAGTTGTCGACGGTCTGATGCGGATCGGTGGCCGGACACTGCTCCCATTCCGCCGGACAGATGAACTTGTGACATTCCGTGCCGACGATGTTCTCCTTCGGCGCACCGATCAAGCGGGCGGCAAACGAGTTTACGTCGACAATTCTGTGGGTCTCGGGATCGATGACGATGATCCCCGCCTGCACCGATTCCAGAACCGTCCTCAGCCTGTTCTCGCTTTCGAGCGACGCCTCTTGCGCCCGCTTGTTCTCGGCAACATAGGCTTCCAGTTCCTCGCCGAGAATATTGACGCCGGCCATGACGCCATCCACCGCGCTGTCATCGTCGGAAAGGCTTCCCCTGGCCTTCAGGTCGCCCGCGGCGAACCTGAAGATGACATCGAGTATTTCGGCAAGCCGCGGGTCTTCGATGTTCTTGAGCGTCGGGGTCACTGTCACTCGATATACCCCTTCAGCCATTCCAGGGCTTCGGATTCCGAATCGAACAGACGGGTCGGCAGGTGCGGGTTGCTGAGGCCGAGGTAGAAGTTGCCCAGCACCCGGCTGACCGGCGTGCCGACGATGAGGCCCACCGCGCTGGCAACCTTCGCCGCCTCCTCGCTTGCATAAAGGTGACGGGCTTCCCGGGCCAGTGATTTCATCTGGCTGGTGTCGACGACCATCGGACGCCTCTTGCCCTGGTTGATCTGCAGGTAGGCCGCCATGCTCTCCTCGGCGTCCTCCAGCGTCACTTCCGCGCCGGGAATCCACATGATGCGGACGATGCCGTCCTCTCCCAGCCACATGCCGGCCTTGGTGATGTTGACGACTTCCCGGTTTTCCATTTCCGCGCACCTTGCCCTTCAGAATCTGTACCCGGCCGTGAGCCCGAGCACATGCTGCCTTATGTTTTGTTTTCCGTTGTAGCCGAAAATGTTGGCCGACCCATTTTGCTCGCGAGCGACGGTGTTCTGGTAGGCCAGATCGAATCGCCAGTTCCCCATTTTCCGCCCGACCCCCAGACCGAGTTCATGGCCGTCACCATCCGGCTGTGAAGGAGTGATATGGGTATCGGGAAACGCGCCCTGGATATAGGCATAGCCTGCCCGCAGGCTCCAGCCCGCCGGCAGCCTGTATTCGCCGCCGATCCTGACATCACGGCTGTTTCCCGCCTTGAGTTGGGTGGTGGAATCGGGCCAGATGTCCGTCCTTGTCGTCACCTGATCCATCGAGATCCATCCGTACCAGTCCACATCCAGGGCCAGGGTCAGGTTTTCCGACGGGGTGAACGCGATGCCGAGACCGAACGATGCCGGATAGCGGACTTCCGCCCGTGCGTTGCTCGTGGTGGCGACTCCAGCGATGGTCATGGTTCTTTGGCCGTCATGGTCGATGGACATTCCGCTCCTGTAGGTGGCGCCTGCCTTGAGGCGGTCGCCGACTTTCCACAGGAGGCCGACGATGCCGCCGAAGCCCGTGCCGTCGACCTTGTCGGCGATTCTCACGCCGGGGCCCGCCGGGATCGACCGATCCACCTGGCTGAAGCCGGCTATCAGTCCTCCCCCGATGGAAAACGTATCGCTCATCTGCCAGGAAACGACCGCGCTGAGGTCTGTTCTCACCATCTTCGACCGCTGCCAGGCGAAGCCGTTGACGAGGTCGTCCTGAAGTTCCGCATCCCGGGCATAGGGGGCGTACACGCCGAGACCGGCGCTGAGCCTGTCTGTCAGGCGGTGCGTAATGAACAAGGCCGGGGCGAGGGCTTTTTTGGTGCTGGTCTCGTTTGCACCGCCGGGCGTCGTGTATCGCAACTCCGGAGAGATCGCGGCCAGGCTGACCTCGACCGCGGTTCCATCGATCTGGCTGATTCCGGCCGGGTTGTAGTAGATGGCCGATCCGTCGTCCGCCACGGCCGTAAATGCACCCGCCATGCCGAGGGCACGTGCACCCTGGCCCGGGGTGGACAGCCCGCCTGCAAGAACAGGCCCGCCTGACAAGAGAAAAAGAACAACGCCGGCTTTCGGTAAGGTTTTCATATCCCGCCTCCCAATTCAGAATGTTTCGCGCGTGCTTCGCGGATGGTTTCGAGCGCCTCGGGGTAAAGGAAGCCCCTGATGCGCAGCTCCAGCGACGCGCCCAGGGGGCCGAGCGCGGCCTCGAGCAGGGCGGCGTTTTCCTCGAACAGATCGTTGGCCTGCATGCTGGATGTCGCCAGCAGCGGCTCCAGTTCATCGAGCACCCGGTGCACCGCCGCCCAATCCACCTCCACCGGCGTGGCTGCGGTTTCCTCCGGCAGCGCGGCGAGGATCGCCGCGGCCAGCGCCTGCAGCTCGGCTTCGGCGGCAGCGGCCAATGACTCGATCCGCGCCGCGTCGCCGCCGTGCTTCAGCGCCGCCTCCAGTTCGGCCGCCAGGCGCTGCACCGTGGTTGCCCCCATGTTGCCCGAGACACCCTTCAGCGTATGGGCGACGCGCCGCGCTTCCTCGCGCTCCTTCGCGGTCAGTCGCTGGCGCAGCCTGGTCATGTCGCCGGCATGGTCGGTTGCAAAGCGGCGCAGCAACCGGGTGTAGGCGGCGACATTGCCGTTCAGCGTCCTGAGGCCCTGTGCCGTGTCGAGACCGGCTATGCCCGCAAGGGCAAGAGTCGGCGCTGGCGATACGGCGGCAGCCGGTTTCGCCGCGCTGTCGAACGCGGCGTCGCTCCTGAATTCCGGCAGCCAGCGCAGCAGCGCGCCGAAGAGCTGCTGCGGATCGACCGGCTTGGCCACGAAATCGTTCATGCCGGCGGCGATGCAGCGCGCGCGGTCCTCGTCGAAGACATTGGCCGTCATCGCCAGGATGGGCAGTGCCTCCAGGCCGGGAAACTGGCGGATCGCGCGGGTGGCTTCGAGGCCGTCCATCTTCGGCATCTGGATGTCCATGAGGATCAGGTCGTAGTCGCCGGTCTGCGCCTTCTCCAGCGCCTCGCGGCCGTTGTTGGCCACGTCGACCCTGAGGCCGGCCTCGGTCAGCAGGTCCATCGCTACTTCCTGGTTGATGAGGTTGTCCTCGGCCAGCAGGATGCGGTGACCGCTCTGCAGCGTGCGTACCGTCCCTTCGGACACCGTGGGTACCTCGGCCAGCTCCTCCACGGTGTATTGGCTTTTGCACAGGCACGCGGTGAACCAGAAGCTGCTGCCCTGGTCCGGTGTGCTGTCGACGCCGACTTCTCCGCCCATCAGGTGTGCCAGCCGCCGGGTGATCGCGAGGCCCAGGCCGGTACCGCCATAGCGGCGGGTGGTGGAGGCGTCGGCCTGCTCGAAAGCCTCGAACAGGTGTCCCTGGTTCTTGCGGGAGATGCCGATGCCTGTGTCCGCGACCTCGAAGCGCACCAGCAGATCGGTGTCCGTTTCCGCGACCTTGGAAAGACGCACGGTGATGGTGCCGCTCTCGGTGAACTTGACGGCATTGGAAAGATAGTTGAGCAGACACTGCGCCAGCCGGGTGGAATCGCCGACCAGCACCGGCGGCACTGCATCGCGGTCAACCATGAGTTGCAGCTTCTTGTCGCGCACCCGCGGTCCGATCATGGAAACGACGTTGTCCAGCATGCGGTCCAGCGCGAAGTCGACGACATTCAGGGTGAGTTTGCCGGCCTCGATCTTGGAAAAGTCGAGGATGTCGTTGATCACCGAAAGCAGATGCTGGGAAGCGCTGCGGATCTTGCCGACCTTGTCCATCTGCGCCGGGTCGGCGCTGCGCTGCAACAGATAAGTGAGCCCGAGAATGGCATTGAGCGGCGTGCGGATCTCGTGGCTCATGTTGGCGACGAAGGCGCTCTTGGCCTGGTTGGCGGTCTCCGCCGCGGCCTTGGCCTTGGCCAGCTGCTGTGTGCGCGTCTTGACCTTTTCTTCCAGGCGGTGGCGGTACTCGTCCAGTTCTTCGCCGACGTGCTTCTTCTCGGTGATGTCTTCCTTCACCGCGACGTAGTGCGTGATGGTTCCGTCGGGCTGGCGCAGCGGCGTGATGATGGCAAACTCGATGTATTCGCTGCCGTCCTTGCGCTTGTTGCGGAACTCGCCCTTCCATGGCTGGCCTTGGGTCAGCGCAGCCCACATGGCAACATGGGTTTCATGCGGGGTCTTGCCCGAGTGCAGGATGCGCGGGTTCTGCCCCAGCGCTTCCTCCCGGCTGTAGCCGGTGTTGCGAACGAAGGATTCGTTGACGTACTCGATCTCGGCATCGAGGTTGGTGATGGCAATGCTCTCCGGGCTCTGCTCCACCGCCAGAGAGAGTTTGCGCAGTTGCACCTCGGCAGCCTTGCGCTCGGAAATGTCCTCGATCATGCAGAGGTGACGCGGATGTGCCTTGTCCTCGACATAAACCGGCGCAATGGTCATATTGATCCAGACGGCGGTGCCGTCAGGGTGGAGATAGCGCTTTTCCATCTGGAACCCGGATACTTTTCCGGCATTCAACAGCGCCATGTTGTCCAGATCCTTTTGGACATCATCCGGATGGGTAATGCTCATCCAGTCGATGTCCGCCATTTCCTCCATGGTTCTGCCCGCAATCCTGGCGAACATGGGATTGAATGAATACAGATGCCCGTTGAGCGAGTCGATCAAGGCGATGCCCAGCGGAGCCTCGTCGAACATGATCTTGAAGCGGGCTTCGCTCTCGCGCAGCGCCTCTTCGGCCTTCCTGCGTTCGGTGATGTCGCGCGCGATGCCGGTGGCCTGCCATTTGCCTTGAATCCGCATCGCGGACAGGGAAAGCTCGATGGGGAATTCGGTTCCGTTCTTGTGCAAGGCCGGTAGTTCCAGCGTCTTGCCGACCGCCGCGCCTTCTCCGGTGGTCGCGAAATGCGCGAGGCCGGCGCTCGCCGCCTCGCGGAAGCGGGGAGGGGTGATCATGTCGTGCAGCAGTTGCCCGACCATCTCGCTTTTCGTGTAGCCGAAAATCGCCTCGGCCGCGGGATTCCATTCGATGACCGTTCCGGCGTCCCCGTCGAGGGTGATGATGGCATCGCGGGCCGTTTCCGTGATGTTGCGGAAGCGCGCCTCGCTTCGGCGCAGATCCTTCTCGGCCTGCTTGATCACGCTGATGTCGCGGAAGCTCACTACTGCCCCCGTCAGATTGCCGTGGCCGTCGTGCAACGGCGTGCTGACATACTCGACGGGGAAACTCGTGCCGTCCTTGCGCCAGAATACCTCGCCGGTAATCCGGTGAACGGCGCCTTCCCGGCAGGTCGCGCAGACCGGGCATTTCTCTCGTGGATACGGCGTGCCGTCGGTTCGCGTGTGGTGATTCAGGTCATGCATGGTCTGGCCGATGATCTCTGCCGGCGTCCGCTGCAGCATCGCCGCGCCGGCCGGATTGATGAAGGTGGCCCGTCCTTCCCGGTCGAGGCCGTAGATGCCGTCGCCGGTCGCCTGAAGGATCAGCGTGTTCCGCTGTTCCAGCAGATTCATCTCGGCCTGGGTGCGTTCGTGCGCAGCTTTCGCGCGCTGCATGCCGATGCCATAGGCCAGGTCGGCCGCCGCTTCGCTGAGCAGCTCGACCACATCCTCGCCGAAGGCATCGGGCTCCGCGGCATAGATGTTGAGCGCGCCGATGACGGTGCCGTCCTGCCGCAGCGGCAGGGCCAGCGACGATCCATAGCCGGCACGCTGCGCCTGTTCCATCCAGGGACGGTAGTCGGGGTCCGTCTGCGTATTGCCGCAGGCGACGGGGATGCCGCGGCGGATTGCGGTGCCGGTCGGCCCGCGGCCCGAAGCCGCTTCGTCCCAGGTGACGTTCAGGCTGTCGAGAAAGTCCGCTTCGGCGCCCCAGGATGCCACCGCCCGCACTCGTCTGTCGTTTTCGGCATAACCTACCCAGGCCATGCGGTAGCCGCCGGCCTCGACGATGGCACGGCACATGTCCTGCAGCAATCCCGGCTCGTCATGCGCGTGCAGCATGGTCCGATTCCCTGCGGAGAGGACGCGCAAGGCGCGGTTGGCTTGAGCCAGCCTGCGCTCCCTGTCCTCGATGCCGACAGCCGTTTCATCCAGCACCTGAGCCAGCCACCCGATCTCGTCCTCGGTGTGCGGCAGCCCGCTGCGGACGCTCAGGTCGCCGGCGCTGAAGCGTGCCGCGGCCTGCGACAGGGTCCGCAGGGGGCGCACCACCAGCCGGTTGCTGCCGAGGACCAGCAGTCCCAGCGTGGCAAGCAGCACCGCGAGCGTGATGGCGAGATTGAACAGGGCCGCGCGCCATGCCGGAGCCTCGATCACTGCTGTCGGCACGCTCAGCCATAAGCTCATGGGGCCGGCTACCGTATCCATCAGTTTCGCGTAGGCGAATAGCCTGGCATCTCCTTCCAGGCCCACGTCCTTCGCAAGACCTTCGCCTCCTGTGCTTCGAATGCGCTGGACCAGCGTCAGGTGATCGGCGCTCTTCCCGACCCAGCCTTCCGGATCGGGGTGGCGCACGGCGACGATGCCCTTGGCATCGACCACCACCAGCCGCGTACCTTTCGGCAGGCTGGCGGCCGTCAGTTCCCGGTGCAGCCAGTCCAGGCTCAGTGAGACAAAGAGAACGCTTGCCACGCCCCCGGCCTCGTCGCGCATGGCCTTGGCGAAGACGATGATCGGCTGGTTGAGAATCTTCCCTGTGACCACCTCGCTGACGACCATTCCGTGCGACTTGAGGGCCGCCTGGAACCAGTTGCGGTCGGCAAAGTTGACGCGGCTCGCAGCGGCAACGGCCGCGCAGGCGAGTTCGCCGTCCGGCAGCGTCCGGGCGGCCTGGACAAACTCTGATTGCGGCTCGATCCGCGCCGCAAGAAACCTCCCGCAGGTCTCGGCGGGCGCGCCCGGCAGCGATTCCGGGCTCGACATCAAGTTCGCCAGGGTCGCATCGGCTTTCGCGGCAATGGATTGCTGCCGGGCCGCGATCAGCTTCGCATCGGCCAGCAGTTGTGTGGAGGCGGCGCGCACCCGCTCGGCATGGTCGTCGATTCCGTGCCAGGCGATCAGACCCATCAACATCGCAAACGCCGCCAGCAGCAGCAGGATCAGGCGGCCGCGCAGGCTGAGGTTCAATGCGGGTTTCATGCTGCCCAAGCCTTCGCTTGCTGACTGGCGGCCGCTGTCAGCGCCATGGCGAGGGAAATTGGCAATACAGAAACATTCACGGTCGTCATTTGGCTATTAACCAGTTCGCCGGAAGGGTCGAAGCATACTCCGAAGGCATGGTGGGTGGTATTGATCTGCATCAGGTTGCGGTTGGGGTTAGGTCCTGAGGTCTCCTGTGCGGACGGACCGCACGGGCGAGCGCGGGTCGAGCCGCTCGCGCCGGCGGCAATCCGGCGCCTTACGTATGCGTCATCTCGGCGTGCAGGGCGGCGAGCGCGCCCTCGTGGTCGAAAACCGCGATGCGGCGCAGGATGTCCTCGGCGGCGGTGCCGAGGGCCGCGCGCAGCAGTCTGTCCTCCTGTCGCGCCAGATCGTTGGCGGCGACGTCGCTGATTGCCAGCAGGGCTTCCAGTTGCGCAAGCACGGCCGTGACGCGCGCCGGATCCGCATTCGCCGGCGACTCCTCGGCATCGGCGGGAAGGCCCTGGATGCCGTCGATCAGGGGCTGCAATTCGGTGGCCAGGATGTCGGCGAGACGCGAGATCGCGTCCTGCCCTGCGTCATGGCGAATCGCCGCCTGCAGGGCGTCGGCTGCCGCCGCCACTTGCATCGCCCCCAGATTGCCGGCCGAACCCTTGAGCGCATGGGCCAGATGCTGCACCTGCTCCGTGTCGCCGGCGGCGAGCCGCTCGGCGATCTGCCGCGTGTCTTCCGCGTGGCCGGCGGCGAGCATGCGCAGCAGCCGGGCGAACTTCGCCGCCTTGCCGCGCACGATCTCCAGTCCGCGCGTCAGGTCGAGGCCGGGGATGGCCGCCAGGCGACGGCGCCATTCGGCATCGTCGTCCGTCGCTGCCCCTGCAAAAGTTCCCAAAGGGACGCACAGCGCTGGCGCTGGCGGGACGGCGTCTCCACCCTCTCCGCCCTCTCTCCAACCTCTCTCCCGCCAGGGGAAAGGGGCTTCTGCTCCCTCCCCCTTGACGGGGGAGGGCCGGGGAGAGGGTGAATGGGAGTGCGGCAGCCACTTCAGCAGCGCGGCGAAGAGCGCCTCGGGATCGACCGGCTTGGCGACGAAGTCGTCCATGCCTGCTGCCAGGCAGGCTCGGCGGTCTTCATCGAAGGCGTTGGCCGTCATGGCCAGAATGGGTTTGGTTTCCCAGCCCGGCAGGGCGCGGATCGCCTGCGTCGCTTCGAGGCCGTCCATGCGGGGCATCTGCACGTCCATCAGGATCAGCGCGTAGTCCTTGCCCCGCGCCTTGTTCACAGCCTCTTGTCCGTCTGCCGCCGTATCCACGGCCAGACCGGCGCCGTGCAGCAGTTCCAGCGCCACTTCGCGGTTGATCAGGTTGTCCTCGGCCAGCAGCAGCCGCGCGCCGCCGTGATGCTGGCGCAGCCGGGCTTCGGCGTCTGTTTCGCCCATGACCGGGACTGCAGGCATCACGCCGTGGCCGCGCTGCAGGCGCGCGGTGAGCCAGAAGGTGCTGCCCGCTCCCGGCGTGCTATCGACGCCGGATTCGCCGCCCATCAGTTGCGCCAGCCGGCGGGTGATGGCGAGGCCGAGGCCGGTGCCGCCGAATTTGCGCGTGGTCGAGGCGTCGGCCTGCTCGAAGGCATGGAACAGCCGGGGCAGTTTGTCCGCGGCGATTCCGATGCCGGTGTCTGCCACCTCGAAGCGAACCAGCAGTTCGTCGTCGGTCTCTTCCATCAGCCTGGCGCGCAGGCTGATGGTGCCGTGCTCGGTAAACTTGATCGCGTTGCCGGCGTAGTTGAGCAGGGCCTGGCGCAGCCGGGTGGGGTCGCCGCGCAGCCAGAGGGGCACGCTATCGGTATCCACGGCGAGGCTCAGTCCCTTCGCCGCGGCCTGCTCGCCGATGAGGGAGCTGACGTTGTCCAGTATCGCGGAGAGGTGGAAGTCGGTGCTTTCGAGCCGCAGCCGGCCGGCCTCGATCTTCGACAGATCGAGGATGTCGTTGATGATGGACAGCAGGTGCTGCGCGGCGCCGTCGATCTTGGCCAGCCGCTCGGCCTGCTCGGGTGTCGCCCCGGCGCGCTTCATCAGGTGGGTGAGGCCGATGATGGCGTTCATCGGCGTGCGGATCTCGTGGCTCATGTTGGCGAGGAAGGCGCTCTTGGCCCGGTTGGCCGCTTCGGCCTGCTCGCGTGCCTCCGTCAGCTGCTCCGTGCGGCTCTCCACCAGTTCTTCGAGATGTTCGCGGTGACGGTCGAGTTCCAGGCCGAGACGCTTCTTCTCGGTGATGTCCTCCATCACCGCGACGTAGTGGGTGACGCGCCCGTCGGCTTGGCGGATGGGGGTGACGATGGCGAATTCGACATGGTCGCTGCCGTCCTTGCGCTTGTTTTGCAGTTCGCCTTTCCAGAACCGGCCGGCGGCCAGCGCTTCCCACAGGGCCGTATAGGTTTCCGGCGGGGTCTTGCGGGAACGCAGGAAGCGCGGGGTCCGGCCGATCGCCTCCTCGCGGCTGTAGCCGGTGGCGCGCACGAAAGCCTCGTTCACGTATTCGATCTCGATATCCACATTGGTGATGAGAATGCTCTCCGGGCTCTGCTCGACGGTCAGCGAGAGTTTGCGCAGCAGATCCTCGGAGCGCTTGCTTTCGGTGATGTCGCGGATGATGCCGGCAGCATGCCAGCGGCCGCTGATCTGCACCGCCGAGAGGGACAGTTCGACCGGGAACTCCGTTCCGTCCCTGCGCAGGGCTGCAAGCTCCATCGTCCTGCCCATCGCCGCGCCTTCCCCGGTGCGGGCGAAATTTGCCAGGCCGGCGTACGCCGCCTCGTGGAAGCGGGGCGGCACGATGAGCTGGTGCAGCGGCCGGCCGATCGCCTCGTCCTTGTCGTAGCCGAACATCGCCGCGGCGGCGGAATTCCACAGCACGATCTTTCCCCCTTCGCCGGCGATGACGATGAAGGCGTCGCGAATGCTTTCCATGGCGACACGGAAGCGCTCCTCGCTGTCGCGGAGATCCTGCTCGGCCAGCTTGCGCTCGGTGATGTCGCGGAAGATCACCACTGCGCCCGCCACGTCGCCCTGCTCGTTACGGATCGGTGTGCTGACATACTCGACTGGAAAACTCGTGCCGTCACTGCGCCAGAATATCTCGTCGGCCACGCGACGGACGCCGCCGTCGCGGCAAGTCGCTTCGATGGGGCATTCCTCGGGCGGATACGGCGTGCCGTCGTCCTTCGTGTGATGATGCAGGGCATGCAGCGTCTGGCGGGATACCTGTTCTGCATTGAATTGCAGCATCGCGCCGGCCGCCGCGTTGATGAATGTGGCGCGTCCATCCCGGTCCAGACCGACAATGCCTTCGCCGGTCGAGTCGAGGATGAGAGTATTTCTTGTTTCCAGCCGTTTCAGCTCTCCGCGCGTGCGCAAGTGCTCACCTTCCGCGCGCTGCGCGGCGATGCCGTAGGCCAGGTCGCCCGCCGCCTCGCTGAGCATGTCGATCACGTCCTCGCTGAAGGCATCCTGCTCAGCGGCGTAAATGCTCAGCGCACCGATGACGATACCGTCGAGTCGCAAGGGCAGGGCCAGCGACGAGGCATAGCCGTAAGCTTGCGCATGTTCCAGCCATGGGCCGCAATCGGGGTCCGTCTGCATATTGCTGCAGGCGACGGGAATGCCCTGGCGAATCGCCGTGCCGGTTGGCCCGCGCCCCGACGCCGTTTCGTCCCAGGTGACGTTCAGGCTGTCGAGAAAGTCCGCCTCGGCGCCCCAGGAGGCCACCGGCCGCACGCGCTTGTCGCTCATCGCGTAGCCGACCCAGGCCATGCGGTAAGCGCCGGCATCCACGATGGCCCGGCACATGTCGTGCAGCAGTTCCTGCTCGTCATGCACGTGCAGCAAAGTGCGGTTGCTGGCGGAAAGGACGCGCAAGGCCCGGTTGGCGTAGGCGAGCCTGCGCTCCCTTTCCTCGATGCCGACAGCCGTTTCATCCAGTATCCGCGCCAGCCTTCCGATCTCGTCGTCGGTATGCGGCAGGCCGGTGCGCACGCTCAAATCCCCTTCGCTGAAGCGCGCCGCCGCCTGCGACAGCGTCAACAGGGGCCGCACCACCAGGCGGCCGCCGCCCCAGACCAACAGCCACAGGGTGGCGACGAGGACCGCCAGCGTGACGCCGAAGTTCAGCCAGGCCGCGTGCAGTGCCGGGGCCTCGACCACTTCTTGCGGTTGGCCCAGCCACATGTAAATCGGGCCGGACACGGTGTCCAGCAGCCTCGTGAAGGCGAACAGCCGGCGCTTCCCGAACATGTCGATTTCTTCCGCCGTGCCTTCGCCACCCGCAGCCCGAATGCGTTTCAACAGTGGCTGGTTGGCGACACTCTTGCCGACCCACCCCTCGGGATCGGGGTGGCGCACCGCTAAAGTGCCTTGGGCATCCACCACCACCAGTCGTGTGTCTTTCGGCAGGTGGGCGGTCGCCAGCTCGCGCTGCAGCCAACCCAGGTCGAGCGACAGGAAAAGAACGCCGGTGATGTCCCCGGCCTCGTCGCGCATGGTCTTGGCGAAGACGATGACCGGCTTGCCCAGAATGCGGCCCTGCATCACTTCGCTGATGACCATTTCGCGGGACTGAAGGGCTGACTGAAACCAGCTGCGGTCGGCCAGGTTGACGCGCCCCGTGGCGGGAGCCGCCGAGCAGGCGAGTTCGCCGTTCGGCAGCATCCGGCCGGCCTGGACGAACGCCGGTTGCTGCTTGATCCGCACCGAAAGGAAGCGCGCGCATGCCGCCGCGGGCATCCCCGGCCTCAACTCCGGGCTCTGCGTCAGATTGTTGAGAATCGCGTCGGCCTGATCGACGAGGGAATGCTGCTGGGCGGCGATCACTCTGGCCCGACTGAGCAGTTCCGCCTTCGCGGCGTTGATATGCTCGTTGCGGTCGCCGACGAAGTTCCATGCGACCAGGCCGATCAACATGGCAAACGCCGTCAGCAGCAACAGAATCAGGCGGCCGCGCAGGCCAAGGGTCAATGCGGGTTTCATGTGGCCCAGGCATTCCCTGGCTGTCTGGCGGCAGCCGGTCGTGTCATGACGGGGGAACATGTGACACCGAAGCATTCATGGCAGCCACCTCGCATATTACTTTGTGCATACTGCGTTGCAGCGAGCATGGTTCCAGCATACGCGCAAGACAAATTCGTGGGTAGTAATCGGCATAAAAAGTTCCGCCAGCATCTGGCGATCAGCGGCGCGCGGTGCTGCAAACGGATTTCGCCGCATGGGCCAACAGAGATTCCCTGTCGGCGGATTGGGTCCCGGCGGGTATCATGTGATTCGTCTCGTTCCGGGGAGCGTGCCATGAAGAAGCCGTCCGTCCTGCCTGATCTCGACCATCCGGGTCTCGACACCGCCTCGATCCGGCGCTCGCTGAACCACCGCCTGACCTACTCGATCGGCAAGGACCCCATCACCGCCACCGACCGCGACTGGTTCTACGCCGCCGCCGCGGTGGTGCGCGAACGCATGATCGAGCGCTGGATGGAGACCATGCGCAGCTATTACATGGAAGACCGCAAGCGGGTCTATTACCTCTCCATGGAATTCCTCATGGGCCGCACGCTGATCAACGGCATGCTGAACCTGTGCTGCGACAGGCAGTTTAGCGAGGCGCTGGCGGAGATGGGGCTCAACATCGAGAACATCCGCGAGATGGAACAGGACGCGGCGCTGGGCAACGGTGGCCTCGGCCGCCTGGCGGCCTGCTTCCTCGATTCGATGGCGACCATGGGCATCGCCGGCTATGGCTACGGCATCCGCTACGAATACGGCATGTTCCACCAGGGTATCGAGGAAGGCCAGCAGGTGGAGCACCCGGACAACTGGCTGCGCTACGGCAATCCCTGGGAGTTCCCGCGCCCCGAAGTGCTCTACCAGGTGAAGTTCCACGGCCGCGTCGTCGATTACGCCGACGAGCACGGCCGGAAGAACCACCAGTGGGTCGACACCGACGACGTCATGGCGATGGCCTACGACTACCCGATTCCCGGCTACGACACGGGCACGGTGAACAACATGCGGCTCTGGGCCGCCAAGGCCAGCCGCGACTTCGACCTCAAGTATTTCAACGAGGGCAACTACATCGCCGCGGTGGAAGACAAGAACGAATCCGAGAACCTGTCCAAGGTGCTCTATCCCGACGACACCACCGAGATGGGGCGCGAACTGCGGCTCAAGCAGCAGTACTTCTTCGTCTCCGCCTCGCTGCAGGACATGCTCTACCGCTTCGCCAAATCGGGTACGCCGCTCGACAACCTGCCGGACAAGGTGGCGGTCCAGCTCAACGATACGCACCCGGCCATCGCGGTGCCGGAACTGATGCGCATCCTGATCGACCAGCACCATTTCGAATGGGCGCGCGCATGGGACATCACCACGCGCACCTTTGCCTACACCAACCACACGCTGATGCCCGAGGCGCTGGAAACCTGGCCGGTGCCGCTGTTCGAGCGCGTGCTGCCGCGCCATCTGCAGATCATCTACGAAATCAACCACCGCTTCCTCAAGGACGTGATGCACCACTACCCGGGCGATCCGGTGCTGTGGCAGCGCATGTCCCTGATCGACGAGAGCAAGGGCAAGCGCATCCGCATGGCGCACCTGGCCATCGTCGGCAGCCACGCGGTCAACGGCGTCGCCGAAATCCATACCCGCCTGATGAAGGAAACCATCTTCGCCGACTTCCACCACCTGTGGCCGGACAAGATCGTCAACATGACCAACGGCGTGACGCCACGGCGCTGGCTCAATCAGGCCAACCCGGCGCTGTCGACGCTGATCACCAGCCACATCGGCCGCGACTGGCTCAAGGACCTCGACCAGTTGCGGCAGCTGACCCCGCTCGCCGACGATGCCGGCTTCCGCGAGGAGTTCGTCCGCGTCAAGCGCGACAACAAGTTGCGCCTCGGCGAAATCATCAAGCAGCGGCTCAAGATCGAGGTCGATCCCGATTCCCTGTTCGACGTGCAGATCAAGCGCATCCACGAATACAAGCGGCAGTTGCTCAACCTGCTGCATGTCGTCACGCTCTACAACCGCCTGCGCGCCGGCGGCGATGCGCCGCCGCGCACGGTGATCTTCGGCGGCAAGGCCGCGCCCGGCTACCGCATGGCCAAGCTGATCATCCGGCTGATCAACGACGTGGCCGACATCGTGAACAACGATCCGCTGGTGCGCGATCTGCTCAAGGTCGCCTTCATCCCGAACTACGACGTCACCAACGCGCAACTGATCATCCCCGCCGCCGACCTCTCCGAGCAGATCTCCACGGCCGGCACCGAAGCCTCCGGCACCGGCAACATGAAGCTGGCGCTGAACGGCGCGCTCACCATCGGCACGCTCGACGGCGCCAACGTCGAGATCTGCAACGAAGTCGGCGCCGAAAACATTTTCATCTTCGGCATGACCACCGACGAAGTCGCCGCGCTGCGCGCCTCCGGCTACCGGCCGTGGGACTGCTACAACGGCAATGCCGAGCTGAAGCAGGCCCTCGACATGATCCGCGACGGCTTCTTCTCGCCCGAGGACCTCGACCGCTACAAGCCCGTGTTCGATACGCTGACAGCCCAGGGCGACCGCTTCCTGCTGCTGGCCGACTATGCGGCCTACATCGCCTGCCAAGAGAAAGTGGGACAGCTGTATCGCGACCCCGCCGCCTGGACGCGGAAGGCCATACTCAACGTGGCAGGCATGGGGCAGTTCTCCTCGGACCGCACCATCGGCCAGTACGCCAAGACGATCTGGAATGTGGCACCGATGCAGCGGCCGGTTGCATGAACGGCCAGAAGTCGGCGCTGGCGGCACGGTGCGAGGAGTGATTTCTGCTCAGTCCTACGCGGTATGTTGATGCTGACCCTATTTGACTTTAGCCACCGCCACACTGGCGGTTCAGTCCAACGAGGTTTATCCGCCGCCATGACCCTCCGTGCTCATCCTGCTCTCCCTCAGCGGCGGATAAACGCTATTCGTTGGGCGTCTTTATTGCCATGACCAAGCCGAAGCGAGTCCAAAGACCGAAAGACGAACTGAAACGTGAGCTGATCGAGCAGATCGCCCTTTTGCGCCATTCTTGCCAAGCCTTCGACAACGGCTTAGAAGCTGTTGGAAAGCATATTGCTCTTAGTCTTCGCGTTCTCTTACACGACCATCGGCAGTCCCGCGCCCTTCTTGATCAACTCGGTTTGCGTTCTGGGCGATACCTGACGTCAGCTCCGCCGCTTAACCCCAGAAATATCGCAACTGAATGCAATCTTGTCGCTATGCACCTTTCCAATACTGGTGCGCGATACTTACCACTCGTTGCAACGGGCGGCGGACCGATGGGCTTGCAACCCATATCTTTCGTAAATTGGTGGAACGATCCGGTACTCAAGGACAACCAAGGCAGGAAGTTCTGTCGACGAGAACTAGTCCTTCACGTTGCCGACACCGATGGTGGAGCCCATGTCGATCCGGAGTTGGACGAGGCCTATATGGCGATATCCCGCGAAAACTCGCTTGGCTGGGTGTTTTCAAACGGAAGATCGTCAGCACCTCTCGATGGCCGCCCCGAGCTTATATGCATGCGGCAAATAGCACATGAAGTGCTAAGTACTATCCATCAGGGTGCATCGGCATACAGTCAATACGCCCAACCCATCTCTAAGGGACTTCCTGTCAACCCCTCGGATTGAAGGCCGGCCGTCAGGCCGGTTGTATCGTTGTTAGTCCAGAAAGCTAAAGGGGTCGGAGTCATTTAGCCGCGATATCGGGTCGGGTTCGTTTTGTTTGACCGTTAGGGCCTTCCATATCAACGTATGGCTTTTTGTATGGGCAAGTGCTACTCTGTATCCATGGCAAAAGCCCGCTTCGACTGGGATCCTGACAAGGACACCGAGAATCAGGGAAAGCACGGAGTCTCTTTCTCCCGTGCCCAATATGCCTTTGCGGACCCGCAGCGCGTGATTGCCAAGGACGAGACTCACAGCCAGACCGAGGAGCGGTTCTATTGCTTCGGCGAAGTTGATGGAGGTGTGCTCACGGTGCGGTTCACTTACCGCGCTTCGGTTATTCGAATCATCGGCGCCGGCTATTGGCGCAAAGGAAAGGCGATCTATGAGCGCGAAAACGAGCAAGGCGAGTTTCGCTAAAACGCAGCGTAGCGAAGTTTCAGTGAAGGCTAATGCCGGCGCTGGCCGGGGTTACGCCGAAACTAAAATCAAATACACCGATGAACCTCTTGGCAAGGTTCAGGTGGTTCCCGACTTTCTCCCTTCACCAGCCGAATTGGCATTTCGTGAAGAAGGCGTGAAAGTAACTCTGGCTCTGAGCAAGAAGAGTATCGAGTTCTTCAAGTCAGAGGCCACAAAGCATCACACTCAGTACCAACGCATGATTCGTCGGCTCATCGATGCGTATGTTGACGCCCAGGCCCCAACCCGTCGTTCGAGCGGACCTCGCGCATAAAGCCTGCCGCGCGATAAGCCAAAGGGGTCGGAGTGAGGTAGACCGGCTGTTATGAACATCTGGCCCTTTCTAATTTCATCATGACTGTTGCAATCCACAAAGGCTACCTGCCCGGCTCTATCGGAAGAATCGTCGAGCTTCACGCTCGCTATTACCGCGAACTCGTCGGATTTGGTCTCCCGTTCGAGAGCAAGGTGGCGCGCGAGCTTTCCGAATTCTGCGAACGCTATGTCGACGAACGCGACGGTCTCTGGCTCGCGCTGCAGGATGGCAGTATCGAGGGGTCGATTGCAGTCGACGGGTCCCGTGGCGGGCAGGAGGGGGCGCATCTGCGCTGGTTCATCGCCTCGGACAGCATGCGCGGAACCGGCGTCGGGACGGCTTTGCTCACTTCGGCGATGGAATTCTGTCAATCACGACATTACGAACGGGTATATCTGTGGACGTTCGAAGGCCTTGATGCCGCAAGGCATCTGTATGAGAGGTTCGGCTTTCGCCTGGCCGTCCAGCAACGCGGTACACAATGGGGTGCCGAGGTAAATGAACAGCGATTTGAACTTCATGTCTGACACTGCATTGCGGCGGCCCTGAACCCGGACGCAGCGAGCAAACTTTTATCGAACCATGGAAAACCTGCCTGCCCTGATAGGAATCCTCGCGGCGCTCACCGTTGGCGTAGTGAGCCCCGGTCCCAGCTTCGTGATGGTGGCGCGGACGGCGGTCTGCACTTCGCGGCGCGAGGGCATTGCCGCGGCGCTCGGCATGGGGGCGGGCGGCGTGGTGTTTGCCGTCGCCGCGCTGCTCGGCCTGCATGCCCTGCTGCTTGCGGTGCCCTCGCTCTACCTCGTGCTCAAGCTGATCGGCGGTCTTTATCTGGCGTATCTGGGTTGGCGCATCTGGGCGTCGGCGGCGCAGCCGCTCATGATCGGGGACCTCGCCGAACGGCCGGCGACGCGGACCACGCGGGCGCTGGCGCTGGGCTTCACGACGCAGATCAGCAATCCGAAGACGGCGATCGTCTATGCCAGCGTCTTTGCGGCCTTCCTGCCCGGCGCGCAGTCGCTGGCATTCGACGTTACTCTCGTCGTGCTGGTCTTCCTGGTCGAAGCCGGGTGGTACGCGCTGGTGGCGCTGGCTCTGGCGTCGGAGCGTCCGCGCAGCGTCTATCTGCGCAGCAAGGTCTGGGTGGATCGCCTGGCCGGCGGCGTCATGATCGGCCTCGGGCTCAAGCTCGCGTCATCGGCGCATCGCTGAAAAGTTCCCGAAGGGACGCACCGCGCTGGCGCTGACGGCATGCCGATCGCCGCGGTCCGGGGTAAGCTTCAGGCGAAGCGATTGACCCGTCAGCCGACACCGTCGATCGCCATCTCGACCGTATCGCCCCCGCCGCGATTCTCCGGGCGAAACGGGTCAGTCTGGGATTCCCTTACGCTGGCAGATCAAGCAACGGACTTTCTTGCACCGACACGGCACCGACCTTCAAGGAGATTTCACGATGAATGCAACCGCCCTCGTCCTGACGCTCTTCATTTCCTGGACGCTGTTCCTGCTCCTGCTCATGGAGGCGTTGCGCTCGCACCTCGTCGTCACCGGGCGCGTGCCGGCCAACGGCTTTCAGCCAGACAACGCCAACCTGTCGCCTTTCATGCAGCGCCTGGCGCGGGCGCATGCGAACTGCGTCGAGAGCTTTCCTGTCTTCGGCGGCCTGCTGATCGTCGCGCTCCTTACCGATCGCAGCGCGATCACCGATCCCCTGGCGCCCTGGCTCATGCTGGCGCGGGTCATCCAGTCCGGCATCCACATGGCCTCGTTGAGCGAGACCGCGGTGACCGCGAGGTTTTCCGCGTTTGCGGTGCAGATCGGGATTGCCGTCTACTGGGCCTGGGCGTTGCTTTCCTCGTAGCGCGAGCGGTGGCTGTCGATTTGTGCCGGGTGCAGACCTGATTTCGCGCTGGCGCCGCAGTCGGCAAGAGTCGGCGCCGGCGGTACGGCACGTCAGTCCTTCTCCCGCGCGCGCTGCTTGGCCGCGATGTAGGCCGAGTGCGGCACGTACAGCAGATCCGCGATCTTGCTCATGAAATGCTGCTCGTGCGCATCGAGATGGCCGTCGGCGAAGGCGACCTGCCACAGGTATTCGACGAGCTGAATTCTCTGCTCCGCGCTGAAGCTCTTGTTGATCAGCGACGTGAACTGGAAGTAGTCGGTCGCCTGCTGCGCTTCTTCCGCGGCCAGCGCCATGAGCGTGTCGACTTCTGCCGCAGCGAGGCCGAAGCGGGTCTGCAGCGCTTTGGCCACTGTCGCCGTTTCCTCGGCGGTGACCGTGGTGTCCATGCGCATCATTTCCAGCAGCAGCGCCGCCGTCGCGAGATGCAGTGCGTGTTCAGCCGCGTCGCCCGACTGCGCGGCCGCCGGCTCGATCATCTGGGTGAAGAAATTCTTGATGCTCGCAATCATCTGTGTCCTTGTTTGCTGGAAAGTCAGCTTGCTTGTGTCGTCCGGTGCTTGCTGGACTTTTTCTTTGTCCGCGGCTGTTCGTCGCGCAGGCAGGTTTTCAGTTCCTTGCCGGTCTTTCCCTTGCAGATTCCCCTGGCTTTTTGTGCGGCTTCGCAGCTTTGGGGATTCTGTGTCCTGCTGCAATCCACGGGCGGGATGCTCGCTTCGAGGCAGACCTGCTTTTCCTTGCCGCGCTTGTCGGCGCAGTTCTTCAGGGCGGCCTGGCGCGCCTCGCAGCGGACCGGGTCGCGCGCCTTGGCGCAGGTGTCGACGGAGGGCTGGGACGAGACAGGCAGTGCGAGCAGGGCGCCGGTCAGCAGCATCAGCAGTCGTTGCATGCGTCTTCTCCTTGATGGTTGTGGCATCAGGTGCCGGATAATACCCCGGCATTGAGGCGAAGCCGGGTTGTCGGCTATAGTTCGCCGTGTTGCCAGCGCCGACTCTTTGCCATGACCCAAGCTCCGCCCAAGGAACACCGCCTGACGCTGCCTGAAATCGTCGATGCCCTCGTCGCCGACGGGCTGATCGCTGGCGACGAAGCCGCCAAGTTCAAGCAGGAGCGGCGCTACTACAAGGGCGAGGTGCATCCCCTGATCGCGATTGCCGGCCAGCGCTGGAAGTCGCTGCAGCCGCCCAACCGGGTGCTCGATCTGGATGGCCTGGCGCAATGGCTGGCGAAATGGTCCGGGCTGGACTACCTGCACATCGATCCGCTGAAGATCAATTTCTCGGCGGTGACCGAGGTGATGAGCAGCTCGTACGCGACGCGCTTTCGCATCCTGCCGGTGGAGGTCAAGGCCCACGAAGTGGTGATCGCGACCGCCGAGCCTTTCCAGCGGGCGTGGGAGGCGGAGATGCAGCCAATCCTGCGCAAGGACATCCGCCGCGTCATCGCCAACCCGGACGACATCACGCGCTACCAGGTGGAGTTCTATAACCTGGCCAAGTCGATCAAGGGCGCCATGGGCCGGGGCGATGTCAGCAGCGGCGCTTCGAATTTCGAGCAGCTGGTTGAACTGGGCAAGGGCAACAAGCAGTTCGACGCCAACGATTCGCACATCGTCACCATCGTCGATTGGCTTTGGCAATACGCCTTCGAGCAGCGTGCCTCGGATATCCACGTCGAGCCGCGGCGCGATCTGGGCATCGTGCGCTTCCGCATCGACGGCGTCTTGCATCAGGTCTATCAGATGCCGATGGCGGTGCTCAGCGCCATGACCAGCCGCATCAAGGTGCTCGGCCGCATGGACGTGGTGGAAAAGCGCCGGCCGCAGGATGGCCGGATCAAGACGCGTACGCAGGACGGGCAGGAAATCGAACTGCGGCTGTCGACCCTGCCGACCGCATTCGGCGAAAAGTTGGTGATGCGGATTTTCGATCCGGAAGTGCTGGTCCGCGATTTCTCCGAACTCGGTTTTGCCGACGAGGAAGCGAAGCTGTGGAACGACATGGCCGTGCAGCCCAACGGCATCATCCTGGTGACGGGCCCGACCGGCAGCGGCAAGACCGTGACGCTGTATTCGACGCTGAAGCAGCTCGCCACGCCCGAGGTGAATGTCTGCACCCTGGAAGACCCGATCGAAATGGTCGAGGGTTCCTTCAATCAGGTGCAGATTCTGCCGGACATCGGCATGGGCTTTGCCGAGGGCATCCGCTCGCTGATGCGGCAGGACCCGGACATCATCATGGTCGGCGAGATCCGCGATCTTGAAACCGCCGACATGGCCATCCAGGCCGCGCTGACCGGCCACCTGGTGTTGTCTACATTGCACACCAACGATGCGCCCTCGGCCATCACGCGACTGGTCGACCTCGGCGTGCCGCCCTATCTGCTGTCGGCGACCGTGCTCGGCGTCATGGCGCAGCGCCTGATCCGCACGCTCTGCCCGCATTGCAAGCAGGCCGGCGGGTTGCGCGCGGAGGACGAGGCCGCCTGGACGGCACTGGTGGCGCCGTGGAAGTCGAGCAAGCCGGCGCAGCTCTATCATCCGGTGGGTTGCCTCGATTGCCGCATGACCGGCTACAAGGGGCGCATCGGCATCTACGAGATCATGCCGATGTCGGTCGATATCAAGAGAATGGTGGCCGGCGGTGTCGAGCTTTCCAAGCTGCGCGAGCAGGCCATGCGCGAAGGCATGAAGCCGTTGCGCATCGCCGGGGCGAAAAAAGTCGCGGCGGGGCTGACGACGATAGCGGAGATCATCAAAGTCGCGCCGCCGATGTTCGACGCGGAGTGATCCTCAACCGGTCTGGAGCTTAGATCGGGCTAATACTTCGGTCCGCCCTGGCCGTAAAACGGCGGCCAGCGACCGACCAGGCTTTCCAGCAGCTTGAGTTCGTCGTCGCTGTGGTTGATGACACCCGCTGGCACCATCATTTTCGGCATCTTCATGTCGTTGTGCACGTACATCGGCTTGTCGTGGTGCGTCGTGCTGTAGCTTTCGCGTTCCTGCGGCGCGGCAGTGGGGGTCAGTTCGACGCTGCCGTAGCAGAGGCAGAAGTAGGTGCGTGCCTTGACGCCCGCGCCTTCGTCCTCGATGTAGCAGCCGGTGCCGCGAATGCCGATGGTGGCTGTCGAAGTCTGGACCGTGCGCGCACCCTTGCCGAAGACCGAGAGGATCTTGCCGCTGAGCACGCGCATCAGGTTCTGCGCCACATCGGCGCCGAAACTGATGGTCGAGCTTTCCCTTTGCAGGAAGGCGTCCTGGCCGATGACGTAGATCGCTTCGCTGCCGGGTCCGGTCACGACTGTGTCGCCGGGGCCGAGGAGCTGGCCTTCTTTGGCGGGCTTCGAATTCACGGTCACTGAGCCGCGCAGCTTGTGCAGGCCTGGCGCCACGGGCGCACTGCCCTTGGCCAGGGCATTGCCGATCAGTCCGGAGATTCCCGCCGGGCCGAACAGGCCGGCGGCGGCGAGGGCTTTCAACAGCGTGCGGCGCAGATTCATGGTGTGGCCTCCTGAAAGACTGCTACTTGTTCAGCTCCCGCATCGCGCGCTCCAGCCCGGCGAGCGTCAGCGGGAACATGCGGTTGTTGAATATGGTGCGGACCAGCTCGATGGAATGTCGATAGTCCCACAAACGCTCGGGTTCGGGGTTGAGCCAGACGGCGCGCGGCCAGGTGTCGAGCATGCGCTGCAGCCAGACGGCGCCGGCTTCCTCGTTGGAATATTCGACGGAGCCGCCGGGCTGGAGGATTTCATAGGGGCTCATGGTGGCGTCGCCGACCACCACCACCTTGTAGTCCTCGCCGTACTTGTGCATCACGTCCCATAGCGGGAAACGCTCGCCATGGCGACGGCGATTGTCCTTCCAGACGTAGTCGTAGATGCAGTTGTGGAAATAGTAATACTCGAGGTGCTTGAACTCGCTCTTAGCCGCGGAGAAGAGTTCCTCGCAGACCTTGATGTGGTCGTCCATCGAGCCGCCGACGTCGAGGAAGAGCAGCACCTTGACCTTGTTGTGGCGCTCGGGGCGCATCTTGATGTCCAGCCAGCCGGCGTTGCGCGCGGTGCCGGCGATGGTGCCGTCGAGGTCGAGTTCGTCCTCGGCGCCTTCGCGGGCGAAGCGGCGCAGGCGGCGCAGGGCGATCTTGATGTTGCGCGTGCCGAGCTCGACGGTGTCGTCGAGGTTGCGGTACTCGCGGTTTTCCCAGACCTTGATCGCCGTGCGGTTGCCCGCCGATTCGCCGCCGATGCGGATGCCTTCCGGGTGATAGCCGCCGTGACCGAAGGGCGAACTGCCGCCGGTGCCGATCCATTTGCTGCCGCCGGAATGGCGTTCCTTCTGCTCTTCGAGGCGCTTCTTGAATTCCTCCATGAGCTTGTCCCAGCCGAGCTTCTCCAGCTTGGCCTTTTCCTCGGGCGTCAGATGCTTCTTCATCAGCATCTTGAGCCACTCTTCGGGAATGTCGGCTTCGAGGCCGGGGACCGCCGTCACGCCCTTGAAGTATTCGCCGAAGGCCTGGTCGAACTTGTCGTAATGCGTTTCGTCCTTGACCAGGCAGGTGCGGGCGAGGAAGTAGAAGTCGTCGATCGAATTGCCCGCGACATGCTCCTTCAGCGCTTCCAGCAGCGTGAGGAACTCGCGCGTGGAGACGGGGAGTTTCTTGGCCTTGAGGTGGAGGAAGAAGTCAATCAGCATGGTGGGGAGGAATTATCCGCAGATTTCGCAGATTCGCGCAGATTCAGGACCAGACGTTTGTACTCGAGGCTTGGGGCGCCGAAATTAAGCAATAGCGCCTTGGTTCGCCGCGCAGCTTTCAAATAGTTGATGACTTGGGCAGAGTCGCCGGCTGTAAGCTTGCTCATTGCTTTCAATTCGACAACTACGTCGTCATAGCAGAGAAAGTCGGCGCGATAGGCACACGACAGCGGTTTGCCCCGGTAATGAATAGGCAAGGTCGCTTCTCTTTGAAACGCGATGCCTCGGGTAGCGAATTCCAGGACAAGTGCCTCCTGATAGACCGCCTCCAGAAAGCCGTGCCCGAGTTCTCCATGAACTGCCATGGCGGCACCAATGATCGCGTGAGTCTGCGCATCTCTCATCGGTGTATCTGCGTTCATCCAGGCAGCCTCAGTCCAATCCGCAGGTGACGCAGATTGCACAGATTGAACGGCGAATGGGAAAAGCTGTCATGTCCCACCGGGTAGTTGGTCTGAGCTTGCGCGACATCGCCTGATTTCATCTGCGTAAATCTGCGAAATCTGCGGACAAAATCAACGGTTCTGCCGCGCCATGAACACGAGGCGTTCAAAGAGGTGCACATCCTGCTCGTTCTTCAGCAGCGCGCCGGCCAGCGGAGGCACCACGGTCTTGCGGTCCTTCGAGCGCAAGGCTTCCGGCGGGATGTCTTCGGCGACCAGCAGCTTGAGCCAATCGAGCAGTTCCGAGGTCGAGGGTTTCTTCTTCATGCCCGGCACTTCGCGCAGTTCGAAGAAGACTTCCATGGCTTCGCGCAGCAGGTTCTGCTTGAGCTTGGGGAAGTGCACATCGACGATGCGCGACATGGTCTCCTTGTCGGGGAACTTGATGTAGTGGAAGAAGCAGCGGCGCAGGAAGGCGTCGGGCAGTTCCTTCTCGTTGTTCGAGGTGATGATGACGATCGGGCGCACGGCGGCGCGGACGGTTTGCCGCGTTTCATAGACATGGAATTCCATGCGGTCGAGCTCGCGCAGCAGGTCGTTGGGAAACTCGATGTCGGCCTTGTCGACTTCGTCGATCAGGATCACGGAAGGCTTGCCCTGTTCGAAGGCCTGCCACAGCACGCCCTTGACAATGTAGTTGGAGATGTCCTTGACCTTCTCGTCGCCGAGCTGCGAATCGCGCAGGCGCGACACCGCGTCGTATTCGTAGAGGCCCTGCTGCGCCTTGGTGGTGGATTTGATGTGCCATTGCAGCAGCGGCACGCCCAGTGCGCCGGCGACTTCCTCGGCCAGCATGGTCTTGCCGGTGCCGGGCTCGCCCTTGATCAGCAGCGGGCGTTGCAGGGTGATCGCGGCATTGACCGCCAGCATCAGGTCGGGCGTGGCGACGTAGGTATTGGTTCCTTCAAAGCGCATGGTGTTCTCTTTCACAGTTGAAGCAATAGATTATCCCAGAGCGGGGCATTTCGGCGTTACCTGCCCGCGAAGCGGAATCCCAGGTACGCAAAGCGACGCCAGCGCCGACTCTCAGCCGGCCGCGCGGCGAACGCAGTCGAGATAGCTTTCGCCGTCCGGCGGCAGGCCGCTCTTCTGCGAGCGCCAGATCATTTCGCCGAGGCATTCGAGCACCGCGTGCAGCGCCTCGTGGCGGTCGTCGCGCCGGCTTTGCAGCAGGGTGAAGGCGGCGCGGATGCCCGGCGGCTGGTCGATGGACAACTGTTCCTCGATCGCGAGGTGCAGCGACAAATGCAGGAAGGGATTGGTCTCGCCGTGCTCGGGCGTCCATTCGCGGGTCAGCGCATCCTCGGCTTCGAGCAGGGCGTGGTATTCGGGATGCAGCTCGACGAGGTCGGCGGCGAGGGTATCCATCGGCGTGCCGGGCAGCCGGTTGCGGCGCTTGGCCCAGGCGTCGATCAGAAACTGGCGCGCCTGGTCGCGGGAAGGGTTAAACATTTTTCTCTTTGAAGGCGCAGAGGTCGAAGACGCTGCAATGCACGCAATCCGGCGAGCGCGCCTTGCAGGTGTAGCGCCCGTGCAGGATCAGCCAGTGGTGGGCATGCAGGCGAAATTCGGCGGGCACCACCTTGAGCAGTTTCTGTTCGACCGCCTCGACCGTGCTGCCCGGCGCCAGCCCGGTACGGTTGCCGACGCGGAAGATGTGCGTGTCGACCGCAATGGTCGGGTCGTGGAATGCGATGTTGAGCACCACGTTGGCAGTCTTGCGGCCGACGCCGGGCAGGGCTTCGAGCGCGGCGCGATCGTGCGGCACTTCGCCGCCGTGGCGTTCCAGCAGCAGGCGCGAAAGGGCCACGACGTTTTTGGCCTTGGTCGGATAGAGGCCGATGGTCTGGATGTACTCGGCCAGGCCTTCCACGCCCAGCGCGGCGATCGCCTGCGGTGTCGGGTGGTCGCGAAACAGGGCGCGCGTCGCGCGATTCACGCCCTTGTCGGTGGCCTGCGCGGAAAGTACCACGGCCACCAGCAACTGATAGGGCGTCGCGTATTCGAGCTCGCTCTTCGGTTCCGGATTCGCCGCCGCAAGGCGGGCGAAGAACTCGCGAACCTTCTTCGGAGTCATGCCGGTGCCGAATTTGCGTGATCGGTTGCGTGTTCGACCTGATGGTGGATGCGCTGTTCGCGCATGCGCGCGTTGGCGCGCGCGTCGAGCCAGTTGCGCCCCGCGATCAGCAGTCCCAGGACAAAGAAGGCGCCGGGCGGCAGCATGGCGATCAGGAAGCCCGGATATTCGACCGGCAATATCTGGAAGCCGGAAAGCGTCGGGAAGATCATCTCGATGCCGGAAAACAGCGTGCCCTGGCCGATCAGTTCGCGCACGGCGCCCAAGAGAGCGATGACCCAGACAAAGCCGACGCCCATCATCAGGCCGTCGAACGTCGCTGCGCGCAGGCCGTTCTTGGCGGCGAAGGCCTCGACGCGGGCCAGCACGATGCAATTGGTGACGATCAGCGGAATGAAAATGCCGAGCACCAGATAGAGATCGTGCAGGAAGGCATTGAAGGCCAGGTCGACCACGGTGACCAGCGCCGCGATGATCAGGATGAAGACCGGAATGCGAATTTCGTAGGGAATCAAGGCGCGCAGAGCGGAAATTGCGAAATTGGAAAGCACCATGACGAGGATGGTGGCGAGGCCGAGGCTTACCGCATTGACCAGGCTGGTGCTCACCGCCAGCAGCGGACACAGGCCCAGCACTTGGGCGAGGATGCTGTTCTGCTTCCACAGGCCGTTCCAGGCGATGTCCTTGTAGGCGCTCATTGGACTTTCCTCCCCCCAGCCCCCTCCACAATGGAGGGGGTGACAGCGGTTCGCCGCTGCGCGGCTTCGTGTGTTGACTGGCGCCCCTTCGGGCGGCCGTGCGAGGCGCTCATGGCTTCCTCTCCTCAAATCGGCCGTTCGCCGGCAGGGCGAACAGCGCATCGCGATGTTCCACGGCCCAGGCCAGCGCACGGCCGCTGGCGTTGGTGACGGCGCGGGCGGAAATCGTCGCGCCGCTCATCTGGTCGAAGCGGCCGCCGTCCTTCTTCACGCGCCATTTCTTGACGGGCACGGTATCGAAGCCCAGGTTGCTGAACTGCGTGATCCACGGCCGCGTCTTGTTCTTGTCCTTTTTCGGGTCGATATAGTCGCCCAGCCCCGGTGTTTCCTTGTGGGCGGTGACGCGCACGGCGATCAGTTTGCCGTCCGCGGCAACCGCGACGATCAGTCCGATGCGACCGGAATAGCCGTCCGGCGCGGCGGTTTCGAACACCAATGCCGCCGGAGCGCCTTGCTTGCGCGCGCGCCAGATCCGGGTTTCATCGTCGAGTCCGAGGCTCCCTTGCGGCGGCAGCATGATCGCATCGGCCATCAGGTCGTTGTCATACTCGCCCGGCGGCAGCACTTCGCCGATCAGGCGCAGCTTCTCGGCCAGCAAGCTGGCCGCGACCAGCGGCTCGGTGGCCTTGTAGGTGCCGGCCATCAGGGCGGTGAACACCAGCGTGAAGGCCAGCATGATGGCGGCGGTACGCAGCGAAATGCGCAGCACGCTGGATTCGCGGGGGGTGACTTCGACGGGTTCGCTCATGGCGAGTCTCCGCGTTTGTCCTTGTGCCCGAACACCGGCGGCTGCGTGTACATGTCGATCAGCGGCGCGGCGATGTTCATCAGCAGCACCGCGAAGGCGATGCCATCCGGGTAGGCGCCGAAAGTGCGGATGATCCAGGTCAGCACCGCGGCGCCGGCGGCGAAGATCAGCTTGCCGCGCGGCGTGGTGGCTCCGGAAACGGGGTCGGTAACGATGAAAAAGGCGGCAAGCATGGCGCCGCCGGTAAATAGCTGGAAGCCGGGTCCGGCAAAGCGGTCGGGCTCGTAGAGGGCGAATGCGCCCGATACGGCGAACAGCGTCGCCAGGAAGGCGACAGGCATGTGCCAGGTGATGATGCGCTGCTGGAGCAGATACAAGCCGCCGAGGAAGTAGCCGGCTGCGATCCATTCCCAGCCGCGGCCGCCGATGTTGCCGAAAGTGGCCTTGCCGCCCAACACGCCGGCTATCATCGCGCGCTGTTCCGGATCGCGCAGGACCGTGCGCAGCGCGTCGAGCGGTGTGGCCATGGTCACGGCATCGAGGACCTGGCGGTTGCCGAAAATCGCCTCCCATTGCACGGCAAAGTCGGCGGCGCCCACTCTCGGCCATTGCGACATGAGCAGCGGATAGGCGACGATCATCAGGGCAAAGGCCACCATGGCCGGATTGAAGGGATTCTGTCCCAGGCCGCCATAGAGATGCTTGGCGACGACGATCGCGAGCAGCGTGCCGAGCACGGTCAGCCACCAGGGTGCGATCGAGGGGAAGGTCAATGCGATCAGCCAGGCCGTGACCAGCGCGGAACCGTCGCTGAGGAAGGGCTTCAGCGGCTTGCCGCGCAGCTTCAGCATCACGGCCTCGGCGACCAACGCCGTTACGGAGGCCAGTACGATTTGCACCAGTATCCCGGCGCCGAAGAACCAGACGTAGGCGGCGATTCCGGGCAGCAGAGCGACCAGCACGCGCAGCATCACGGATTGCACGCTGGCCGGCTTGAGCGAGTAGGGCGAGTTATTCACTGGGGTTCACTATTCCGTCTAGTCGTCCTGCCGCAGGTGCGGCTTGGCCATTTCGCGAATCTCTGTGCGGCGCACCTCGATGGCAGCAACCTCGGCTTCCTGTTCCGGCGTCAGATTGCTCACGTTCCCGGGATGCACCTGCTCCTTCTGCGCCTTGGCACGCTCAAGGGCCGCCGCGATGAGTGCCTTCTTGGCCTCATCTTCCGGTGTGGCAGCCGGTTTTTCGGCAACGGCCAAGGTGGCCGCCGCCTTCTCGCGTCCGGCAGCGGTCTTGGCGGCGAGCTTGGCGGCCTTCTCCTCCTTCTCGCGTTCCTCGCGGGCCAGACGCAGTTCATAGCGCTGGCGGGCAACGTCGGCCGCGGCCTTTTCCTTTTCCCGCGCCCAGATCTCGCCCTTGGCAAAGCGGAAGTAGTCCACCAGAGGAATGCGCGACGGACAGACGTAGGAGCAGCAGCCGCATTCGATGCAATCGAACAAGCTGTATTCCTGAGTCTTGCCGAAAATCTTCGCCCGACTGAACCAGTAGAGTTCGAAGGGCTGCAGCTCCGCAGGACATACCTTGGCGCATTCGCCGCAGCGGATGCAGGGCATTTCCGGCGGAGGCGGCGGAAACAGGGTGGGAGAGCCGGCCAGGATGCAGTTGGTGCCCTTGACCACCGGGATGTCGAGAGATTGCAGGGCGACGCCCATCATCGGTCCGCCCATCAGATAGCGGTCGGTATCGGCGCGCGGTTCGGCCAGCGGCAGTAGTTCCCTGATCGGCGTACCGATCAGAACTTCGAAGTTGCCCGGCTTCGCCATGTTGCCGGAGAGCGTGAGGATGCGCGAAACCAGCGGTTCGCCATGCGCGACCGCGCGGAAAACGGCGTGGGCGGAGCCAACATTGAAGCACTGGACGCCGAAGTGCGTGCCCAGCTTGCCGTAGGGAATCTCGATGCCGGTGAGCACGCGGATCAGCTGCTTCTCGCCGCCGGCGGGATAACGGGTGGGGATCGCGATCACTTCCATGGCGCTCTCGCCAAGCTTCTCGACGGCGGTTCGCATCGATTCGATCGCCTGCGGCTTGTTGTCCTCGATGCCGACCAGGATTCGACTGGCGCCCGTTACACGACGCATGATTGCGGCGCCGGCGAGAACCATCTCGGCACGCTCGCGCATCAGCCGGTCATCGCAGGTGATCCATGGTTCGCACTCGGCACCGTTGAGGATCAGGGTTCCGATGCCCTTTTCGCCCGGGCCAAGCTTGACGTGGCTCGGAAAGCCCGCGCCACCCAGCCCGACGATGCCGCAGTCGCGCAGATAGTCCCGCGTCTTCTGGGCCGTGGCGGCACGGTAGTCGAAGGCCTTCCGTTCGATCCAGCGGTCCTTGCCATCCGGTTCGATGATGATGCTGGGCGCCGGCAAGCCCGAGGGATGCGGCACCGGTTGCGGCTCGATGGCGCGCACCGTGCCTGAGGTCGGCGCATGGACGGCGGTGCATAGCGGACCTTCTGCGGCGGCGATCACCTCGCCCTTCAGGACGGCCCGGCCCGGTTGCACCAGGCAGCGCGCCATCGCGCGCGCACTTTGGCGCAAGGGGATGATCAGATGCGACGGCAGCGGCGCGATCCGGATCGGCTTGTCTGCAGATTCGTCCTTGTGCGAGGCGGGTTTGACGCCACCCTTGAAGGTGAATAGCTTCGGGATCATGCGACCTGCCTGATCGGGACCACTGGATACTTCCACTTCCAGGTGTCGACCGTTTCCTCAATTGGCTCCATGTGGATGCAATCCACCGGACAGGGAGCAACGCAGAGCTCGCAGCCCGTGCACTGCGCGCTAACCACTGTGTGCATCTGCTTTGCGGCACCGACGATCGCATCGACCGGGCAGGCCTGTATGCACAGCGTGCAACCGATGCAAACCTGCTCGTCGATGACCGCGACGGCCTTCGGTTTTTCGACGCCGTGTTCGGCGGAAAGCGACTTGAACTCGCGGCCGAGGAGATCGGCGAGCTTGTGGATGCCTTCCTCACCGCCCGGCGGGCAGCAGTTGATGTCGGCTTCGCCCTTGGCGATGGCCTGGGCGTACGGCTTGCAGCCCGGGAAGCCGCACTGCCCGCACTGCGTCTGCGGCAATATGGCGTCGATTTTTTCGACCAGCGGATCGCCTTCGACGCGAAACCGCACCGCCGCGTAGCCGAGCGCGGCGCCCAGCACGAGGGCACCGAAGGCCATGACCAGAATCGCTTCGAGCATGGCTATGCTTCCGCCGGGCCGTCCCAAGGAAGCATGCGCCCCCCTGTGGGGGGCAGCGAGCCGATTCTGCGAGCGTGGGGGGGCATTACTTGTACTTGTCCAGGCCGGCGAAACCCATGAAGGCGAGGCTCATCAGGCCCGCGGTAATCATGGCGATCGCCGTACCGCGGAAGTGGATTGGAACGTCTGCGGCTTCGAGTCTTTCGCGGATGCCGGCGAACAGGATCAGCGCGAGCGTGAAGCCGACTGCGCTGCCGAAGCCGAACAGCAGCGACTCCAGAAAGTTGTGACGCAGGCTCACGTTGAGCAGCGGGATGCCGAGCACCGCGCAATTGGTCGTGATCAGGGGCAGGTAGATGCCCAGCACCTGATGAAGCAGCGGACTGGTCTTCTGGATCACCAGTTCCGTGAGCTGCACGATGGCGGCGATCGTGACGATGAACGACAGGGTGCGCAGGTACTCGAGTTGATTGGGTATCAGCAGCCAGCGATCGATGATGAAGCTCGCCCCGCAGGCCATGGTCAGGACGAAGGTGGTGGCCGCCCCCATGCCGACGGCAGTCTCGAGCTTCTTCGAGACGCCCATGAAAGGACACAAGCCGAGTATGCGGACGAAGACGACGTTGTTGACCAGGACGGCGCCGAGAACAACGAAGAGATAGCTGGTCATGACGTGCGGAGAGCCACGATTGCTCCGCAACAATTGGTGGAGATCAATTTATCTCGCTTTTAAAGGTATCTGTTCATGCGGGTACAAATTGTACCGCGCTCAGATGCTGGTAGCTTCGATGCACTCGGCGACAAGCTGCGGGCCCCGGTATATCAGTCCGCTGTAAATTTGCACGAGCGCGGCGCCCGCCTCCAGCTTGGCCCGCGCTCGCTTGCCGCTGGTGATGCCTCCGGCGGCGATGATCGGCAACTCGCCGGCCAATCCCTGCGCCAGGCTGCGGATCACGGCCGTTGATTTCTCGAACAGCGGGCTGCCGGACAGCCCACCCGCTTCGGCCGCCAGGGGCGATTTTTCGACTCCTTCGCGACCCAATGTCGTGTTGGTCGCGATGACGGCGTCGATACGATGTCGCCTGAGGGCGTCCGCGATGTTGGCGATCTGGCCCGAGTCGAGGTCAGGCGCGATCTTGAGCGCCAGCGGAACGTACTTGCCATGCATGTCGGCAAGGGCGGTTTGCCGGGCTTTCAGGGCGCCCAGCAGGGCGTCGAGCTCGGATACCCCCTGCAGCTGGCGCAGATTCTTGGTATTGGGCGACGAAATGTTGACCGTGATGTAGCTGGCCAGCGGATAAGCCTTGTCGAGGCAGAGCAGGTAATCATCGACCGCCCGCTCGATGGGCGTATCGAAGTTCTTTCCTATGTTGATGCCGAGGATGCCGCGATAACGCACCAACGCCAGTCGCCCGCGCAGCGCGTCGATTCCCTCGTTGTTGAAGCCCATGCGGTTGATGATCGCCTCGTGTTCCGGTAGCCGGAACAGGCGGGGCTTGGGATTGCCGGGTTGAGGGCGCGGCGTCACAGTGCCCACTTCCAGGAAGCCGAAGCCGAGGCGACTCAGGCCGTCAATGGCGGTCCCGTTCTTGTCGAGGCCGGCGGCCAGCCCGACACGATTGGGGAACCGGAGTCCCATGACCTCGATCGGCTTGCCGGTTACAGGCGACGAGAGGGGAAGTCCCAGTGAATCGCCAATCGCGAGAAGGCGAAGCGTCAACTCATGGGCGTGCTCGGCATCAAGCGCAAAGAGGAAGGGTCGGACCAGGGCGTACGGACTCATGGCGCAGGATTCTACGATGCCCGCGAGCAGAAGATTTCAGTTTCAGCGCAACGTGCGGGACGGCACTGAAGCTCGGCTTCGCGTCGTCTTCTGCACGAACCGGAAAGAAAAAAGAGGGAAGGGGTTTACACAAAGGAAATGGCCCCCTATAATCTCCCTTCTCTGCTGATTGCGGAGCCGCTGAAGGAAGTGAAAGGGGCGGGAGTTCTTTAAAAACCAAACAACCGATAGGTGTAGGTGCTTGCTGTGCTGGAGGTGGTGGC
>VBWA01000078.1 GCA_006218025.1 Rhodocyclaceae bacterium | reverse complement strand
CCCATCTTCAACAGTGCTCCGAAAAACATGCTTTATTGATGCGGGTTTTCCGGGGTGGCAAGTGGGCGTGGCACTACACCCATGCCAACTTTGGCCCGGTGGCGGTTCACGATGACACGGCGGTCTTGGGGGTTGAAGCACGGATGGTAGGCGGGACTGCGACGCCAACGGCTTGGAAGACGCTGCCGCAGCACCCCTTGAGTTCGGAGCGGAGGGTGAAGCACTTGCCGTCGACGGTTCGGACGTCGGTCTCGGTGAGTTCGTTGAGGTCTCGGATCAGGTCGGCCCACTCGAAGAGTCGATTGCGGCTAATCATCCGCCGCTGCAACTCTCGGATCAGCACCAGAGCAAGGAAGCTGCAGAAGACGTGTCCTCGGATGTTGGCGTCCTGCTGATGGTGGACGGGGCGTGTCTGCAGGAGAGACTTGACCGACCGGAAGATCGACTCGACTTGCCAGAGTTCCTTGAAGATGTACGCGACGTCTCCGGCGTCGAACTCGGCGGGATCGGCGTTGGTTCTGAGAACGAACTTGCCGTCCAGTCGCGCGTCGGCTCGGACCCGCTCCTCGTCGATGGTGAAGCCGGCGCCTTTGCTTGTCAGGAATCGCCGGAAGCCCTTGTTCCCGACGAGAGCCTTGTCTCCCTGAGCGAGGGTGCTTTGCAGTTTCTCGAGGATAGCCTCTCGATCATGCGCGTCCTTTCGAGCCTCCTCCTCGTTGCGGCAGACGATGTAGCGTCGGCTTTCCACCCAGACTTCCTTGACCTCCAGCGGGGCTCGGTCCTTCGCCTTGCGTCGAGGCGAGACGATCTCCTGGTAGCGTCCTCCGCGACCCAAGACCTCGTCACGAACCTCCTTCTGGCTGCGCATCCGGGCGCCCAAGATGTAGGTGACGGGCTCCTCCAGGGCATCGAGGGCTTCGACCGTGTCCTTGGCGATCATCCCGCGGTCGGCCACGATGCAGATCCGACGGATGCCGAATCGCTCTCGAAGCCGATGCACCACCGGCAACAAGGTCTTCACGTCCGTTGTGTTGCCAGGCCAGATCTCGCTGCAGATCGGGTTACGCTCCGAATCCAGAACCAGACCCAAGACGATCTGGTTGAGGTCCGATCTCTTGTTCTTGCTGTGCCCCCTCCGGCCCAGTTCCTGACCTCCGGCCCCCTCGAAGTGCAGACTCGTTGTGTCGAACAGCGCCAGCACCAAGTCGGTAAACAGGTGGCGCCGGCGACTGAAGAGAGCCTCCTCGAGCCGGTCCTTCACACAGCGAGGGCTGAACGGGGTGCGACCCGCTTGCTCGCTGTCCGGCAGCACTTCGCCAAGCCAGGCCATGGTCCGGTACAGGTGATGAAGGTCAACACCCTCGACGTTGGGAATCCAGTAGTCGCGCTTCCACTGCTCGGCAGCCCGGTCCGAGCCAGGGGCGAAAACCCGGTGCAGCACGGTCAGAAACACCGCCGGCTCGACCGGGAACTCGAACGCACGGCCGGCCAGCGCCGCCCGCAGCGTCGGTCCGATTCCCGTCTCCTCCCAGAGGCGATGAAAAATCAGGCCGGGTCCGACCCGCAACGTGCTCACCGGCTCCGTGGTGCCCTGCCGGTGTTCCCCAAGAACGCCCAGATGCTCCGACACCCGAGCCAGCGAGTGCATCAGGCCTTCGATAGTCCCGGCCTTCTGAAGCTGATCAAGCCGTCCGAGCGTCCCGATGATACGTTGGCGAACGCAGCCCCCCTCGCGATAGCTCTCCACGAGCTGCAAGTAGGTGGCGTCGCGGACCTGCTTCTTGCGGATGAACATGGCCTGAAAAAACGTGGACACCACAGAAATACCAGGCCGCGCAGCACCTGTCAAGAGCAACAGTCGCTATGTGTGGCACTACATTCAGGCTCCACCTCGGAACGGAACCCTTAAGAAGCCGCATCATTACACAATCGGACTTCGCCACTCCATGACTTCACTGTTGAAGATGGG
>VBWA01000021.1 GCA_006218025.1 Rhodocyclaceae bacterium | reverse complement strand
TTGTCTGACTCCATGACAAAGAAATCGTTCACAGTGTTTGATACTTATTCAGTGTTTCCTTAGGGGTTTGTCCTCTGTGTATCCCACCAAGTCCAGAATGAATTCAACAACCTCAGCGCGGGTAAAGATTGCGCCACGAGATTCTGTTCCTGCGGCTGCCGACAATTTCTCAATTGCAGCAGCCACCTTGGAGGAATGAGATCTGCTCAACCCGCCATTCAAGTCAAGACTGAGCTGCCGAGATGTCAAGTTCAATGATCCTCCTTGATCTGTGCTCAATGCTCGACAAGCCACCAGCGCTATTCATACGGGCAGCAACGTCCGTATTCGGATTGAAAATTCAGCATTCCATTATGCCAGCGCACGACGCTGGCCGCCAAGCGCTATCTACCGGCCAGCGCCCTGCGCGCAAGCGGCGACAACGCGCTGGTGCGCTTCCCCGGCATATCTCTTCATGGTCAGTTTCCATCGCATGTTTGCAACAGGGGAATTCAGCGCTATTCTGGCAACTGTTGCGGCATATTTTGTCTTTTTCCTCGAAACTGCCAGGAGATTCGCGCCATGACCATGCATCGACTCGTTACCCGCAGCGACTTCGACGGCCTCGTTTGCGCGATCCTGCTCAAGGAACTCGGCATGATCAACGAGATCGTGTTCGTTCATCCCAAGGATGTGCAGGACGGCAAGGTCCCCATCACCGAGCACGACATCACCACCAACCTGCCGTATGTGCCCAGTGTGGGCATGGCCTTCGATCATCATTCCTCGGAAATTCTGCGCAACCCCGGGGAGCACCCGAATCTGATCATCAATCCAGACGCCCCATCTGCAGCGCGGGTTGTTTACGAGCATTTCGGCGGCGGGCGGGTTTTTCCGGACAGCTTCCTGTTCATGATGGAAGCTGTCGACAAGGCCGACTCGGCCAAGTTCACTCGCGACGAGATCCTCAGCCCGATGCGCTGGGTTCTGCTCAGCTTCCTGATGGATTCACGGACCGGCCTCGGACGGTTCAGGGACTTCCGCGTCAGCAATTACGATCTGATGATGTCCCTGATCGGTTATTGTCGGGATCATTCCATCGAAGAGATCCTCCTTCTGCCCGACGTCAAGGAGCGGGTAGACCTTTACCTGGAGCACGTACCGAAGGCCAGGGAACAGATTCAGCGCTGCACTACCGTACACAACAATCTCGTGGTGCTGGATTTGCGCAAGGAAGAGACGATCTGGGCCTGCAACCGCTTCATGATTTACGCCCTGTTTCCCCAGGCAAACATTTCGATGCACGTCATGTGGGGCGTGAAGAATCAGAACACGGTGTTTGCCGTCGGCAAGTCGATTCTCAACCGTACGGCGAAGACCGACATCGGCGCGCTGATGCTTCAATACGGCGGCGGCGGCCATGAAGCCGCCGGAACCTGCCAGGTGGCCAACGAAGCGGCGGCTGCAACTCTGGCCAAGCTGGTGAACACCCTCAGTCAGGGCGGCTGATTCACCACTGCAGTGGTGGTACGGCGGCGGTCACGGGCCTAGTCACGGGCCGATGCCGTCGCGATCCCTGTCCTTGAACAGCCACTGCTGGTCTGATGTCGTAAACAGCCGGGCATCGATGGGTGATTCCTGTTCCTGATAGACCTCCAATATTGTCACTCCATCGGGCGCTATGCAGTGCCGGTGCAGGTGCTCGATGAGGCCGCAAATGGTGTCCGAGAACTAGGACTTGTATGCCGGCAGTCCTCCGGACGCCACCCGGCTGCGCGTCGCATTCATGTCCGCAGCGCCGGCAAGGCTTCGGATTTTGCTATGAACTTCAGGGCGACGCCGTTATTGCAGTAGCGCTTGCCGGTCGGACGCGGGCCGTCGTTGAAGACGTGGCCCTGATGTCCGCCGCAGCGCGAGCAGTGATACTCGGTCCGCGGGTAGATCAGCTTGAAGTCGGTCGAGGTGCCGACGGCGCCCGCCAGCGGCTGCCAGAAGCTGGGCCAGCCGGTGCCGCTTTCGTACTTGTGGGCGCTGTCGAACAGCGGCAGATTGCAGGCGGCGCACACAAACGTGCCGGCGCGCTTTTCCGCATTCAGCGCGCTGCTGCCCGCAGGCTCGGTGCCCTCCTCGAACAGCACGTGGTAGGCGTCCGCCGCCAGCAGCTTCTTCCACTCCTCGCGGCTCCTGGTCAGGGGAAAGGCGCTGGCGGCTTTGGCCGAACCCATGGGCACCATGGACAGAGTCGGCACCGTGGCTGCGACCATCAATCCGGAAATGCCTGAAATCCATTTGCGACGGTTCATCGTGTTCTCCTGCATGGCGTTTGCCGACGCCAGTCATCATGAGTCAAAATGCGTTCCATGGAATTCGACCGTCAAAGCGAACTGAACGCGCTGCGCCCCGATCTGCTGCGCTTTGCCCGCCTGCAGCTGCGCGATGCCGGCGCCGCCGAGGACGCGGTGCAGGAAACCATGCTCGCGGCGCTCCTTGGCAGCCACACTTTCGAAAGCCGATCATCCTACAAAACCTGGCTGATCGCCATCCTGCGCAACAAGATCATCGACATCATTCGCGGCCAGAGCCGCGAAGTCGCGGCAAGCTCGCTGGCCGACGACGAGGCCGGCGACGATCTGCTCGCCGAGTCCTTGTTCGATCGGCGCGGCCACTGGCAGCCGGAAACGCAGCCGGGGCGCTGGGCGGATCCGGAGGCTTCCTTCGAACAGCAGCAATTCTGGGCCGTGTTCGAGGCCTGCCTCGACTATCTGCCGGCGAAGACGGCCCGCGTCTTCATGATGCGCGAATTCCTCGGCTTCGACACCGACGAAATTTGTAAGGAAACCGGCATCAGTTCGTCCAACTGCTGGGTGGTGCTGCACCGCGCCCGCATGGGCCTGCGCGCCTGTCTTGAAACCAGGTGGTTTGCCGGAGCGGAGACTTGAGATGCTGAGCTGCAGGCAAGCGACTGCGTTGATGTCGCAAGAGCAGGACCGCCAACTCGCGCTGTCCGAGCGTATCGGCCTGCGCCTGCATGTCTGGATCTGCGCCGGCTGCAGCAACTATCGTCGCCAGCTGGGCGTGTTGCGCGAGGCCTGCCGGCGTTTCGGCGGCTGGGACGGTCGCTGAACGATCAGAAGCGACAGGCTGCCGGATTGCCCCCGGCAATTGCCAGCAGCATGGGTGTCGGATATAGTAACCATGTAATTAACATGGATACTCAAGGGGCGGCATGCAAGCGGAAGACTGTTACCGGCAGGTCGCCGAGGAAATCGAATCCGGGAAGCAGGATCGCGCCAGCTGGGCCTGGGCACTGGCCGAAAGCGGCGGCGATGCTGAAAAGACCAAGGCCCTCTATATCCGCCGCCGTGTCGCCGCCGTGATGGCCGCTGCGCAGCCTGCTGCGGTGCCGCCGGATTCGGAACTCCAGCGCCTGCGCGGCGAATTGCGCCGGCAACTGGCCCTGCAACAAAAGCCGTCGTTCTATGCCGTGCTCGGGGTGCCCGCCGACAGCAGCGACGCCGCAGTTGCCGAAGCGATCGGACTTATCACCGCAGGCGGAGCGCCGCTTGATCCCGAGACCCGCTACGCAGTGGAAACCCTTGGCGACGCGGCCGCACGCGAGCGCTTCGACCGGCGACTGCTGGATCAGTTGCGCAACCGGACCGCACCCGTCGCATTCACGCTCCCCGCGCAACAGTCCGCGACCGGAACATTTGCCGGCGGCGGACTGAAGATAGTGGCGGGCGTGGCGCTGGTACTCGGCCTTGCTTATCTGGGGCTGGGCTATTCCAGGGACATGTCCGAGCGCGAGCTGCGCTTGAAGGAAGCCGAACTGCGCCGCGAGGAGGTTCATCGCAAGGCGGAAATCGCCTCGCGGGTCGTCGAGAACCAGAAGGCCGTCATCGAGGCCTCGACCGCGGCACAGGAAAGGGCCGCCGAGGCGCGGGAACAAGCCCAGCTGGAGGCCCGGATGCGCGACGACAAATACCGCATTGATCAGGCCTACCGACAGGAGCAGCAACTGGCGCTGACGGAACAGCGGCGCCAGCAGGCGGAACAATCGCGCCTGCAGTCAGAATCCCGCCGCAGGGACGCCGAAGCGGCTGCCGCGGCCCGGACCTTCCGGCAGCAGGCGATCCAGGATGCGATCTCGCGGGGCAACTACAACGAGGCCCAGCGGCTGCGCAACCTGCCGTATTGAGGGGACGGCGAAGGCCGGTTGTCTCGCCTGAGTTCTACCGGATGAGCATCGTCGGTAGCGCCGAGAGATCCGCGATCTCGCCGTCAGGCGTGGCCGGGATCCGCTCGGGAGCCTGGCCGAAGCGGTTGCACCAGACCACTGAAAAGCCGAAGGCCTTGGCCGAATAGGCGTCCCAGCCGTTCGACGACAGGAAGCAGATGCGCGACGGTGCGACCTTCAGGCGCTCGGCGGCGAGTCCATAGACAGCCGGATGCGGCTTGTACACGCCGACTTCCTCGACCGAGAGCACCGCATCGAATACTCCCTCCAGCGCGGCGTTGCCGACCACCGCTGCGAGCATGGCTGGCGTGCCGTTGGAGAGGATCGCGAGCTTCATCCCGCGGCTTTTCAGCTCATGCAGCATGGCCGGCACTTCGGGATAGGTCTTGAGCTCGAGGTAGAGTTTCATCAGGCGCTCGCGCAAGCCGGGGCGTTCGATGCGCAAGGTGGCGAGGGCAAAATCGAGCGCGTCGCCGGTGACTTGCCAGAAGTCGGCGTGATGCTGCGCCAGCCCGCGCAGCCAGGTGTATTGGAGTTGCTTCAGCCGCCACAGCTCCGAGAGCCGCTGCCAGTCGTCGCCCAATTCGTCGCGGGCGGCGCTGGCCGCGCTGTTGAAGTCGAACAGCGTGCCGTAGGCGTCGAAGACGCAGGCATCGACGTTGTGCAGTTGTCGCTTGTCCATGGGGCGGTCCTTTGTCGTTGCCGCAATCCGGCGCCGTCGGATGCAGGCCGGCGCCGCAATGGCTGGTTCGGGAACGTGCTTGTGTACGGGCGAATTGTGTACGATAGCCGTGATTGCCCTGCGGGAGGCTGTTTCTTCGAGGAGAGATTCATGCCCGCCTGAAGGCTTTCATTGTGATCAAGAGGAAACTTTCATGAAAACCAGTCGGGGCACCGCCTTTATCGGGGTCGAGCGCGATGCGGAATTGCAGCGCCCGTGTGCCAGATCCCTCCGGAATGCAATCGAATGAACTCCGGGGGCACGATGCGGCCACTCGCCGATTTGTCACATCAAGCGCGATCGCGGATCGTCGGTGTGCTGGCAGATATCGACGACACGATCACTACCGACGGGCGCCTGACTGCGGCCGCCTATGCAGCGCTGGAGCGCCTGTACGCAGCCGGAATCCAGGTGATTCCGGTCACCGGCCGGCCAGCCGGCTGGTGCGACCACATTGCACGCATGTGGCCGGTGGACGCCGTGGTCGGTGAGAATGGCGCCTTCTGGATGCGCTACGACCGCGAGGCAAGGCGGCTCAAGACTGTCTTTGTCGGCCATCCTCCGCCGGACCGCCTGTCGCGGATCGAAACAATTGCCGCAGAGATCCTCGCCGCCGTACCGGGCTGCGCGCTTGCCTCCGACCAGTTCTGCCGTGTCGCCGATCTGGCCATCGATTTTCGGGAGGATGTCGAGCCTTTGCCGCCCGTCGCCGTCGACGCCATCGTGCAGCGCATGGAAGCGGCCGGAATGCGCGCGAAAGTGAGTTCCATTCACGTCAATGGCTGGTTCGGCGATTACGACAAGCTGAGCACGACAAAACGGATGCTGGCCGAGGAATTCGGCATTTCGCTGGAGAACGGGACGGAACTGGAGCGCTGGATTTTTGTCGGCGATTCGCCCAACGATGTCCCGATGTTCGGCTTCTTCCCCAATTCGGTCGGTGTGGCCAATGTGCTTGATTTCGCCGATCGACTGGAAGCCAAACCGGCGTGGATCACCGGTGCCCGCTCCGGGGCGGGATTCGTCGAACTCAGCGAGGCGCTGCTGGCGACGCGCAAAACCTAGTCGCTGGTGTCATACTTCGCAGGAATGCGGCGGCATGCCCGAGACACGCACCGGGAATGAACTCATGACGGAATCTGCGGTAGCAAGCATCAACTTCAAGGAAGCAGCTCTCAAGCTGCTGCCCGAGGGCGCCAACTTCGAGGCCTGCCTGACCTGCGGGCTCTGCTCCTCGGGTTGTCCGGCGTCGGGGATCGAGAACATGGACCCGCGCAAGTTCATTCGCATGGCCATGCTGGGAATGGATGAGGAACTCTCATCTACGCCCTGGATCTGGTGCTGCACACTGTGCAAGCGCTGCCAGTACGTGTGTCCGATGAGCATCGACGTCTCGCAGCTGGTTTACCTCGCCCGCGGCAACTGGCCCGAGGACAAGAAGCCCTCGGGAATAGTGCGCTCCTGCCAGCTCACCCGATCCAGCGATTCGACCAGCGCGATGGGCATGCCGCCCGCCGACTTCGTCGCCGTGGTCGCGGAGGTGCTGGAGGAAGTCCGCGCCACACAACCGGGCTTCAGCCGGTTGCAGGCGCCGATCGACAAGAAGGGCGCGCACTTTTTCGTCAACCAGAATTCCCGCGAGCCGATGAACGAGCCGGAAGAAATGGTTCCGCTGTGGAAGATCTTCGACGTCGTCGGCGCCGACTGGACCTATGCCTCGAAAGGCTGGGCGGCGGAGAATTTCTGCATGTTCTCGGGCAACGAGGATGCGTGGCGCGAGGTGATCCGCAAGCGGGTCGATGCGGTCAATGCACTCGGCTGCGAGGTGTGGCTGAACACCGAGTGCGGCCACAGCTACTACTCGATGTGGCACGGCATCGAGCGCTTCGGCCTGCAGGCCAATTTCCGCCTCGAAAGTATCGTCACTTACTACGCCCAATGGATACGCGAAGGCAAGCTGCCGGTCAATTCGCGCTGGAATACCAATGCCATCAAGTTCACCGTGCAGGATCCCTGCATGATTGTGCGCAAGGCTTACGGCGACGCCATCGCCGAGGACATGCGCTTCGTCGTCAGGACCCTCGTCGGCGAGGAAAACTTCGTCGACATGCAGCCCAACCGCAGCGCCAACTATTGCTGCGGCGGCGGCGGCGGCTTCCTCCAGGCCGGCATGACGGAGCACCGGCGGGCCTACGGCAAGCGCAAGTTCGATCAGATCGCCGCCACGGGCGCCGCCTATGTCCTCACGCCCTGCCACAACTGCCATTCGCAGATGCACGACATCGGTCACTTCTACGGCGGGCACTACGGAGTCGTGCATCTGTGGACGCTGATCTGCCTCTCGCTGGGGATACTCGGCAAGAACGAACGCATCTATCTGGGACCGGAGCTGCGCGGCTGAACCATGTCCTTCGACGCAACGACACTGGAAACCGAGGTCCTCATTATCGGCGGCGGCGTGACCGGCGCCGGGATCATGCGCGACCTCGCGCTGCGCGGCATCCACAGCCTGCTGATCGACAAGCGCGACCTGTGCGCCGGCGCCTCCGGCGGCAACCACGGCCTGCTGCACTCGGGCGGCCGTTATGTCTCGACCGATCCCGCTGCGGCGATGGAGTGCCGCCAGGAAAACGCGCTGCTGAAGCGGCTCGCGCCGCAGTGCATCGAGACGGCCGGCGGACTGTTCGTCGCGGTCGAGGGCGACGATCCGGCGTTTGCCGAGAAGTTTCCGGCGCTGTGCCGGAATGCCGGCATCGACTGCGAGGAACTGAGTCCCGGCGAGGCGCGAAGGCTGGAGCCCGTGCTCTCGGACAAACTGTTCAAGGCCTGTCGCGTACCCGATGCCACCATCGATCCCTTTCACCTGGCCCTGCTGAACGTCGATCACGCCCGGCTGATCGACGGCAGCGTCTATCGTCCCCACACGGAAGTCCTGCGCTTCGAGATGGCGGACGGAGAAATCCGCGCCGCCATTTGCCACGACCATCTGCACAATCGACCGCTGACGATCCGTGCCAGGCAGTTCGTGAACGCCGGCGGCGCGTGGGCCATGAACATCGCGCGGCTGGCGGGCTGTGCCGACGTCAGCCTGCTCTACGCGAAGGGAACCATCCTGGTCAGCAACGACCGCCTGGCGCACCACGTCGTCAACCGATTGCGGCCTCCCGGCGACGGCGACATCCTGGTGCCCGGCGGTACGGTTTCCCTGCTCGGCACCACCTCCACCCGCGTCGACGATCTGGAACGCGTCGGCCCCACCGTGGAGGAAATCGACCGCAACATCCGCGAGGGCGCCGCGATGATTCCGGCGCTGGCCGGCGCCCGCTACATCCGGGCCTTTTCCCGGGTGCGGCCGCTGCTGCAGGCCGTCGGGAATGCCAGCGACCGCGCCGCATCGCGCGGCTTTGCGCTGCTCGACCACGCATCGCAAGGCGTGAATAACTTCTGCACCATCACCGGCGGCAAGCTCACGACCTTCCGCCTGATGGCCGAAAAGACTGTCGATCTCGTCGCCCGCCGACTCGGCAACGACCAGGCCTGCATGACCGCCACCGTTCCGTTGCCCGATGACGAAGCCTGCAGCTGGACCGAGCCCGCTACCGCGCTGAAACACTGGCATCGGGACCGGGATGCCGACGACATGATTCTCTGCGAATGCGAAATGCTGCCGCAATCGGCGATCGAGCAGATCTTCGCCGGCGCGCCGGGCGCCGAGCAGGAGCGCACGATCGAAGCCGTGGCCCTGCGTTCCCGGGCGGGGAAGGGGCCCTGCCAGGGATCGTTCTGCGGCATCCGCATCGGCTCTTACTTGTATGACCAGGGCCATTACCGGGATGCCACTGGTCTTGCGCACCTGCGCGACTTTTTCGACGAACGCTTCAAGGGCCAGCGCTGCGTCATCTGGGGACAGCAGGCGGCGCAGATGGAACTTGCGGAGGCCCTGCATTGCGGGCTGCTCGGTCTCGACACGCTGGAGGGCGACCGGTGACTGCCGAGCCGCGACATTTCACCACGCAGCTGGCGGTGATCGGCTCGGGCATCGCCGGCTTTGCCGCGGCTATCTTTGCCATCAACCGCAAGATCGTCACCGCGCAAGTCGGCAACACCGGAGCGCTGGCCTACACCACGGGCTACCTGGATTTGATCGGCAAGCTCGGCGGCGCAGCGGGCCTCGTCACCGACCCCTGGCAGGCGCTGGCAAGCCTGCGCGAAACGGAGCCGAAGCATCCGCTGTGCAGGGTTTCTGCCGACGATATTCAACAGGCCTTCGCCGAATTCACGGATTTTCTCGGCGCCTGCGGATTGGCCTACAGTGCGCCGGGGGCTTCCAATATCACGGCATTGACTCCGGTCGGCACCCTGAAGCAGACGCTCTGCGTGCCGGCCACCATGGCCGCCGGGCCACGCGCCATGGCCGCCAACACGCCCTGTGTGATCGTCGATTTCCGGGGCCTGAAGGGCTTCAGCGGCGCAGAGGTGGTGGCCAATCTGCGCGATCGCTGGCCGCAACTCACCACGCGACGCTTGGTTTTTCCCGGCATGGATCGCGGCGAGGTTTATCCCGAAGTCATGGCGCGGGCGCTGGAGGTTCCTGCCACCCGGGAACAGCTGGCCGAGGCGCTGAACGGCGTTGCCGGAGCGGCCAGGGTCATCGGCCTCCCGGCGATCCTCGGCATGCACCGCCCTGACCATGTGCGGGCCGAACTGGAGCGCCTCACGGGCCGTGAAATCTTCGAGATTCCGACCATGCCGCCGTCCGTGCCGGGGATCCGTCTGCGTGAGCTGTTCCAGCAGGTGTTGCCGCAGCGGGGTGTGACCCTGATTCCCCAGCAAAGAGTCACCGCGCTGAGCTTCGATGGCGACGGCGCGACCCTCGCCCTGAGCGACAGCTATGGCCCGATCCGGGTGCATGCGCAAGCGGTTATCCTGGCGACCGGCCGGTTCCTGAGCGGCGGTCTCGAAGCCCATCCCGCGGGAATCCGCGAGCACTTGCTGGACCTGCCGGTGACCCAACCGGCAGGCAGGGCCGACTGGTACCGCGACCGCTACACCGACCCGCGCGGCCATCCGATACATCGGGCCGGGATCGAAGTCGATGATTCCTTCAGGCCATTGACCCGCGAGGGCCGCCGCTACCATGACCGCCTGTTTGCTGCCGGGGTCATTCTTGCCCACCAGGACTGGATACGCGGGCGCAGCGGAGCGGGCATCGCCATCGCCACGTCCTTCAGGGCGGTGACGGAAGCGAAACGGTTCCTGTCAGGCCGCTAAGTCCGATCATCACCTCGGGGCAGGGTGCCTGCAACTCAGGCTTCGATGCGCAGTCCGCTCGTCGCGTCGAAATGGTGCTCGTGCGCCCGGTCATAGCGCAGTGCCAGCTTTCCGGTGTGCGCGGCAAAGGATTGATGCAGGCGGACGGCGATGCGGGCGCCGGTCGCGTGCTCGCCGAGATGGCCGTAGACTAGCGTATCGCTGCCGAGCGGTTCCAGCAGATCGACGTCCACCGTCAACATTGCCTCGCTCGGCGCGCAGGGTTCGAGGTGTTCCGGGCGCAGTCCGAGCAGGATGTCCTGGCCATTGCGCTTGGCCGGAATCAGGTTCATCGGCGGCGAACCGATGAAGCCGGCGACAAAGGTGGTGGCCGGCTTCTCGTACACATCCAGCGGAGCCCCGATTTGCTCGGCGCGCCCGGCGTTGATCACGATCATGCGTTGCGCCAGCGTCATGGCCTCGACCTGGTCATGGGTGACGTAGAGGCTGGTGGTCGCCAGCCGGCGATGCAGCGCCTGCAGTTCGGCGCGCATCTGCACCCGCAGCTTGGCATCGAGGTTGGACAGCGGCTCGTCGAACAGGAATACCGCGGGTTCGCGCACGATGGCGCGGCCCATGGCGACGCGCTGGCGCTGGCCGCCGGAAAGCTCGCGCGGCTTGCGATCGAGATAGGGGCCGAGTTCCAGGATCTCCGCCGCCCGCTTGACGTGGGCCTCTATGTCGGCCGGGGGCATGCGGCGGATCTTGAGGCCATAGGCCATGTTCTGGCGTACCGACATGTGCGGGTAGAGCGCGTAGTTCTGGAACACCATGGCGATGTTGCGGTCCTTGGGTTCGAGGTCGTTCACCACGCGCTCGCCGATCGCGATATCGCCGGAGCTTATCGTTTCCAGCCCCGCCACCATGCGCAGCAGCGTCGACTTGCCGCAGCCCGAAGGCCCGACCATCACCACGAACTCGCCGTCACCGATATCGACGTTGATGCCCTGGATCACCTTGACGGCGCCGAAGGATTTGTGCACGTTGCGGATCGATACCTTGGCCATTATCGTTTGCTCATTTTTCGGTTTCCACGAGTCCCTTGACGAACCACTTCTGCATCAGCAACACCACCGCCGCCGGCGGCAACATGGCCAGCATCGCGGTGGCCATGATCAGGTTCCACTCGTTGGCCGCGTCGCCGCCGACGATCATGCGCTTGATGCCGATCACCACCGTGTACATCGATTCGTCGCTGGTGATCAGCAGCGGCCACAGGTATTGGTTCCAGCCGTAGATGAACTGGATGACGAAGAGCGCCGCCATGGTGGTCTTCGACAGCGGCACCACCACGTCCCAGAAGAAGCGCATCGGCCCGGCGCCGTCGATGCGCGCCGCCTCGGCCAGTTCGTCCGGAATGGTCATGAAGAACTGGCGGAAGAGGAAGGTGGCGGTGGCCGATGCGATCAGCGGCAGCGTCAGGCCGGCATAGGTATTGAGCAGGCCGAGGTCGGCCATCACCTTGAAGGTCGGGATGATGCGAACCTCGACCGGCAGCATCAGCGTGACGAAGATCATCCAGAAAAAGAAATTGCGCAGCGGGAAGCGGAAATAGACGATGGCGAACGAAGACAGGATCGAAATGGTGGTCTTGCCCAGCGGCACCGCCAAGGCCATCACCGTGCTGTTGATCAGCATGTCCAGCACGGCGGCCTTCGAGCCTGTGGTCGAGCCGGCGAACAGCACCTGGGAATAGTTATCGATGAAATGGCTGCCCGGCAGCAGCGGCATCGGCACCGACATGATCTCTTCGAGCGACAGCGTGGATGCGACGAAGGCCACGTAGAGCGGGAAGGCGATCAACAGCGCGCCGACGATCAGGACGGCGTGCGTGATGAAGTCGAGCAACGGTCGTTTCTCTACCATGGGGCGCCCATCAGTACTGCACCTTGCGCTCGATGTAGCGGAACTGGATCACTGTCAGCGCGACGACGATGATCATCAGGATCACCGATTGCGCCGAGGAGCCGCCAATGTCGGCCGACTTCACGCCGTCGTGGTACACCTTGTATACCAGGATCTGGGTTGCCTGCGCCGGCCCGCCCTGGGTGGTGGCGTCGATCACGCCGAAGGTCTCGAAAAACGCGTAGACGATGTTGACCACCAGCAGGAAGAAGGCGGTCGGCGACAGCAGCGGCAGCACGATGGTCCAGAAACGCCGCGTCGGTCCCGCCCCGTCGATCGCCGCCGCCTCGATCAGCGACTTCGGGATCGATTGCAGTCCGGCGAGGAAGAACAGGAAGTTGTAGCTGATCTGCTTCCACACCGAGGCGATGATGATCAGCAGCATCGCCTGGTCGCCCTTGATGATCCAGTTCCAATCGACGCCCATGCCCTTCAGCATGTAGGTGACGATGCCGATGGAGGGGGCGAAGAGGAAGGCCCATAGCACCCCGGCCACCGCGGCCGCGACGGCGTAGGGCCAGATCAGGACCGTCTTGTAGAGCAGTGCGACCGAGCCGCGCACCACGCGGTCGGCCATCACCGCGAGCAGCAGCGAGATGACGATACCCGAGCCGGCCACGGCGACGCTGAACACGGCCGTGGTCTTGAACGACTCCAGATAGTGCGGATCCCTGAACAGCGCCGTGAAGTTGTCGAAACCGACAAATTCGCTGTGCAGGCCAAAGGCGTCCTGCAACTGGAAGGAATACCAGACGGCCTGTCCCGCCGGCCAGAAGAAGAAAATGATGGTGATGGCGAGCTGCGGCGCCAGCAACACATACGGCAGCCACGCCGAGCGGAAGACTACGCGCTTTTCCATTCGGCGTGCCTGCTGACCGAGCTTACTTGTTCGCTGCCTGGAATTTGCGCAGGATTTCGTTGCCGCGCTTCACGGCATCGTTCAACGCAGTCTTGGCGTCCTTCTTGCCCGCGAACACGGCTTCCATCTCCTCCTCGATCACCTCGCGTCCCTGCACAAAATTGCCGAAACGCAGGCCTTTGGAGTTCTCTGTCGGCGTATTCAATGTCAACTGCTTGACGGCCGTGTCCCGCCCCGGGTTCTTGTCATAGAACCCGGAACTGCGCGTCAGTTCGTAGGCGGCCTTGGTGATCGGCACGTAGCCCGTGGTGGTGTGCCATCCCATCTGGATTTCGGGTTGCGAGAGGAAGGACAGGAATTTCGCCACGCCCTTGTACTCGTCCGTTTTCTTGCCGCCCATCACCCACACCGAAGCGCCGCCGATGATCGAGTTCTGCGGGGCACCTTTCACGTCGTCGTGGTATGGCAGGAAACTCAGTTCCCAGTCGGTCTTGCCCGCCTTGATGGTGCCTGCCAGCGCGCCAGCGCTGATGGTCGCCATCGCGCACTCCCCGGACTGGAACTTGGAGTCCGCCTGATTGGTGCGCCCGGCGTAAGTGAACAGGCCTTTCTTCACCATGTCGCCCAGCATCGCGACGTGGCGCACATGCAGCGGCGAATTTATGGTGAATTCAGTGTCGAAGCCGCCCATGCCGTTCTGCTTGGTGCCGATCGGCACGTTGTGCCAGGCGCTGAAGTTCTCGATGTGTACCCAGGATGGCCAGCCGGACGTATAAACACAGTCCTGCCCGGCCGCCTTCAGCTTCTCTGCCACGGCGATCAATTCCTTCCAGGTCTTGGGTGGTACCGGCGGCAGGCCGGCCGCCTTGAACTTGTTCCGGTCGATGTAGAAAAGCGCGGTCGAGCTGTTGAAGGGGAAGGACAGCATGTTGCCCTGCAGGTCCGAGTAGTAGCCCGTCACGGTGGGCAGGTAGGCCTTCGGGTCGAACGGCTCCTTGGCGTCCGCCATCACCTTGGTCACCGGCACGATCGCGCCCTTGGCCGCCATCATGGTCGCGGTGCCGACTTCGAACACCTGCAACATGTGCGGCGCGTTGCCGGCGCGGAAAGCCGCAATCGCTCCGGTCATCGACTCGGGGTAGGAGCCTTTGTAGACGGCGACGACCTTGTATTCCTTCTGGCTTTCGTTGAACTTTGTCGCCAGTCCGTTGAGCGCCTCGCCGAGCGCGCCCCCCATCGAATGCCACCACTGAATTTCGGTCTGGGCCTGAGCAGCGGGGGCGGCGAGGACGCCGACGGTGAATAGTGCGGCAGCGAGTGTCTTGGATTTCATGGTGTTCTCCTCTGGGTACGCTGGTTTCTGAAAATATCGACAGGGAATTCCGCGCGAGTATAGCTTGAATAACTGAGGTGATTTCATGCCCGAGGGACATGGAATCGAGCATCGATTCAGGAAGATTGCCTGCCATCGTGGATCTCCGCAATTGTCGCACGCCGCGGACAGGGCTAGTATTGCCGACAGGCTTTCCGCCTTTTCGATGGCCACAGGAGGAAATTCATGAAGACAAGCCTGGCCGGGACTCCGCACGGCGTACAACTGCTGCACGACCCGCTGCGCAACAAGGGCACCGCCTTTACCGAGGTCGAGCGCGATGCACTGGGGCTGCGCGGCCTGTTGCCGCCGCATGTGCATAGCCAGGACGAGCAGATGGCGCGGTTTCTGGCGAGCCTGCGCGGTATTGCCGATCCGCTGGAAAAGTTCGTCGCCTTGTGCTCCCTGCACGATCGCAACGAGGCCCTGTTCTTCCGCGTCGTCTGCGACAACGTCGATGAAATCATGCCCCTGATCTACACGCCGACGGTCGGCCTGGCCTGCCAGCGTTACGGGCATATCTTCCAGCGGCCGCGCGGCATGTTCATCGGCGTCAATGATCGCGGCCGCATTGCCGATATCCTGCGCAACTGGCCGCTCAAGGCCGGCATCATCGTCGTCACCGACGGCGAGCGCATTCTCGGTCTGGGCGACCAGGGCGCCAACGGCATGGGCATTCCGGTCGGCAAGCTGTCGCTGTATACGGCCTGCGCCGGCGTAAATCCGGCGCTCTGCCTGCCGGTGACGCTGGACATGGGCACCAACAACGAAACCCTGCTGAACGACCCCTACTATGTCGGCCTGCGCCGCCACCGGGTGACCGGCCCGGCCTATGACGAATTGATTGACGAGTTCATCACCGCGGCGCGCGAGGTGTTCCCGGATGTCATCATCCAGTTCGAGGACTTCGCCAATCACAACGCCTTCCGCCTGCTGGAAAGGTATCGCAACCGCATCTGCACCTTCAACGACGACATCCAGGGCACTGCTTCCGTCGCGGTGGCCGGCGTGCTGTCCGCGCTGCGCGTCAAGGGGACGAAGCTGGCCGACGAGAAATTCCTCTTCCTCGGCGCCGGCGAGGCGGCTACCGGCATCGCCGACCTGCTCGTGGCGGCGATGGTGGCCCAGGGCGTCGACGCCGCCGAAGCGCGGCAGCACTGCTGGCTGGTTGACTCCAAGGGCCTGGTGGTGAAGTCGCGCGAGGGGCTGGCGGCGCAGAAGCTGCCCTACGCCCACGAGCATGCCCAGGTCGCCGATTTCCTCTCGGCGCTGAAGGCGCTGCAGCCGACGGCAATCATCGGTGTCGCGGCGGTGGGCGGCACCTTCACGCCGGAGGTGCTGCGCGCGATGGCCGACGGCAACCAGCGTCCCATCGTGTTCGCGCTGTCCAATCCGACCTCGAAGGCCGAATGCACGGCGGAGCAGGCTTATCAGGGCACCGACGGCCGCGCCCTGTTCGCCTGCGGCAGCCCCTTCCTGCCGGTGCAGTACGGCGGCAAGACGCTGGTGCCGCGCCAGGGCAACAACTGCTACATCTTTCCGGGCGTCGGGCTTGGTGCGATCGCCTGCGGTGCCACGCGAATCACCGACGAGATGTTCCTCGCTGCCGCCCATACCCTGGCGTCGCAGGTCACGGCGGCGGACCTCGATCAAGGCAGCCTGTTCCCGCCCCTGGCGAACATTCGCGAAGTCTCGGCCCGCATCGCTGTCGCGGTGGCCGAGGTGGCCTACCAGCGCGGGCTGGCCGCCAAACCGCGAAGCGACGACCTGCGCGCGCAGGTGCAGGCGCATGTGTTCGATCCGCACTATCCCGCCTATGCCTAGCGGGTGGCTTGAGGTATTTCCCTCGAGGGCTATAGTAGAGCCGTGTGAGTTTTTCCAGGACGCGGAGCATCGATGATTGATCTTGCCCATTTGCCGATGGACCTCGCCGCGCTGCTGGCGCTGGCCATGGGGCTCGGCTGGGCTTCCGGAGTCCGCCTTTACACCACGCTGTTCGTTGTCGGTCTCGCCGGCAAGCTGGGCTGGCTGGTGCTGCCGGAGGGTCTGCATCTGCTCGAGCATCCGTGGGTTCTGGGCGCTGCCGGTGTCATGCTGGTCGTCGAATTCTTCGCCGACAAGATTCCCCTGCTCGATTCGGTGTGGGACACGGTGCATACCTTCATCCGCATTCCAGCCGGCGCGGCGCTTGCAGCCATGGTGTTCGGCGGTCAGGGTGTCGAATGGCAGACAGCGATGGCGATTATGGGTGGCACGCTGGCGGCCGGCACGCACTTCACCAAGGCGGGTACGCGCGCCATCATCAATGCTTCGCCCGAGCCATTCACCAACCTTGCCGCATCCTTCGGCGAGGACGTCGTGGTCCTCACCTGGCTGTGGCTGATGTTCGCGCATCCCTGGCTGATGCTGGCGCTGCTGGTGCTGTTGGTGGCGCTGATCGTATGGCTGCTGCCGATCCTGTGGCGCAACATTGCCGGCGTGATCCGCGGGTTCTCGCTGCCGCGACCGACGGCGGGTACCAATCCCTAGGCGCATCGCAGGGGCGAACCGCGTGGTCATGGAGTCTCGCGACGCCCGTCTGCGCAGAATCAGAAACCTGGCATTGCTGCTGACGGCATTGTCATTTCTGATCCTGCTGGTCAGCGCCTACATCCGCCTCAACGGCGCCGGCCTCGGCTGCAGCCCGTGGCCCCACTGCTATGGCCAGTTGCTGGTCGACGGGCCGTATCGGCACAGCGACGCGGCGCGCATCCTGCACCGCGTCGTGGCCTCATCCGCGCTGCTGCTCGGATTCGTCCTGGCCTGGCAATGCCTGCGCCCGCAGCCGATCCAGCCGCCGGCGCGCTACGCCACCGCCCTGCTGGTGCTGATGATCGTGCTCACCTTCGTCGGCATCTGGAGCGCCGACCCGCATCGGGCGTGGGCCGCCTTCATCAACATCCTGGGCGGCGCCGGCCTGGTTCTGCTGTCATGGCGCACGGCGCTCGCTGCTGGCACGCAACAAGCGCCTTCGCCCCGTCGCCGTCCCGCCGCGCTGCTGCATGCGGGGCTGGGGACGCTGGCGCTGACCATGGCGCTGGGCGCCCTGATCGGCGCACGCTACGCGGCGACTGCCTGCCCCTTCCTGCCCGGCTGCATCGACGCCTCCTGGCCCGCGCCCGCAGGCTGGAGTGCGCTCAATCCCTTCACCCGCGTCGTCGCTGCGGCATCGATGGGCGATGACGGCGGCGTTGCGCTGCACCTGCTGCACCGCTACTGCGCCGTCGCGACCCTGCTGCTGCTCGGCTTCGGTGGTCTGCGGGCGCTGGCGCAGCCGGCGACACGGCAGAGCGCTGCCTTGCTGCTGGCGTTGCTGCTGGTCCAGTTCACGCTGGGCGTGCTGACCATTCTGAGCGGCTTGAGCCTCCACCTCGCGATTGCGCACAGCGTCTGCGCCGCGGCGCTGCTGGCGGCCGCCATGCAGCTGCTGATCAGCGTCAAGACGGTACCTGCCTGAGGCCGGTGCCCGCATCGAGGACGGCCAGCGGCGGCTGCAAGCGAACAATCGCCGTACCACCAGCGCCGACTTTCAAAGCGGATGCTGCACTGCAAGATGTTGGGGCATGTCGGGGGCATTGACTACGACGTCATAAACTGCCTAACATGCAAAGCTCAAGCTACTGGAAAAGGATCTGATCATGCCGCAGGTATTGATCGTTCATGGCTGGAGCGACACCTCCGAGTCCTTCCTTCCGCTGGCCAGGTTCCTCGCCGCGAATAACTACCAGGCACAGACGCTCTGGCTCGGCGACTACATTTCCATGGAAGACGACGTTCGGGTCCAGGACGTCGCGATCCGGATGGCGGAAGTCATCGAGCAGCGAATCCTCAGCGGCGAACTGCAGGCCCCATTCGACATGATCGTGCACAGCACGGGCGGCCTGGTCGCGCGCGCCTGGCTGACGACCCGCTATCGCGGAAAAATGGGGGAATGTCCGGTCAAACGCCTGGTCATGCTGGCGCCGGCCAACTTCGGATCGAAGCTGGCGGCAACGGGCAAGAGCATGCTCGGGCGCCTGGTCAAGGGCCTCAAGCACGGCTTCCATACCGGAACCTCGATGCTGAACGACCTCGAACTGTCCAGCCCCTTCCAGTGGGAACTGGCTCAGCGCGACGTCCTGATCGCGCCCGGCGGCGATGCGCATAGCTACTACGGCGAGAATGGCGTGCTGCCCTTCGTGATTGTCGGCACGCGCGGCTACAGCGGGCTGCTGCGCCAGATCGCCAACGAAGACGGCAGCGACGGCACGGTCAGGGTCTGCGCCGCGAACCTCAACGCGCGCGGCGTGACCATCGATTTTCGCGAGACCGATCCGGACAAGATGATGACGACATGGGGAAGCCGGCTCGAATGCGAGGTGCCGCTCGCCGTGCTGCCGACCCGCACCCACGGCTCCATCGTCGATCCGGAGCGCGACGACGACGCCAATGACGACGGCTTCAACGAGACCGACGCCGAGAAAATGCAGCTCGGCCAGTTGATCCTGCGGGCGCTCGGCTGCGATGGAATGCAATCGTATCGGGCCATCCTGAAGGAATGGAACGACATCAGCGAGGCCACGGCGCAGCGCGCCAAGGCCGATCCGGACAGCCCGACCGCCGGGTCCTTCCACCAGTACATGCAGGTCAACGCCTATGTCGTCGATGACCACGGCAAGCCGGTCCCCGACTACTTCCTCGAGTTCTTCTCGAACCGCGACCGGGAGGACGACCCACCCAATGTCTACCTGCACGCCAATGTCCTCGAGGACGTGAAGAAGAACAGCCAGAACGAGGCCCTGCGCAATCTCTATTTCGACCGCACCGATCTGGTCGATGGCTACTACCCGAGGTTTTCGGCGGGCGCCAACCCGGTGCTCTACATGTCGGTGTATGCCGACGCGCCCGGCGCCAACGTCAGTTACTTCGCGCCGGACAATCCGTCCGCGCAGGGCATGGTGCCGATACATCTGGAGGGCGACGCCACCAGGCGCTGGCTCAAACGCAACACCACGCATTTCGTCCAGATCATCCTGCCGCGGCGGCCCGGCGAAAGGGTCTTTCGCCTGGTCGACTACCCGCACTGGACGCCGCCGGACGAACGATAGGGGTTCGCAGTTTTGCCGTTCCGGCCGGTTCGCTGCAGAAGGACGGCACAAGGAGGGAACATCGGGCTGGAAGCCGTGGAATCGGCCTTGCGCCGGCACCCCGCGCTCTCATGACGAGAGCGATTCCGCAGGTCAGCGATTGAGCGTGCCCATCATGCTGGCGGGGTAGCGATCCCCCGCCGCGGCGTTGAACGGAAACGCCGCGTCGAGCGCCGCAAGCTGCGCCGGGCTGAGTCGAACCGCGAGAGCGCCCGCGTTCTCGTCCAGATAGCGGCGCCGCTTGGTGCCAGGGATGGGCACGATGTCATCACCCTGTGCCAGCACCCACGCCAGCGCCAGCTGTCCCGGCGTGCAGCCGATTTCGGCGGCCAGCGTTTTGACTTTTTCGACCAAGCCGAGATTCCTGGCGAAGTTCTCGCCCTGAAAGCGCGGGCTCATGCGGCGATAATCGTCCTCGGCGAAATCCTCCGGCCGCTTGATGGCGCCGGTGAGGAAGCCCCGGCCGAGCGGGCTGTAAGGCACGAAGCCGACACCCAGCCGCCGGCAGGCGGCGAGCACTTCGTGTTCGGGGTCGCGCGTCCATAGTGAATATTCGCTTTGCAGCGCCGTGACCGGGTGCACCTTGCAAGCGCGCTCCAGCGTCGCGGCGGACGCCTCCGACAGCCCGATGTAACGCAGCTTGCCCGCCTGCACCAGATCGGCGAGGGCGCCGACGGTGTCCTCGATCGGCACCTGCGGGTCGACGCGATGCTGGTAGTAAAGGTCTATCGTCGTCACCCCCAGGCGCCGCAGGCTGGCTTCGATGGCGCTGCGCACATACGCCGGGCTGCTGTCGAAGCCGCGCACCGAGACATCCTTCGGGTCGCGCAGAATGCCGAACTTGGTGGCGAGGAACACTTCGTCACGCCGGCCCTTGATCGCACGCCCGACGAGCTCCTCGTTGGTGTGCGGACCGTAGATGTCCGAGGTGTCCAGAAAATTGATGCCGAGGTCCAGCGCGTGCCGAATGGTGGCGATCGACTCGGCGTCATCGCGGCCCGAATAGAATTCGCTCATGCCCATGCAGCCGAGGCCGAGGGCGGATACCTGCGGGCCGTTGCGGCCCAGTCGTCTCTTTTCCATCGACTTCTCCTCAGAAAGGTTCAGCGTGGCACCGGGCCCCGCCCGCCGGCATCACGGCGCCCCGTCCTTCTTGACCAGTTGCTTCATGAAGGCCGCCTCGCTTTTGGTGATGCGGACTTCCTTCTTCGGCCCCATCGAATCGACGAGTTGCACGAACTCGTCCAGGGAAAGCGCTGCCGAAAGCGGGCGGTCTGCGCCGGCAACCCGCTCGCGCAGAATGAGCAGGCCGCTACCGGTCAGGGCCATCGTGTAGTGATGGCCTTCGCTGCGCCCATTCAGCCGGGCGATGGCGGCGGTGGCACGGGTCGAGCGCATGGGGTCGCGGCGTCCGGGATGAAGGAAGCCCCTAGGGCGTTCCGATGTAGTCGCGCTTGCCGATTTCCACGCCGTTGTGACGCAGGATGTTGTATGCCGTCACCAGATGGAAATAGAAATTCGGCATGGCGTAGCCGAGCAGGTAGGGCAGGCCCTTGAAGCTCATTTCCTTTCCGCCCGCCATGAGCGCGATATCCCGCTCCTCGGAACCGTCGATCTGTGCCGCGGAAAACGATTCCACGAAGGTGATGATCCTGGCGATGCGCGCCCGGAGTTCCTCGAAGCTCTGCTCGGTATCCGCGAATTTGGGCACCTCGACGCCGGCCAGCCGGGCAACGCAGCCCTTGGCGTGGTCGGTGGCGATCTGAACCTGTTTCACCAGCGGCAGCATGTCGGGGAACAGTCGGGCCCCGAGCAGAACGGTCGGATCGATCTTCTTCGCCGGCGCATGGTCCTGCGCCTTGGCGAGGATGGCATCCAGATTGCGCAGCATGTTGGCCAGGCGCGGTGCGCTGGCTTGGTACATCGAGATGGTCATGATCGGGCCTCCGTGAATCATGCATTCTGCCATTGAAGATCCCGTGCGGAGGCGGACCGTGCTTTGCGACATCTTCCGCGCCGTTCCACCAGCGCCGTCCCCGGGGATACCGCTTCGCATAACTTTCCACCAGGATTGAAATCCGCCCGATTCCAGCCGATGATGAGCCCCACGGGAGGAACGCAAATTGCGCATCGGATTTTTCGGAGCAGCAGGAGAAGTCACCGGCTCATGCACCTTGGTCGAATCGGGCGACCTGCGTTTCCTGGTCGACTGCGGCATGTTCCAGGGCGGGCGCGAGGCGCGCAGCAAAAACCTCAACGCCCTGAAGTTCGGCTTCGACGTTCGCTCCATCGACTTCGTGCTGCTGACGCATGCCCACATCGACCATTCGGGTCTGCTGCCGATGCTGTCGGTTCTCGGCTATCGCGGGCCCGTCTATGCCACGCCGGCGACCATCGATCTGCTGCATGTGCTGCTGCGCGACAGCGCCCACATCCAGGAGAAGGAATCGGAATGGCAACTGCGCCATCAGCGGCGGCGCGGCCAGAGCAGCAGCCTGCAGCCGCCGCTTTACACCGTGGCCCAGGCCGAGGCGTCGCTCAAGCTGCTGCGTCCGGTACCTTATCGGGAGTTGATCCGCCCGGCTGAAGCAGTGGCGGTTAGCTTCCATGACGCCGGCCACATCCTCGGGTCCTCCTGGCTGGAGGTGACGGTCACCGGCGAGGGCAGGCCGCGCAAAATGGTTTTTTCCGGCGACATCGGCATGTCCGGCCGGCCGGTACTGCACGACCCCGAAAAGGTCGTGCCCGAAGCCGACGTGCTGTTCATCGAATCGACCTACGGCGACCGCCTGCACCGCCCCCTGGCGGAAACCGAGGACGAAATCGTCGCCGCCTTCGAGCGCACGCGCCACACCCATGGCAATCTGATCATGCCCGCCTTCGCCGTCGGCCGCACCCAGGAAATCATCTACATCCTGGCCGACCTGGTGCGCCGCCAGCGTCTGGCGCCGCTCAAGGTCTACATCGATTCGCCGATGGCCACCGCCGCCACGCACATCACCTGGGAGCATCCGGCGCTGATGGACAGCGAGACCCGCGAGCTGATCGCCTGGATGAAGCAGCATCCGGCGAAAATGAAAGTGGAATTCGTCGCCGATGTCGAGGGCTCGCGCGCGCTGAACGAGGTTCGCAGCGGCGCGGTCATCATCTCGGCCAGCGGCATGTGCGAAGCCGGCCGCATCAAGTACCACCTGCGCGAGAACCTGCCCCGCAGCGAATGCAGCATCCTCATCACCGGCTTCCAGGCCGCGGGCACGCTAGGCCGCCGGCTGGTCGACGGCGCGCGCCTGGTCAATATCTTCGGCAAGCCGGTTCCGGTCAGGGCCGCGATCCATACCGTGGGCGGCCTGTCGGCGCATGCCGATCAGGCGGGGCTGCTAGCCTGGCTGCGCGGCTTCCACAAACCGCCGAAGCATGCCTATGTCGTGCATGGCGAAGCTGCGGCCTCGGCCGCCTTCGCCCTGGCGATCCATGATCAGCTCGGCTGGCCTGTGCCGCACCTGCCCCATATGGGCGAGAGAATCGACCTGTAGCCGCGTAGCGGTTCGATCTATCCAGCAAGGAGAGTGGGTGCTATGATGCCATAACGTTGCGACGTTTTGGAGATATTCATGACCACTCAAACCATCCGTTCCACGCTGTACCTCGAACCCGGGCTGCATCAGGCGCTGCGCCTCAAGGCGGCAACCGCGCACCGCTCGATGTCCGAGATCGTCAATGACGCCGTCCGGGCATCGTTGCGGGAAGACGAGGAAGACCTGGCCGCGTTTTCCGGCCGAGCAAAAGAAAAGACCATGAGTTACGAACAGTTCCTGGCCAAGCTGAAAGCCGATGGCTCGATATGAACTGAGGTTCAAGACCTCCGTCGCAAAGGACCTGCGGGACATCCCGAAGGTGGACTTGCGCCGCATCCTGGAGCGGATCGAGTCGCTGCGCGACGATCCCCGTCCCTTCGGCTGCGAAAAGCTTTCCGCCCAGGAGTGCTATCGGATTCGGCAAGGGAATTACCGGATTCTTTACGAAATACTCGACCTGGAGGTGGTGGTCGAAGTCGTGAAGGTCGGGCACAGGCGCGAGGTTTATCGGGACTAGTCGAAGCGCAATCTGGCTTGCATAGTGCGCTGGCCCGCCGTGCCGTCAGCGCCGACTTCTTGAAGACGTCCGATGTCGCACGGACAAATCCGAAACCGACCCCTTATCGTCGTTCAACCTTCCATGATTAGAAATTGACAATGCATCCCCATGGAGGGCACACTGCGCGCTGCCCGATAGGGCATGCGGACGGCGTATGCCGTTGTCTCAAACCACGCAGGAGACCTAGATGCTGCATCGAATCACCACTCTGATACTGCTGTCGTTGCTGCTCGGCGCGTGCGCTACACCCATGCGCGTTAGCCTGAATTCCGAGCAGCGTGCCAAGCTGGGCGGGCTCAAGGCGCGCGTGATCGTTGTTCAGGACGAAGTTATCGCTGCGGTGCAGCCTTCTCAGGTCAGTGTTGCAACCGGCGGTGGGCTGATCGGGGCCATGATCGACAGTTCGATCACGAACGAACGGGTGAAGGAAAGCCAAAAGCTGATGGGCCCCTTCTATGCGTCGATCGAGGATGTCGATTTCCGCAGGGAGTTCAATGAAACGATCACTCGCGAGCTGACCAGGTATCCAATCAAAATGGGCGAAGTCGTGACTACTCCGCGCATGCTGACATTGGCCGAGCTCAACCAGATGCGCGCGGAGTTGCCGCCGGGGCATGCGTTGCTGCTGATCATTCCTCGCTACTCGCTGACCATGGATTTTCGTACTCTGGATGCCGAGGCATTTGTAACGATATGGGAGAAAGGCGAAGGCAACACGCCTATCCAGCGCGGGGTACTGAGTTACCAGTCGAAGCCGGTGGGCACTGGCGGAAAGATGTCGATGGAGATGTGGAGCGCCGACAACGCCGCGCTGTTTCGGAGCACATTGCGCGAGTCCGTCACGGAGTTAACGAATTTGATCCTGATGGATGTTGACGTCGTTGCAACACCCGCGAAATCAGACGAAATGAAAACCTTTTCCCTCAACACCGGTTTGCAACAGGGGGAGATCAAGGGACGTTCGCTGAAGGAGCTTGCCAACCGGGTGATAGTTATCGGTGAAGACGGAAAACTGTATTCGCTGCCCAAAGCACAGCCTGCCGCATTGGCTCAACGCGAAAGGAGCGCCCCATGAAGCTCGAAAATCTGGCAAGGATTGTCGGCGCAAGCCTGTTCAGCGTATCGGCTGCGGCCATGGCCGCCCCGGAAGCGCGCGTTGGACTCGAGATGGCGTATGACCACGATACCCGCGAAGCGCCCGCAGTCCAATATGCTGACGCCTGTCCAATCCGGGTGGCCGTCGCGGCGGATGCCCGGCAGAACAAGGAAACGGTCGGACAGGCCATGGGTGGAGCGCTTCTGAGCGGGAATATGAGCCAATGGGTTACTGATGGACTGGCCGATCTCAAAAGCTTCGGCATCAAAGTTGACCTGAACAACGTCGACCATCCTCCGCAAGAAGGCATATTGATCAAAACCAGTCTGACACGGGCCTACACATGGCAAGTCGGACTGAAAATCTTCAGCATGGTGGCCTTGAAGGCGCAGTTCATCGGAAAAGACGGCGTGTTGCAGGAGAAGTACTACCGCGCGCATGGAGACAAAACCAATATGTGGGGCGCGGACTCGGAATACGTTACGACGCTGAATTACGGGCTTAACAACCTGTTGTCCGTGCTGGCAAGTGACGTGGTGTCTCTTTGCAAGGGAACGCAAGTCGAGAAGTATTCTTACGCGGGCCCGGAGCCGGTGAATAAGAAGTAGAGCCAATCGGGTCGGCATGGAAACCAATCCGGAGCCGATCCCTTGGTGTTCTCTTGTCGTTCTGCCTCACGGACGAGAGGATCAACCTGTAGGGGAAAGAGGGACACCTCCGCCGAGCGCAGCCGCAATCACCGGCGCGGCGCTCCGGTCCTCGACGAAGAACTGATGTCCCCCCGCGAATTCGCGGTAGCCGGCGCCGGCGATGCACGAGGCCAGCCGGCGTTGCACCTCCGGCGTGGCGGTTGCATCGTAGCGTCCGCCAAACACGCTCACCGGCATCCGCAGACCGGGCAGGCGCGCCCAGGTATCGTGCTGCCGCCGTGCCGCCAATTGCCGCAGCCTGCTGACGCGCTGCGCGGGGTCGTCCGCGCCGGGTTGCAGCGCCGCCATGCCATCGTCCACCAGGCGTTGCCACTGCGCCGGGTTGGCCAGCTGCCATTGCGGCGTGCGGCGGCTGTCGGCCAGTTCAAGCGAGCGGCGCACGCGTGCTTCATCATCCAGTTCCGCCAACTCATGCAGCGGGTAGGACGAGCCGCCTGCGCCGCCCGCGCTGGTCGACATCAGCACCAGGCGCTCCACCCGCCGGGGATGGCGCAGCGCCAGTTCCTGCGCCACCATGCCGCCGAAGGAATAACCCAGCACGGCCGCCTGCTCCCAGCCGACGGCATCGAGCAGGCCGGCGGCATCGTCGGCATAGTCCGCCATCGTGCAGTCGCGCTCGGGCTTGCCGCTGCGGCCCATGCCGCGCTGGTCGAAGGCCAGCACGGTGAAGCGCGCGGCAAGGTAGCGGTCGAAATCGGTCGGCGGCCGGCGCAGGTCCGCACCGGTGCCCCAGATCTTCAGCAGGCGCGGGCCGTCGCCGCCGATCTCGCAGCAGATCTCGATGTCGCGAATGCGGACAACGGGCATGGTGTGGGGTGTGTGGAAAACCGGCGCCAATGATATACGCCGCGTTGGTGAGAAGTCGGCGCCGGCGACACGGCGAAAGCTCAACCTCGCTCAGCGATGAACTGGTTGTTGGGTTGCAATAGCTTGTTCCCATCGAGGCGGGAAGCGGCAGAAAGGCCGCCAACCAAGCCTGGGCAGATTGATTGTCAATCTGGTAATTGACAATAATAGTTGCAGTGCTTGACAATAAATAGCGTCTAATTGACAATGTTAGCCATGAAGATTGATAAACAAGCATTGCGAAAGCGCGCCCTTCTCCTTGCAGAGGCTGGTGGGAGGAATGTTGCCGCGGCATTGGTGGGGGAGTTCCACATCTCGCGGCAGGCGGCTAACCATCATCTGATACAGCTTGTAAAGGACGGCGATATTGTTCCTTCAGGGCTGACGAAGGCCCGCGTATATCAACCTGCAATCAAGCAGGAAGCCACTCAATCATTTCCTCGAGAAGGCCTGGCCGAGGACGTCGTCTGGCGATCCATTGGCGCTTCGGTCGTAAAGGACCTGCCGGAAAATGTGCGCGACATCTGGCATTACGGCATGACCGAGATGATCAACAACGCGATAGATCACTCGGGCTCGCCGGGCATCCACGTGGCCATACGGCGAACGGCGCTTCACACATTGGGATGGGTGGCGGATGACGGCGAGGGCATCTTCCTGAAGATTCAGCGCGCGCTCGGCCTTGCGGACCCGCGGGAGTCGATTCTGGAACTCGCCAAAGGCAAGCTGACCACCGACCCGAAGAACCATACCGGCGAGGGAATCTTCTTCTCATCGAAGATGTTCGATTCCTTCAATATCTTTTCAGGAAACCTGCGCTTCCTGCACGACGACGGATCGAGGGATTTCCTGGTGGAACATCCAACGGATGCGCCAGGAACGGTTGTGTTCATGAAGCTGGCCAATGACAGCACGCGCACCACCAACGACGTGTTCTACAAATTTGCCGCCCCCGATGAACTCACATTCGACAAGACAGTTGTTCCGGTACGACTTGCACAGTACGAAGGCGAGAAGCTGGTGTCCCGCTCACAGGCGAAGCGGCTCACTGCGCGATTCGAGAAATTCAAGACCGTGATCCTGGACTTCACCGGCGTTGAAAGCATCGGGCAGGGATTCGCCGATGAACTATTTCGAGTCTTCGCAACCGCGCATCCGGCAATTGATCTGGTGCCCATGCACATGACAACCGCAGTGCAGGACATGACGAACAGGGTTCTCGCCGGGACAGATACGAAACAGGTGTAACCGGCCAAAGGGGCAGAGCCATTTGGCTTTGCGAAATACCTCCGTCCGCTTTCAGCCAATATATGGGCGAAAAGGATCGGGGTCACGTCGTTGATGGATCATACTTGACTCACATACCCAAACGACACACAGTATCGTCTCTATGCAGTGCACCTATCTATTCTGGGATATTTGTTTAGTTCCGACCAAGGAGGTGGTGAGTCTATTTGGCTTTAAGGACTTCATCGCCGCACTCGCCTTGCTTATCATCATCTATACGGTATCCGATATTCGCTATCGGTTTCGCGTCTCTGTTGCGCCTATCCCGCTTTTCAAGATCACCTACGCGCTAATCGGCCTAATCGGATTTGGAACGCTGGCGACGGATATCTGGATCAATGAGAAATGGCTCGTCCCCGATAGCCTCATTACGACTGCCATTTGGCAAGGCATCCTGGGCGCGCTGTTCCTCGGGTTAGTTATCACGTGGATGCACTACGCCTTCATCAAACCACCGATATTCGGAGGCAACAATTTCAACAAGTATGCTCAGGAGCTCTACCGCGTTGTGTTGAAGGGATCTGAGGTCGAACTTCCGATCATCGCCGATGAACTCGCCGCTTCCGCTGAGTCGCTGGTGACGCTGGCCGGCAACTTCGGGAAGGTGAAGGCTGAAGCTAAGGGCGAGCTCAGGCCGTGTGCCGAAGGCTACGCCAACGACATGCTGCTGCTGATCGCCAACCGTAAATTTTGCCGGCACTTGGTAGCATCATCGCAGTCGACGGTGATTCGCTTTCTCGATGCTGTTGCAGAGGCCAAGGCATTCCATATTCCCATTGGCCTATTTGCGCAGAATGTATCCGCCGAGGCGATCCGCAATAAGGATTCGGGGCTGTACCACGAAGACGAAGGCTATTACTCGGGCCTTCTCGGATACATCAAGCCGTTCAGCCAAGCGCTATACGGAAACTACGAACTGGTGGAGGCACTTCAGCATCATTCTCCACTCGACATCGACTACAAATCTGTTTGGGCTTGGGACGCGGATCAATTCTCGACCTATTGCCGCGTTACACAGATGACGCTAAAGAGCTATTTGGAAGGCGAACATTGGGGTCAGCACTCCTACGTCCTTACGGGGGCGTTGCGCGAAATTCGGGAAACCACCAACCGTGCGATAGCCGATGTCAACAAAGCGAGGGACGACGACTACGGCGACGCTTGGCACCGTCTTCGAGCAGGTGTCGATTTTATCAAGGACAGCATCAACCTAATTGGCGAATTGAATCCGCCACCGGAAGCGCGAACTCTCCGAATTCGCGGGACGCGGCGCAACAGGCTTATAGATGAAGACTTTTACGACCGACTTGCCGAAGCGATGTTCGAGATCATCTTTTCGGCGGCTTGCATCGACGGTTCGCCCGACAAGGCATGGAGCATCCATTACGGCTCGGTATGGGGCGAATTCTTCGAGAACAGCAACGACAATAGGGCATGGAAGATCGTTCAATTCAAACTGCGGCGGCGGCTATGTGACGAGATATGGCGCCTTGACTCTATGCCGAACTACAAGTCAGCCCGCGTTCTCGGAATCTGCTTAAACGTAATGGGCCTGAAGATGGGGAAACGCTCAGGCTACGGACGAGATCACGCAGCCCTTAAAGCTGTTGTGTTGGCGTGGACACAGAAAAACTATCTGCGCCTGCGAGAAGTGAATATAGAAATTGCTGATTCGTGCCTAATTGGAAGCATTACTTTCGATGCCGAGCAATCGCGACTCGTCAAGACCTACGCGAAAGGGCTGCGGCCGGAACCGGACCGAGAGTATTTGGCGCTTTCGAGTCCACCCGCGAGAACTTCCGATTCGTTAGGCTGACGTAGGTTGCGCGGATCACCGCTGGCAGGTTCGGGCCGAACAGCCGCCGTACCGCCAGCGCCGACTCTTGGCCTGCCGCCATGTCGGATTTATTCCGGATTGGACATGGCTTAACGGGTCAGCGTCACGTTACTTTGCGTACTCGCGTTTGATGCCAAATCCTAAGTGCTTACTCGACTGACAAGCGGAAACCGTTCGGGATGACGAATGGACTCAACGGCCAGGTCGACGTCGAGGTCGGGCCAGTAGAGGTGATTGGAGGAGGGAAGTTCGACGTGCAAAATCTTGCCGACCGCGACATCCCGAAACCACGGAAATTCGGAGAACGGCAGAAACAGTTCCTCATCTGCCAGCAATAGCCAGAAGCCGTGCTGCGAAATATTGGTTACCTCAACCTGGGAAGTGCTTGCGCCAAGCGCTGCGGATGTCATTTTCATGCTCCTGAACCAGGCGGGTTGCTTCACCTATTTCGCGTCGGGAAAGACCGGCATGTTGGGCTAGTTCAATCGCCGGCTCAAGCCAGAACTTTGCCTCGCCATTCTGACCTTGTACATGCACGTGCATTCTCGATTCTTCCCGCGAAAAGAAGTAGAAACGGAAGCCGCCTTCGCGAAAAATCGTTGGACTCATGGACGATATGATACCCGCGAGGGATGGTGCCATGAGCACAGCCTTGCGAAGCCGAGTCGCCGTGCCGCCAGCGCCGACTTTCGCCCACGGCCGCGGCGGAGGAGACGGCGCAGCGCATCGCAGTGGTGATCGCGGGCAAGATGGCGCCGGTGGCCGAGGCCGGCGGTGGCAAGGCCTTCGGCTGTCCGCTGCCGGCGCGCCGCAACATGCCGGCTGCGTGCCACAACTCCCGACGGGATTGCCTCATTTCCCTTGTTCGTCGGGGACTGGTTCGATGGCGTGGTGACCTATCTTCCGCGAATTGGCGATTCCGGACACTCAAGCCCGAGGGATTTCTCATCCAGGCCCATTGCCAGTCCGAGGAGCTGTGTGTAGAGCAGGCTGCGAATCGACGGCTTGGGGCTACCCGCCTGAGCCGAATCGAAGCGCAGGTGGCAGTGGGGACACGCGGTGCACATCGCTTCGGCACCGGACGCTTTGGCATCGGCGATCTTGGCCCGCGCGATGTGCTCCGACAACGGAGCGTTGGACTCGTGCAGCGGATCGCCGCAGCAGTCCAACTGCCGAGGCCAGTCGACCGGGGTGGCACCGGTCAGGCGGATCAGGGTCTCGAAGGTGGTTGGCGCCAACGGGTTGTCGAAGCGGGCGACATTGCTCGGGCGCAACGCGTGGCAACCGTACTGGGCGGCGACACGCAGGCCCGCGCGCGGGGCCCGTACCGCGGCGCCCAACGCGTCGACGCCTATCGTCCGGGCCAGTACCGGCAACAGGTGCTCGACCTCCGTCTTCCCCGACCAGGCGATGCCCTCAACGGCCAGCGCCTGCGATACCCGCGAGCGCAGTTCCGGGTCTTCCTCCAGGAAGCTGATCGCGTGCCGCAGGCTGCCGAAGCAGCAGGTGCAGGGAGTCAGAACGTCGAGGCCGGCGCGCTCGGCTATGGCCAGGTTGCGGGCGGCGGCCACCACGAAGGCCTCGCGGCTGACGTTGCGGGCGGGATAGCCGCAGCAGTTGAACTCCAGATCGACCAGAGTGACGCCCAGGCGCAGCAGCACGGCGCGCGTCGACAATTCGTAGGCCGGCAGCCGGGACGGGATCTTGCAGCCGAGGAAGAGCGCGTATTTCATGATGGCGCCTTCCAGCTTCGCACCGCGCCCAGGCGGTGCGCCGCCAGCGCCCGCAGTTCGCACATGATGTCGGTGACGCGCAGGCCTTCGGGACAGTTTTCCTGGCACTGGTAGCAGGTGGCGCAATCCCAGACCATGCGCGAACCCAGGGTGAGGTCGCGCAGGCCCAGCCGCAGCAGGTTCATCACTTTCTGCGGCGTCAGATCGACGCGGTGGTCGGCGGCGATGCTTTGCGCCACGACCGGGCAGACGTTGGTGCAGGTCTGGCACTGGACGCAGCGGGAGAAACTGCGGCGGTCGGCGGAGAGCGGCGCGCAGGACGCATCCGGGTCGGTAGCGGTGTGTTGCCCGGCAGCCGCTTCCAGCGCCTCGGCCCATGCCAAGGCGGGCAGTGCCCGCACCCACTGCGCCGGCGCCGGAAGGCCCGCGGCGGCCAGGTCGCCGCGCCCGGCCTGCCACAGGTCCTCCAGGTCCAGCCCCGCCGGGCAGTCGTTGGTGCAGCGTCCGCAATCGGTGCAGAGGAAGGCCCCTTCCGCGACCCGGAAACCGTCGCTTTCGCGACCGGACCGCAGCAGGCGGCCGTTGGCCAGGGCGCCGGTGGCAACTAGCTTGTGCGAAGGCAGGAGATACGGGTTGCCCAGGTGGCGCGCCAGCGGGGCCACCGAGCAGTGGGCATCGCAAATGCCGCAGCGCAGGCAGGCGTCCAATGCCAGTGCCCGCCTCGACGCGCGGCCGGCGGCGGAGAACGCTCGATTCGGCGCCGAGGCATTGACCAGCAGACTGATCGGGACCGCCACGGCATGGAAGAATCGCGTGAACGGCAGCGTCGCAAGGCCCAGGAAGCAGGCGAACACATGCAGGTATAGCAGCCAGATATCCGCGCGCCCCTTGTCGAGAAGAGCCGTCACCGGCGCCAGCAAACGCGACACCGGGTAGGAGACGAAGGCGGACGCGGGCTTTGCGTGACAACCCGCGCAGTCAGCGTCATGCATTTGGCGGCCTCGTTCCATGACGTTCGATGCGAACGGTTCCTTAAGATCGTCGAACGCCACCCCGAATTCGCTGGCCCAGACGGCGCGCAGCGGCATGAGTTCTCCTGGATCGGTGGTGCCGCTGTAGCGCTTTGCCATGCGGTAGAAAGCCTGCGGCGAGGCTATCTTGTGCGCTTCAAGCAGATATCCCGTCGCGAGGACAAATCCCAACAGCACTGCAAAGGCCGCCGCCATGGGCCGGCGCACCGACACCAGGCCTGTGCGCCGGCGCCACCGCTCGAAGTACAGCAGTGCGATTCCAGCCACAACCATGGCCCCGAAGAGGTTGCGCAGGAAGAGATAGGGAGCCAGGGTCGACTCGTAACCCGGAAACAGCTTCACCGTGACGAGCGCCTCGAAGGCGTGCATCAACAGCAGCAGCGTGAATCCGGCCAGGATGAGCAGGTGTCCCAGCCAGCGCGGCTTCTCCCTGGCGAACAGCCTGCGCAGGAGCAGCACGTCGAGGAAGCAGGCGCCGAGGATGTGTAACACCCGCGCGCCGAACAGCGCCGTAGCGGTGCCCCGCAACAGCGCGCCCAGCCGCTGCGACAGCGTGACGGCGCGCGCGTCGGGACCGACGCGGACGCGAAACCAGGCCGAGCTGCGCCACAGCAGGCCGAGGACGCACAGCGCCAGGGATGCGTAGAGGGCCGTATGAAAGAGCGTGTGCGGCATGGTTTTCTTAACGCTCGTGGCGGCGAGAGCCATGCACAGCCAGCCGGCTGCGGCGGCGCACCGCGTGCGGTGCGAAACCCCGCCTCGCCCCTCGCGGGGGGTTACCAGTCGGCTCGCTTCGCTCGATTATCACCAGTCGCTCCGGACAAGTTGTTTCACATTAACCAGTGTTTCCGTGCAACTGATCCGCAAGCTGTTGCATCGCCGCCCAGGCCGTGGCGATTGCGAGCCCGGAGCCGCACTTCGAGCGCATCCAGTCTTGATCGGCAAGGATCGAGCCGACGGCGAAGAGTCGCGGCCAGGCTGGTTTTCCGCTCATGTCCAGCGGCCGCCACGCGTCGTCCGTCCGCAACCCGGCGCGGTTGATCGCGTGACCGGATGGATCGAGGAAATCGCGCTGGTGCCATGCCTCGCGCGAGGCCGGCTGATGCACGGGCAATCCGAGGATGCTCTCGCGGACGCCCCCCCGATCAGCCGTCAGCCCGCGGCCGCTGAATCTCCCCGTGGCCAGCACCACCGCGCGGGCGGACACGCGCTCGCCACCGGGAACGCCGTCCAGGTCGAGCGTGGCCGTTCCCGTGTTCGCGTCGAAGGCCAGCGCGCGTACGCTGGCCAGCCGACGTCGACGGACGCCGCGAGCCGACATGACGGTTTCCAGCGCGCCCAGCAGCCGCAGCCCGGGTACCGATGTCGGCATGGTCGGGATCTCGAACACCGGCACGCCCAGCCCCGCCTCGAAGGCCGCATGAACCTCGCGGCAGCGGCCGAGACCCAAGACCGTCGGCAGTCCGACCAACTGTGCATCGCCCAACATCGGCCTGATGAGGGCAATGGTTCGGTCTCGGGTTTCCCCGGTTTCCAGGGCACGGGCGAGATGCGCTGCATACAGTTCGGGTACGTCCTCGAAGCCCGGGAATTCTATCCGCCCGTGGCATAGACCCGGCCAGCGATCGGCCAGGGTCGTGGCGATCTGGCGGGCGCTGAACTCGCGCAGGCCGCGAAAGTCGACCAGAAGGCAGCGTGGCGGCGTATTCGGCGTATTCGGCGCATCGAGAGCATCGAGCGCATTGGCGCCCGCAACCATGGACAAGGGCACACCGAATGTGGTCTTGAGCGTTCCGATCGATGTCAGCACCTTCCGGTTCCGCTCATCCAGCGGAGCATATGCAAGCCCCGCTTCGCCAAGCGCCGTGACGAAGGTTTCGAAGGCGGTACGGATCGAGGCCGGATCGACCCGTGCCAGCGGGTGGTCGGGCTGCTCCCGCGCGAGTGCGGCGAGGGCGGCGAAGGGGGATTGCCACTGGCGACCCTCCGCCGCCGGGTGGACAGCCAGCAGGTCCAGCAGTCCGCTCGCGAACAAAACGCCGCCGCCGCTGCCGACCTGAATGCACGAAAGGCCCCGTTGCGCGGCAAACAGGGCTGCCGCCATGCCCGCCATCCCGGCGCCGATCACGGCGACGTCGAAGCTGTTCCGCCGTTCGCCCGTCATGGTGAGGATTTGTCCGCTGGATCGGCGTTCGGGGCGGCGGGCGGCCCGGCGCGACGCAATCCTTCGCCGCGCAGCTCCTCACCGAACAGGCCGCAGTGGAGCGCCTCCATCAACTCGGCCTGGGCGAGTTGCTCGCCCCACAGGATTGCGCGCTGGCCGCGCCAGCGCTCGCCGAAGAAATCGAGAATCTCGGCGAGGCCGTGTTGCGTGTGGAAGTCGCCGCGCTGATACAGGTGGGCGACGGTGCGCACGGCGCAGAAACCCCCTTGGCAGGGCCCCTTGCCGACGCGGCTGCGCAGGCCGAGGTCGGTCAGTGTCGGCGTGTCGCCCGCAGCGCGCAGCGCGTCGAAGATGGCATCGACCGTGCTGCCCGGCACCATTTCGCATTCGCATAGGAGCGTGTCATCCGATGCGTGGGAACGCATCCACTCGCGCGCCGAACGACCCGGCTCGGTCCATTCGCATTCCGGGACCGCCGGCAGGGGCGTCGTGGCGGTGACACAGGGGCGGGTCACGCCGAGCCGCCGGCAGACCAGATCGGCGGCCCGCTCGGCCATCAGCCGGCAGGTGGTGAGCTTGCCGCCGGTAATCGTCGCCAGGTTGTCCAGGCCATGGTCTTCGTGGTCGATCAGGGCGAACCCGCGGGAGACGGAACGGCTGTCCGCCGCGCCGGGGGAGCCCAGCAGCGGACGTACTCCCGCGAAAGCCCGGATGAAGCGCATCGTCGCCAGCGCCGGCAGCATGCGCGTAGCCTCCTCGACAATCAGGTCGGCATCGGCTGTCGTCGGGTGAATGTCATCCAGGGCGTCTACCCGCGTGGACGTCGTGCCGACGAGGGAAACAGTCCCGCCCGGCATCAGTATGTCGCCGTTGCCGGGGCGCCGCAGGCGGTTCACCACACGACTGGCCAGGCGTGTGTGCGTGACCAGCAGCGTGCCCTGGGAATACGTCATGTCGATCGGCGCTCCGGCGAGCAGCGCCACTTCCCGTGCCCACGCTCCCGCGGCGTTCACCACCTGCGCGGCTTCGATCCGCACATCTTCCCCGCCAGCCATGGATCGAACCCGCACCGCGCGGATCAGCCTGCCTTCACGTTCGAGGCCGACGACGCGAGTGCGCCGCATCAGTCGCGCGCCCAGGCTGCGGGCCTGGGCCATGCTCTCCAGCGAAAGCTGGAACGGGTCGATCGATGCGTCGGCGACCTCGAACACCGCTATCGCCCGGTCCGAGAGCGCAGGTTCCAGCGCGCGCGCCGTTGCGACGTCGACCGCGCGCGTCCCGATTCCCGCCCGCGCGCAGTACAGCGGGAAGTCGGCGATGTAGCGTTCGTCGTCCCCTTCCACGGCGACGAAATAGCCGCCGCTGTCGTGGATCGCCTGCGCCGCCACGCGCTTGAGAATTTCGCCCTCCGCGCAGCATTCCATCGCCGCTTCGCGGTCGCCGGCGACGTATCTGGCGCCGCTGTGAAGCAGGCCATGATTGCGCCCCGAGGCGCCGGCGTTGATGTCGTCTTTCTCGACGAGGACGCAATCGACGCCGCGCAACGCAAGATCGCGGGCCAGTGCGGTACCCGTGACGCCCCCGCCGATGATCAGGACCTGGGTCTGGATGCGAGGTGGGGAAATCAAGGCCGCCTCTTTTCGCGCGCCCGACCCTGCGAGGATGGGAAACCCGATCCGGCCTTTGCGGATTCGATCATGCGCGTCCACCTTCCGGCATCGGGGCAACGGAGATTGCGGTCCGGGCCAGCTTGCCGCGCCAGGCGGCAATTCTCCGCCCTGATCACGGCTGAACGCGTGCCGGGACCGATTTCAGGAAACTTGTTTGGAAGACTGTTCCGCATCAGATACCCTTCGTCGAAAATTCGACCGATTTCGATGCTGTTGCAAGGCAGCGATGGTGCAATCCTGCCGACATGCGAGTATGTGCAGACAAGATAGTCGCGAACGGCGCGGCCGCATTGATGCACGTCAAAGGCTCATTTCACCGACAGCGCCGCGTCCTTCGCTCGCGGCGCTATTCCATCGCGCATTCAAATAGGAGGTGGCGGCAGCCACCCGATTGAACATCGGATGGTGGGCGAAGAATTTGCCGCGCTCGCTGGCGCAGTGTGACCCGAGGCTGTGCTTTGCGACATCTCCGGCGCCGTATTGCCGGCGCCGACTTTTGCGTGTGGCGGGGTACATGCCGCCGCGTGCTACCATGCCGCGCCCGCCATGTCCGATCTTGACCGCATCTTCGCCCCCGAGGGGCCGCTCGCCGCTGCCGTGCCAGGCTTTCGCCCACGGCCGCAGCAGTTGGAGATGGCGCAGCGCATCGCGGCGGCCATCGCGGGCAATCTGGCGCTGGTGACGGAGGCCGGCACCGGCACCGGCAAGACCTTCGCCTACCTCGTGCCGGCGCTGCTCTCGGGCGGCAAGGTGATCGTTTCCACCGGCACCAAGACGCTGCAGGACCAGCTCTTCAACCGCGACCTGCCGACGGTGCGCGATGCGCTCAAGGTCGGCGCCTCGATCGCGCTGCTGAAGGGGCGCGCCAACTACGTCTGTCCCTATCACCTGGAGCACGCGATGAGCGCCGGGCGGCTGGCTTCGCGCGAAGAAGCGGGGCACCTGCGCAAGATCGCGCGCTTCGCCGAACGCACGCGGACCGGCGACAAGGCCGAATGCATCGATGTGCCGGAGGATTCCGCGGCGTGGGGCGTGGCGACCTCGACGCGCGAGAACTGCCTCGGCCAGGAATGCCCGAACGTGAAGGAGTGCTTCGTGCTGGCGGCGCGGCAGGATGCGCTGACGGCCGATGTGGTGGTGGTCAATCACCACCTGTTCTTCGCCGACGTGATGCTCAAGGACGAGGGCATGGGCGAACTGCTGCCGGCCTGCAACACCATCATCTTCGACGAGGCGCACCAGTTGCCGGAGGTGGCGGGGCTGTTCTTCGGCGAGAGCGTATCGACCACGCAGATCATCGAGCTGGCGCGCGACACGCGCAACGAGGGCATCGTCGCCGCGAAGGACTACGCGCCGTTGCAGGACGCCGCACAGGCGCTGGACAAGGCGGCGCGCGACCTGCGCCTGGCGGTGAAGGGCGAGAACCTGCGCCTGCCGGCGGCGAAGCTGGAAGGCGAGGCGGAATTCGGCGCAGCCCTGCAGGGGCTGGTGGATGCGGTGCAGGAACTCGGGCGCCACCTTGAAACCCAGGCCGACCGCGGCGAGGGCCTGGCCAACTGCCTACGCCGCGCGCAGGAGCTGGCGCAGGGGCTCAAGCGCTGGCGCCGGGGCGCGGCGGATCTCGAAGTTTCCGGCGGTGATGATGTAGTGAAGTGGGTCGAGGTCTATTCGCAGGCGATGTCGCTGAACCTGACGCCGCTCGACATCGCGCCGATCTTCCAGCGCCAGATGGAAGGCCATCCGCGCGCCTGGATTTTCACCTCGGCGACGCTGGCAGTGGGCAGCAACTTTTCGCACTACTGCGGCGAACTCGGCCTGGCCGAAGCCGATACCGCGGTGTGGGGCAGCCCTTTCAACTACGAGAAAAATGCGCTGCTGTATTCGCCGACCGGCATGCCCGACCCCAACAGCGCGATGTACCAGGAAGCCGTGGCGGAAGCCGCCTGGCCGGCGATCCGCGCCTCGGGCGGGCGCGCCTTCGTGCTGTGCACTTCGCTGCGCGCGATGCGCCGCATCCGCGAGCTGCTGCAGGAAAAGCTCGCCGCCGAAGGCCTCGAACTGCCGCTGCTGATGCAGGGCGAAGGCTCGCGCACGGAATTGCTGGAGCGCTTCCGCTTTCTCGGCAATGCGATCCTGGTCGCCAGCCAGAGTTTCTGGGAGGGCGTCGATGTGCGCGGCGAGGCCTTGTCGCTGGTAGTGATCGACAAGCTGCCCTTCGCGCCGCCGGACGACCCGGTGCTGTCGGCGCGCATCGACCGCCTGCGCGCGGCGGGGCGCAACCCCTTCATGGAATACCAGTTGCCGCGCGCGGTGATCAGCATGAAGCAGGGCTCGGGCCGGCTGATCCGCGACGAGGACGACCGCGGCGTGCTGATGATCTGCGACCCACGCCTGACCGGCAAGCCCTACGGCAAAGCCATCTGGCGCTCGCTGCCGCCGATGCGCCGCACGCGCGATGTGGTCGAGGTCGAAAACTTCTTCCTCCGTGCGCTGCCGGTAGAATTGCCGCATGAGTAACCACTACAGCATCGAACTCGCCGACCGGCTGAATGCCGGGTGCCAGTGCGTTTCGCTCGACCGCGCGGGGCTGGAGGCCGAGCTCGAACGCGTCAGCCCTGGCTTTCACGCCGAGGTGATGGCGGGGCGGCCGCACTTGTTCTCGGATTCGGTGGCCTTCGTCAGCGCCGAGCACGTGCAGCGCATGGCGCGCCTGGTCGCCGCCGTCGAGCGCGTCGTCGCGCTGCCCGCGTATCGCGAGCATGTGCTGGCCTGGGCGCCGGAGAGTGCGCGGCATCGGTCGGCGGCGCCCGGGGTTTTCCTCGGCTACGACTTTCATTTAGGAAATACCGGGCCGCAACTCATCGAGATCAATACCAATGCTGGCGGCGGCCTGCTCAATGCCCTGCTGGCGCGCGCGCAGAAGGCCTGCTGCGATGACGTCGAAGCGCTGCTGCCCGGCGATCTCGGCTCCGAAACGCCGGAGAACCTGTTCCTCGAAATGTTCCGTGCCGAGTGGCGCGCCTTTGCTGCCGCGGTTGCCGGGAAAGTCGGCGCTGGTGATACGCCGAAACGCATCGCAATCGTCGACGAAGCGCCGCTGACGCAATACCTCTATCCCGAGTTCGTGCTGTTCCAGCGCCTGTTCGAGAATGCCGGCATCGAGGCGGTGATCTGCGATCCGCGGGAACTGGCCCTGCGCGACGGCGCGCTTTGGTACGGTGGGCATGGCGGTTCGCGCATCGACCTGGTCTACAACCGGCTCACTGATTTCGCGCTGGAAGCGCCGGCCAATGCAGCGTTGCGCGAAGCGTGGCTCACCGATGCGGCGCTGATCACGCCGCACCCGCAGGCGCACGCCCTGTACGCCGACAAGCGCAACCTGGTGGCCTTGTGCGATGACGCGCTGCTGGCCGGATGGGGCGTCGATGCCGAGACGCGCGCCACGCTGGCGAACAAGATTCCGCGCACCGAGCTGGTCGTACCCGGTCACGCCGACGACTTGTGGGCGCGGCGCAAGCAACTCTTCTTCAAGCCGGCGGCGGGTTACGGCTCCAAGGCCGCGTATCGCGGCGACAAGATCACCAAGCGCGTCTTCGACGAAGTGCTGGCCGGCAACTACATCGCGCAGGCGCTGGTGCCGCCGTCCTTGCGCACGCTGCGGGTGGACGAGGCGCCGGTAGAGCTCAAGCTCGATCTGCGCAACTACGTTTATGCCGGGCATGTGCAGTTGATCGCGGCGCGGTTGTGGCAGGGACAGACCACCAACTTTCGCACGCCCGGCGGCGGCTTCGCTCCCGTGTTGACGGTGCCTTCGACATGAAAACCTTCGGTCTTGCCGGCTATTCCGGCTCGGGCAAAACCACGTTGCTGGAGGCGCTGATCCCGCGCCTGACGGCGACGGGCCTGCGCGTTTCGCTGATCAAGCACGCGCACCATCGTTTCGACATCGACCATCCTGGCAAGGATTCCTACCGCCTGCGCGAGGCGGGCTGCGCCGAGGTGCTGCTGATTTCCGAGCAGCGCTGGGTGCTGATGCATGAACTGCGCGGCGCGCCGGAGCCTTCGCTGGACGAGCAGATCGCGCGCTTTTCCGAGTGCGACCTGGTGCTGGTCGAGGGTTTCAAATACACGCCGATCCCCAAGCTGGAAGTGCATCGCCCTTCGGTCGGCAAGCCGCTGATCGCCGGCAGCGGCGTCGAGACCATCGTGGCGATTGCGACTGATGAGCCCGGAGTGGTGGCGCAGCAGACCAAGCTGCCGGTGCTCGATCTCAACGATCGCGATGCGATTGCCGATTTCATCCTGCGCCACATGGGGTTTCGTTGATGCGAGACATGCTTGATTTCGAAGAGGCCCTGGGGCGGCTGCTGGCCGGCGCCAACCCGGTGCGCGAGACGCAGGCCGTGCCGACGCACGCAGCGGCGGGGCGGATCCTGGCGCAAGGCCTGCATTCGACCATCGACGTGCCGCCGCTGGACAACACTTCGATGGACGGTTACGCAGTCCGCTGCGCCGACGTCCCCGCCGCCGGTACGCGGCTTGTCGTGGGCCAGCGCATTCCGGCGGGCAGCGTCGGCCATGTGCTGGCTGCAGGCACGGCGGCGCGGATTTTCACCGGGGCGCCGCTGCCGGCCGGTGCCGACGCCGTGGTGATGCAGGAGTTGTGCGCGGTGGATAACGGCGGCGTGACGGTGAATCATGTGCCGCGCCCCGGCGAGTGGATCCGCCGTCGCGGAGAGGACATCGCGGCCGGAGCCGAGGTGTTGGCCGCCGGAACGCGCTTGTCGGCAGCCCACGTCGGCGTCGCCGCATCGGTCGGCGCGGCTCAGCTCACGGTGTTTCGCCGCCTGCGGGTCGCGCTGTTTTCGACCGGCGACGAACTGGCGATGCCCGGCGAGCCGCTCAAGCCGGGCGGCATCTACAACTCCAACCGCTACACGCTGCGCGCGCTGCTCGAAGGGCTCGGCTGCGAGGTGGCGGACCTCGGCATCGTGCCCGATTCGCGCGATGCCACGCGTACCGCCTTGCGCGAGGCCGCGGCCGCCAATGACCTGATCCTCACCAGCGGCGGCGTTTCGGTGGGCGAGGAAGATCACGTCAAGCCCGCGGTCGAGGCCGAGGGCTCGCTCGACCTGTGGAAGATCGCGATCAAGCCGGGCAAGCCGCTGGCGTTCGGTTCAGTCCGGCGAGAAGTTATGCCTCCGGCGCAGCCGGGGGCGGTATCCCCTGCGGACGGCGCTGGCGCGCTCTGCGTGCCTGGAATTCCGCTTCGCGGGCAGGCAACGGCAACTGAGACGGCAACTGAGGCTGCTGCTGCCTTCATCGGCCTGCCGGGCAATCCCGTTTCCAGCTTCGTCACCTTCATCATGCTGGTGCGGCCCTTCATCCTCAAGGCGCAGGGCACATCGAGCGTGACGCCGCGTGCACAATCGCTGCGCGCCGATTTCGACTGCAAGGGCGATCCGCGCCGCGAGTTTCTGCGCGCCCGCGTCAATGCGCAAGGCGGGCTGGAACTGTTCGCCAACCAGAGTTCCGGCGTGCTGACGTCCTGCACCTGGGCCGACGGGCTGATCGACAATCCGCCGGGGCAAGCCATCCGGCGCGGCGACACGGTGCGTTTCCTGCCGTTTTGCGAACTGCTATAGTGAATCGATGATGGTCAAAGTACTTTTCTTTGCCGGCTTGCGCGAAGCGCTCGGTGTGGGTTCCGAAGCCTTGGCGCTGCCCGCTGAGGTCGGTACGGTCGGGGCGCTACGGAACCACCTCGCCGCGCGCGGGGAGCCTTGGTCGGCGCTGGCGTCGACCAAGAATCTGCGTTCGGCCGTGAATCAGCAGATGGTCGGTTCTGACGCACCCGTCAAGGCCGGCGACGAAGTGGCGTTTTTCCCTCCGGTTACGGGCGGCTGAGATGTCGGTCAGCGTGCAGGAAGCCGATTTCGATGCGGGCGCCGAGATCGCCGCGCTGTCGGCGGGACGCGACGACGTCGGGGCGGTAGCCAGTTTCGTCGGCCTGGTGCGGGCCGACAAGACAGTCGGCGCTGACTCGCTTTGCGTACCTGGAAATCCGCTTCGCGGGCAGGTAACGGCGGCAGTGCAGGCCATGACCCTCGAACACTATCCCGGCATGACCGAGAAGGCCCTCGAAGCCATCGTCACGGAGGCGCGCGGGCGCTGGGACATTTACGGCGTGCGTGTGATCCATCGCGTCGGCAGGTTGGTGCCGGGCGATCGCATCGTCTTCGTCGCGGTTTCGTCGGCGCATCGCGGCGAGGCGTTCGCCGCCTGCGAATTCATCATGGACTATCTGAAGACGCGGGCGCCCTTCTGGAAGAAGGAAGAAACCCCGGAAGGCGGCCGCTGGGTCGATGCCCGCGAGAGCGACGACCAGGCCGCCGGGCGCTGGGAAGGCGGCAAGTAACGCGGGAAACCGAAGGGCGGTGCGGGACTCGTTTCGTGTAATCTGATGGTCACCGATCTGAAGCGGTCAGCTTGCTGGCTACGATTCCTCGCACACTGCTTCCCCGCCACAAATCCGAACTGACGCGAAGCAACAGATGATTTCGAAACTCCATCTTCGATATGCAAGAAGTGGGTCAGTCGCCGTGGTTGCGGCGGCGACACTTGGCGTGGCGGTCGTCGATTTCTTTACGGGCAGTGAAGTTCGGCTATATCCTTTTTATTTCATTCCAATCGCCATAGCGGCGACAAATCTGGAGCGCAAGGATGCCCTGGTCACAGCTGTGATCTGTACAGCGCTTTGGGCACTATCCAACCACCAAGCGGGATTGCGTTACGGTTCGAATTGGATTTGGGGGTGGAACATGCTTGTCCAGGGTTTTGCCTTCCTGCTGGTCGCCAAGCTGGTTTCTGACCTTCGTGCGTCGAAGGTTCTGGAAAGTGAATTGGCCCGGGAGGACCGGCTCACCGGCCTCCTGAATTCTCGCGCGTTCCACGAGCAAACACCGCATGTACTTGCTTTGTGCCAACGAGACGCCAGCCCGATCGTGATGGCATATATAGACCTCGACGATTTCAAGTTGGTGAACGACACGCAGGGACACCGGCGTGGCGACGCGGTGCTCCAGATCGCTGCGCACACTATGCAAAGCGTGTTGCGGACCAGCGACTTGCTGAGCCGACTTGGCGGCGACGAATTTGCCGTACTGCTCCCGAATACCTCCGTCGGAGCTGCCACCGAGACGTTTGAACGATTGCGAAGAGCCATAGAGGATGGCATGAGGACAGCAGGGTGCAAGGTTACGGCAAGTATTGGTGCCGTCGCCTGCTCGCACGCCCCGACGGACGTTGACGAGTTGATCGATGCCGCCGACCGTGTCATGTACGGAGTCAAGCGGTCAGGAAAGAACCGGGTCCATGTCGCGAGATTCGAATCGCAGAATTGCCGTTCGGCCAATTGACGAAGAGCATCGGTTTCCGCCCGGCCGACTGCAAAGCTTCAGTTCGACCCATCGGTCTGGTTCCAGGGCAATCCAGGGAAAACGGCTGACCGCTTGCGCGGCCAGCCGTCCGATGGGAGTTGCGCAGATTCTTACTTGCGCTTGGCGCCGCCGGCCTTCTTCACCGTCTCGCCGACACTGCTCATGGCAGCGGTCGAAGCTTTCGAAATCTGCTCGAAGGCCTGGTTGGCGGTAGCGATCGCCTGCTGGAATGATTCCATCATGTTCGGCGTTTGGCCCGGCAGGGACTTCATGAAGGTCTGCATGGCTTCGGTCATCTCCTGACTGCCGGAGGCCAGTTGCTCCGTGACCAGGCGGGCGAACTCGGACCGCGCGGAGTTGCTGATCTCGGCGATTTGCTGGGCGGCGGCGACCATGCGCTGCGTGGTCTCCTGCGCGTACTGGGTGCGCAACTGCATCATCGCCTGCGGATCGCGCGCGCCGGTCTGCGCCTTGGCATTTTCCACGCCGCTCTGGAACATCTCTTTCGCCAGTTCGGATTGCAGCGCCATGATGCGCTGGGAATTCTCGATCGAAAGCTGTGCCATGCGCATGGCGGCTTCCATGTTCTTGCGGTGCAATTCGCTGAATTGTTCGACCTTGCCTGCCATGATTTCTCTCCTGTGATTAATCCAAAAGAAACAAGCTACCACCAATGGCTTACGAGATTGTGACTTAAATCAAACAGCATCGTTTCAGCATTAAATGTTGTCCTGAGCCACCGGGTGAAGCATACTTGATGCGGATGCTTTAGGTGAAAAGGAAAAATCATGAAAATTCTTGGCATCGCCCTGGTCCTGCTGGTTGCGCTGGAACATTTGTATTTTCTTTACCTCGAGATGTTTCTCTGGACCAGGCCGCGAGCGCGCCGAGGCGTCGAAGGTGCTGGCCGCCAATCAGGGGCTGTACAACGGCTTTCTCGCCGCGGGACTGGTCTGGGGGCTGATTTATCCGAACGCCGCCGCGGGAGTCCATATCCAGGCCTTCTTCCTTGCTTGCGTCATTGTCGCGGGGATCTACGGCGGTCTCACGGTCAAGAAGACCATTCTTTACGTTCAGGGCGGCCCGGCCTTGCTGGCGCTCCTGGCAGTGCTGGCCGCTTAGACCTTTCAGGGAGAGACGCGATGGCTACGCCCAGCACCGAATGGAAGGAAAGCATTGCGGCCGACGAAGCCGAACGCCATGCCGGTTATGCGAGCGACTTCAAGGAGATTCAGGCCGCGAAGTCGGCGAAGTTCGGCAAGGGTCGTGCCTTGCACCGCAAGCAGCAACTCGGCCTGCAAGGCAGCCTCGAAGTCTTGTCCGGTTTGCCCGGCCATGTGCGGCATGGATTGTTTGCCGAGCCCGGCACCTACGAGACCTGGATTCGCTTGTCCAATGGCGGCACCGATCGTGAGGCTGACAGGAAGCCCGACGTGCGCGGCTTCGCGATCAAGGTCCGCGGCGTCAGCGGCCCCGGCGCGCTGGGCTCAGGCCCCGCCGCGAGCCAGGATTTCCTGCTGATCAATCATCCGGCCTTTGCCTTTGCCGGCGCCGACGAATTCGTCGGCTTGGTGAAAAGCCTGACCAGGGGGCCGGGCGCGCTGCTCGGCTACCTGGTTTCGCGCTACGGCTTCCTCGGCGCCCTGAAGATGATGAAGCGCTTCGCCCAAACCTTCAACCGGCCTTTTACCGGCTTTGCCACCGAGCGCTTCTATTCGGCGGCGCCGATTGCCTGCGGTCCCTATGCCTCGCGCGTGCGTTTGCTGCCGGCCAGCGACGAGGTCAGGCCCGGCGCCGCCGCGGATTGGGCGGGGGATTTCAGGAGCCATCTGGCACGCGGCCCGCTGCGTTTCGAACTGCAACTGCAGTTTTTCGTCGATGAAGCGCGGACTCCGATCGAGGATGCCTCGGTGGACTGGCCCGAAGACGTCGCGCCCTATGTCACGGTGGCCGTGCTGACCCTGCCTGCGCAGGATCCGCAAACTGCGGCGGGTGAGGAACTGGCGGCGGTCATCGAGGCTGCTGCCTTCGATCCCTGGAGCGCGCTGATGGATCATCGCCCGCTGGGCGAAGTCATGCGGGCCCGTAAAGTGGTGTACTTCCAGAGCCAGCAGGGACGACGCTAGGGGCATACCTGAGCGCATACTCAAGTCCGAGGATTGAAATCGGTCCGGGAATCCCCATGTTGTGCCCAATGATATCTTCTTGAGGCATTTCCCATGCGCTTTGACAAATTCACCACCAAGTTTCAGCAGGCCGTTTCCGACGCCCAGAGCCTGGCGGTCGGCAACGACCAGCAGTTCATCGAGCCGCAGCACCTGCTGCTGGCCCTGATCAATCAGGAGGACGGCGGCACGGCGTCGCTCCTGGCGCGCGCCGGGGTCAATGTCGGCGGGCTGAAGGCGGCCCTCGGCAAAGCCATGGATCGCCTGCCCAAGGTCGAAGGCCACGGCGGCGAAGTCAGCATCGGCCGCGACCTGACCAACCTGCTCAACGTCACCGACAAGGAGGCGCAGAAGGCCGGCGACCAGTTCATCGCCTCGGAAATGTTCCTGCTGGCGCTGACCCAGGACAAGGGCGAGTGCGGGCGCCTGCTCAAGGAAGCGGGGCTCAATCGCAAGGCGCTGGAAGATGCGGTCAAGGCGGTGCGCGGCGGCGAGAACGTCGGCTCGCAGGATGCCGAGGGCCAGCGTGAAGCCCTGAACAAGTACTGCCTCGACCTCACCGAGCGTGCACGTCTTGGCAAGCTCGACCCGGTGATCGGCCGCGACGACGAGATTCGCCGCACCATCCAGATCCTGCAGCGCCGCACCAAGAACAATCCGGTGCTGATCGGCGAGCCCGGCGTCGGCAAGACGGCGATCGTCGAAGGCCTGGCGCAGCGCATCGTCAATGGCGAAGTGCCGGAAACGCTGAAGGGCAAGCGCGTGCTGGTGCTCGACATGGCGGGGCTGCTGGCGGGCGCCAAGTACCGCGGCGAGTTTGAGGAGCGCCTGAAGGCGGTGCTCAAGGAAGTCGCGCAGGACCAGGGCCGCATCATCCTGTTCATCGACGAGATGCACACCATGGTCGGCGCCGGCAAGGCCGAAGGCGCGATCGACGCCGGCAATATGCTGAAGCCGGCCCTGGCTCGCGGAGAGCTGCACTGCATCGGCGCCACCACGCTCAACGAATACCGCAAGTACATCGAGAAGGATGCGGCCCTCGAGCGGCGCTTCCAGAAGGTGCAGGTCGATGAGCCCTCGGTCGAGGCGACCATCGCCATCCTGCGCGGCCTGCAGGAAAAGTACGAGCTGCATCACGGCGTGGACATCGCTACATCACCGACCGCTTCCTGCCGGACAAGGCCATCGACCTGATCGACGAGGCGGCGGCGCGCATCAAGATGGAAATCGACTCCAAGCCGGAGGTCATGGACAAGCTCGACCGCCGCCTGATCCAGTTGAAGATCGAGGTCGAGGCGGTGAAGAGGGAAAAGGACGAGGCGTCGAAGAAGCGCCTCATCCTGATCAAGGACGAGATGGACAAACTCGAGCGCGAGTACGCCAACCTCGACGAGATCTGGCGTGCCGAAAAGGCCCAGGTGCAGGGTTCGGCGCACATCAAGGAAGAGATCGACAAAATTCGCGGGCAGATGGCCGAGCTGCAGCGCCAGGGCGCGTTCGACAAGCTCGCCGAACTGCAGTACGGCACGCTGCCGAAGCTCGAAGCGCAACTGAAAGCTGCCGACTCGGCAAGCGAGAAAGTCGGCGCTGGTGGCACGGCGAAAACCCGGTTGCTGCGCACCCAGGTCGGCACCGAGGAGATCGCCGAAGTCGTCTCGCGCGCCACCGGCATCCCGGTGTCGAAGATGATGCAGGGCGAGCGCGAGAAGCTGCTCAAGATGGAAGACAAGCTGCACAGCCGCGTGGTAGGCCAGGACGAGGCCGTGCGCCTGGTATCCGACGCGATTCGCCGCTCGCGCGCCGGGCTGTCGGAGGAGAGCCGGCCCTACGGCTCCTTCCTGTTCCTCGGCCCCACGGGCGTGGGCAAGACCGAGTTGTGCAAGGCACTGGCCGAATTCCTCTTCGATGCCGAGGATCACCTGATCCGCATCGACATGAGCGAGTTCATGGAGAAACATTCCGTCGCCCGCCTGATCGGCGCGCCGCCCGGCTATGTCGGTTACGAGGAGGGCGGCCACCTGACCGAACAGGTGCGGCGCAAGCCCTACTCGGTGATCCTGTTCGATGAGGTCGAAAAGGCGCATCCGGATGTGTTCAACGTGCTGCTGCAGGTGCTCGACGACGGGCGCATGACCGACGGGCAGGGGCGCACCGTGGACTTCAAGAACACGGTGATCGTGATGACCTCGAACCTCGGCAGCCAGATGATCCAGCAGATGGCCGGCTCGGATTACCAGGTGGTGAAGATGGCGGTGATGGGCGAAGTGAAGACGCATTTCCGCCCCGAGTTCGTGAACCGCATCGACGAGATCGTGGTGTTCCACGCACTGGACGAAAAGAACATCGCCGGCATCGCGCGCATCCAGCTGAAGTATCTGGAAAAGCGCATGGCGAAACTGGACATGGCGCTCGCCGTTTCCGACGCCGCCGTGGCGCTGCTCGCCGAGGCCGGCTTCGACCCGGTGTTCGGCGCGCGGCCGCTGAAGCGTGCGATTCAGGAGCGCATCGAGAACCCGCTGTCGAGGCTGATTCTCGAAGGCAAGTTCGGACCGAAGGACAGTGTCAAGGTGGGCGCCAGCAAGGGGCAGCTCACGTTCGACAAGGCTTGATCAGGCAGCGGCGGCTGCCTTCCAGGCGGCCACCCGCGGGTCCATCAGCCGTCGCCACAGAGGCGGCACCAGCGCCAGCAGCACCAGCGAGGCATAGCCCGTGGGCAGCTGCGGCGCATCGTCGTGGTGGCGCAGGATCTGGTAGCGCCGCGCGGCATGGGCGTGGTGGTCCGAATGCCGCTGCAGGTTGAGCAGCACGAGGTTGGACAGGCGGTGGCTGTCGTTCCATGAGTGGCGCGGCGTCACCCGCTCGTAGCTGCCGTCGGGGCGCCGGCCGCGCAACAGGCCGTAGTGCTCGATGTAGTTCACCAGTTCCAGCAGCGTGATCGCGACCAGGGCCTGCATGACGAAGAACACCAGGCCGGCGATGCCCAGCCAGGCCCACATGGCAGTGGCGAGCAGCAGCGTCAGGCCGTGCCAGAGATACATCTCGTTGCGCCAGTGCCACGGCGGAAGTCCGCGCGCCTGCAAGCGCTCGCCGGCGAGTTGCCAGGCGCGCAGCGGATTGACCACCATCGCCCGCAGCAAAAAGGCATAGGCCGACTGCCCCAGCCGCGCCGTCGAGGTATCGCGCGGCGTGGCGACATCGACGTGGTGGCCGAACACATGCTCCACCTTGAAGCCGCCATAGGCGACCAGCGCCAGCAGCAAGCCGCCGGCATTGCGTTCCAGCGGCGTCGGCTTGTGGATCAGCTCATGCGCATAGGTGATGCCGATCGCGCCGCCGACGATGCCGACCGACAGGCCGAGGCCGGCGGCGGCCATCGGGCTCTCGCCGGCAAGCGCGACGAAGGCCGGCCCGCCCCAGAGCAGCAGCAGGGCATGGGCGGGCAGGGCCGCCAAAGCCAGCAGGCGGTAGCCCGGCTCCACGGTGAGGGCGGGTTCGAGCGCCGGCGGCGGATTGCGGGTGTCGAGCCCGACCCGCGTGTCGATTAGCGGGAAGACGACGAAGACCCAGACCGGTGTCAGCAGGTTCCACAGCCAAGGCATGCCGGTGGCGCCGCCGAGGGCATAGCCGACCAGCGGCAGGCTGAGGAACTGCAACAGGATGAACCAGGCGAGGCGGCGGTTGAAAGGGCTGGACTGCATGCCGCCAAATTTAACACCAGCGCAGGCGGATGCCGAGGGGGGGGTGAAACGCCAGCGCAAAGGACAGAATCTAAAGTAACCAGAATTATGCGAAATCTGGTTATACTGTAAATCCCGGAGCAAGGAGCATTCTCATGTTGAGCGTCGGCATCTTTGAAGCGAAGGCCCAGTTGTCGCAGCTTGTCGAGCGCGTCGCGCAGGGCGAGGAAGTATTGGTGACACGTCACGGCAAACCTGTGGCGCGCCTGGTGGCGCCCGAGGCATCGTCCGACGCTTCGGCGCTTGCAGACTGGACGGCCGAGTTGCGGGCGTTTCGTCGTGGCGTTGATCGCGGCGCAAAACCTGGCAGCACCCTGACCGAGTTGATCGCGGCGGGGCGCCGGTGAGTGCCAAGCCGCCCTTGGTCATTGACTGTTCGGCGGCGATTCCCTGGTTCCTGGACGATGAGGCGAACGCATGGAGCGAAAGCCTGCTTGATGCCTTGCCGCGTTACTCCTTGCACGTTCCTGCGCTATGGCATCTCGAATTCGCCAATGTTCTGCTCACCGCGCAACGACGCAAGCGCGTCGCCGCCAAGGATGCCAAGGGCCTGCTGGCGCGCGCCTCGCGCCTGCCGCTGGTGACCGACGGCAGGGTGGTTCCGCTGGTTGAAATAGCCGAACTGGCTGAATCCCACGGCATCACCACTTACGATGCCGCCTATCTCGAATTGGCGATACGGTTGAAGTGTCCGCTTGCAACCCAGGACAAGGCCCTGGCGAAAGCGGCAAAACGCCTCGGATTTCTGTACGCGTAAGAGGTTTCGTCCAGCAAGAGGAGATTTCTGTATGACTCAGCTTGAACTGATCGATGTCGACGGCGAGCTCGGGGTGGTTCTTCCCGAGGAAATTCTTTCCCGGTTGGGAGCGATGGCAGGTGGCGAGCTTCGATGACCGCATCGAGAGTCGCGTAACGATTGCTTACAAAACGCATCGGCTTTAGGGCACATCTGTTACACGCGCGGAGTTGAATAGGCATCGTCGGAACACAAGGACGGATGCCATGAACAAGATCAAACTGCTAATCGTGCTCCTGCTGCTGGGAGCGGGCGGAGTCGGCAACGCATGGGCGGACCGCGGGCATGGACATGGCCACGGTCGCGATCATGGCAACGTGCGCTTCGGCGTGATGATCGGCCCCTATTGGGGCGCGCCGTGGCACTACCCGCCGCCCTACTATCCTCGCTACTACCCGCAGGTGGTGGTGCAACAGCAGGCCCCGCAGGTGTACATCGAACAGCCTGTGGCACCGCTGCCGCCCGCGCCCGTCGCCGCAGCGCCGGCCAACTACTGGTACTACTGCGCGGCTGCGAGGGGCTATTACCCCTATGTCAGGGAATGTCCGAGCGGATGGCAGAAGGTGTTGCCGCAGCCGCCTAATTAGCCCTGAGTCGAATCGGAAATCCCCATGATCAAATCATCCGTTTCTTCCCTCGCCGCCGCGTCCACGCTGCTGCTGCTCGCCGGATGCGCCGTCGTGCCGACCGGCCCCAGTGTGATGGCGCTGCCGGGCAGCGGCAAGAACTTCGAGCAGTTCCGCAGCGACGATGCCGAATGCCGCCGGTATGCCCAGCATCAGGTCGGTGGCGCGGATGCGAACCAGGCGGCGGCCGACGCCGGTGTGCGCAGCGCCGCGGTCGGCACTGTGGTCGGCGCCGTGGCCGGTGCGGCCATCGGCGGCCGCGACGGTGCCGGTGTCGGCGCCGGCACCGGTCTGCTGGTCGGCAGCATGGCCGGCACCGGCGCGGCCCAGGGTTCCGCCTACGCCACCCAGCGCAACTACGACAATGCCTACGTCCAGTGCATGTACGCCAAGGGGCAGCAGGTGCCGGTGTCGGGTGCCGTGGCGCGCAGCCGGACCCAGGCGCCCGCCGATAGCGGAAATTCAGCGCCGGCAGGCGCTGCCTACCCACCGCCGCCCTCGGGCTACCCGCCTCCACCTCCCCCGGGTTATGGTCCGCCGGGGTCATCACCACGCTGACAACTTACTCAGGATATTCAAAAAATGGAAACCACCCTCCCCGCTACTTCGTCTTCATCGTTGCATCCCGTGTTGTGGATCGCCGGCATTTCGGTGACCCTGCTGTCCCTGGCAGGTGTCGCTGCGCTGACCGGGCTCCTGCCCGCGAAGACGGCTCCGGTTTCGCAGCCGCCCGCCATCGTCGCCGCGGCGCCCGTGACCGCGCCAGTACCCGTTGCGGCCCCGACAGCACCTGCCGCCGCTGCACCGGCGCCGGTAGTTGCCGCCAACAAGACGGTGGCCGTGAGCCATCAGAAGACTGCAAAACGAAAAGTCGAAGAAGTGACTCTCGCGACTCCCGTGCCGGAGCAGTATCGCGTCGCCGGCGGCGTTCCGCCCGACTATGCGCCGCCTCCGGTCGTCGCATCCACGCCGCCGCCCTGCCTCGATTGCGGCGTCGTCGCCAACGTGCGTCAGGTCACCCATGAAGCCAAGCCGAGCGGCGCGGGCGCCGTGATCGGCGGCCTTGCCGGCGCCGTATTGGGTAGCAATATCGGACGCGGCAATACGCGTACCGTGGCGAGCATCGCCGGCGCGATCGGCGGCGGACTGCTGGGCAACACTATCGAGAAATCCCGGAGCCAGACCACCAGCTACGAGGTCAGCCTGCGCATGGACGATGGCAGCACCCGCGCCATCGCCGCCGATACCCTGCCGTCGTGGCGCATCGGCGACAAGGTCAAGCTGGTCAGCGGCGCCATCGTTTCGCGCTGACCCGCTCCGCCCCGGTCGCCGGCAATAACACTGCTGGCCATGCCGGTTTTTTCGGCCGGGCATTTCGGTTAGCATCATGGCATGACCCCGAATACGACTGTCCGTGCCGATGCCGTGGTGATTGCACTGGTGGGTGTCGCCCACGCCACCTCGCACCTGTTCCATCTTTTGTTGCCGCCGCTGTTTCCACTGCTGATGCCGGCCTTCGGTTTCAGCTACACCGAGGCCGGCTTCCTGATGACGGTGTTTTTCGCCATCTCGGGCCTTGGCCAGGCCTTTGCCGGCATCCTTGTCGATCGCTACGGCGCGCGCCGCGTGTTGATGGCGGGAGTCAGCCTGCTGGCAGCCTCGGGCGTGGCGCTCTCGGTCGCCGCCAACTATTGGATGCTGTTGCTGGCGGCGGCTCTCGCTGGCAGCGGCAATTCGGTATTCCATCCGGCGGATTTCTCCCTGCTCAACAAGAAGGTATCGCCCTCGCGCCTCGGGCATGCGTTTTCGGTGCACGGCCTGTCGGGCAATCTCGGCTGGGCCCTTGGCGCGGCCATTTCCGGCACGGCGCTGGCCTGGGCCGGTTGGCGCGGCGCCGGCGTTGCGGCGGCGCTGGTGGCCTTGTGTTCGGTTGTCGCGCTGCAGCTGGCGCGGCCGCTGCTCGACGATGACCGCGCAAGAGTCGGCGCTGGCGGCACGGCGGCGGGGGCAACTTTCGGTTTCCTCAGCGTTCCCGTGATCTGGCGGGCCTTCCTGTTCTTTCTGCTGGTCACGGCGGCCTTCAGCGGCCTGCAGAATTTTTCGGCGCCGGTGCTGGGCGGCATCTATGGCTTTTCGCCGGCCGCTGCAGTGGGAGCGCTGACCGCTTACCTGCTGGGTTCGGCGGCGGGCATGGTGGCCGGAGGTTTCATCGCCGTACGCGTGCAATCGCACGAGCGCGCGGTCGGCACGGCCATGATATCGGCGGCCATCTTCGCGGCCGTGCTGGCCAGCGGTTTGCCGGCGGCCTGGGGCGTGATTCCGCTGATGGTCGGCATCGGCGTCGGTGTGGGCCTCGCCGGTCCGTCGCGCGACCTGCTGGTGCGCCGCGTCGCCACCGATGCGCTGGCAGGCGGCAATGCGTCGCCGGCCTTCGGCCGCGTCTATGGTTTCGTCTATTCCGGAATCGACGTCGGCCTGGCCATGGGGCCGCTGGCCTTCGGTGCGCTGCTGGATGCCGGCGGTCGTGATGGCGTGCTGCCGGGCGTAGCGCTGTTGCAGGTGCTGGCGGTGCTGACGGTCCTCGCCATGCGCCGCAAGGCAGTTCCGGTTCCGGCTAGATCCGGCTAGCGCGCCCCGCCCAGTAAGGTTCGCGCATCTCGCGCTTCAGCGTTTTGCCGGCGGCATTGCGCGGGAAGGCGGACAGGATGACGACAGCCTGGACGCGCTGATAACGCGCCGCGACGCGTTCGTTGATCCAGTCGCGAAGTTCTTCCGCCGTAGCACCAGCGCCGACTTTCAGCACCACGGCGGCGAGCGGGGTTTCGCCCCAGGTCTCGTGCGGAATGCCGAACACGGCAACCTCGGCAACGGCCGGGTGGCGCGCGGCGATTTCCTCGATGTCGCGCGGATAGACCTTGACCCCGCCCGAATCGATCATGTCCTTCTTGCGATCGACCAGATAGAGATAGCCTTCGTCGTCGAGATAACCGATGTCGCCGCTGTAGATCCAGCCGTCGCGCAAGGTTTCCGCCGTGAGCTGCGGCTTGCCCCAGTAGCCCTGCATGGCGAAGGGGCCGCGGCCGACGATCTCGCCGGCTTGTCCCGGTGGCAGGTCGCGGCCGTCCTCATTGACGATGCGCACCTCGCTGAAGGGCGGCGGGCAGCCGACCGAACCGGCTTTGCGCGCGGCCTCGGTCTTGTCTAGAATGGTGAGGAAGCCTTCGGTCAGCCCGTAGAGTTCGTAAAAGCGACCGGGCAGCAACTGGTTCAGCTGGTCCTTGCGCGGCTGGGCCAGCGGCGCGCCGAGCGAGAGGATCATCTGCAGGGAGGCCAGCTTTTCGGGATCGAAAGCCGGTGAATCGAGCAGGGCGATGATCTGCGCCGGCACCAGCATGATGTGCGTGACCTTTTCCGCGGCGATGGCGGCGATCATCGCCGCCGCATCGAACTGGCGCTGCAGGATGTAGGTAGCGCCGAGATGGAAGGCCGGCATCAGGGTGACGAAGGCGCCGTTGAAGACGATGGCACCGCTATGCAGCACCACCGATTCCGGCGTCATGCGCCAGGCAGCTCCCAGCAGCAGCGCGTACATGGCGCGCACGCGGTGGCTGTGCATGATGCCCTTGGGCAGGCCGGTGGTGCCCGAGGTGTACATGATGTTGAAGAGGTCGTCGCCCGTGACGCCGGCCGGGGGTGGCGCGGTCTCCGGCGCAGCGGCCGCCAGTGCGGCATAGTCTCCCCAGGGCGGCTCTCCGCCATCGATCAGCAGCACGCGCGAGTGCTTCAGCGTCGCGAGTTCCGGCAATACGGCGGCGACCACCGGCAGCAGGCTGCGTTGCGTGACGAGGCAGACGGCGCCTGCGTCGTTGATCAGGCTGGACAAGCCGACGCCGGTCAATAGCGGCGACAGCGGCACCACCACGGCGCCGATCCGGGCGCAGCCCCAGTAGAGTTCCAGCAGTTCCAGCGCGTTGGGCAGCAGCGTGGCGACACGCTCTGTTTTCCTCACGCCGAGTGCGATCAGCAGATGCGCGATGCGATTGACGCGGGCATTGAAGGCCCGGTAATCGAGCCGCTGCCGGTCGAACACCACCGCCGTGGCATGCGGACGGTAGCGCGCGTGGTGTGCCAGCAGGGATGAAAGCTCGATCACAGGCGCCCGCTGCTAGTCATGTTGCATCGTCCAGACGCCGTCCCAGTCGTCGGGGGGCGGCGCGTCGCGGTAGATCCCGCAGCGATCGAGGTAGATTCTCGATGGTCCATCCCCCGGGTTGGCACCCAGCGCCTGGCGGAAGCAGCGCTCCGCGTCGCCCCATTCCCGCCTGCGGTAGTGCGTCAGTCCTTCGTTGAATGCGTCGAGCACTTCGGCCCGGTGCGGGAAGCTGTCTTCGGAGTGATGGCCGAGCGCCTCGTAGATTGCCACCGGTTTTTCCCGGCCGCGCACGCGAATCAGATCGATCTCGCGGGCGGACGCGTGATCCCTGATCGCGTCGTAGGTCGCATCGCAGATCAGGATCGAGGTGCCATAGAACTTGTTGGCGCCTTCCAGCCGTTCGGCGAGGTTGACCCGGTCGCCGATGACCGTGTATTCCATTCGCTTCAGCGATCCGATGTTTCCCGCGACCACATTGCCGGTGCTGATGCCCACCCCGATCCTGATCGCCTCGGCGCCGCGCGCGGCGCGCCTCCGGTTCAGCTGGTGCAGGCCGGTCAACATCCGGTTGCCGACCATGACCGCATTGCTCGCGTCGTCCTTGGTCTGCAGCACTGAGCCGAACACCGCCATGATCATGTCGCCGATGTATTTGTCGAGCACCCCGTTGTGGGCGAACACGATATCCACCATTTCGGTGAAGTATTCGTTGAGCAATGCCACGGTCTCCTTGGCGCCGAGCCGTTCCGAAATCGAGGTGAAGCCGCGGATATCGGAAAACAGCACGCTGACGTCGCGCCCGGTGCCGCCCAGCACCGCCTCGCCGCTGGCCAGCAGCTGGTCCACCACCGTCTTGCTCATGTAGCGCGACATGGTGTTGCGCAGGCGCTTTTCGCGGGTGATGTCCTCCATCATCAGCATGTAGCCGATCGACTCATGCTGGATGCTGGTCAGAGGCACCGTGGTCAGGTTGACTGAAATCAGGTCGGCGCCTTCGATGAACAGGTCAGTGTCGACGGTGATGTCGGTGTTGCCCGAACTGCGGACTTTTTCCAGGCTTTTCGCCACCCAGCTGTTGCGCCCGGTGAAGTGCTCATCAAGTGTGTGGCCCAGCAGGTCATCGTCGCTGAGGCGCAGAATTCGTCGCGCCGATTCGTTGACCTTCTTCAGTACGCCGTCGGCATCCAGCGTCAGCACGGCATTGTTCATGCTGTGCAGAATGGCCTCGTTGTAGTTGCGTGCGGCGCTGACCTCCTTGAACAACTTTGCATTCTCGATGGCGACGGCGGCCTGGGCCGAGAAGGCGCGCAGTCGCCTTTCATCGGAGTTGCCGAACGCTCCGCCCTTTCGATTCAGAATCTGCATGACGCCGATCTTGCGCTCGCCCCTGGCGACGATCGGCATGCACAGCATGCTATGGGTGTGGTAGCCGGTGTGCCGGTCGAACTCGGGATTGAAACGGGAATCGCTGTAGGCGTCGGCGATGTTGATCACCCGCCCACTGGTGAAGCATTCCCCGGCAATGCCGGCAATTGCCGGAAAGCGAATCTCGGCACCGCCGATGCCGCCGGCGACGCGGGAAAACAGTTCGTCGCGTGCCGCATCGTAGAGGAACAGGGTTCCGCGGTCGGCGTCGAGCAGCGAGGTTGCCGCCGCCATGATCTTCATCAGCAGCGGATCGAGGTGGATCTCCGAGACGATCGAGGCGCTGACTTCGAGCAGCATGGCTTCCTCGCGCTGCTGGCGCTCGACCTTCTCGAACAGGCGCGCATTCTCGAGTGCCGCGGAGGCCTGCAGCGACAACCCTTCGAGCAGCCGCTGGTCTTCGGCGTCGAACTCTCCGGTGCGCTTGTTCAGTACCTGGGTGACGCCTATCACCTGGCGCTTCTTGTTGCGGATCGGAACGCAGAGGATGTTGCGCGTGTGGTAGCCGGTGTGGCGGTCGAACTCCTGATTGAAGCGCGGGTCGGCATAGGCGTCGGCGATGATTTCCGCCTCGCCGCTGATGAAGATCGAGCCGGCGACACCGAGATGGCAGGGGAAGCGGATCTCGCCGATGGCATCACCCTGGATGACCCGCGAGAACAGCTCCTCGGTCTCGGGATCGTGAAGGAACAGCGAACTGCGGTCGGCGTCCAGCGCTTCGGTAACCACTGCCATCAGGCGCGGAAACAGGACGTCGAGCGAGAGGGTGTCCGAGACGCGGTTGGCAATATCGACCAGCGCCTCGCTGCGGCGCAGGTGCTCGACGATCCGATGGAAGAGCTCGGCCTTGCCTGCGTCGTCGAGCCCTCGCAGCAGTCGCTCGAAATCCTCTTGATTCAGGTGGTGATCAAGAATCTCGCGAATGTTTTCGAGGCCGATTTGCATACGAACGCCGGGCAGCGCACCAGTGGGCTATAAACGTTTGTATTGTAACCAGAATCCGAATCTGTCCAGCGGCCGCGAATGCGCCGCGGCAGGCCCCGGTGCGGCGTTGGCGATCAGGCGCCGAGTTCGGCGTGGCGCGGACAGGAGACCAGATGATCGTTGACCATGCCGGTCGCCTGCATGTGGGCGTAGATGACCGTGGGGCCGATGAAGCGGAAACCGCGGTGCTTGAGTTCCTTCGACAGGGCCTCGGCTTCCGCCGTGATGGCAGGCACTTCGGCCAGCGAGCGCCAGCGGTTGATGCGCGGACGGCCATCGACGAATGTCCACAGCAACTGGTCGAGCGAACCGCCCTGTTCGTAGAGTTCCAGCGTGGCGCGGGCGTTGCCGATGGCGGCCGCGATCTTCAGCCGGTTTCTGACGATGCCCGCATCACCCAGCAGCCGCTCCACATCCTTCTCGCCGTAGCGGGCGATCCTGGCGGGATCGAAGTTGTCGAAGGCGCGGCGATAGTTCTCGCGCTTCCTGAGAATCGTGATCCATGACAGTCCGGCCTGGGCGCCTTCGAGGATGAGGAACTCGAACAGGCTGCGCTCGTCGTGGCAGGGCACGCCCCACTCGGTGTCGTGATAGGCGACGTAGAGCGGGTCGTCGCCGCACCAGGGGCAGCGTTCGCTCGCGCTCAATTCAGCACCAATACGCCGCGCTTGAGGCCGTGGTCGTCCGGATGGGCCGAGAGGACGAACCCCAGGCTGGCGACGAAGGCCAGCATGCGCGAGTTTTCGGCCAGGAAGTCGCCGTGCATGTATCTGAGGCCGCTGGCGCGCGCCGTGTCGATCAGGATGCCCATCAGGCGGCGTGCCAGGCCCTTGCCCTGCCACTCGTCGGCGACGACGATGGCGAACTCGCAGGATTCGCCATCGGGGTTGGTGGCGTAGCGGACCACGCCGATTTCCTTCTCCATGCCATCTGCGTCGATGGTGGCGACGAAGGCCATTTCGCGGTCGTAGTCGATTTGCGTGAGGCGGATCATCTGCGCCGGCGACACTTCGCGGATGGTGTTCATGAAGCGCATGTAGCGTGCTTCGGGCGACAGGCCCTTGACGAATTCCTGTTCCATCCGCACATCTTCGGGCCGGATCGGGCGGATGGTGACCAGCGAACCGTCCTTGGCCTGGTAGCTCGACTTAAGGTGCGACGGGTAGGGATGGATCGCCATGTGGTCATAGCGACCCGCGGTGATCGGCATGTTTTCGATCGTGATGCGCGCGTCCACCGCCACCGCGCCGTGTTCATCGACGATCAGCGGATTGATGTCCAGTTCGCTGATCCACGGCATTTCGCAGACCATGGCCGAAACGCGCAGCAGCACGGCCTCGATCGCCTCCATGTTGGCCGGCGGCATGTTGCGAAATTCACCGAGCCGTGCGGTGGTCCGGGTGGAGGCCAGCATGTCGGCCACCAGCACCGGATTGAGCGGCGGCAGGGCCACGGCGCGGTCGCTGTTGTAGGCCTCGACGCTGGTGCCGCCGGGGCCGAGGACGATCGTGGGGCCGAAGATCTTGTCGCGCATCATGCCGACCACCAGTTCCCGGCCGTTGGGTTTCTGGATCATCGGTTCGATGGAGATGCCGTTGATGTGCGCGTCTGGACAATTCTTTTTCACCTCGTCCATGATTTCCAGCCAGGAGTCGCGCACGGCGGCGAGGCTGTGGAGATTCAGGCGCACGCCACCGGAGTCGCTCTTGTGCACGATCTGCGGCGAATCGACCTTCATCACCACCGGCAGCCCAAGTTCCTCGGCAAGCACCATGGCTTCCGAAGCGGAGCGGGCGACCACGGTTTGCGCGATCGGAATCTTGAAGGCGGCCAGCACGGCCTTCGATTCCATTTCGTTGAGGACCCTGCGGCCTTCCATCAATGCCGATTCGATCACCAGGCGCGCCGATTCCAGTCGCGGCGGAGCCTGCTCTGAAATCGAGGGCGGCGTTTGCATCAGCAACTGCCGGTTCCGGTAGTAGTTGGAAATGTGCGAGAACAGGTCGACGGCGGGTTCCGGGGTGCGGAAGGTGGGAATCGCCGCGCCCTTGAACAGCTTGCGCGCCTCGCCTACCTGCTCTTCGCCCATCCAGCACGTCACCATGGGCTTGTCGCTTTGCCGGGCGATCTCGATCACCGTGCGCGCCGCCTGGGTCGGGTCGGTCATCGCCTGCGGCGTCAGGATGACCAGCATGCCGTCGACATTGTCATCGTCGATGCAGGCCTGGAGCGCAGCGCCATAGCGCGCCGGATCGGCGTCGCCCAGAATGTCGATGGGGTTGGACTTCGACCAGTTGGCGGGCAAGGACTCGTTGAGGCGGGTGAGCGTGGCAGGGTCGAGCTGGGCCAGCGGGATGTCGATGTCCGCGGCGTGGTCGGCCGCCATGACGCCCGGCCCGCCGCCATTGGTGATGATCGCCAGGCGTTTGCCGCGCGGTCGGAAGTGCGAGAACAGGGCCGAGGCGGCAGCATACATTTGGCCGACGTTGGCCAGGCGCACGACGCCGGCCCGTCGCAGCGCGGCGTCGAACACGTCGTCGGCGCCGACCAGGGCGCCGGTGTGGGAGAGCGCGGCCTTTTCGCCGGCCGGATGCTTGCCTACCTTGATCAGCAACACCGGTTTGCAGCGCGCCGCCGCGCGCAGCGCGCTCATGAAGCGGCGGGCGTTCTTGATGCCCTCGATATACAGGAAAATGTTTTCGGTACGCGGGTCGGAAACCATGTAGTCGAGCACTTCGCCGAAGTCGATGTCGCTTTCGGCGCCCAGCGAGACCACGTTCGAGAACCCGACATTGTTCGGCAAGGCCCAGTCGAGAATCGCCGTGCACAGGGCGCCGGATTGCGAGATGAGGCCGATGGTGCCGGCATGGGCGAAGCCATGGGCGAAAGTCAGGTTGAGCTGGCTGCCGGGGCGCATGATGCCGAGGCAGTTGGGCCCGATCAGGCGCATGCCGTGGCGGCGGGCATTCTCCAGCGTGGCGCGCTCCAGCGCCGCGCCGCGCGGTCCGGCCTCGGCGAAGCCCCCGGCAATGATGATGGCGTTTCTGCAACCGGCGCGACCACAGGCATCGACGATGTCGGGGACAGTAGCTGCCTTGGTGCAGATCACGGCGATATCGAGTCGCTGGGGAATGGTATCGACCGACGGATAGCTGCGTTGTCCGAATACCGTTTCGTGCCTGGGATTGACGAAGAACAGCTTCCCCGTGTAGCCCGAGTCGAGCATGTTGCGCACCAACGTGACGCCAATCGAGTTCGGCGTCTCGGAGGCGCCGACGATGGCGATCGATTGCGGCTCGAAGAGCGTGTGCAGGTAGTGTCGTTCGTTGTGCATGGCGGCGTTCAGCAGCGTTGTTGAAGTGCTTTGCCAGCGAAAATGCTGCGGCGCAATAAAAGCATAGCACCTTCGGCTTGCTTGTGCCTGTTCAGGTGACTTGCCGCAGGCCCTGCTCTCGACGCTTGCCGGCCCGGTAGTGGCCGTAATGCCTGTCGGCGCTGAGGATGTGGTTGATCAGCCAGCCGGTCAGGTAGCGCTTGACGCGAAAGGCCAGATAGACGCGATTCTCCTCGCCTTCCTCAATTTCGCGGCGCAACTCGCCAAAGAACTCAAAAAAACGCTGATGCTGGCGGACATGAAGTTCGAGGAAGGGATAGCCGTCTTCCTGCATCAGTTGCTCTTCGACCGCGAAATCGCGCACCGCGGCGAAGCGGATCTGGGCCATCAGCGGCGTGGTCAGATGCAAGGCGCTGACATTTACCGCCCGGGCCAAGGCATTCATGTCGGAAAGCAGGTTCTTGTGCGCCGCGTCCACAACCGGCACGCCAAAGGAGTACTCCTCCCGCCAGATTGAAGGCAGTTCTCCCCGCTGTTCGCCGAGACCCGCAGCGGGAGTTTCGCAACGCTCGAGATAGACGTGGGCAGCGTCGTCGTCCGGCACGATCGCCAGGTAGCCCGCGAGGCGCTCGCGGGCGGTGAGGAGGTCGTCGAGGTGAAAGTAGGCCAGCGCCTCCTCGAACATGGTGAGGGTTTTCTTCTTGGCTTCCCTCAGGGCGGGAGGGTCGGCGTTGAACACTTCATACACCGATTGAGTGCCTTGCTTGCCGCGCACATGCGTGCGATCGAGAAAGCGGATCGACCAGAGGCTTGGTTCGTCAAGGCAGTACAGCGTGTATTCGCTGATCAGAATCGAGACCCTGTAGTCCTTGGTAAGACGCTCCATTCGCGCCGCGAGGTTGACCGCGTCGCCGATCACCGTGCCATCCATGCGCGCCGCGCCGCCTATGGTGCCGAGGATGACGATGCCCGTGTTGATGCCGATGCCTATCTTGATCCGGCGGTAGCCGGCGCGCTCGCGGCCGTCGTTGTATTGTTCGAGCCGCTCCATCATTGCCAGACCGCAGCGCAATGCCGCATCCGGCGAATCGGGAAACAGCGCCATGATGCCGTCGCCGATGTATTTGTCGATGAAACCGCCATGAGCGGCAATCACCGGCTCCATCTGAATCAGGTAGGAGTTGAGGAAGTTGAAGTTTTCCTGCGGACTCATCGACTCCGACAGCGAGGTGAAGTTGCGGATGTCGGCAAACAGGATGGTCATCTTGCGTTCGACCTGTTGCCCGAGTTCGACCTTGCGGATGTCGTCGATGCCCAGCAAGCGGAGAAACTCGCGCGGCACGAAACGGTTGTAGGCTTCGGTGGTCGTGCTTAGCTGTTCCCGCAGGGCGTCGTTGTTGTCCTGTGCGGGGTCGGCCAGCGTGCTCTGTTTTGGGGACATCAGGTATAAAGGCCCGGGGAAGTGGCTTCCGGCATGGTTTAGATTCAAAATGATACCCGACATGGCATTCGAAATGAGCGGAATAACCTCACCGTGGGTGCAGCGTTTCCTTCCCTTGATCAAGGCAGGCGGCGCGGTGCTGGATCTGGGCTGCGGTCATGGCCGGCATTCCCTTTTGCTGGCGGAACGCGGTTACCGGGTGGAGGCGGTTGATCGCGATGCCGAAGCCGTGGCCGAAATCAGGGCCAAAGCCCCCGCCATTGTGACACGGATAGCCGACCTCGAAGGCGGACCCTGGCCGTATCGCGGGCGCAAGTTTGACGGGATCGTGGTCACCAATTATCTGTTTCGGCCGCTATTGCCGATGCTGCTCGATGCGCTGGACATGGATGGGGTGTTGATCTACGAAACCTTCATGGTCGGCAACGAGCGTTTCGGCAAGCCTTCCAATCCGGCCTTCCTGCTGCGCCCGGACGAACTGCTGGATTTGGTGCGGCCGCGCCTGACGGTGGTGGCTTTCGAGCAGGGGGAAGTCGCCGTCCCGCGTCCGGCCGTGATGCAGCGTCTGTGCGCCACGCGGCGACGGGAGCCGGTGCTGCCGTAAGCAGTTCATCGGTTCCGGACGCAGTTCATGTTCCCGTTCCGGCATCCTGTCGCAAGACGGCTGGCGACGCGCGGTTGCGGCGTGGAATAATCGCGCCATGTCTTCCAACTTGCGCCGTCTGCTCGCCACGCTCGTCGGCAACACGCTGATCGCCGGCTTCCTCACGGCGCTGGGTGTCGGCGCCGGCTGGGCCATCAATCTGCTGATTTCCCAGTGCATCGGCTGCTCCATTTATGTGAGCTGCAGCCTGGCTGGACAGTTTGTCGCCGAGGGGCCGCGGCGCGTGCTGGCGATCTTGGCGGCGGTGCCGGTGGGCGTCGCGTTCGGCCTACTATTGGGCGTCAGCCTGAGCGGCGTCGGTTGGGTCGAGTGGCCGGCGGTCGCCTGGCAGGCGGTTGTCATGGGTGTCACGCTGGGCGTCATGGGCAGCGGCTTCTTCTACCTGCGCGAACGCAACGTGGCGCTGGCTGCCGAGGTGCACCAGCGCGAGAACCGCCGCCTCGAAGCCGAAAAGCGCAGCATCGAGGCCCAACTCAAGATGCTCCAGGCGCAGATCGAGCCGCACTTCCTGTTCAATTCGCTGGCCAACGTCGCGGCGCTGATCGAGGTTGACCCGAAGCTGGCCGGCCGGTTGCTGGATGCGCTGATTCGCTATCTGCGTTCCAGTCTGGCCCGCACGCGCGCAGAGGGCGGCACGCTGGCCGACGAAGTGGCGCTGCTGACGGCATACCTGGAGATCCTGAAAATTCGCATGGGAGACCGCCTGGCCTACGCCTTCGAGATTGCTCCGGAGCTGCTGGCCCATGCCTTCCCGCCCATGCTGCTGCAGCCGCTGGTGGAAAACGCGATTCGCCATGGGCTGGAGCCGAAGGTCGCGGGTGGCTGCGTCACCGTATCGGCGCGGAGACAGGGCGACCGGTTGCAGATTGCCGTCAACGACGATGGCCTCGGATTCGCCGAAATGCCAGGCGAGGGCATCGGCGTCGCCAACATCCGGGCCCGCCTCGCGGCGCTCTATGGGCCGACGGCGAGCCTGGAGCTGAGCTCGGAAGTCGGCGCTGGCGCGACGGCGACGATGAGCGTGCCCGTCGAGGTTCCGGCATGAAGGCGATCATCGCGGACGACGAGCCGCTGCTGGCCAAACATCTCGTCGCCCGACTTGCCCAACTGTGGCCGCAGCTCGAGATTGCCGGGGTGGCGGCCAACGGCATCGAGGCGCGGGAGATGATCGAGGGCCTGCGGCCGGAGTTTGCCTTTCTCGACATTCGCATGCCGGGACTGTCGGGACTGGAAGTCGTGCAGGCCCTGGCGCCGGAAGTTCGCACGAGCTGCCGCGTCGTCTTCGTCACTGCCTACGACGAGTTTGCGGTACAGGCCTTCGAGCGTGAAGCGGTGGACTACCTGCTCAAGCCCGTCAGCGACGACCGGCTGGCGGCGGCCATCGAACGGCTGCAGCGCATGTCGCCGGCTCCGGCCGGCGCGCAGTCCGACGCGCAGTCCGACGCGCAGTCCGACGATCTGCTGCGGCGTTTGCAGGAGTTGCTGCCCAAGCCTGCGGAGCACTTGCGCTGGGTGCGCGCCTCCGTCGGCAACGACGTGCGGCTGGTCGCGACGGATGAGGTCTGCTATTTCCAGGCCGCCGACAAATACACGGCGGTGTTCACCAGGGACGCGGAACTGCTGATTCGCACCCCGATCAAGGAACTGACCGAACAGCTTGACCCGGAACAGTTCTGGCAGGTACATCGCGGCACGCTGGTGAATGTGCGGCAGATCGTCACGGCGCGCCACGATACTTTCGGCCGGGTCACGCTGAAGCTGAAGGATCGCCCCGAGGCCGTGGCGGTGAGCCGCGGCCATGCGCATCTGTTCAGGCAGATGTAGCGAGGATTTCAGCCGCCAGGCGGTCGAGCGCGGCGGCATCGAGCCGGTCCGTGTCGTAGCGGGTCGCGGCCTCGAACGAGTGGTAGTTGGATGCCTGCGAGCGTTGGTAGAGCGGGTCGTAGTGCAAGGCCAGCAGCTCTTCCACCAGGGCCGGAAAATCCCGCGCCGCGATCAGCGAGCGCCAGCGTTCGAGCGTCTCGTTGCTTTGCAGGCCCTTGAGCTGCTCCAGCCGCCCCATCAGCCATGCCGGATCGGCAATCGCATAGTCGTAATCGCGCAGGAGAAATTCGACCCGGGCCCGAAGCGATGCCTCGATACGCAGGCCGGGAGCGCCGCGGATGGCCTCGAGCAGCGCTTCGGGTACCTGCAGGCGGCCGATCTTGCGGCTCTCGGCCTCGACGAACACGGGGCGCTCCGGGTCGAGCGCGGACAGTGCCGCGAACAATTGCGTCTCGAAGCCTTTTTGCGCGGGCTGCGGCTGGCCTGGCAGGTTGCCCAGCACCGAGCCCTTGTGGACCGCCAGTTCTTCGAGATGCAATATCTGCCCGCCGCGCGCTGCCAGGGCTTCAAGCAGGCGGCTCTTGCCGCTGCCGGTGGCGCCGGTGACGACGCGAAACTTGACCTGCGGCAGCAGCAGGGCCAGTTGCTCGACGACATGGTGGCGCCAGGCCTTGTAGCCGCCCTGAATGCGATGGGCATTCCAGCCGATTTCCCGCAGGATGTGGGTGAAGGCGCCGCTGCGCTGGCCGCCGCGCCAGCAATACAGCAGCGGCCGCCAGCTCTTGGGCTTGTCGAGCATGTGCTCTTCGATGTGGCGCGCAACGTTCTTCGCCACCAGCGCCGCGCCGAGTTTCTTCGCTTCGAACACCGAGACCTGCTTATAGAGCGTGCCGACGCGGGCACGTTCCTCGTCATCCAGCACCGGCAGGCTGATCGCGCCGGGCAGATGGTCTTCGGCAAATTCGCTCGGGGCGCGGGCGTCGATTAGGGTGTCGAATTCGGCGAGCTGTGCTACCGTCGCCACTCCCTTGGGGATTTTTTCGGCCATCGGGTATTTACGGGAGCAGCGGTTTGAGCGCTTTCCAGACGTGATCGAGAATCTTCGGCTGTGCGGCAGCGGTCGGATGCAGGCCGTCGGCCTGGTAGGCGCTTTGATCGAGGGCGATCGGCTCGAGCAGGAAGGGGAGCAAGGCGACTTTCTCGCGCCGGGCGAGATCGCGGAAGGCGGCGTCGAATTCCTGCGTGTATTTCTGCCCGTAATTGGGCGGCAAATGCATGCCGATCAGCAGCACGCGCGCATGGTGTTTCTTGGCCAGCGTCACCATGAAGGCGAGATTGCTTTTCATCTCCGCCACAGGCAGGCCGCGCAGGCCATCGTTGGCGCCGAGTGCGAGAATGACGATCGCGGGCTTGAATTGGTCAAGCGCGGCAGCGAAGCGGGCGCGCCCGCCGGCCGTGGTTTCGCCGCTGATGCTGGCGTTGGTGACGCTGAGCGGGGAACCGGCGGCCTGCAATCGCTGTCCGAGCAAGGCCGGCCAGCTTTGGCTGACGGCGATGCCGAAACCGGCGGAAAGGCTGTCGCCATAGATCAGGATGCGCTGCTCTGCCGCGGTGGCAGCGAGGCTGCAACAGAACAGGACCAGGAAGAAAATGCGGGAGGCGAATCGTTTGAACATGCGTGAAAATCAGTTGGCGGCAGGTGTGGTGATCGATGTGGTCGAGCTGGGCAAGATCGTTCCCAGCGGCGACGAGACGCTCACGATTCTGCACGAGATTTCGTTTGCCGTGACGTCCGGCGAGGCGGTGGCCATTGTCGGCGCCTCCGGTTCGGGCAAGTCGACCCTGCTCGGCCTGATGGCGGGGCTCGACCTGCCGTCATCGGGCGCGGTGCATCTGGGCGGGCAGGATCTCGCCGATCTCGACGAAGATGCCCGCGCTGCGCTGCGCGGCCGCCTGCTCGGCTTCGTTTTCCAGTCCTTCCAGTTGCTGCCGGCCCTGACCGCGCTGGAGAACACCATGCTGCCGCTGGAACTCGCCGGTCGCGCCGATGCCCGCGCCACAGCGGAGGCGATGCTGGACCGTGTCGGCCTCGGCGCGCGCCTGGGGCACTACCCGAAACATCTTTCCGGCGGCGAGCAGCAGCGCGTGGCGCTGGCGCGCGCCTTTGCCATGCGGCCGCAGTTGCTGCTGGCCGACGAGCCGACGGGGAATCTCGATGCCGCCACCGGCGCGCAGATCATCGACCTGATGTTCGCCATGAATGCCGAAGCCGGCACCACGCTGATTCTGGTGACGCACGACGAGGCGCTGGCGCATCGCTGCGGCCGGACGTTGCGGCTGGACGCCGGCCGCATCGTCGGCTGAAATCCGCTGAAAGTCCCAAAGGGACGCACCGCACTGGCGGCGTGGCGCCATCATTGCCGCGAAATGCCTTGTCAGAGTTGGTTATTCTGTCTAAACTAGTTAGACCAATTATTAATTGGAGCGACCTAATGCAAACCGTCAGCCTGTTCGACGCTAAAACCCATCTCTCGCGCCTGATCGAACAGATCGCCAGCGGTGCGGAAACCGAGATCGTGATTTCCCGCAACGGCAAGCCGGTGGCGCGTGTCGTGCCTATCCATGAGGATGTGTCGCGTCGCATCGGGCTGGCGAAAGGCGAGTTCAAGGTCCCCGACGACATCGACGCGCACAACGCAGAGGTTGCCGCGCTGTTTCTTGGCGGTCGCTGAACGTGCGCCTGTTGCTCGATACCCAGATCATGCTTTGGGCGCTGACCGGGTCAAGCCGGCTGCGTGCGGTCGCGCGCGACCTGATCGCCGATCCGGCGAACGATATTTACGTCAGTACCGCGTCCATCTGGGAAATCGCAATCAAGCACGCGCTCGGGCGCGGCGACATGCCGGTGAGCGGAGCGCGCGCAGTCGAGTTATGCGCCGCGGCGGGCTACCGCGAACTGCCGGTGGGATGGCAGCACGCCGCCGTGGTTGAAATCCTGCCGCCGCTGCATGCCGATCCCTTCGACCGCATTCTCGTCGCCCAGGCGATGGCGGAACCCATGCGCCTGCTGTCGCGCGATGCCGCCGTTGCGGGCTATGGCGCGATGGTGATGGCGGTTTGATCGTTGCCGGATTACGGTAGTTCGTATACGGCAGCGGCGAGTTCCACCTGCGCCGCTTCGAGCGCGTCCATGAGGGCTGCGATTTCCGCGTCAGTTTGCCCTGCACGCAGCGCTGCCTCCAGTTCGGCTGCGCGCGTTTGCAGACGTACCGCACCGAGCGTGCCGGCCGCACCCTTGATGGTGTGCGCCAGACGCCGCGCCTGAGCCGTGTCGCCCGAGTTCAGGCAGGCGCGCAGGCTGACCACATCGGCGGCGTTGCCGTCGACCAGCTGGCGCAGCAGTTCCGCATAACGCTCGGCCCGGTCATGCAGCATCCTGAGCCCGGTGGCCGCGTCGACGCCGGGTAGCGCGGCCTTGCCGGACGGGTAGTGCTTCAGCGTGACATCCAGTCCTTCGTCGCGCAGAAAGCCCCGCAAGTGCGCGACGATGGTGGACAGCGAGTGAATCGGTGCCGACACTCCCAGCGTGAGGCTTTCCCGAGGGGCCGACGTGCTGAACCATTTGCGCGATGCTGTCAGGGATGCCGCTGCTAGGGCGAGCATTGCAATTGATAACGCGAGCCAGAAATTCCAGCGTGATGCTGTCATCAATTGCCCATTATTTGTATATGGGGATTGCTTCAGTAAGCATCAATGATCTTGGTCCATGTTGCGCGGTGTCAGACGAGTGGGCGAATTTTCTTCACCATTCCGGGTTGGTCGCCCTTGAATCAAATCTGCATCAATTCACTGTGCGGTGAATTCGATCTTGTAGCCAACTGCGTCGCAGTTCAGCCCACCATGATCGAGCAAGCGGTGGCCAGGCCGTGAAAGGCCGCGGCTACTGCGGGCGGCGGAACTTTTCGCCGAGGATCGAATGCGCAGCCGCGACGCCGCTGCGCACCGCACCTTCGAGGGTCGCCGGGTAATCGCTATCGACGTAGTCGCCGGCCAGCCAGAGGCCCGGCATTTCGGTTCTGGCTTGTGGCCGTTGCAGATTCGGCACGCAGGCGAAGGTCGCGCGCTTCTCGGTGATGGTTTGCACCGCGAGCGGGGCGGGCAGATCGGGCACGAGTCGCACAATTTCCTTGTGGATGCCGCGTTCGAGTTCCGCCATCGGCAGGTCCAGATGGCGGCCGCGCGCGCTGATGACGGCGGCGATCAGGCCGTATTGTTCGCACAGTTGGCCGCGGTCGAACAGCCATTGCGCGAGCCCGGCATCCACGCCGAGCATGGGCTGCGGCAGGCGCACCCAATCCGGGTAGCTGAAGTAGCTGGTGACGATGGGTTCCCAGTCGAAGTGGGCCACCTGCGGTGCCAGTTCCGGCACGAGATTGCCGAGGTGATAGGGCGCCACGGCGAGAATCACCTGTGCAAACGGTCCGGCATCGTCGATCCACCAGGCATCGCCCTCACGCCTGAGCGAACTGACGCGACGGCCGAGCTGGACGGCGCCGCCATGCCGGGCGATGAACTCGGCCGCAGGTTCGGGAAACAGCGCCGAAAGATCAACCTGCGGCAGCAGCATGTCGCTGGCGGAGCGCGAGCTGGCGAGACTGTCGCGCAAAACATTGGCCAGTACCTGCGCCGAGGCACGCTCGGCGGGGGTGTTTAGCGCGGCGATGCACAGCGGCTCCCACAGAAGTCGGCGCTGGCGGGACGGCGTTTTGTTGCTGTCCAGCCACGCGGTGACCGTGATGTCGGGCTCGATGCGGAATTGACCGGCCTGCAGGCCCCGCATGAGGCGGATCGCCGCCCACTTTTCGCCCCAGTCGAGCCCCCGGGCGAGGAGCAGCGCAAAAGCGGTGTGTAGCGGCGCCGGCAAGCGCGGTGCGCTCATGACGAACTCGCCGGGGAACTCGAAACGCAGCGGGGTGCGCCTGAGCAGGACGTCAGGATCGGCGCCGACCGCGCGCATCAGGCGCAAGGTTTCGGTATATGCGCCGATCAGGATGTGCTGCCCGTTATCGACGGTGAAGCCTTCGATCTGCACCGCGCGGGCACGACCGCCAGGCACGCGCGAGGCCTCGAATACCTCGACCTGCCGTCCGGCAGCGGCGAGTTCGACGGCGGCGGCGAGGCCGGCGTAGCCGGCACCGATGACGGCGATCTTGTCCGCCGCCGGGCCGCCCCAAGGCGGAGCGCGTTTCGGCCCGGAAGCCGCGGTAGCGGCTGAACCAGCGTCACCCCCTTCCGCGGGACGGGGGCTGGGGGGAAGGTTCATGCTCTGATCCAGGTTTTTCCGGCAAGCCACAGCTTGCGCAGCGGCGGCAGGGAGATGCGCTGGTCCAGCACGCGATAGTCGTCGCGCACGATTTCATCGAGCGTCGCGCGGTAGATCGCGGCCATGATCAGCCCGGCGCGCTGCGCCTTGCGGTCGGCAGCGGGAAGCTGGGCAAAGGCCTGCTGGTATAGGGTCCGGGCGCGTTCGACCTGGAACGCCATGAGGCGGCGGAAGTTGTCCGAATAGTTTGCCTGCAGCAGATCGGAATCGCTTACGTCAAAGCGCGACATTTCGTCCTGCGGCAGGTAGATGCGGCCTCGCCGCGCATCTTCGCCGACGTCGCGGATGATGTTGGTGAGCTGGAAGGCAAGGCCGAGGTCGTGAGCGTACTTGAGCGTCTGGCGGTCGCTGTAGCCGAAGATTTCCGCGGCGAGCAGGCCGACCACGCTGGCGACGCGATAGCAGTAAAGGTGCAGCGCCTTGAAATCCGCATAGCGGACCTGGTCGAGATCCATCTCCATGCCGTCGATGATTTCCAGCAATTGCTCCTGCGGCAGGTAGAACCCTTTGAGGGATACAGCCAGCGCCTGGGTCACCGGATGAGTGGGATGACCTTCAAACAGTGCCGCCACTTCGCTGCGCCACCAGCCCAGTTTGGCACGCGCCAGAAGGGCATCGGGGCATTCGTCGACCACGTCGTCGACTTCGCGGCAAAAGGCGTAGAGCGCCGTGATGGCTTGGCGCCGGAGCGGTTCGAGAAACAGGAAGCTGTAGTAAAAGCTGGAGCCGCTTTGCGCGGCCCGTTCCTGGCAATATTGATCGGGAGTCACGGCGAATTTACCGAGGGGGGTCCAGTGGGCGGACCAGCGAGCGCCAAGCTATCAGTGGCCAATCGAGAGGCTGGAGCATGGGGCGTCGGGTGAACACGTCGTAATCGGCAGCCTCGATTTTATCCAGAATGCGCAGGCCGCCGGCCACGATGGCGCGGATTTCGAGGCCGATGCGTCCCGGCAGGTCCCAGCCCAGCGGCGCGCCGCTGAGCATCAGCGCGCGCGCGCGTTCGACCTGGAATCGCAGCAGATCTTGAAAGTCGGCGCTGGCGACACGGTGCAGGATATCGTCGTCGCTGACACCAAAGCGCGCCATGTCGTCCTGCGGCAGATAGATTCGGCCGTTGGCGCCCTTGGTCGCATCGATGCCGACATCCTGCCAGTGGTTGATCAACTGCAGCGCGGAGCAGATGGCGTCCGAGCGGGACAGGTTCTGCGCCGTGGCGTGGCCGAACAGATGCAGCAACAGGCGTCCGACCGGGTCGGCGGAGCGGCGGCAGTAGTCCATGAGTTCGTCGAAGTCGCCGTAGCGGTCCTTGCTTACGTCCTGCACGAAGGCATCGAGCAGGTCGCGAAACAGTTGCAGCGGCAGGTCGTAGCGTGCGATCACCGGCCTCAGGCGCAGGAATACCGGATGCTGCGTCGGCCGGCCCTGCCCGATCGCATCGAGTTCGTCCTGGTAGCCGGCCAGCAGTGCGCTGCGTTGCTGCGGCGACAGATCTCCTTCGTCGGCGAAGTCGTCGGCGCTCCTGGCAAAGCCGTAAATGGCCGCCACCGGCTCGCGCAAGGGCGCCGGCAGAAGAATCGAGGCAACGGGAAAGTTTTCGTAGTGATCGACGGCCATGGTGCGGCAGGAGTATATACAGAGCCGTCTGCGCCGCCGGCTTTCGATGGTCCGCCGTTGGCGTGTCCGGCTGTTGATTGGCTGAGCGAGGCGAGGGCAGGTCATGCGCCGGGATGGCGCCAAGTCGGAAAGAAATGGGGAAAGCAGGTAAAATTCGCAATCCACGTCGTGTCGTTTTGGCTTTGATTAATGGCCGTTTGCGGCATGAGCCCAGGTGGCGGAATTGGTAGACGCACCAGATTTAGGTTCTGGCGCCGCGAGGCGTGGGGGTTCGAGTCCCTTCCTGGGCACCAGCTATGGGGCGCCGCTGCGGAACTTGGCGGGAGAGTGGTTTTTTTCAATGAATTCTTCAATGACGGATATAGAGATGACGGACAAGGCAACGACGGACGTGGCAATCGACACCAGCAGCGCGCTGGAGCGGCGCATCGACATGACGGTGGCCATGGCAGAGATCGACAAGGATGTCGAGCAGCGCCTGAAGCGGATGTCGCGCACCGTGAAGATGGCGGGTTTCCGTCCGGGCAAAGTGCCGATGAAGATGGTCGCCCAGCAATATGGTTCCCAGGCGCGTTCGGAAGCGATCGGCGCTGCGGTGGAGAAGGCCTATGGCGAGAAGGTTCGCGAGCAGAAGCTGCGCGTCGCGGGTTATCCGCGCATCGAGCCGAAGTCCGATGCCAGCCCGGGACTGCTGGGTTTCACCGCGATTTTCGAGGTCTATCCCGACATCACGCCGGCAGACGTCTCCGGCCAGGCGTTTTCCAAGCCCACCCTGACGGTGACCGATGCCGAGGTCGACAAGACGCTGGAAGTCCTGCGCAAGCAGCGGACGACCTACGTCGAGACCGACCGAGGCGCAACGAATGGAGATCGCCTGGTGATCGACTTCATCGGACGCAGGGATGGCGAGGAATTCCAGGGTGGCAAGGCCAGCGACTTTGCGGTGATGGTGGGTGGCGGCCAGATGCTGCCGGATTTCGAAGCGCAGCTTGAAGGCGTCAAGGCCGGCGACACCAAGGTCTTCGATGTGAACTTCCCTGCCGACTATCAGACCGCGGAACTGGCTGGCGCGACGGTGCAGTTCGAGGTGACCGTGAAGAAGGTCGAGGCTGCCCAGTTGCCGGAGATCGATGCCGACTTCGCGAAGCAACTCGGTGTCGCCGATGGCGATGTCGAGAAGATGCGCGTCGAGGTTCGCTCGAATCTGGAGCGCGAAGTCAAGAAGCGTCTGCTGGCGAAGGTCAAGGAACAGGTCATGGAGGCGCTGCTCAAGGTGAATCCGATCGAGGTGCCCAAAGCCCTGGTCGAGGTCGAATCGCAGCAGATGGCCGAGGCTGCGCGCCGCGACATGGAGTCGCGCGGCATGGCGATGAAGAACATTCCGGTCGAGGCTTCCTGGTTCACCGAGCAGGCGTCGCGTCGCGTGAAACTTGGCCTGCTTCTTGCTGAGTTGGTCAAGGCCAAGGACCTTCATGTCAAACCGGAGCAGGTGCGTGCCATCGTTGACGAATTTGCGGAAACTTTCGAAGACCCCAAGGAAGTGGTGCGCTGGTACTATTCCCAGCCGGAGCGGCTGGCCGAGGCAGAGGCGCTCGCGCTGGAGAACAACGTGGTGGATTGGGTGCTCGCCAGCGCCAAAGTCAGCGAAACCCCCATCGCCTTTGATGAACTGATGGGAAATGCAGCATGATCTTCCCGGAGATGTCCATGTACGGTTCGCGACAAAATGGTGGTGCCTTCGATGCACCGGCTCCTGAGACGCAGGCGCTGGGCCTCGTGCCCATGGTCATCGAGACAAGCGGACGCGGCGAGCGGGCCTACGACATCTATTCGCGCCTGCTGCGCGAGCGGGTGATTTTCCTGGTCGGGCCGGTCAATGACGGAACTGCCAATCTGATCGTGGCCCAGCTGCTGTTTCTGGAATCGGAAAATCCGGACAAGGACATCTTCTTCTACATCAATTCGCCGGGCGGTTCCGTCACTGCGGGGATGGCCATCTACGACACCATGCAGTTCATCAAGCCCAACGTATCGACGCTGTGCATCGGACAGGCGTGCAGCATGGGTTCGTTTCTGCTCGCCGCCGGCGAAAAGGGCAAGCGCTACTGCCTCCCGAATTCACGCGTGATGATCCATCAGCCGATGGGCGGCTTCCAGGGGCAGGCCTCGGACATCGAGATCCATGCCAAGGAAATCCTGTTCCTCAAGCAGAAACTCAACAGCATGCTGGCGCACCATACCGGCCAGTCGATCGAGCGCATCGAGCGCGATACCGATCGCGACAACTTCCTTTCGGCCGAGGCGGCCGTGGAGTATGGTCTGGTCGACAAGGTATTGACCAGTCGCGACGAAGCCGCCGAGCCTGCCAAGGCTTGAGCGTTCGCGCACACGGAGACGAAGATGGCGGACAAGAAATCGGGTAGCGGAGAAAAGCTGTTGTATTGCTCCTTCTGCGGAAAGAGCCAGCATGAGGTCAAGAAGCTGATCGCCGGGCCCTCCGTTTTTATCTGCGACGAGTGCATCGAGCTTTGCAACGACATCATCCGCGACGAGATCGCCGCCGTTCCCGAGGGCACATCCAAGCGCGAACTGCCGGCGCCGAAGGAGATCCGCGAGATGCTCGATCAGTACGTGATCGGGCAGGATTCGGCGAAGAAGATCCTTGCCGTGGCGGTCTATAACCACTACAAGCGCATCCGGCATCAGGAAAAGGGCAGCGACGGCATTGAACTGTCGAAGAGCAACATCCTGCTCATCGGCCCCACCGGGTCCGGCAAGACGCTGTTGGCGCAAACTCTGGCGCGCACGCTCAACGTGCCCTTCGTCATGGCCGACGCGACCACGCTGACCGAGGCGGGTTATGTCGGCGAGGACGTCGAAAACATCATTCAGAAGTTGCTGCAAAAGTGCGATCACGAAGTCGAGAAGGCTCAGCAGGGCATTGTCTATATTGATGAAATAGACAAGATTTCACGCAAGTCGGACAACCCTTCGATCACGCGCGATGTGTCCGGCGAGGGGGTCCAGCAGGCGCTGCTGAAGCTGATCGAAGGTACGGTGGCAAGCATTCCACCGCAGGGCGGGCGCAAGCATCCGAACCAGGATTTCATCCAGATCGACACCACCAACATCCTGTTCATTTGCGGTGGGGCATTCGACGGACTGGACAAGGTGATTCGCAGCCGCTCGGAGAAGGGCGGCATCGGCTTTGGCGCCGAGGTGAAAAGCCGGGACGCCAGCAATGTCAGCGAGGTGCTGAAGCAGGTCGAGCCCGAGGATATGATCAAGTTCGGCCTGATTCCGGAGCTGATCGGCCGCCTGCCCGTGATTGCGACCTTGCAGGAACTCGACGAAGAGGCGCTGGTCGAAATCCTGATTGAACCGAAGAACGCCCTGATCAAGCAGTATCACAAGCTTTTTGCCATGGAAGGCGTGGAACTCGAAGTGCGTCCCTCGGCGCTTCAGGCAATTGCCAAAAAGGCCTTGAAGCGCAAGACCGGTGCGCGAGGCTTGCGTTCGATTCTCGAAAATGTGCTGCTCGACACCATGTATGAATTGCCGACCATGGAGAGCGTCAGCAAGGTTGTTATCGACGAAAGCACCATCGAAAGCGGCGCCCAGCCGCTGATGATCTACGCCGACCAGCCCAAGGTTTCGGGTTCCAACTGACCCGGCAGCGACCGCTGCCTTGAATACCGGTCACCCGCCCCAATGTGGACGGCGTGACTCATAACCGAAGGACACGATGATGTCTGGCCTACCCGCCTCCCCCGTAGAGACCCAATCCCTGCCGCTGTTGCCCTTGCGCGACGTGGTGGTATTCCCGCATATGGTGATCCCGCTGTTCGTCGGGCGCCCGAAGTCGATCAAGGCGCTGGAAACGGCCATGGAGGCCGGCAAGAATATCCTCCTCGTGGCGCAGAAGTCCGCGGCCAAGGATGAGCCCGTGCCGGAGGACATGTACGAGATCGGCTGTCTCGCCAACATCCTGCAGATGCTCAAGCTGCCGGACGGCACCGTCAAGGTGCTGGTGGAAGGCGTTCAGCGGGCACGGGTGCTGCGTATCGAAGACCAGCGCACCATGTTCGTCGCCGATGTCAGCCTGATCTCGGTCGAGGAGCGCGCCGACAACGAGATCGAGGCCATGCGACGCACAGTGCTGGCGCAGTTCGATCAGTACGTCAAGCTCAACAAGAAGATTCCGCCCGAGGTGCTGACCTCGCTGGCCGGTATCGAGGAGGCGGGGCGTCTTGCCGATACTATCGCCGCACACCTGCCCCTGAAGCTCGAACAGAAGCAGGACGTGCTCGAAGTTTTCGGTGTTGCCGAACGCCTGGAAAAACTGCTCGGCCAGCTGGAAGCCGAGCTCGACATCCTGCAGGTCGAAAAGCGCATCCGCGGCCGCGTCAAGCGCCAGATGGAAAAGAGCCAGCGTGAGTATTACCTCAACGAGCAGGTCAAGGCCATCCAGAAGGAACTCGGCGAAGGTGAGGAGGGCGCCGACATCGATGAGATGGAGAAGAAGATCAAGGCGGCGGGCATGAGCAAGGAAGCCCTGGCCAAGGTCAACGCGGAGGTCAAGAAGCTCAAGCTGATGTCGCCCATGTCCGCTGAGGCCACCGTGGTGCGGAACTACATCGAGACCCTGCTGGCGCTGCCGTGGAAAAAGAAGTCGCGGATCAGCAAGGATCTGTCGGCGGCCGAGAAGATCCTCGACCGAGACCACTATGGCCTGGAAAAGGTCAAGGAACGCATCGTCGAATACCTTGCCGTGCAACAACGGGTGGACAAGGTGAAAGCGCCGATCCTGTGTCTGGTCGGTCCCCCCGGCGTGGGCAAGACGTCTCTCGGGCAGTCGATTGCCAAATCCACCAATCGCAAGTTCGTGCGCATGGCCTTGGGCGGCGTGCGAGACGAGGCCGAAATCCGAGGCCATCGCCGTACCTACATCGGCTCGATGCCGGGCAAGATCCTGCAGAACATGGCCAAGGTCGGGGTCAAGAACCCGCTGTTCCTGCTCGACGAAGTGGACAAGATGGGGCAGGACTTCCGCGGCGATCCTTCGTCGGCTTTGCTTGAGGTACTCGACCCGGAACAGAACCACACTTTCCAGGATCACTACATCGAGGTGGATTTTGACCTGTCCGACGTCATGTTCGTCGCTACGGCCAACACGCTGAACATCCCGGCGGCCTTGCTCGATCGCCTGGAGGTGATTCGGCTCGCGGGCTACACCGAGGACGAAAAGGTCAATATTGCCCTGCGCTACCTGGTGCCGAAGCAGCAGAAGGCCAACGGCATCAAGCGCGACGAACTCTCGATCACCGAGGACGCCCTGCGCGACATCGTGCGCTACTACTCGCGCGAAGCCGGCGTGCGCGCCCTGGAACGCGAGATTTCGAAGATCTGCCGCAAGGTGGTGAAGTCGCTGGTGATGAAGGCACGCAAGAACAAGATCGTGGTCAATGCCAAGACCCTCGACAAGTTCCTCGGTGTGCGCCGTTACAGCTTTGGCATGGCGGAAAAGGAAAATCAGATAGGCCAGGTGACCGGTCTGGCGTGGACCGAAGTGGGTGGCGAGTTGCTGACCATCGAGGCCGTGGCCCTGCCGGGCAAGGGCAAGACCATGACCACCGGCAAGTTGGGCGAAGTCATGCAGGAGTCGATTCAGGCTGCCTTGTCGGTGGTGCGCAAGCGCAGCCAGGCGCTCGGCATTCAGGATGATTTCTATCAGAAGAACGATATCCACATTCACCTGCCCGAAGGCGCGACGCCCAAGGATGGTCCCAGCGCCGGCATCGCCATCTGTACTGCGCTGGTCTCGGTGCTGACCGGGATTCCGGTGCGCGCCGACGTGGCGATGACAGGCGAGATCACGCTGCGCGGCGAAGTACTGCCGATCGGCGGCCTCAAGGAAAAGCTGTTGGCGGCAGTCCGCGGTGGCATTCGCCTCGCGCTGATTCCGGAAGAGAACGTGAAGGATCTGACCGAGATCCCGGACACCATCAAGAACCGGATCGAGATCCTGCCGGTGCGGTGGATCGACAAGGTGCTGGAACTCGCTCTTGAACGGATGCCTCAGCCCTTGCCGGAGCAACCCGCAACGCCAGCGGTGGCGGCTGTTGTCGGTGATGCTGCGGTGACCGGGGTGGTCACCCACTGAGCGGTAGCGAACTGATAGAATTGTCGCCGGCTGTCCGATGTGGGCAGCCGCCGTTCAGCGGGTGCTTAGCTCAGTTGGTAGAGCGTCTGCCTTACACGCAGAATGTCGGCGGTTCGACCCCGTCAGCACCCACCACCGAACAAAGGCGAACTGCTGTTCGCCTTTGTCGCATTTAGGGCTATCAACGCATGCTTGATTTTGTTCGCAACAACAAGAAGATCACCCAGGGTTTCCTCGCATTGATCACGCTCCCGTTCGCGTTCTGGGGCGTTGATTCCTACGTCCGCAACGCCGATGTCGGGGCCGGTGTCGCGACCGTCGGCCGCAGCAAGATCAGCCGGCAGGAGCTGGAAACCGCCTTGCGCGAACAACAGGACAGGATGCGTGCCCAGTTGGGCGGAAAGCTCGATCCGGCAATGTTCGAAACCCCGCAGATGCGCCGTGCCGTGCTTGATTCACTGGTGACGCAACGGCTGCTGGTCGAGCAGGCGCAGAAGGCGCGCCTGGTCGTGAGCAACGATCAACTGGCGCAGTTCATTGCCGGCGTTCCCTCGCTGCAGGAAAACGGAAAGTTTTCCAGGGAGCGCTACGAGGCCCTGGTGGCAGGGCAAGGCATGAGCAAGGAGATGTTCGAAGCGCGCCTGCGTCAGGACATGGCCATGCAACAGCTGATGTTTCCGGTTACCGAAGCCGGAATCGTCGGTCAGGCCGCGGCCAGTCGCTGGTTGGCGACACAGTTGGAGCAGCGCGAGGTCGCTGAGGCGGTGTTGGTGCCTGAGGCCTACACCACCCAGGTGAAGCTTGCCGCCGATGCCGCACAAAAGTATTACGAGGCCAATCGCAAGAAGTTCGAATTGCCGGAGCAGGTGCGTGCCGAGTTCCTGGTGTTGAGCCGCGACGCGCTGACGGCGCAGGCAGCGATCAGCGACGAGGAAGTCAAGGCCTACTATCAGTCGCATGCGGATCGTTACAAGGACGGCGAGACGCGACGTGCCAGCCATATCCTGATTCGCGCAGCCAAGGATGCGCCGGACACGGAAGCCAGGACCGCAAAGGCCAAGGCGGATGAGCTTCTGGCGCAGGTGAAGAAGGCGCCCGGCGATTTTGCCAAGCTCGCCAAGATGAACTCCCAGGACCCCGGATCTGCCGAGAAGGGCGGAGACCTCGACTGGTTCGGTCGCGGAGCGATGGTGAAAGTGTTCGAGGACACCGCCTTTACGCTGAAGGAAGGGCAGATTTCGGAAGTGGTGCGTTCCGACTTCGGTTTTCACATCATCCGCGTGACGGGCGCGCGTCCGGAACGGGTCAAACCGCTCGAAGAGGTCAAGGCGGACGTCGTGGCTGAAATCAAGCGCGAATCCGGGATGAAGAAGTATGCGGAAGCGGCCGAGGCATTTGGCAATATCGTTTATGAACAGGCCGACAGCCTGAAGCCGGCAGCCGAGAAATGGAAGCTCGAAATTCGTCAGACGCCATGGTTTGTCAAGGGCGGCAAGATGCCCGCGCCTTTCGACAATGCGAAACTGGCCGCTGCCTTGTTCAGCGATGACGGCCTGAAGAACAAACGCAACACCGAGGCAGTCGAGGTGGCTCCGGGTACTCTGGTATCCGCACGCGTGCTCGAGCACAAGCCGGCGGCGCTGCAAGTGCTGGAGGTGGTCAAAGGCGACATCGAGAAGTTCCTGGTTCGTGAGGAAGCGCTCAATCTGGCGACAAAGGACGGCGAGACGAAGCTGGCCCGATTGGCGAAGGGCGAAGCGGTCGACCTCAAGTGGTCTGCTGTGCGCAGCGTCAGCCGCTCAGCAGCGCAGGGCCTGCCGCCCTATGCCTTGCAGGCAGTATTCAAAGCGGATACAGGAAAGTTGCCGGCCCACGCAGGTGTCGCCTTTCCGGGCAACGGTTATGCCCTGTATCGCATCAGCTCGGTCAAGGGCGTCGGGCAGATTGGCATTGACGATCCGCAGGGTCGAGCGCTGGCCCAGAAATACGCCCGCTTTGTTGCAGAGGAAGAGTTCGCAGCCTGGATCTCGACCCTGAAGGAGAAATTTCCGGTGGAGATCCACAAGGCGGCGCTGGAGGCCGCCAGGGAACGCTGAGTTCCCGGACGCGAAAAAACAAAGCCCCGCAATGCGGGGCTTTGTTTTTTGGTGCAGCCACAGTGCTGGCTAGCCGGGCAGCGGGTCGGCATTGCCCATGGCAGTGGTATGCGTGCCGCCATCGACATAGAGGATCTCGCCCGTGATGCCGCTGGCCAGATCGGACAGCAGAAAGGCTGCGGCGTTGCCGACTTCGTCGACGGTCACGTTGCGGCGTAGCGGGGCGTGATGGGCGTTGTAGGCGAGCAATTTGCCGAAGTTGCCGATACCCGACGCGGCAAGCGTCTTGATCGGACCAGCCGAGAGCGCGTTGGCGCGGATGCCCTGCGGGCCGAGGCAGAAAGCCAGATAGCGCGTGGCCGCTTCGAGGCTCGCCTTGGCCAGACCCATGGTGTTGTAGTTGGGCATGGTCCGCACCGCGCCCAGATAGGTCAGCGCCAGCAGCGACGGGTTGTTGCCCTTTAGCAGCAGGGGGCGGGCGGCCTTGGCCAGAGCGGGATAGCTGTAGGACGACACGTCGTGCGCGATGCGGAAGGATTCGCGCGAGATGCCGTCCAGGAAGTCGCCCTCGATCGCCTCATTGGGGGCAAAGGCGATGGAATGCACCAGACCGTCGAGTCCGTCCCAATGCTTGGCGAGTTGCTCAAAGACGGCCTCAATCTGTGCGTCGTCGCCTACGTCGCAGGGGAAAATCGCCTTGGAGCCGAATTCGTCGGCGAACTTGGCGATGCGGTCCCGGACGCGCTCGTTCTGATAGGTGAAGGCAAGGTCGGCGCCTTCGCGGTGGCAGGCCTTGGCGATGCCGTAAGCGATTGACCGGTTGGAGATGAGACCGGTGATCAGAATGCGTTTGCCAGCGAGAAATCCCATCGCTTTTTCCTTGGTTGAATCAGACGGCGGATTATAGCGGATCAGATAAACTCGCCGTCATGCGTAGCGTATTCTCCTGTCTTCTTGTCCTGTTGCTGACCGCCTGCGGCAGTGCATGGAATGACCCCTATCCGGCGGAGGATCGCGGCAGGAACATTCTGTACAGCGCCTTCACCGAACGGCCCAAGCATCTCGATCCGGTACAGTCGTACAGCGAAGACGAGATCACGTTTACGGCGCAGATTTATGAACCGCCGCTGCAGTATCACTATCTCAAGCGCCCTTATGCGCTGGTCGCCGCCACGGCCGAGGCAGTACCGCAAGCACGCTACCTGGATGCACAGGGACGCGTATTGCCGAATGATGCGGATGCGGCAAGGATCGCCTTCACCGACTATACGATCACGCTCAAGCCGGGCATCCGCTATCAGCCGCATCCGGCCTTCGCCCGCAAGGCGGCGGGCGCAACGGGTGAATTTGTCTATCACGCGCTGTCCCCGCAGGATCTGGATCGCTTCAGTACGCTGAGCGAATTCACGCAGCGTGACACGCGGGAATTGACGGCTGACGATTACGTCTATGGCCTGAAGCGTCTCGCGCATCCGCGCCTGCATTCGCCGATTTTTGGTCTGATGGACGACTACGTTGTCGGTCTCGGCGATTTCGCCAGGCGTTTGAAAGCGGAGAAGGACAAGCCGTGGATCGACTTGCGCGAGCATCGTCTCGAGGGCGCCGAGGTCGTCGATCGCTACCGCTACCGGATTAGGGTCAAGGGCAAGTATCCGCAGTTCCTGTATTGGCTGGCGATGCCATTCTTTGCACCCATGCCATGGGAAGCGGACAAGTTCCACAGTCAGCCGGGCATGGCCGAGAAGAACCTGACGCTGGACTGGTATCCGATCGGCACCGGGCCCTACATGCTGACCGAGAACAATCCCAATGCGCGCATGGTGCTGGAGCGGAATCCGAATTTCCGCCAGGAAACCTATCCCTGCGAAGGCGAGGCAGAAGATGCCGGGGCAGGCCTGATGAAGGATTGCGGCAAGCTGCTGCCTTTCATCGACAAGGTGGTGTTCAGTCGCGAGAAGGAGCAGATTCCCTACTGGAACAAGTTCCTGCAGGGCTATTACGATGCTTCGGGCATCTCTTCGGACGCTTTCGATCAGGCCGTACAGGTGACCGCGGGCGAGATCACCCTGTCCGACGACATGCGCGCGCAAGGGATCTCCTTGACCACCTCGGTGGCGACATCGAGCATGTACATGGGTTTCAACTGGCTCGACCCGCTGGTTGGCGGCATTGATCCAAAAACGGCGGAAAGCGCGCGCAAACTGCGCCAGGCGATTTCCATCGCCCTCGATCAGGAAGAGTTCATTTCGATCTTCCAGAACGGTCGCGGCGTTGCGGCGCAGGGACCGATCCCGCCCGGCATCTTCGGTTATCGCGAGGGTGCCGCAGGCATCAATCCGGGCATGTACGACTGGGTTGATGGGCATCCCCGGCGCAAGTCGATCGCCGAAGCGAAGCGCTTGCTGGCCGAGGCCGGATGGCCCAACGGACGTGATGCCAAAACCGGCGAGCCGCTGGTCATCAATCTCGATACCACCGCCACCGGTGTCGGCGCCAAGGCGCGCATCGACTGGCTCAACAAGCAGTTTGCCAAGATCGATACGCAGCTGGTGGTACGCAGCACCGACTACAACCGCTTTCAGGAAAAGGTGCGCAAGGGGGCGGTGCAGCTGTTCTATTTCGGCTGGAATGCGGACTACCCCGATCCCGAGAATTTCATGTTTCTGCTTTATGGCAAGCAGGGCAAGGTCAGGCACCAGGGCGAGAACGCGGCGAACTACGAGAACCCGGAATATGACCAGCTGTTCGAGCGCATGAAGGCGATGGAAAGCGGCGCAGAGCGCCAGCAACTGATTGATCGCATGACCGCCATACTGCGTCAGGACGCGCCCTGGATCTGGGGCTTTCATCCGAAGGACTACACCTTGCGCCACGCCTGGCTGACCAACAGAAAGCCGAGCAAGGTCGGCCACAACACGCTCAAGTATCAGCGCGTCGATGCTTCCTTGCGCGAGCAGCGTCGTGCCGAGTGGAACCGTCCGGTGGTCTGGCCCTTGCTGTTGGTGGTGCTGATGCTCGGCGCAGCGATATGGCCGGCCTGGCGCGGCTATCGGCGGCGGGAGACCGCGACCGCGCGATAAGCGACTCCGGTCGCCGTGTCGCCAGCGCCGACTGTTAAGCCGGACTTATTCTTCTATGGGCTGCCACTCGCCGTGGCGCAGGGCTTCGAGCGGGCGGAACCGGGCCTTGTAGGTCATCTTGCGGCTGTCGCGAATCCAGTAGCCAAGATACAGCCAGGGCAGGCCCACATGCTGGCACTGAGCGATTTGCCAGAGGATGGCGAAGGTGCCGTAGCTGGCATTGGGAATGTCGGGATCATAAAAGGTGTAGACCGACGAGAGCCCGTCGGCCAGCACGTCGATGATGCTGACGACGCGCAGCACGCCTTCTTCGCGGAATTCGATCAGCCGGCTGTCGACATGGGTTTGCAGCAGAAAGTGGGCGTACTGATCACGGCTGTCCTGATCCATGCCGCCGCCGGAATGACGGGCCGCCTGATAGCGCTGGTAGAGCTGATAGTGCTCCTCGCGAAACGTCAGGCTGCATTCGCGCGCGGTGAGCGCCGCGTGCTGGGTCAGGGCGCGGCGCTGACTTCGGTTGGGCACGAACTCGGCGACGTTGAGCCGCACCGGCTGGCATTCGCGGCAGGCATCGCAATAGGGGCGATAGGTAAACACGCCACTGCGGCGAAATCCCGCGCGCACCAGTTCGCTGTAGGTGGCGCTGTCGATCAGGTGGGTCGGCGTGGCAACCTGGGAGCGGGCAATGCGGCCAGGCAGGTAGGAGCAGCCGTAAGGCGCCGTGGCATAGAACTGCAACAGCGGAAAGGGCGGCAGGTCGCGCAGGTGGGTCATGGTTGCGTCATGTGCCGCCTGAAATGACCGTCAATCGCTGCGGCCGGCCAGTGTCCCGGAGCATCGTCTCGCACGCACAGATCAACCAGCCGCGCGGCGAAGTCGCTGCGGGGAATCGGTTTAGCACCGAGAGAGGCGAGGTGAGCGGTTTCCATCTGGCAGTCGATTATGCCGAATCCGCGCTGTTTGAGGTAAGCGCACAAATGGACGAGCGCGATTTTCGAGGCGTCACGCTGATCGGCGAACATCGATTCACCGAAAAAGGCCCGGCCAATCGCGACGCCGTAGAGGCCGCCGGCGAGCTTGCCATCGACCCATGTCTCCACGCTATGCGCATGGCCGAGCCGGTGCAGCTCGCGATAGGCGGCCTGCATTTCACGGGTGATCCAGGTACCGGATTGGCCTTCGCGCGGCTTGCCGGCGCAGGCATGGATGACGGCGCTGAACGCTGTATCGAGGCGCACCTCATAGTCGGTATTGCGCAGTGTCTTCGCCAGCGAGCGGGAGATCTTCAACTCGTCGGGGACGAGCACCATGCGCGGATCGGGGCTCCACCAGAGGATCGGCTCGCCCGTCGAATACCATGGAAAGATGCCGCGCCGATAGGCGGAGAGGATTCGTTGCGGGCTGAGGTCGCCGCCGGCGGCGAGCAGGCCGTTGGGTTCGGCCAGCGCTGTTTCAAGCGCAGGAAATACAGGCTCCAGCGGCAGCCAGGGGATCATTGTTCCTGCTGAAAGGTCACGACGTGGTCGACATCGAGCCGGATGCCGATTTTCTCGCCGATGGCGTGGTTGTGGTGCGACGGCACCAGCGACAGCACTTGTGCGCCGGATGCCAGACGCAGGGTGTAGAGGAACTCCGCGCCACGAAAGGCTTTGGCGATGACTTCGGCCTTCACGTTGCTGGCGTCGTCGTGGATCACGTCATCGGGGCGTAGCAGCACATCCAGCCGGCAGTCGCGCTGGCATTCGGCGCAGCTTGAACCGCAATCCAGCGGGACATCGCAATCGAGCCGGCCGAGTTCCACTTCCACGATCTGGCGCGACAGCACCTCGCCGGGCAGGAACACGCCCTGACCGATGAAATCGGCAACGTGGCGTGTGGCGGGCCGGTGATAGAGGTTGTAGGGCGTGTCCCATTGCTCGATGCAACCCTCGCGCATGATGCCGACCATGTCGGCGACGGCAAAGGCTTCGTTCTGGTCGTGGGTGACCAGGATGGCCGCCATGCCGGCACGCTTGAGAATGTCGCGGACTTCCAGCGACAGGCGTTCGCGCAGTTCGACATCGAGATTGGAAAATGGCTCGTCGAGCAACAGCAGATGCGGCTGCGGGGCCAGCGCGCGGGCCAGCGCCACGCGCTGTTGCTGGCCGCCGGAAAGCTCGTGCGGATAGCGCGCGCCGTGTTCGGCCAAGCCGATCAGTTCAAGCATTTCATCGATGCGTCGCCGTGTCGCCAGCGCCAGCGCGGTGCGTCCCTTCGGGAACTTTCCGCGCAGCCCGAAGCCGATGTTGTCGGCGGTCGACAGGTGAGGGAACAGCGCGTAATCCTGGAACACCATGCCGATGCGCCGCGCTTCGGCAGGTATCTGCGACTTTTCGCTCGCAATCGTCACCCCATTGAGGCGGATGCTGCCCGCCGAAGGCTGCTCGAAGCCGGCGATCAGCCGCAGCATGGTGGTTTTGCCGCAGCCCGAAGATCCCAGCAGACAGGCGATTTCACCCGGCGCCAGGTTGAAGGACAGATCACGCACCACGGCATGCTTGCCGTAGGCATGACTGACACGATCGACTTCGAGCAAGGGCATGATCGCTGCGCAGATTGACGGGTTGTGGAGAATAAGTCTCAATTATAATCGGCTGGCCGTGTCTCGCCCCTCCAACTCCTCGCCGCTTGCTGCAATCTCCGTCGCGCTCGCGGTTCTGGTCGCATTGCCGGTGCTTGCGGTCGTCGCCAACCTTTTCACCGGCGGCACGGGTGACACTTGGGGCCACCTGATGGCGACCGTGCTGCCCGAATATGTGGCGAATTCGATCTGGCTCTGTCTCGGCGTCGGCATCGGTGTCGCGGCCATGGGGACCGGGGCCGCCTGGCTGGTGGCCCTGAACGATTTTCCCGGTCGCAGAATTGCCGAATGGGCGCTGCTGTTGCCCATGGCGATGCCGGCCTACGTGCTGGCCTATACCTATACCGACTTCCTGCAGTTCGTCGGTCCGGTGCAAACCGGCCTGCGCGAGAGTTTTGGCTGGAGCAAGGGCGATTACTGGTTCCCGGATGTCCGCTCGCTTTCCGGGGCCATCGTGCTGTTTTCCTGTGTGCTCTACCCCTATGTTTACCTGCTGGTGCGCACTGCTTTCCTCGAACGCGCCGGCGGCATGATCGAAGCCGCGCGCGCGCTCGGTCTCAGTCCCTGGCAGGGGTTCTGGCGCGTCTCGATCCCGCTGGCACGGCCCGCAATCGCCGCCGGCATGGCCTTGGCATTGATGGAGACCTTGGCCGATTACGGCACGGTGGCCTATTTCGCGGTGCAGACCTTCACCACCGGGATCTACCGCGCGTGGTTTTCGCTGGGTGACCGCGTTGCCGCGGCCCAGCTTGCTGCGGCCCTGCTCGGTTTCGTCGCCTTGCTGATCCTGCTGGAGCGCATGAGTCGTGGTCGCGCCCGCTACCACGACAGCAGCGGCCGCCGGCGCGCCACGCGGCAGGTGCTCACCGGTTGGCATGCGTTGCTGGCGCAGATCGGCTGCGCGATTCCGGTCGTGATCGGCTTTGCCTTGCCGGCTGTGCTGCTGCTGCGTCTCGCACTGGGCGATGTCGGCGAAGATGGTGCTGGTTTTGCCGGGCGCTTTCTGGTGCTGGCAAGGAACAGCCTGACGCTGGCGGTGCTGGCCGCCATTCTGGCAGCGCTGCTGGCCTTGCTGCTGGGCTTCGCGGCGCGCGACGGGCACAAGCTGCCTCGCCTGGCGAATCGTATCGTCGGCCTGGGCTACGCGGTGCCGGGTTCGGTCATCGCCGTGGGTGTGCTGATTCCCGTAACCCGCCTCGACCACATGCTGGCAGCCCTGTGGCAACAGATGACAGGCGTCAATCCCGGGCTCATTCTGACCGGCGGCATCGCCGCGCTGGTGTATGCCTATCTCGCCCGCTTCCTCGCGATTGCGCTGCAAACCGTGGAAGCGGGCCTCGCCCGCATCACGCCCAGCATGGAAGCCGCGGCGCGCAGCCTCGGCAGCCGGCCAGCTGAAACCTTGCGCCGCGTGCATCTGCCCCTGATGCGCGGCAGCCTGTTGACAGCCGCGCTGCTGGTGTTTGCGGATGTGATGAAGGAACTGCCGGCCACTTTGGTGATGCGCCCCTTCAACTTCGACACGTTGGCGACGCAAACCTACACGCTGGCCGCCGACGAACGCCTGGCGGAAGCGTCAAGCGCCGCGCTGGCCATTGTCGTCGTCGGCCTGCTGCCCATTATCCTGCTGGCCAGGCAGATTGCGGCAGGGCGCAGCGAGGTCAGTTCCTGTTAAAGGCTCTTGTGCGTGCCGTCGCACAGCGCACCGTTGCCGCTCTGCTTGCAGCCGCAGAAATACGCGGCTTTGCTTTCCTCGGCGGTGTACTTGACCGGCGTGAATTCGGAACCCTTGTGACTGCCGTCACAAAACGGCTGCGACTTGCTCTTGCCGCAGGCGCACCAGTAGTAGTCCTTGCCCTTTTCCACGTTGATGGCGAAGGGTGTTTTTGAGGCGATTTCAGGCTTGGACACGGCGTTCTCCGGTGGTCGTTGTGGGGAAAGCGCACTATAGGGGCAATCCTTCAAACGCGAAACGACAGACCCGGAATTGACTGTTTCGGATCGGCGAACAATGGCCGGTAAAAGTCGGCGCTGGTGACACGGCGAATCAATGCGCCTGTCGCGTCCGCCGAGGGATGCTGGGCTGTTACTTCCAGCCGGCGCGGTCGTAGATGCGCTGTGCGGCGACGGCGTTTTTCGCCAGCGTGGCCACCGGCAAACTGTCCGCCTTGAACTTGCCCATGGCCTCGAGCGCCGGGTTCTTGACGACCACGCTGGCGACGGCCGGCCATTCGTTGTTGCCGTCGGCGAAGTAGCGCTGGGCATCGTCGCTAGCGAGATATTCGAGGAACTTGACGGCGGATTCCTTGTTTGGCGCAGTCTTCAGCATGCCGCCGCCGGAAATGTTGATGTGGGTGCCGAAGCTGTTCTGGTTGGGCCAGATGATGCTGACGCGTTCCATCATGCGGCGATCTTCAGGCTTTTCGGAACGCAGCAGACGCGCGAGATAGTAGCTGTTGGAGACAGCCACGCCGCATTCGCCGGCCGCGACGGACTTGATCTGGTCGGTGTCGCCGCCTTTTGGCGCCCGCGCGAAATTGGCCACCACGCCGCGCGCCCATTCCTCGGCCTTCGCTTCACCCATGTGGGCGATCAGCGCAGCCATCAGCGAGATGTTATAGGGGTGGCTGCCCGAGCGCGAGCAGACCTTGCCTTTCAGCTTGGGGCTAGCCAGGTCTTCGTAGTTCTGTACGTCCCCTGCCTTGACCGTGTCCTTGTTGGCGACGATCACGCGCGCGCGGGTCGAGAAGGCGAACCAGTCGGGGCTGCGCAGACTGGCCGGAATGCGTTGCTCCAGCGTCTTGGACTTCACGGCGGCGAACAGGCCGAGTTCGTCGGCCTTGGCCAGGCGCGCCGCATCAACGGTGAGGAAGATGTCAGCCGGGCTATTGGCTCCCTCGTTGCGGATGCGCTCCAGAAGCTCGTCTTCCTTGGCCTCGATGCGGTTGATCCTGATGCCGGTTTGCCGGGTGAAATTGGCGTAGAGCGCTTCGTCCGTCTGGTAGTGGCGGGCGGAGTAGAGGTTGAGCACCTTTTCCTGTGCCGAGGCCGTGATGGCGCCGAAGGCGAGCAGGGCAAGCAGCAGACGGGATGATTTCATGGTGAGCTTTCCAAGCCGATTCGAGAGTTCTTCGAATTGTATTAAGAATCATTCGCAATGGCAAGGCAAAATAAAACCGGCGCGTGGCCGGTGTCGGAACTGCCTGTCGAGTCGCTACTCGAGATTGATGCGGCGGGCACCGTTGAACCGCTTCATCCAGTAGCCCTGGCGCAAATCCTCGATGCGGACGCGACCGCCGCTACGCGGAGCATGGACGAACTGGTTGTCGCCGAGATAGATGCCGACATGGGAGAAGGCGTGGCGCATCGTATTGAAGAAGACCAGGTCACCGGGGCGCAGCTCGTCGCGATCGACTTCCTGTCCCGACCGGCTCATTTCCTTCGAACTGCGTGGCAGCATCAGTCCGAGGCCTTCGCGGAATACATGGCTGACGAAACCGGAGCAATCGAAACCGCTTTCCGGGGAACTGCCACCGCGGCGATAACGGATGCCGAGCAGATCCATGGCCTGATCGATCGCATCCTGCGCCGTCGCGCTGGCGCGATCGACGAACGATACCTGCAGGGCCGGCGGAACCACGATGGCTTCGTCGGCATGAGCAAAGGGGGATAGAAGCAGGCCGGCGAGCAGAAGAACCGTCGCCAGGCGGGTGGGTGTTGCTTGCATGGGGCCGGACTATAGCCCCGAGCCGCGTCTTCTGTAAACCCCTTAAGGCTTTTTGATTCAGCGCCTTGTAAGTATCGTCTGGCTATAATCGCCTGCTGCACCAGGGAAAAATCACATCGTCGGGTGCTGGCAGAGCACGAATTCGAGGAGACTATCGTGAGTTTCAAGGCTTACCTGATCAATCAAGAAGAAGGCAAGGTGGTAAGTCGATTCGTCGATATGGACGAATCGCAACTTGACCCTGGCGAAGTCAGCATTGCCGTCACCCACTCCAGCATCAACTACAAAGACGCCCTGGCGGCGACCGGGACTGGACGCATCATTCGTCGCTTCCCCTGCATCGGCGGCGTCGATCTTGCCGGACGGGTGACAGCCAGTTCAGATCCACGCTTCAAGGCAGGCGACGAGATCCTGGCCACCAGTTACGACATCGGTGTCGCCCATCACGGCGGCTACGCGGAGCAGGCGCGCCTGCCGGCCGATTGGGTGGTAAAACTTCCGGCCGGACTTTCCTTGCACGATGCGATGGCCCTGGGTACCGCCGGCTTCACGGCCGGACTTGCCGTGGTGCGCATGGAGCACGACGGCCTGACGCCGGACAAGGGGCCGGTGGTGGTTTCCGGGGCTACCGGTGGCGTTGGCAGCATTGCGATCGAGATTCTGGCCAAGCGTGGCTATCACGTCGTTGCCCTGACAGGCAAGGAAGCCGAGAGCGACTATCTGAAGGGCCTCGGCGCCAAGGAGGTCCTGCTGCGACAGTCGCTCGATCTGGCGAAGATCAAGCCGCTGGGCAAGGAAACCTGGGCTGGCGCTGTGGATAACCTGGGCGGCGATGTGCTGGCCTGGATGGCCAGCACGATGCAGGTTGGCGGCGCGCTGGCTTCGATCGGCCTCGCCGCCAGCTTCAGCCTCAACACGACCGTCATGCCATTCATATTGCGCGGCGTCAGCTTGCTCGGGATCGATTCGGTGAACTGCCCGATGGCGCAGCGAGCGGAAGTCTGGCGACATTTGGCGACCGACATGCGTCCGGCCCATCTGGAATCGGGTTCGGGCCGGATGATTCGCGACATTGCGTTTGGCGATCTACCATCGGCATTTGACAACTACATCCAGGGACAGGCCAGGGGCCGCGTAGTGGTCAATATCGCCGCCTGATCAACGGGCGCATCGAGCTCATCACCCATTCAACCGCGAAATAAATCAAAGAAGGATCGTCATGGGAAAATATGCAGAGTTCTACAAGCGCTCCATCGAACAACCCGAAGCCTTCTGGAGCGATGAGGCGAAACTTGTCGATTGGCACAAGCCGCCGCAGACAATTCGCGATTACAGCAAGCCGCCGTTCGTAAAGTGGTTCTCCGGCGGCGAAATCAATCTCTGCTACAACGCCGTCGATCGCCATGCCGCCAAGCGTCCTGATGCTCGCGCGCTGATCTACGTCTCGACCGAGACCAACGAGGAGAAGATCTATACCTTCGCCGAATTGAAGTCGGAAGTGATGCGCATGGCGGCGATCATGCAGTCGCTCGGGGTGGTCAAGGGCGATCGCGTGCTGATCTACATGCCGATGATCGCCGAGGCGACCTTCGCCATCCTCGCTTGCGCACGCATCGGTGCCATCCACTCGGTGGTGTTTGGCGGTTTCGCCTCCGGTTCGTTGGCTACGCGCATCGACGATGCCAAGCCGAAGCTGATTGTGTCAAGCGATGCCGGCATGCGCGGCGGCAAAGCGGTGCCCTACAAGAACCTGCTCGACGAAGCCTGCCGGCTCGCCGAATTTCCGCCGCATCAAGTGCTGATGGTCGACCGCGGTCTCGACAAGGGGTTTTCCAAGCGTGCGGGACGCGACGTTGACTATGCCAGCCTGCGGGCGCAACACATGAATGCCCAGGTGGACTGCGTCTGGATGGAATCCTCCGAGCCGTCCTACATCCTCTACACCTCCGGCACCACCGGCAAGCCCAAGGGTGTGCAGCGCGACACCGGCGGCTATGCTGTGGCCCTGGCGTCGTCGATGAAGCATATCTTTACCGGCTTCGAAGGCGAGACGATGTTCTCCACTTCGGACATCGGCTGGGTCGTCGGCCACAGCTACATCATCTACGGTCCGCTCATCGCCGGCATGTGCACCGTGATGTATGAAGGCACGCCGATCCGTCCGGATCCGGGCATCTGGTGGCAACTCGTCGAGAAATACAAAGTGAACGTGATGTTTTCGGCGCCGACCGCAATCCGCGTGCTGAAAAAGCACGACAACAGCTGGCTGCACAAGTACGACCTGTCGTCGCTCAAGCATCTGTTCCTTGCCGGTGAGCCGCTGGACCAGCCGACCCACGAATGGATCATGGGCGAACTGGAGTTGCCGGTCATCGACCACTACTGGCAGACCGAATCGGGTTGGCCGATGCTATCCGCCGTGCGTGGCGTCGAAGACACCAAGATCAAGTTCGGCACGCCGAGCTTCCCGGTTTATGGCTACGACCTGCGCATCTTCCGCGAGGATGGTACGGTGTGCGATGCCAATGAAAAGGGCATCGTAGGCATCGTGCCGCCGCTGCCACCCGGTTGTCTGTCTACCGTGTGGGGCGATGACGAACGCTTCGTCAGCACCTATTTCAGCCTGTTCAAGGAGCCGATGGTGTATTCCTCCTTCGACTGGGGCATCCGGGATGAGGAGAACTATCACTACATTCTTGGCCGCACCGACGACGTCATCAACGTCGCCGGCCACCGCCTGGGCACGCGCGAGATCGAAGAGGCCGTGCAAGGTCACACGGCGGTCGCCGAAGTCGCCGTAGTGGGCGTCAGCGATCAGTTGAAAGGTCAGGAGCCGGTTGCCTTCGTCGTGGTCAAGGACGCGGCGCGGATTGCCACGATTGAATTGCGTACGGCACTGGAGGCGGAGATCAAGAAGGCTGTCGACAACAGTCTGGGTGCCATTGCACGGCCGAAGCGGGTTCATTTCGTCACCGGCTTGCCCAAGACGCGCTCGGGGAAGATGCTGCGCCGTTCCATCCAGGCGCTGGCTGAAGGCCGCGACGCTGGCGACCTGACCACCATCGACGATCCGTCCACGCTCGAGCAGATCAAGGCGGCATTGGCAGGTTGACGAATCGCTCAAGGACGGGCGCTTCTCCCCGGGCGTTCCTCCACTTTGGCATCGCTGAGGGTGACGTGTCGCGAAGGAGGGGCACATCGCAGCCTGGCGCGAATGTGGTGTCACACAATTCGGCGGATTGTGAAACGGCAGCGGCGACTTGAACCTCCTGTGGATGACTCTTGTCTGACTGAGCCCTGCAGCAGAAAGCTTTAGAGGCATAATCCTTACTTCCTTCAAGACTATTAGCACGAATCTGATATGGACCAATCCGTTCGCGTGTGCGGCAGACCAGAGGCAAGGCAGGCATGAACCAGAACACGCCATGGGACGGTGTAGAGCGTCGCCGGCAAGAGGATCCTGCGCATATCGGCCCGGAACGTCGGGGGCGGCTCTCGCGAATTGATGGAATCCGCGAAGACCTTCTTCATCACGATCCTCTGCTCGAATGCTTGGTGCAATTGACCAGGATTCATGGACGACCCAGCACGCACGCGGCACTGTCGGCCGGCTTGCCTATCCCGGCGGAGGGCTTGACGCCGTCGCTTTTTGTCCGGGCGGCTCAGCGTGCAGGATTCTCGAGCAAGGTCGTGAGGCGTTCCCTGGACAAGATCGATGTGGCCTTGCTTCCGGTCATCTTGCTGCTGGCGGGGAATGAAGCCTGCATTCTGCTCGATTGGGATGCGGAGGGCAGCAACGCAAGATTGCTGTTCCCGGACACGGATCAGGGGGCGGTATCGCTTTCACGAGAGACTCTCGCGGCACGCTATGCGGGCATCGCCATCTTTGCCCGGCCCCATTTCCGCTTCGACCAGCGCACGCCACAAGTCGTTGAGGTCGTCAAGCGCCACTGGTTCTGGGGCGCGGTACTGGAACAACTACCGGTCTATCGGGATATTCTCGGCGCCGCTGCGCTGGTGAATGTTTTTGCGCTCGCCATGCCGATATTCACCATGAATGTGTACGACCGCGTCGTGCCCAACAACGCTGTCGAGACATTGTGGATGTTGGCTGGCGGTTTGTTGCTGGTGCTGGTTGTTGATTACACGGTCCGCTTGTTGCGTGGCCATTTCGTCGATTTGGCCAGTTCACGCATTGACCTGAAGTTGTCGGCAATGATCATGGAGCGGGTGCTCGGCATGCGGCTGGCCGCACGCCCGGCCTCGGTGGGTTCTTTTGCCGCAAATTTGCGGTCTTTCGAAACTGTGCGCGATTTCATCGCCTCGGCCACGGTGACTGCCGTAATCGACTTGCCATTTGCCATACTCTTCCTGCTGGTCATACTCTGGATCTCCTGGCCACTGGTCGCCCTGCCTATCCTGGGCATTGTTGGGGTGGTGATCTACAGCTACGTCATTCAATTCAAGATGCGCGAGTTGTCGGAAACCACCTTTCGCGCTTCCGCCTTGCGCAACGCTACTCTGATTGAGAGTCTGACCGCACTCGAAACCATCAAGGCGAACGGGGCTGAAGGCCTGATGCAGGCCAAGTGGGAAAAAACGGCGGCGTTTCTGGCCCGAACCAGCGCCCGCTTGAGACTTCTTTCCTCGTCCGCCATGAACGGCGCCGCCACGCTGACGCAACTGGTTAACCTGCTGACGGTAATTGCGGGTGTCTATCTGATACATGAGCGTTTGCTCACAATGGGCGGGTTGATAGCCTGCACCATGCTGGCGGGACGCGCCATGGCGCCGCTGGGCCAGGTAGTGGGCTTGCTGATGCAGTTTGAGAATGCCAAGACTGCTTTGGCGTCGCTCGAACAGACCATGACGACGCCGGGCGAGCGTTCGGAGGAGAGTTCGTTCATCCATCGTCCCGAGATCCGTGGCGAAATCGAATTTCGCAACGTCAGCTTCACCTATCCGGGCCATTCCCAGGAAGTTTTGCGCGACGTCTCGTTCCGCATCGAGCCCGGCGAGCGAGTGGTTGTGCTTGGCCGGGTGGGATCAGGCAAGACTACCTTGCACAAGCTGATGCTCGGACTCTACCAGCCGACCGAAGGAGCAATTTTCCTCGATGGGGTGGATTTGCGACAGCTCGACCCGGCGGATCTGAGGCGCAACGTCGGCTATGTCGAGCAGGATACCCTGCTGTTCTATGGCAGCCTTCGCGAGAACATTGCCCTGCGCGCTCCCTATGCTGACGATCTGGCAGTAGTGGCCGCAGCCGAGATCGGAGGGCTGTCCGAGTTCGTCAACCGTCACCCCGAAGGCTATGACATGGTAATTGGGGAGCGCGGAGCTTCGCTTTCCGGTGGTCAGCGACAGGGAGTCGCAATCGCGCGCGCGGTGCTGCTCGATCCACCGGTGCTGTTGCTCGACGAACCGACCAGTTCCATGGATTTCACCTCCGAGAGTCAGTTCAAGGAAAGCCTGCGTCGCTTCATGCAGCACAAGACGCTGGTCATTGTGACGCATCGCTTGAGTCTGATAGATCTGGCTGAGCGAATGATCGTCATCGATGATGGCAAGGTGGTCACCGATGGTCCCCGACAGCAAGTGGTCGAATCGCTCCAGGCCGGGCGGGTGGGGAGAGCGACATGAGCCTGCGTGCTGTTTCGCAACGACTGTTTGGGGTGCTGGGTCGGGTTCAAGGCTTGCTCGAAGCGATTCGGCTCCGGGTGCAGCCCAGCGTGGACCGCTGGTTGGCTGACTGGACAGAGAATCCGGAAACGCGCGAGCAAGATTTCGTTCAAGACGCCGACTACTTCATGATTCATCAAGAGCCTTTGCGGGCTCGTGTATTGACCAAAACCATTCTGATCGCGATGGCTCTATTCATCATGTGGATGGCTGTTGCTACGGTGGACGAGATCACAAAAGGGGAGGGCAAGGTGATTCCGTCCAGCCAGATCCAGATACTGCAGAGTCTGGACGGTGGAATTGTCGTGGAGATCAATGTCAAGGAAGGGCAGGTTGTAGATGCCGGGCAGGTTCTTTTGCGTGTCGATCCGACTCGTTTCGAGTCGTCGGTGCGCGAGAATCGCTCACAGTATCTGGCGCTAACCACCAAGGCAGCACGTTTACGTGCCTTGGCTGAAGGTTTGCCCTTCGTTCCTCCGCCGGAGGTGCTGATAGAAGACCAGAAGACCGCTCAAGACGAGCAGCGGCTCTTTGAGTCAGCGAGATCCAACGTCGCGGCGCAGGTTTCGATTGCCCGTGAGCAACTCACGCAGCGCCAGCAGGAACTGTCCGAAATGCGGGCCAAGCGCGAACAGGCTTCTCAGGCGTATGAACTCACTGCGAGGGAACTGGCAGTTACCAAGCCCCTGATCAATTCCGGTGCGGTATCCGAAGTCGAGTTGTTGAGGCTGGAACGTGACACGTCCCGATTCCGTGGTGAGCGTGATATGGCCGCGGCGCAGATTTTGCGTTCTCAAGCGGCGATGTCAGAGGCGTCGCGCAAGATCGAAGAGGTTGAACTGAATGCGCGCAACGAAGTGCGCAAGGAACTGGCCGATACCATGGCCAAGCTCAATGCCTTCACCGAAGGCGGAGTGGCTCTCGCAGACAAGGTGAAGCACGCTTCGGTCCGTTCCCCGGTCAAGGGTACGGTCAAACGGCTCTTTGTGAATACCGTTGGTGGTGTTGTCCAGCCTGGCAGAGACCTGGTTGAAGTCGTTCCGCTCGAAGATGCGCTGATTCTGGAGGCCAAGGTAGCTCCGAAAGACATCGCGTTTTTGAGTCCGGGCCAGCCGGCCGTGGTCAAGTTTACCGCCTATGACTTTTCCACTTATGGTGGCTTGGAGGCGAGGCTTGAAAACATCGGTGCGGACTCCATCACGGATGAGCGGGGGAATACCTTCTTTCTTGTGAAGGTACGTACACTTAAGTCCTCTCTTGGTACCGGTTTGCCGATCATTCCCGGCATGGTGGCCGAGGTGGATATCATCACTGGACAGAAGAGCATTCTTTCCTACTTGCTTAAGCCGGTGCTCAAGGCCAAGCAGAACGCGTTGACCGAGCGTTGAGCGCAGTGTTGTCTCGGCCGCTTCGATCCCTTCAGCATTTGTTCGTCTCTCCGTCGGGAGAGGCATTGCCTCGCTGGCTGGAGGCATTTCCGACGGCAAAGATCGCCCCAGCAGGCTCTACGATACAGCGTCTGCCGGCTTCTGCCCTAGTCTGGCTGCGCCTTGATGACGTGCATCCGGCACTGGAGCAGTTGGCGGTACTGCGGAAGGCGATCGGGACTTCCCCCGTGATTGCACTTTCAAATCACCCGGACAACGAAGAAGCCTTGAGTCTGTTTTCTGCGGGTGTTCGCGGCTACTGCAACGCTCATGCCGCTGCAGCGAACCTGCGCCAGGTGGCAAACGTGGTGCAGGCCGGTGGGCTCTGGATTGGCGAGGCGTTGATGCAGAGACTGCTCGCGTCTACCCAGACCGCCATGTCGCGGATACCGGTTTCCGTGTCAGCGATGGATGAAGGCGTCAGCCCATCTGCAGAGCGCTTGTCGTTGCTTACCAAGCGCGAGTTGGAGGTCGCCCGGACGGTTGCCGGTGGATCCAGCAACAAGGAAATCGCTCGCCAGTTGGGCATTACGGAGCGTACCGTCAAGGCTCACGTTGGTGCTGTTTTCCAGAAGCTCAAGGTCCGCGATCGGCTGCATCTTGCCTTGGTCGTCAACGGCCAACGGCTGACCTGATTTCCCCCCCCCCCGAAACTGTCCTTTGGTCCAATAGCCGTCGCTGCTTCCGACGGCTAAAGTTACGAGCATTCCACAGTCTCGTCCGGAGCAATCATCATGGCTGAAACAGGCAACGTCATTGGCAAAGTCGCAGCGGTCCAGGGGCAGGCGTTCGCGAAAGGACTGGACGGGCTCATGCACCAGATCAAGGTGGGCGATCTGGTGTTCGAAGGCGAGGTGATCCAGACCGCTACGGGCGGCCAGGTCGAACTTGCCTTCAGCGATGGCACGGCCTACTTTGTCCGCGACAATGAGGTTGTCACCTTGGACGGCATGGTGTTTGGAGGCCGTACTGCTGAATCAGGCAACGTCATCGGCAAAGTTGCCTCGGTCGAAGGGTCGGTGGTGGCGAAAGGTCCGGACGGGGTCATGCGTCGGCTCAAACTGGGTGATCCGGTATTTGAAGGCGATGTGATCGTAACGCCCGCCAATGGTCGCGTTGAACTGGCGTTCACTGATGGCACGGCCTATTTTCTTCGGGACAAGGAAGCCGTCACCCTGGACGGCATGGTCTTCGGTGGCCGGGCAATCGAAGCCAGAGAAGCCGCACTCATGCCGGGAAGAAGCGGGGAGCTGGAAGACATTTCCCGAGCGATCGCGGAAGGCAGCAGCCTTGACAGACTGTTGGAAGAAACGGCGGCTGGACGCTCCTCCATTCTCGGGAAGGCTGATGATGGCCATTCGTTTGTGCAACTGCTGCGTATTGCCGAGGCCATTGACCCGTTGGGGTACGTGTTTGGAACCGGGGATGGGGCGCGACAGGACGATATAGTTGGCGGCGATGCGGAAGCGCTAGAAGGGGTTACAGGAGGTGGGACGGAAAGTCAGTCAGTAGTCGACACCACCACGGTGAGTTTGAGCGCGACGGCCAGCATCAGCGAGGCGGGCGGCACG
>VBWA01000020.1 GCA_006218025.1 Rhodocyclaceae bacterium | reverse complement strand
GGGGCGAGGCGGGGTTTCGCACCGCACGCGGTGCGCCGCCGCAGCCGGCTGGCTGTGCAAAGCCAGCCGTGGGCCGCGAAGCGGATGGGAGGGGCGGGCCATCAATTCGCCTTTCGCGTATTTCATCCTCTGCGGGTGGTCTAAAGTGACCATAAGCGTTTAGTGGCGGAAGTGGCGGAAGCCGGTGAACACCATGGCCAGGTTCTGTTCGTCGGCTGCGGCGATGACTTCGGCATCGCGCACCGAGCCGCCGGGCTGGATCACCGCAGTCGCTCCCGCCTTGGCCAGCACATCGAGGCCGTCACGGAACGGAAAGAACGCATCCGACGCGGCGACCGAGCCGACCACGGTGAGGCCGTTGTTCTCGGCCTTGATCGCCGCGATGCGGGCGGAATCGACACGGCTCATCTGGCCGGCGCCGACGCCGACCGTCATGGCGTCCTTGCAGTACACGATGGCATTCGACTTTACATACTTGGCAATGCGCCAGGCGAACAGGAGGTCGCTCATCTCGGTCGCGGTCGGCGCGCGCTTGGTCACCACCTTGATGTCGGCAGCAGTAATGCGCGCTTCGTCGGCGCTTTGCACCAGCAGGCCGCCGCCGACGCGCTTGTAATCCATCAGTCCGCTGGCTTTGCCCATCGGCACAATCAGCACACGCAGATTCTGCTTGGCGGCAAATACGGTGCGCGCCTCGGCGGTGATCTCGGGGGCGATGATGACCTCGGCGAACTGGCCGGCCACGGCTTCGGCGGTGGCCTTGTCGATGGCGCAGTTGAAGGAGATGATGCCGCCGAAGGCCGAAGTCGGATCAGTCTTGAATGCCTTGCGATACGCATCCAGGGCCGAGCCGGCAGTCGCCACGCCGCACGGATTGGCGTGCTTGACGATGACGCAGGCAATCTCGCCGTCGAAGGCCTTGACGCATTCCCAGGCTGCGTCGGCGTCGCCGATGTTGTTGTAGCTGAGCTCCTTGCCCTGCAGCTGCTGATAGCTGGCAATGCTGCCGGGCACCGGCGTGGTCTCGCGGTAGAACGCCGCCTGCTGGTGCGGATTTTCTCCGTAGCGCATGGTGTCCACCTTGTCGAAGGCGAGCTGCAGGCAATCCGGGAAACGGCCCGGCTTGTTGTCGGCATCGAGCGAAGTGAGCCAGTTGGCGATCGCCGAGTCGTAGCGCGCGGTGTGGGTGAAGGCCTTCTTCGCCAGCGCGAAGCGCGTCTTCCAGGAAAGCGCGCCGCCGGACTTGAGCTCGTCGAGCACCGGCGCGTAATCCTCGGGATCGGTCACCACGCCGACGCCGCCCTGTTCGTTGCCGTGATTCTTCGCCGCGGCGCGGACCATGGTCGGCCCGCCGATGTCGATGTTCTCGATCGCGTCGTCGAGCGTGCAGCCGGGCTTGGCCACGGTTTCGCGGAAGGGATAGAGATTCACCACGACCAGATCGATGGCCGGGATGTCGTGCTTTGCCATGATCGCCAGATGCTCGGGCAGATCGCGCCGGCCGAGGATGCCGCCATGCACCTTGGGATGCAGGGTCTTGACGCGGCCGTCGAGCATCTCGGGAAAACCGGTGTAGTCGGAGACGTCGGTGACGTCGAGCCCGGCATCGCGCAGCAGCTTGGCGGTGCCGCCGGTGGAGAGAAGCTTGACCCCGAGCTGCGCGAGGCCGCGGGCGAAATCCACCGCGCCGCGTTTGTCTGAAACGCTGATGAGTGCCTGTGTTACTTTCATGGGAACCTCAGAACATTACGTGAAATACTTTGTACGGAGTCCCCTGTGATAAACGCGCGTAGCGCGCCGAACGGTAACCCCCCGCGAGGGGGGAAGGGGGGCGGGCGAATAATTGGCTTTTCGCGTGTTTCATCTTCAGCGGGTGGCGCTTGGTGCCATAAGCGTTAGAGCAATTCGTGTTCGACCAGCATGCGGCGCAAGGTACCGCGACTGATGCCCAGCATCTCGGCGGCGGTGGTCTGATTGCCCTCCGCCTGTTTCATCACCACTTCCAGCATCGGCCGCTCCACGCATTTCAGCACCATGCCGTAGATGGCATGCGGCGCCTGGCCATCGAGATCGCGGAAATAGCGGTTGAGGCTGCGGCGCACGCAGTCGTTGATTTCGCTCATGCGGCCCTCATTTCCAAAACACGTTCCTCAAGCCGATCTTCATAACGCAGTCGATCATTGGCGGCGGCGTGACCAAGGAAGAAGTCATCGGTAGCCGCCAGCTGTTCGCCGACGCTCTGCAGCTGGTTCATGGCGTGGCGGAAATGCGCGGCGCCGATCAGGCCCTTGGTATACCAGCTGATGTGCTTGCGCGCGATTCGCACGCCGGTTTCCTCGCCGTAGAACGCATACAAATCCGCCAGGTGGCCGCGCAATATGGCGTGTATCTCTGCGACCCGCGGCGGCGGAAGTTCTTCGCCGGTCTTGAGGAAATGCTCGATCTCGCGGAACAGCCAGGGCTTGCCTTGTGCCGCACGGCCGATCATGACACCATCGGCGCCGGTGTAGTCGAGCACGTAGCGGGCCTTTTGCGGCGTGCCGATGTCGCCGTTGGCGATCACCGGAATTTTGACCTGCGATTTGACCAGGGCGATGGTGTCGTATTCGGCGCAGCCCATGTACTGGTCGGCGCGCGTGCGGCCGTGAATTGCAATCGCGCGGACGCCGGATTCCTCGGCGAGGCGGGCGATGCGCGGCGCGTTGCGGTTCTGGCTGTTCCAGCCGGTCCGAAACTTGAGCGTCACCGGAGTGTCCGGCACGGCGGCCACCACCGCTTCGAGAATTCGCGCCACCAGGGATTCGTCCTGCATCAGGGCCGAGCCGGCCATGACGTTGCAGATCTTTTTTGCCGGGCAGCCCATGTTGATGTCGATGATCTGCGCGCCGTTGTCGGCGTTGTACCTCGCCGCCTGCGCCATCATCGCCGGATCGGCACCGGCGATCTGCACCGAGATCGGATCGACCTCGCCCTCGTGATCCGCGCGGCGGCGGGTCTTGGCGCTGCCATAAAGCAGCGAGTTCGACGTGACCATTTCGGAAACCGCCAGTCCGGCGCCGAGCTTCTTGCACAGCTGGCGGAAGGGACGATCTGTAACCCCGGCCATGGGCGCGACAAACAGATTGTTGCGCAGCTGAAAGCCCAGAAAGTCCATGTCGGAGAAAAGGAATACGGTCGGGGAAGGGCGCGATTTTAACGCAAACCGCTAGGTCGGCAATCGAAGCTTTCTATGGTTCGTGGCAAATGTCACGGCCAGGCGCGGGCACCGTAAATCATCCGCTTCGCCACGAAGGCTCGCAACGGCGGCAACAGGTCCAGCGCCAGCAGCCCGGCGCCGCGTGCATGTTTCAGGGGCGCGAAATCCGAGGCGAAGCCGTCGATCAGCAGGTCGGTAAAGCCGATGGCACCGCGCCGGTCCGCCTGACGGCCCTGCGCATAGTCGGCGAGCACTTCGGGTGCGCCGGGATCTTCCGCGGCCCCCACCTGCTGCGCCAGTTCCCAGATGTCGCGCAGCGCCAGGTTGAAGCCCTGTCCGGCCACCGGATGCAGGGTTTGCGCCGCATTGCCGAGCCAGACCTGGCGCTCGCCCACCGGGTCGGGCCGGTAGCGCAGCCCCAGCGGATAGGCCACGCGCGGCGTAGCCGCGGTGAAGCGATGCCGCGTGCCGAAGCGCTGCTGCAGCACGGCAAGGAAAGCCGCATCGTCGAGCGACTTGACCTCGTCGAGGATCCGGTCGGCACAAGTCAGCACCACGGAATAATCTCGACCCAGCGGCAGCAGCGCCACCGGGCCCTCGTCGGTAAAGCGCTCCCAGGCGACATTGCGATGCGGCGCGGCGACGCTCACGTTGCACAGCACCGCGTGCTGGCCATAGTCGCGCAGGGTTCCGGCACCAGGCTCGACCATGCCTTCGGCGAAGGCGGTCAGGGAAAACCTCGCCGTTACCTGCCCGGACTCTGTCTGCCTGGGATTCCCCTTCGGGGGCAGGCAAAGCGGCGTTCCAGGTACGCAAGGCGGAGCGGCGCCGACCTTTGTGCCCTCCCGATACACAATTCCGGCAGCGCTCACCGCGGCGTCGAGCGCGGCGATCAGATCGCTTGCCGGCAGCACCCAGCCGAGCGCATTCAGGTCCAGATCGGCCGCGCGCAACAGCGTGCGGCCAAAACCGCCACGCTGCGAGATATGAATGGTTTCTATCGGCGTCGCGCAGAGCCCGGACCAGACACCGAGCCAATCGAGAATCTGCCGTGCGCCGTCTGACAGGGCGAGGACACGTGGATCGCGGCGCACCGCCGCACGTTCGCGGGCCTCGAATATTTCGGTCTTCACGCCATGGAGTTTCAGCGCCAGGGCCAGAGCCATACCCGCCGGTCCACCTCCAACTATGGCGACCTGGCGGTCGCCATAGTTGGGCGTACTTGATGAGCTATCCCCCCGGCCCCCTTTCCCGGAAAGGGGGTGACCAGTTAGGCTCGCTGCGCTCGCGAGCTTTTCAGCCGCCACGCCCATCTCGCATCAGCGCTTCGATGTCGGCGATCTTCTTCGGTGCGGCGTCGGTGATGATCTCGCAGCCGTCGGCCGTCACCACTGCATCATCCTCGATGCGCACGCCGATATTCCAGAACGCCTTGGGCACGTCGTCTGCCGGACGGATGTAGCAGCCGGGCTCGATGGTCAGCACCATGCCGGGCGCCAGCGGTGCCCAGTTCTCCCCTGCCTTGTATTCGCCGGCATCGTGCACGTCCTTGCCCAGCCAGTGGCTGGTCCGGTGCATATAGAAGCGCTTGTAGCTTTCCGATTCGATCGCGGCGTCCAGCGTTCCGGACAGCAGCTTCAGGTCGATCATGCCCTGCGCCAGCACCTTCAGCGCCGCCTCATGCGGATCGGCGAAAGTGGCGCCGGGACGCACCGCCGCGATCGCCGCCGCCTGAGCGTCTAGCACCAGCGAGTACACATCGGCCTGCGGCCCGCTGAAGCGGCCATTGACGGGGAAGCTGCGCGTGATGTCGGAGGCGTAGCCGTTGAGTTCGCCGCCGGCATCGATCAGCAGCAGATCGCCATCGCGCAGGATCTGATCGTTGCCGACGTAATGCAGGACGCAGGCATTGGGCCCACCGGCGACGATGGAGGTATAGGCAGGGAATTCGCAGCCCTGCCGGCGAAATTCGTGCAGCAGTTCGGCCTCGACTTCGTACTCGAAACGGCCTGGCGCGACAAAGCGCATGGCGCGGCTGTGGGCGCCCGTCGAAATCGTAGCGACGCGGCGCATGATGTCGAGTTCGGTGGCATCCTTGACCAGACGCATGGCATCGAGCTCGGCGCGCACATCGCGAATAATTGCCGGCGCGTGCTTTCCGCTGCGGCTCTCGGCGCGCACGCGGTTCAGCGCGGCGGCGATGCGGTTATCCCAGCCGGCATCCTGGCCTATCGAAAACCACAGCACGGACCGGTCGGCGAGCAGTTCCGCCAGCTTGGCGTCAAGTTCGCCGATGGCATGGGCGGCGTCGAAACCGAAAGCGTCGCGGGCGCCGTCCGGACCATGGCGGAAGCCGTCCCAGATTTCCCGCTCCATGTTCTTCTCGCGACAGAAGAGGATCGACTGCGGCGCCGTGTCGCCGCGGCCAACGACGATTACCAGCACCGCTTCGGGTTCGGTGAAGCCGGTCAGGTATTGAAAGTAGCTGTCGGCGCGATAGGGATAGTGCGAATCGCGATTGCGCGGCTGCTCGGGCGAGGTGGGGATCAACGCGATACCGCCGCCGCCGCGGGTCATGCGTTCGATCAGCGCAAGTCGGCGCTGGCGATACGCCTCGAAAGAATTTCCGACCGCGGGTGACGATGGTGTCGACGTTTCCATCGAGTGATTATATGTCCCCATGCTCCTGCATCGGGGACGGTATCCCTTGGTGGGATAGCGAGCCGAGCTCGGCATCGAGTTCGGCCAGCCGCTGCGGCGTGCCGACATCGGTCCAGCGGCCCGCATGCAGTTCTCCGCTAACTTTTCGCGCCGCCATCGCCGCGCGCAGCAACGGCGCCAGCTGTGCGCGCTCGCCGCGCCGGATGTCGGCAAACAGTTGCGGGCGATAGATGCCTATGCCGGAAAAAGTGCACACCTGCGCGCCCGCCGCCGTGATGTCGCCGCCGACTTCCATCCCCGTCAGGGAGAAGTCGCCCCGCGGATGGTGCGGCGGATTCGGCACCAGCACCAGATGCGCGAGACCGGTAGCGGTCAACGCGGCCAGAGCCCGCGCCACGTCCCAGTCGCAATAGATGTCGCCGTTGATGACCAGAAACGGATCTTCATACCCGAGGAGCGGCAGGGCGTTGGCGATGCCGCCGGCAGTTTCCAGCGCGCCTTCGGGTTCGGCCGAATAGCGGATCGACAGGCCCCAGCGTGCGCCGTCGCCGAGCGCCGCCTCGATCTGTCCGCCAAGATGCGCGTGATTGATCACCACCTGGCGCAGTCCGGCCTGCGCCAGGCGCTCCAGATGCCAGACGATCAGGGGCTTGCCGCCGACCGGCAGCAAGGGCTTTGGAATGCGGTCCGTGAGCGGGCGCATGCGTTCGCCGCGCCCAGCCGCGAGAATCATGGCTTTCAATGGGCGCGGACTGATTGCCTACTCACGACGGCTCCCGAGCGTGCCAGCATCCATCGTGTAGCCCAGCACCGTGATCTTGTCCTCGACCCGGTCGAGCAGCTTTCGCAGCGGGCCGAGTTCGCTGTAGCGCTCGCAGGCCTTGCGCAGGTAGCGCGCCACCAGCGGCAGGTCCTTGAGGTAGCCGTCCTTGCCGTCGCGGTGATAGAGCCGGGCGAAGATGCCCAGCACCTTGACGTGGCGCTGCACTCCCATCCATTCGTAGTCGCGGAAGAACTCGCCGAAATCGGCGGCGACCGGCAGGCCGACCTTGCGCGCCAGCTCCCAATAGCGCACCAGCCAGTCGAGCGCAAGGTCCTCGTCCCACTCGATGTAGGCGTCCTTCAGCAGCGACACCATGTCGTAGCTGATCGGCCCATACACGGCGTCCTGAAAATCGATGATGCCCGGATTGGCGCCGCCCGGCCCGGTGACTCGCATCAGGTTGCGCGAGTGATAGTCGCGATGCACGAAGACCTTCGGCTCGGCCAGATTCACCGCGAGAATGCGTTCGAACACGGTTTCCAGGGACTGCTTCTCGCCCAGCGTCAGGGCCAGCTGATGATGCTCGGCCAGAAACCACTGCGGAAAGAGATCGAGTTCGCGGCGCAGCAGCGCGCGGTCGTATTCGGGCAGCATGGCGGGACGGCTGGCCTGCTGGATCTTCACCAGCGCGGTGATGGCGTCGGCATAAAGAGGCGCGGCGTTGTCGGCATCCAGCGCCTGCAGGTAGGTCGTGTCGCCGAGATCGGAGAGCAGCAGAAAACCTTGCCCGAGGTCTTGCGCGAGGACCTCCGGCACATGGGCGCCGGCCGCCTGAAACAGCTGCTGCACGTGCAGCCAGGGGCGGCAGTCCTCGTTGACGGGCGGCGCATCCATGACGATGCGTGTCGCACCGTCATCCAGCGTGACGCGAAAATAGCGGCGGAAACTGGCATCGGCGGAGGCCGGCGCCAGCGTGAAACTGCGACCCGGCCACAAGTCGGCAAGCCATGTACTGATTTGCTTCTGGCGTTCCATATCGAAGATGCGCGAGATGCGGGGGAAAGGCGCAAAAGCTTTGTCGGAGAGCGCGTTCCGCGGGCATGAAGTGTTAGAATCCGCGATTCTAGCATCGGCCGGCAGAGGCCTCTCCCGCGTGCGGTACGTGCGGTTTGCGTCTGCATTTTTCCGTCACCGCTGCGCCAACTTACCGATACGGCATGTCTCAATCGCATCGCGGACAATTCGGCCCCGTTTCACTGCTTGTCCTGCTGGCGCTACCCGCAGGCTCGGTAGCGGCAGAACCGCTGCCGCCCTTGCGCATCAATCCTGCCCTGCTCGGCGCCGGCACGCCGCCGCCCGTGGCACCTGCCGCAGTCGAAGCCGTGGTCGCAGCGCAGCCGGCAACATCCTCTCCAGCGAAGCTCGAGCCGGCGCCAACCGCACGCGTCGAGCCGGTTCCGCCGCAGACCAAAGCCGCGCCCGCACCCGGCGCGCAGCCAGCTGCGAAGGCGGCCCGCGCCACGCCAGCGCCTGTCGCTGCCCCCGCTGCAGCACGCACCCCCGTGCCGGCCCAGCGGCCGCGACAAGTTCACGTGCCGCCCGCCGCAGCCACCGAAGCGCCGCGCCGTCCGGATGAGCCGCAGGTCGTACCGCAGCAACAGGCGGTGCCGCTCGTGACGCCGATCCAGAAGCCGCAAGAACCGCCGCAGGTTGCAGAACGTCCCGCATTGCCGCCGCTTTACTCGGCCCTCGTCGCCGCGGGGGAACTGCCGGCGCCGGAGCTGCGGCCGGCTGCAGGCGTCATGCCCCATATCAAGCGTGCCGGAGAAACGCTGCCGACCTTCATCGTGGCCGACCACATCGCCGGCAGGAACGATGTCGAAGTGGTGGCCGACGGCAACGTGGAACTGCGCAAACGCAACTCGATCCTGCTGAGTGACCGGCTGACCTACTGGCAGGAAACAGATGAGATGGAGGCCGAGGGCAACGTCCGCCTGTCCCGCGACGGCGACCGTGTGCGCGGACCCAAAATGCGGATGCGGATGGACGAGAGCACCGGCTTTTTCGAGCAGCCCGAATACAGCATCCGCCGCATCAAGACCGGATCGGCTGCCACGCTATGGACCGGCACCGAGGAACGCGTTTCGGCGGAGCTCACCACCGGACAAGGCTCGGCGGCGCGCATGGAGTTCGAAGGTGAAGGCAAGTACCGGCTTACCGACGCCACTTACAGCACTTGCACCCCCGCCGCGGGAACGGATCCCGACTGGTTCGCACGCACCTCCGATTTGCGCCTCGACTACGATCGCGAGGAGGGCACCGCGCGGGATGCCACCCTGGTTTTCAAGGGCGTGCCCATCCTCTACTCGCCCTGGTTGAGCTTCTCGCTGAACAATGAACGCAAGAGCGGGCTCCTGACGCCCACCTTCGGCTCCACCAGTCGCGGCGGCGTGGAATATACCCAGCCGTTCTACTGGAACATCGCGCAGAACATGGATGCGACGATCGCGCCGCGCTTCATGTCCAAGCGCGGCACGCTGTGGAACGGCGAATATCGCTATCTGAATCCCTCGTTCAGCGGCACGATGCAGGGGCAATATCTGCCGAACGACAAGGTCGAGCACAAGCACCGGTCTTCGTATTCGGTGAATCACAGTCACAACTTGGGCTATGGCGTTTCCGGATCTCTCTCGCTCGCCGGCGTTTCCGACGACACCTTCTTCAGCGATTTGGCGAATGGTTCGTCCGTGGTATCGCAAACAAATCTGCTGCGCCAGGGTACGCTCAGCTACGGGGGCGGCTGGTGGTCGGCCAATCTCCTCGCGCAGAGCTATCAGACCCTGCAGGACCCGTCCCTGCCGCCGGTGACCGAGCCATACCGGCGTCTGCCGCAACTGACCGTGAATGCCAACCGCGGCGACCTGCCGCTCGGACTGAATTTTGCATTCAGCGGGGAACACGTTAACTTCAGCAACCCGACCCTGGTGGAGGGGCGGCGCTTTACGCTGTACCCGCAGATTTCGCTGCCCCTGCAGACCGCGGTGCTGAGTCTCACGCCCAAGATCGGCCTGCATTCGACCCGCTACACGCTAGACCGTCAGGCGGCCGGCACGCCCGAGAAGCTGACACGCGACGTGCCGATCTTCAGCGTGGACTCGGGAGTGACCTTCGAGCGCGGCATGGACTGGTTCGGCAGGACGCTGACCCAGACGCTGGAGCCGCGCCTCTACTATCTTTATGTGCCGGTGCGCGACCAGAGCCTGATCCCGATATTCGATACGGGTATCGCCGACTTCAACTTCGCGCAGATGTTTGGCGAGAATCGTTACAGCGGCGGCGACCGCATCGCTGACGCCAACCAGGCCACAGTGATGCTTACCTCGCGCCTGCTGGATCCGGAAAGCGGCGCCGAGATCATTCGTGCCGCGTTCGGCCAGCGCTTCTATTTCAGCACCCAGAATGTCGGACTGCCGGCCAGCGCGACTGCGCCGGCCGAGGTGCTGCGCAGCGACCGCCAGACCGACTTCCTTGGCTCGATCTCCGGCCGCGTCCTGCCGAAGACCTACGTCGATGCGGGCGTCCAGTACAACCCGCGACTGGCTCAGGTGGAACGTTTCAACCTCGGCGGCCGCTATCAGCCCGAAACAGGCAAAGTGCTCAATGCCGGTTACCGCTACACCCGGGGTCAACTCGGTGTGCTCGGCCTGGGCCAGTTCGACATTTCGGGCCAGTGGCCGATTTTCGGCGGCTGGCATGCGGTGGGACGCTTCAACTATTCAACCAAGGAAGGGCGCATGATCGAATCGGTCGCCGGCCTGGAATATGACGGCGGCTGCTGGGTTGGGCGCGTCGTCATGCAGCGCCTCGCCACTCAGACGCAGGGATCGAACACCGCACTTTTCTTCCAGCTCGAGTTGAACGGTTTCGCAAAAGTCGGCTCCAACCCGCTCGACATCCTGAAACGCAACGTGCCCGGCTACGGTCTGATAAACCAGCAGGGCACCGAGGCCCCATTGACCACGCCATGATCTTTCGTTCCCTGCTGCTTTGCCTCCTGTCCGGTATCTTCCTGCTCCCGGTGCACGCCCAGACGCGGCGCGCCCAGCCGGTGGAGGTCGACCGCATCGTCGCCGTAGTGAACGACGAGGCCATTACCGCCTTCGAATTGCGCAGCCGGCTAGCCAAGGTGGAACGCCAGTTGCGCGGGCAGAACGTGCAGCTGCCGCCACGCGAAATACTCGAGCGGCAAATGCTCGAACGCATGATCACCGATCGCGTGCAATTGCAGTTTGCCAAGGAGACCGGCCTGCGCATCTCCGATATCGAACTCGATGGCGCCATGCGTCGCATCGCCGAAGGCAACCGCCTCTCCTTGCAGGAATTCCGCGCCGTGCTGGAGAAGGACGGCATCGCCTGGACCAAGTTCCGTGAAGAGATTCGCGAGGAAATGCTGCTCGCGCGCCTGCGCGACCGCGAGGTGGAAAGCCGCATCGTCGTCTCCGACGGCGAAATCGACAACTACCTGGCCAACCCGGAACAGGGCGGCAGCACCGGCAACATCGAAGTGCATACCGCGCACATCATCCTGCGCGTGCCGGAGCAGGCCTCCCCCGACCAATTGATGCGCATCGGCGCGAGGGCGCAAGCCGCCCTGCAGCAGATTCGCGGCGGCGAAAACTTTGCCAAGGTGGCCGCCAGCTATTCCGATGCACCCGACGGGCTCACCTCCGGCGGCGACATGGGCGTACGTCCGCTGGATCGGCTGCCGGCGCTTTACGCGGATGCCGTGAAACCGCTCAAGCCCGGCGAAGCCAGCGAGATCCTGCGCAGCCCCGCCGGCTTTCACATCGTCAAGCTGATCGACAGAAAGGGCGATGCCGGCGCGAAGCCGTTAGCGGCGCTGAAGCAGACTCGCGCCCGGCATATCCTGATCAAGGTGAACGAGCTCGTTTCCGAAGCCGACGTGAGGCGCAAGCTGGTCGCGCTCAAGGAGCGGCTCGACAACGGCGCCGACTTTGCCGAACTGGCGCGGCTGCATTCCAACGATCTTTCCGCGGCCAAGGGCGGCGATCTCGGCTGGCTGTATCAGGGCGACACCGTTCCCGATTTCGAGAAGGCCATGGATGCGCTGAAGATCAACCAGATCAGCGAGCCGGTGCAGTCGCCCTTCGGCTTCCACCTGATCCAGGTCCTCGAACGCCGTACCGAAGATGCGACGGCAGAGCGTCAGCGGCTCACCGCACGGCAGGTGCTGCGCGAGCGCAAGTCCGACGAGGTGTATCAGGACTGGGTCCGGCAAATGCGCGACCGCGCCTATGTCGAATACCGCGCCGAAGATCGCTAGCCGGAACAATTCCGCGCCGCCGGTGATCGCTGTCACCTCCGGCGAACCGGCCGGCATCGGCCCGGACCTCTGCCTGCGTTTGGCGGAACGCGAATGGCCGGCGCGCCTGGTGGTGCTGGGCGACCGCGACCTTCTGGCCGCGCGCGCGCGCCAGCTTGGCCTCGATGCCGGTCGCATCGAGATGCGCCACATTCCCCTGCAAAAGTCGGCGCTGGCAGGACGGCTCGATCCTGCCAATGCCCGCTACGTTCTGGACATCCTCGATGTTGCGCTGGCCGGCTGCGTCAGCGGCGAGTATGCCGCGATGGTCACCGCCCCGGTACACAAGGGGGTCATCAACGACGCCGGCATCGCGTTCAGCGGCCATACCGAATATCTCGCCGAGCACACGGGCACACCGCGCGTGGTGATGATGCTGGCAGGCGCCGGCTTGCGCGTCGCGCTGGCCACCACGCATCTTGCGCTGAAGGACGTTCCCGCCACGATCACGAAGAGCGATCTGGAAACGACGATCCGCATCCTCCACGCCGATATGCAAACCAAGTTCGGCATCGCCCGCCCCCGCATCCTGGTCGCCGGCCTCAACCCCCATGCCGGCGAGGGAGGCCACATGGGCCGCGAGGAAATCGAGGTCATCGGTCCGGTGCTGGACAAGTTGCGCGGCGAAGGCATGAACCTGGTCGGACCGCTGCCGGCCGACACGCTATTCACCCGGAATGTCCTCGCCGGCTCCGACGCGCAGCTGGCGATGTATCACGACCAGGGCCTCGCCGTGCTCAAGTACGCGGCCTTCGACGAAGGCATCAATGTCACGCTCGGTCTGCCGATCATCCGCACCTCGGTCGATCACGGCACGGCGCTCGATTTGGCCGGCACGGGCACGGCCTCGCCCTCCAGCCTGTTCGCCGCCATCGACGCGGCGATCGACATGGCATCGCGCCGGAGCGCCGGGTGAGGGAGTATCAGGAGGAACTGCGAGGCCACGTAGCGCGCAAGCGGTTTGGGCAAAACTTCCTCGTCTCGCCCGGCATCATCCACAAGATCGTTGAAGCCATCGGCCCGCGCGCTGGCGACACGGTAGTCGAAATCGGACCGGGCCTGGGCGCCCTCACCGGACCGCTGCTGGAGCGCATCGATCACCTGCACGTGGTCGAGATCGACCGCGACCTGATCGCGCGCCTGAGACAGCGCTTTCCACCCGAGCGGCTGACCATCCACGAAGGCGATGCGCTCAAGTTCGACTTCAGCGCCCTGAAGGGAACGGGGCCGCTGAAGATCGTCGGCAACCTGCCCTACAACATTTCCAGCCCGCTGCTGTTCCACCTGGTCCCGTTCGCGCCGCTGGTCCATGACATGCACTTCATGCTGCAGAAGGAAGTGGTCGACCGCATGGTGGCCGCACCCGGCAGCAAGGACTTCGGACGCCTCTCGGTGATGCTGCAGTACCACTACCACATGGAGCGCATGTTCGTCGTTCCTCCGGGCGCCTTCAATCCGGCGCCCAAGGTCGACTCGGCCATCGTGCGCATGATCCCTGTCGACTTCTTGAAAGTCGGCGCCGGCGGGCTCTGCATACCTGGGATTCCGCTTCGCGGGCAGGTAACGGCGAAAGACCCAACGCTGTTCGCCAAGGTGGTGACTGCCGCGTTCTCGCAGCGGCGCAAGATGCTGCGCAACACCCTGCGCGAATTCATCAGCGAGGCTGACCTCGCCGCGCTTGGCATCACGCCCACGGCGCGCGCCGAAGACATCCCCGTGGCCGATTACGTGCGCCTCGCCAATTCGCTGGCCGATCTTGCCGCGCGCTGAAACGGAACGCAGCAACATTGTCGTCATAGGCGGCGGCCCGGCCGGCCTGATGGCGGCGGAAGTGTTGAGCACGGCAGGCATGCGCGTCGAGGTATTCGATGCCATGCCCTCGGTCGGCCGCAAGTTCCTTCTCGCCGGCCGCGGCGGACTCAACCTGACCCACTCGGAAGCGCCTGACCGCTTTCTCTCGCGCTACGGCAAGCGCCGGCGCGAAGTCGCCGCCTGGCTCGCCGAGTTCGGCCCGCAGCAACTGCGCGACTGGGCGCAGGGGCTAGGTGTCGAAACCTTCGTCGGCAGTTCAGGCCGCGTCTTCCCCATGGAAATGAAAGCCGCGCCTTTGCTGCGCGCCTGGCTGCACCGCTTGCGCGCGGCCGGCGTGGTGTTCCATGCGCGGCATCGCTGGCTGGGCTGGGATGCCGACGGTGCGTTGCGCTTCGCCACGCCGGCGGGAGAGTCGAAAGTCGGCGCTGACGCCACGGTGCTGGCGCTGGGTGGCGGCAGTTGGGCGCGCCTGGGTTCGGATGGCGCCTGGGTTCCGCTGATGGCTGAACGCGGCGTTTGCGTGCAGCCCCTGCGCCCGGCCAATTGCGGCTTCAATGTGGCATGGAGCGAACATCTGCGGCGGCGCTTTGCCGGCGAGCCGGTCAAAACCGTCAGCGCCGCATTCGTCGCGCCGGATGGCTCGCGGATAGAGCGCGATGGCGAGTTCCTCATCACCGAGCATGGCGTCGAAGGCAGCCTGATCTATGCCCTCTCCGCGCCGCTGAGCGATGGCATCGAAGCCACGGGCAGCGCCACGCTGCATGTCGACCTCGCCCCCGGACGCACGTTGCAGCGCCTCACGGATGATCTGGCGCACCCGCGCGGCCGCGATTCGCTCTCCAACCACCTGCGGCGCCGCGCCGGCATCGACGGCGTCAAGGCCGCCCTGCTGCACGAATGCGCGGAGCCAGCCGATCTCGCCACCCCTGCACGGCTTGCCGCAATCATCAAGGCGCTGCCGCTGCGCCTGGTTTCGCCGCGTCCGCTCGACGAAGCGATCAGCAGCGCCGGCGGCATCGACTTTGCCGCGCTCGACGACACGCTGATGCTGCGTGAACTGCCCGGCACGTTCTGCGCCGGCGAAATGCTCGACTGGGAAGCGCCGACCGGCGGCTATCTGCTCACCGCCTGCTTTGCCAGCGGTCGCGCCGCAGCGCGCGGCGTGCTGAACTGGCTCGCCGCGGCGCAGCCTGCGCGACAATCGGCGCTTTCGCCACTCGCCTATCGGGTTCGTCTGCCTTGATGTTTCGCGCCATTGTCCTGTTTGCCCTGATTGCCTCGCTGGCGCCGCACGCCGGCGCCCAGCAGCGCCCGCCGCAAGGCAGCGAATTCCAGCTGTTCATCGAAAACGACCTGTTGGCACGCACCGACCGCTACTACACCAATGGCATCAAGTTCGGCGGCGGCGTGCCCTTCGAAGTGCTTCAGCTGCCAGCCACCGAGCTGCTGAAGCAACTGGCACCGCGAGGCGGCAGCGCGATCCATCTCGGCCTCTTCGTGGGGCAGAACCTGTACACGCCGCGATCGATCAGCGTCAGCCAGCCGCAAGCGCTCGACCGCCCGTGGGCGGCCTGGCTCTATCTCGGCGGCGTGGCGCAACGAGCGAAGGAGAATCGTCTCGACACGGTCGAAATCGATCTCGGTCTGGTCGGCCCGTCAGCGCTGGGCAAGGAAATCCACGCCGGCTGGCACGATCTGATCGGAGCGACGAAGCCCATGGGCTGGCACAACCAGATCCCCAACGAGCCGGCCTTTCTGGTCTCCTGGCTGGCCAAGAGCAAGCATGCGCTGGGCAGCCGGCACGGAGTCGATCTGGAAGTGATTCCCCATGGCGGCGGGTCGATCGGCACCGTAATGACGCTGGCCCGCGCCGGGGCATCCCTGCGCCTGGGTCAGCACATGACCGGCTTCGGCCCGGACACCATCGAACCGGGCGGATCCATGCTGCAGAACATGCGCCGCGACATCGAGTCGGGGCGCGCGCACGGAGTGGAATGGTATGTTTTTGCCGGCCTCGATCACCGGCTGATCGCCCACAACATCTTCCTCGACGGCACGGTCTTCCGCGACAGCCCGCGCGTCCGGCACCGACCGCATGTTTACGATGTCACGCTCGGCGTCAGCCTGCGCATCAATCCCGTACGCATATCGGCGACGCGGGTGCGGCGCAGCGAGGAATTCTTCACTGTCGCCAACAGTGGCGGCCCGCAGACTTTCGATTCCATCAATCTCGGAATCGAGTTCTAGGCGGGGACAGACAAAATCGCCAGGCGCTCCGCTTCGGCCGGCACGCGCCTGGCACAACAACAATTCAGCCTTGCTGCTGCTTCTTCACCGCACAGGTGTTGAAGCCGAAGATCGCGTAGGGAGGGCACCAGCCGATGGCGCCGGTAGCCAAAGGCACGACGCCGATCCACGCCCACACCGGACCACCCATGGCCGCCCAGCCAACCAGTCCCAGACCAACAGCAATGCGAATCACGCGGTCGATGCCGCCAACGTTAAGTTTCATGGTGTCTCCTTGATGGGTTATGCAACAGTGGGGGCATTACACCATCCCTGGCGGCTCCTGACTGTAACCTAGGTCACAGAGGCGACCCGGCGCAAGCCCGCGGCGTCGAGCACCTCCACCTGCTCGCGGCCGAGCCGCACCAGCCCCTGCTCGGCAAAGCCCTTCAGCAGCCGGCTGACCATTTCACGCACGCTGCCGAGTTCATCCGCAAGTTGCTGGTGGGTGGCGTATACCACGCGACCCTTGCCCAAGAGCAGGGCGGCCAGCCGCTGGTCGAGCTTGCGAAAGGCGACCTCCTCCACCAGCTGCATCAATTCGGCCACGCGCTCGGAAAACAGCGAGAAGACGAAGTCGCGAAAGGCCGGCTCGCCCAGCATCTCATCGAACAATTGGCGCGGCAGCAGGGCCAGCTTGGTCGGACCCTCGCTCACGCCGCGCGCGTTGTAGTCGGCGTGACCGAGCAGGCAGCTCGAGGTGATGATGCAACTCTCGCCTGCTCGCACCCGATACAGCGGCAGTTCGCGCCCGCCGGCGCTGACCTTGACGACACGGATCGCGCCGTCGAGCACGAAGGGAAAGCCCCGGCACGGCTGGCGCTCGTCGAATACCGCCGTTCCGGATGGAATGGAGAGGGTCTGCATCGTGTCGCAGACTCGCCGCAGGAGGCCGGCCGGCAGCTTTGCCATGACCGGGTAGAGCCCCATCAGCGCCTCGGCCTTGGTTTCAGCCGCTTCGCTTAACGTCGATGAAGCCGACGTTAGCCTCCACTGAAACTTCGTTTTCACGCCGGCCCGGGCTCCAGCGTCGCCACCAGTGTGGCAACTACCGGCGCATGGTCGGAAGGCCGCTCCAGCTTGCGCGGCGCCTTGTCGATGATGCAGGCGCGGCATGCCGCCGCCAGCGGCTTTGACAGCAGGATATGGTCGATGCGCAAGCCGCGGTTGAGGCGAAAGCCCATCTGCCGGTAATCCCACCAGGAGTAGATCTTCTCCGGCTGTTCGAAGAGGCGGAACGCGTCGGCCAGACCGAGGTCGAGAAAAGCCTTGAACGCCGCACGCTCCGGCTCGCTGCACAGCACCTGATCCTTCCACAAAACCGGATCATGCACGTCGCGATCTTCCGGCGCGATGTTGTAATCGCCGAGCAGGGCCAGTTGCGGGAAGCGCTGCAGCTCCTCGCGCAGCAAGCCGGCCAGCGCCGCCAGCCAGCGCAGCTTGTAGTCGTACTTGTCGGAGCCGACCGCCTGACCATTCGGCATGTAGGCGCAGACCACGCGCAGGCCATTCACCGTGGCGGCGAGCACGCGCTTCTGCGCGTCGGCGAAGCCGGGCATGTCGCAGCGGATGTCGTGCAGCGTGCCGCGCGCCAGGATGGCGACGCCGTTGTAGGTCTTCTGCCCGTTGTGCGCGGAGTGATAGCCGGCCGCTTCCAGTTCGGCGTAGGGGAAGACCTTGTCCTCCATCTTGGTTTCCTGCAGGCAGAGGACATCGGCCTGAGTCGCCGCCAGCCAGTCGAGCACATGCGGCAGGCGCACTTTGAGCGAATTCACGTTCCACGTTGCGATCTTCATGCGCCGATGATACCCGAGCAGGGCCGCCGTCTATAATCAAAAGCAGGGCCAAGCCAGCCCGAGGAAATGGAGGTGCATCATGTTCGATTCACCTGTCGCACCCTGCCCTGTCTGCGGCGAGATGGTGCTGCTGGACGAGACCCAGCGCGAATGCGCCCGCGAGCATGGCTGCCACCCGGACACCCCCTGCCCGCTGCAGAAGTACTTCACCGGCATCGATTTCAGCGTCGAGCAGCCGAAGCAGAAGCTGCGCGAAAAGGGCTACTGAACGCGGCGAAAGTTATGTCTACGGCAAAGCCGGAGACGGTATCCCTTGCGGACGGCGCTGGTTCGCTCTGCGTACCCGGGATTCCGCTTTATGTCCCGAAGGGACGGTATCCCCTGGTGGGACGCGGGCAGGTAACGGCGATTCAGGCAGGCGATTTACGCCTGTACAGCCATCCCGTTGTGCCGCAGCAAGGCATCGGGCCGCGGCTCGCGGCCGCGGAATGCCTTGAAGGAGTCGAGCGCCGGACGCGAACCGCCGACCGACAGAATCTCTCGCCAGTAGCGCTCGCCGGTCGCCGCATCGAGCGTGCTGCCGCTGACCTTCGCCGCCTCCTCGAAGGCTTCGTAGGCGTCGGCCGAAAGCACCTCGGCCCATTTGTAGCTGTAGTAGCCCGCCGCATAGCCGCCACCGAAGATGTGCGAAAAACTGTGCGGAAAGCGGTTCCACTCGGGCGGCACCAGCACCGCCACTTCGCGGCGCACCTCGGCCAGCAAGTCCATGAAGCTGCGGCGGCCACCGGGTACGAAGTCGGCGTGCAGCAGCAGATCGAACAGGCCGAATTCGACCTGGCGCAGGGTCTGCAAGCCGCTCTGGAAATTCTTCGCGGCGATCATCTTGTCGTAGAGCGCGCGCGGCAGCGGCGCCCCGGTTTCGGCGTGCGCCGTCATGCCGGTGAGCACGTCCCATTCCCAGCAGAAGTTTTCCATGAACTGGCTCGGCAGTTCCACCGCATCCCATTCGACGCCGTGAATGCCAGACACCGGCAGCTCGTCCACCTGCGTCAGAAGATGGTGCAGGCCGTGGCCGCATTCGTGGAACAGGGTGATGACATCGTCGTGACTGAAGGTGGCTGACTTGTCGCCCACCGGGGCCGGGAAGTTGCAGTTGAGGTAGGCCACCGGCGTCTGCACGCCGCTCGCGATGCGGCGGCGGGTGATCGCTTCGTCCATCCATGCCCCGCCGCGCTTGGTTTCGCGCGCATAGAGATCGAGGTAGAACTGGCCGATGAGTTTGCCCTCCCGCTCGATGCGGAAGAAGCGCACGGCGGGATGCCAGGCCGGCGCCGCATCGGGAGCCAGCTTCACGGCGAACAGGGATTCGATGACGCGGAACAGTCCGGCCAATACCTTGGGCTCGGGAAAGTACTGCTTCACTTCGTCATCGGAGAAGCTGTAGCGCTGCTGCTTGAGCTTTTCCGAAGCCCAGGCGAGATCCCAGCTTTCGAGCGTGTCCATGCCGAGTTCCTGCCGGGCGAACTCGCGCAGTTCGGTGACGTCGCGCTCGGCGAAGGGGCGCGCCTTGGCGGCCATGTCGCGCTGGAAGGCCGCCACCTGGGCCGGCGTGTCGGCCATCTTGGTGGCCAGCGAAACTTCGGCGTAGTTGCCGTAGCCGAGCATCTTCGCCTCTTCGTCGCGCAAGGCGAGCAGGCGGTCGATCAGCGGGCCGTTGTCCCATCCCTCGGGGCCGAACTCGGAAGCACGCGTGGCGTAGGCGCGGTACATGCGCGCGCGCAGCTCGCGATTGTCGCAGAATTGCAGCACGGGAATATAGGACGGCGCATGCAGAGTGAATTTCCATCCGGGCTTGTTATCTTTTTCCGCTGCGGCTCTGGCGGCTGCCTTCGCATCCTCGGGCAGGCCTGCAAGCCCGGCTTCATCCTCGATCCATTCGGCATGGGCATTGGTCGCGTCGAGCACGTTCTCGGAAAACTTTGCACCGAGCGCCGACAGCTCTTCCTGGATCTCCTTGAAGCGCGGCTTTCGATCTTCCGGAAGTTCCGCGCCCGACAGCCGGAAATCGCGCAGGTCGTTTTCGATGATGCGGCGCCGGGCCGGCGACAGGGTAGGGAACTCCGCGCCAGCAGCGAGCAACTTGAACTTGGCGAACAGCGCAAGGTTTTGCCCGAGATCGGCGTAGAAGCTGGAAACCTCGGGCAGCATGGCGTTGTAGGCCTCGCGCCAGGGCGGCACGTCATTGACCGAATGCAGATGGCCGACAATGCCCCACGCCCGCGACAGGCGTTCGCCCGCATCGAGCATCGGCTGCACGAAGGCACCCCACGTCGCGGCGGTTTCCGGCGCGATCAGGTGATCGATCAGGGCGCGGTTTTCGTCGAGCAGCTGACGGATGGCGGGGGTGACGTGTTCGGGTTGAACAGCGTCAAAGCGGGGCAGCCCGCTGAAATCGAGTAATGGGTTCATCTATTGCAAATTGGGGCGAAGGAGGAGGCTTCAATGCCTCGCCGTCTATTCGACCAGATCTTTATAGGCGTGAAAACTGGCGTGTCCGAGCCAGGGCAGGACAAGTATCATCCCCACCAGCGCGGTGGCGAAACCGAGACCGCAGAGCAGCATGATGATGAGGGCCCATAGAGCCAGCGGCAGCGGATTCTCGGCGACGGCATTGATGCTGGTCACCAGCGCACAAAGCAGGTCGCATTGGCGGTCGACCAGCATCGGCATCGAAACCACGCTGAGGGCGAACACCAGCGCCGCCAGCACAGCGCCCGCGCTCAGGTAGACGAAGAACATCAGGTAATGCTGCGGGTTGAGTACCACCTCGACCATCATGTCCATCGGCACCATCGCACTGCCCTTGTAGAACAAGGCGACGATCACCACGGAGACCAGTTGCCACGCGGTACCGGCCAGTATCGACATCAGTCCGAAACCGACCAGCGCGGAGGTATTGCGCTTCCATGCCAGCATGGAATCGTAGACCGTCGCAGGCTCTGCGGCGAGGTAGCGGCGCGAGAGCTCATAGAGTCCCGCCGCAAGCATCGGTGCCACCAGCAGAAAACCGGTGATGGCAGCGGCGAACAGATAGGGCAGGTTCCCGGTGAGGCCCAGTATGACGGCACCCCCCACGGCGATGGCGACGCCATAGAACAGGCTCGCCGAGGGCTGCCGCCGGAGGTCGGCCCAGCCCAGCCTGAGCCACCTCAACGGCGCGTCAAAACCGACCTTGCGCACCTTCGGAAGAGTCGGCGCTGGCGGGACGGCGACGGAATCGCTCATCGGACCGGAATCGTCGGCCACATCAGATTGTGTGCGGGCCCGCGAGGCGAGTCAGCGCCTCGAGATAGTTGGCCGCTGTCTTGTCGATGATGTCCTGCGGCAACTTCGGCCCCGGCGCCTGCTTGTTCCAGTCCAGGGTTTCCAGGTAGTCGCGGACGAACTGCTTGTCGAAGCTGGGCGGGCTGATGCCCACCTTGTAGCGGTCGGCCGGCCAGAAACGCGAGGAGTCGGGCGTCAGCACTTCGTCGATCAGGTACAGCCGGCCTTCGGCGTCCTGGCCGAACTCGAACTTGGTGTCGGCGATGATGATGCCGACCACGCGGGCAAAGGCGGCGGCCTCGCGATACAGGCGCAAGGTGGTTTCCTTGACCGCCTTCGCCAGGTCGGCACCGAGCAGTTTCTCGACCGCCGCGTAGTCGATGTTTTCGTCATGATCGCCCGCCTCGGCCTTGGTCGCCGGGGTGAAAATCGGCGTCGGCAGCTGCTGGGCCATCTGCAGGCCGGGCGGCAGCGCGATGCCGCAGACGGCACCGGTCGCCTGATAGTCCTTCCAGCCCGAACCGATCAGGTAACCGCGCGCGACCGCCTCGATCGGCAGGGGTTTCAGGCGCTTGACCACCAGTGCGCGGCCGCGCACCTGGGCCTGTTCTTCTGCCCCCGACACCACGGTCTCGGGGTCGATGCCGGTCAACTGGTTGGGTACCACGTGCGCCAGCTTGCCGAACCAGAAATTGGCCATGGCCGTCAGCACCGCCCCCTTGCCCGGAATCGGGTCGGGCAGGATCACGTCGAAGGCCGACAGGCGATCCGTGGTGACGATCAGCAGCTTGTCCTCGCCCACGGCATAGATATCGCGCACCTTGCCGCGGCCAAGCAGCGGCAGGCTCTTGATGGTGGATTCGAACAAGGGAGTGGAAGAAATTGCCATGTAGATGCTCTGAACGGAAGGTTTATTCGCGAACGTAGGGCTTGCCGAGCTTTTCGTCGGCATCCTCGCGATAGGGGTAGCGCACATGACCGTAGCGGATCGCCAGCACCGCAATGGTCAGCAGGAAGATCGCCGCGGTGACCGCCAGCATGCGCCACTCGGTCATTTCCTTGATATCGAGAATCAGGTAGCGCGCCAGGGCCACCATGCCGATATACAGCGGAAAGCGCACCGGCAGCTGACCTGACTTGAAATACTGGCCGATCATCGCCAGCACTTCGAGGTAGAGGAACATCAGCAGCAGATCCGCCAGGGTCACCCGGTGCGACTCCACCATCACCATCGCCTCCTGGTACATGGCGATGGTGGTGGCGAAGGCGATCACCAGCAAGCCGGCATACTCGACAATGTCGAGGCCGCTGCTGAAGAATTTGCGCAGTCGATCGAAAGTGTGGGACTTGATGTCCATGCTGGAAAGGAAAGGCCGCCCGAATGGGGCGGCCCGTTAATTTACCTTAAAAGCCCGATCATTTGACGATCGCGTTCAGCTCGCCCTTCTTGTAGCGCTCGGCCATCTTTTCCAGCGAAATCGGCTTGATCTTGCTCGCCTGGCCGGCACAGCCGAAGGCGGTATAGCGCGCGACGCAGATTTCCTTCATCGCCTTGCGGGCTGCCGCAAAGTATTTGCGCGGATCGAAATCCTTGGTGTTCTCGGCCAGGTACTTGCGGATCGCGCCGGTGGAGGCCATGCGCAGGTCGGTGTCGATGTTGATCTTGCGCACGCCGTGCTTGATGCCTTCGACGATTTCCTCGACCGGCACGCCATAGGTTTCGCCCATGGTGCCGCCGTACTGATTGATGATCTTAAGCCACTCCTGCGGCACCGACGAGGAGCCGTGCATCACCAGGTGGGTATTCGGAATGCGGGCGTGGATTTCCTTGATGCGGTCGATGCGCAGCACCGCGCCGGTGGGCGGCCGGGTGAATTTGTAGGCGCCGTGCGAAGTGCCGATGGCGATCGCCAGTGCATCGACGCCGGTGGCCTTGACGAATTCCGCAGCTTCATTCGGGTCGGTCAGCAGTTGGTCGTGCGACAGCGCGCCTTCGGCACCGTGGCCGTCTTCCTTCTCGCCCATGCCGGTCTCCAGCGAGCCCAGGCAACCCAGTTCGCCTTCCACCGAAACGCCGATGGCGTGGGCAATGTCGACCACGTGACGACTGACGCGGGCGTTGTACTCGAAGCTGGCCGGCGTCTTGGCATCTTCCTGCAGCGAGCCGTCCATCATCACGCTGGAAAAGCCCGAGCGCATCGACTGGATGCAAATCGCCGGGCTGGCGCCGTGATCCTGGTGCATCACGATCGGGATATCCGGATGGGTCTCGATCGCCGCCTCGATCAGGTGGCGCAGGTAGGGCTCGCCGGCATATTTGCGGGCGCCGGCCGAGCCCTGCATGATGACCGGACTGTTGGTTTCCGCGGCCGCTTCCATAATGGCCTGGATCTGCTCCAGGTTATTGACGTTGAAGGCCGGCAGGCCGTAGCCGTTTTCGGCAGCGTGGTCGAGCAGTTGGCGCATGGAAACCAGGGGCATGGCAATCTCCTAAGGATGAATTCAGTGTGACTCGTTAGACGACTTATTGGTTCGAGCGATGCTCGCCCACCTTGACGATCTTCATGGTGTTGGTACCGCCCGGCTTGCCGATCGGCTCGCCGATGGTGAGCACGATCAAATCGCCCATCTCGACTGCGCCGGCGGCGATCAGGGCTTCCTCGGCGTCGAGCAGCACCTGGTCGCGATCATGGCCGCTCTGCCCCATCATCACCGGAAACACGCCCTTGAATATGCTGACCTTGTAGCGCGTGCGCACTTCCTGGGTCAGGGCATAAATCGGAATCCCCGTGTTCAAGCGCGACATCCACAGCGCGGTGGAGCCGGATTCGGTCAGGGCGGCAATCGCCTTGACCTTGAGGTGATGGGCGGCGAACAGCGCGGCCATGGCGATCGACTGGTCGATCCGGGTGAACACGCGATGCAGGAAATGCGTGTCGAGCGGGAAATCGGAGGATTTTTCGGCTTCGACGCAGATCCGTGCCATGGCCTCGACGGTTTGCACCGGGTAGTCGCCGGTCGCCGTTTCCGCCGAGAGCATCACCGCGTCGGTGCCGTCGAGCACGGCATTGGCGACGTCCGACACCTCGGCGCGGGTCGGCACCGGGCTGTGGATCATCGACTCCATCATCTGCGTCGCGGTGATGGCGAACTTGTTGAATTCGCGCGCGGTGCGGATGATGCGCTTTTGCAGGGCCGGCACCGCCGCGTCGCCGACCTCGACCGCCAGGTCGCCGCGCGCGACCATGACGCCGTCGGTGGCTTCCAGAATGCTGTTCAGGTTCTCGATCGCCTCGACGCGCTCGATCTTGGCCACCAGCAGCGCATTCGACCCGGCAGCCTGCAGCAATGCACGCGCCAGGCGCATGTCGTCGCCCGATTTGGGAAAGGACACCGCCACATAATCGATGCCGAGGCTCGCCGCAATGCGGATATCCTCCATGTCCTTGGCGGTAAGTGCTGGCGCAGTAAGGCCGCCCCCCTGCTTGTTGATTCCCTTGTTGTTCGAGAGTTCGCCGTCATGGCGATTTCGGCAAAGAATTTCCTTGCCCTGAACCTTCAGCACATCGAACACGGTGCGTCCGTCATCGAGCAACAGCACGTCGCCGGCTCGCACGTCCTTGACCAGATCCGGATAGTCGAGCCCCACCCGCCCCTCGTCACCCAGAGTGCAGGCAGCATCGAGGATGAACTCCTGGTCGGCCTTGATTGCGATCGGACCGGACGCAAACTTGCCGATACGAATCTTGGGGCCCTGCAGGTCCGCCATGACGCCGACCGTGCGCCCCGCGTCGTGCGCTGCGGCTCGCAGCGCATCGACACGCTTGCGGTGATCCTCAGCCGTGCCGTGGGAAAAGTTGATGCGGACTACATCCACCCCCGCCGCCACCAGCGCCAGCATGCGCTCGGGACTGCTCGTCGCGGGACCGAGCGTGGCAACGATCTTGGTCGAGCGCTGCAGCGAAGCCGTCATCCAGCCGCCCGCTGTTCGAGCATCTCGACCGCCGGCAATTTCTTGCCTTCGAGGAACTCAAGGAAGGCACCGCCAGCGGTCGAAATGTAGGACACCTTGTCGTAGATATCGTACTTCTGGATCGCCGCAATGGTGTCGCCGCCGCCCGCCAGGGTAAAGGCCTTGGTGTTGGCGATGGCCATGGCGATGGCCTTGGTGCCTGCGCCGAACTGGTCGAACTCGAACACGCCGACCGGGCCGTTCCACACCACCGTGCCGGCCTTCATGATGATGTCGACCAGTTCCTGCGCCGACTTCGGGCCGATGTCGAAAATCATGTCGTCATCGGCGACGCTCCCCGCATCCTTTGCCACGGCGGGCTCTGCGGCGTCGAACTTCTTGCCGCAGACCACGTCGACCGCGATCGGGATGGTGGCGCCGCGCGCCGTCATCTTCTTCATCAGCGCCTGGGCAGTGGGCACCAGGTCGTCCTCGCACAGCGACTTGCCGACGTTCCTGCCGCTGGCCTTGAGGAAGGTGTTGGCGATGCCGCCGCCGACCACCATCTGGTCGACCTTCTCCGACAGCGACTCGAGCACGGTCAGCTTGGTCGAAACCTTGGAACCGCCAACGATGGCCACCATCGGCCGCGCCGGGGTCGCCAGCGCCTTGGTCAGCGCTTCGAGTTCCTCAGCCACCAGCAGGCCGGCGCAGGCCGCCGGAGCGTACTGGGCGACGCCATAGGTGGAAGCCTCGGCGCGATGCGCGGTACCGAAGGCATCCATGACGAAGAGATCGCACAGGGCGGCGTACTTCCGCGCCGTAGCCTCGACATTCTTCTTCTCGCCCTTGTTGAAGCGGCAGTTCTCCAGCAGCACCACTTCGCCGGGGGCGACTTCGAAACCGCCGTCGACCCAGTCGCGGATCACGCGCACCGGCTTGCCAAGCTTGGCAGCCATGACATCGGCCACCGGCTTGAGCGAGTTTTCCTCGGTGAACACGCCTTCTTCCGGACGGCCGAGGTGCGAAGTGACCATCACACGGGCGCCGGCCTTGAGGCAATGCTCGATGGTTGGCATCGAGGCGGTGATGCGCGCGTCCGAGGTGACCTTGCCATCCTTGACCGGCACGTTGAGATCGGCGCGGATGAAGACGCGCTTGCCCTGGAGATTGAAATCGGTGAGACGTTTGAATGTCATGGAATAAAACCTTTCACCACAGAGACACAGAGGCACAGAGAGACCCCAAAAGCTTTCTCGTGCTTTTCCTCTGTGCCTCTGTGCCTCTGTGGATAATGGTATTTGAATGGATTACTTGGCGACGTGCTTGAGGAAGCGCAGCATGTTGCAGGTGTAGCCGTACTCGTTGTCGTACCAGGCAACGACCTTGACGAAGGTGCTGTCGAGGGCGATACCGGCTTCGGCGTCGAAGGTGGAAGGCGCAGGATTGCCGCGAAAATCGGTGGCGACCACCTTTTCCTCGGTGTAGCCGAGAATGCCCTTCATCGAACCTTCGGAGGCGGCCTTCATCGCGGCGCAGATTTCCTTGTAGGAGGCTTCCTTGATCAGCTCCACGGTCAGGTCGACCACCGACACATCGGAAGTCGGGACGCGGAAGGACATGCCGGTCAGCTTCTTGTTGAGTTCCGGAATCACCACGCCGACAGCCTTGGCGGCGCCCGTCGAGGACGGGATGATGTTTTCCAGAATGCCGCGACCGCCGCGCCAGTCCTTGTTGGACGGGCCATCGACGGTCTTCTGGGTTGCGGTGGCGGCATGCACCGTGGTCATCAGGCCACGCTTGATGCCCCAGTTGTCATGCAGCACTTTCGCGACCGGAGCCAGGCAGTTAGTGGTGCAGGACGCGGCAGAAACGATGGTCTCGCCCTTGTACTTCTCGTGATTCACGCCATAGACGAACATCGGCGTGTCGTCCTTCGACGGGGCCGACTGCACGACCTTCTTGGCGCCCGCATCGAGGTGCTTCTGGCAGGTGTCCTTGGTCAGGAAGAAGCCCGTCGATTCGATGACGATCTCGGCGCCGACTTCATTCCACTTCAGGTTGGCGGGATCCTTCTCGGCCGTGAGGCGGATCCGCTTGCCATTGACGATCAGGGTGTTGCCATCGACGGCAATGTCGCCCTTGAAATTGCCATGCACCGAATCGTACTTCAGCATGTAGGCAAGGTAATCCGGCTCCAGAAGGTCGTTGATGGCGACGACTTCGATCTCGGGGAAGTCCTTGGCAATTGCGCGGAAAGCCATGCGGCCGATGCGACCGAAGCCGTTGATGCCAACTTTGATAGCCATTTGAGTGATCTCCTGAACGTGATTAAATGAATTGCTCGACGGTCTTCACGACGTTTGCCACCGTGAAACCGAATTCCTTGAACAAAGCCCCGGCGGGGGCCGACTCGCCAAAACGGTCGAGGCCGATCACAGCACCCTTGCCGTCGTCCGCCGCGCCGACATACTTGTACCAGCCATCGGTGACACCGGCTTCGACCGCGACGCGCGGCACGCCCTTCGGCAGCACGGACTCGCGGTAAGCCGCGTCCTGGCGGTCGAAGAGATTGGTGCAGGGCATCGACACCACGCGCACCGGAATCTCCGCTTCCATCGCCGCCTGTGCCTTGAGGGCGATTTCCACCTCGGAGCCGGTGGCGATGATGACCGCCTTGGGCTTGCCGTTCTTCGCTTCGGAAATGACGTAGCCGCCGCGGGCGATGTTGGCGATCGTCGCCGCGTCGCGTGGCACGAAAGGCAGATTCTGGCGCGACAGGCACAGCGAACTGGGACCGCTGAGCTTTGCCACGGCTGAAGTCCAGGCCACCATGGTTTCCACGGTGTCGCAGGGACGCCAGACATCCATGTTGGGAATCATGCGCAGCGTGGCGGTCTGCTCCACCGGCTGGTGGGTCGGGCCGTCCTCGCCGAGGCCGATCGAGTCATGCGTGAAGACGTAGATCACGCGCTGCTTCATCAGCGCCGACATGCGCAGGGCGTTGCGGGCGTATTCGGAGAACATCAGGAAGGTGCCGCCGAAAGGCAGGATGCCTCCGTGCAGCGCCATGCCGTTCATGATGTGCGACATGCCGAACTCGCGCACGCCGTAGGAAATGTAGTTGCCGGGCGTCTTGCCGGAAACCGGCTTGCAGCCCGCCCAGTTGGTCAGGTTGGAGCCGGTCAGATCAGCGGAGCCGCCGACGAACTCGGGCAGCGCAGGGGCCAGGGCATTGATGGCGATCTGCGAGGCCTTGCGGGTGGCGACAGTCTCGGCCCGGGCAACGGCGCCCTCGATGGCCTTCTGTGCGACGTCGGCCCAGTTGGCGGGCAGTTCGCCCGCCGTGCGGCGCTTGAACTCCGCAGCCTCGACCGGAAAGGCCTTGGCGTAGTGCTCGAACTTCTGGTTCCAGCCGGCTTCCCACTCGGCGCCTTTCTTCTTCGCATCCCAGACATCGTAGACTTCCCTGGGAATCTCGAAGGGACCGAAGTGCCAGCCGATATGCGGCCGGACCAGCGCAATCTCGATGTCGCCCAGCGGCGCGCCATGCACGTCATGGGTGCCCTGCTTGTTCGGCGAACCAGCGCCGATCACGGTCTTGCAGCAGATCAGCGAAGGCCTGTCGGTGACGGCCTTGGCGGCCTCGATGGCCGCGTTCAGCGCTTCCGGGTCGTGGCCATTGACGTTCGGCACGACGTGCCAGCCGTAGGCTTCGAAGCGCTTCGGCGTGTCGTCGGTGAACCAGCCTTCGACGTGGCCGTCGATGGAAATGCCGTTGTCGTCCCAGAACGCGGTCAGTTTGCCCAGGCCCCAGGTGCCGGCCAGCGCACAGGCTTCGTGCGAGATGCCTTCCATCAGGCAGCCGTCGCCGAGGAAGGCATAGGTGCGGTGGTCGACGATCTCGTGTCCCGGCTTGTTGAATTCGTTGGCCAGCAGCTTTTCGGCCATGGCCATGCCGACGGCGTTGGTGATGCCCTGCCCGAGCGGCCCGGTGGTGGTCTCGACGCCTGGCGTGTAGCCGTACTCGGGGTGGCCCGGAGTCTTGCTGTGCAGTTGGCGGAAGCTCTTCAGGTCATCTATCGACAGATCGTAACCGGTCAGGTGCAGCAGGGCATAGATGAGCATCGAACCGTGGCCGTTGGACAGCACGAAACGGTCGCGATTGGGCCACTTGGGATTGCCCGGGTTATGGCGCATGTGGTGGTTCCACAGCACCTCGGCGATCTCGGCCATGCCCATGGGCGCTCCGGGGTGGCCGGAATTGGCTTTCTGCACGGCATCCATGGCCAGGGCGCGGATGGCGCTGGTCAGGTTGTTGAAAACGGGTGGCTCGAAATCGCTGAACGTGCTCATCACTTCCCTCTTCTAATAGGGTCGGGTGGAACCCGATATTATCTTCGAAATTGCGCTGGATCGCGCTGGGTGGAATTTTTTGCTGCTTGATTCGCCGACGCTCAGGCCCGCTTGCGGTTTTCCATCATGCGCAAAATCAGGGGCGTGAAGATCAGCTGCATCGCCAGTTCCATCTTGCCGCCGGGCACCACGATGATGTTCGGCCGCGACATGAAGGAATTGTGGATCATGGAGAGCAGATAGGGGAAATCGATGCCCTTCGGGTTGGCGAAGCGGATTACGACGAAGCTTTCGTCCGCCGTCGGAATGTCGCGGGCGATGAAAGGGTTGGAGGTGTCCACCGTCGGCACCCGCTGGAAGTTCACGTGGGTGCGCGAGAACTGCGGGGTGATGTAGTTGATGTAGTCCGGCATGCGGCGCAGGATGGTATCGACTACGGCCTCGGTCGAATAGCCGCGCTGGTTCTTGTCGCGGTGCAGCTTCTGGATCCATTCGAGGTTCACCGTCGGCACCACGCCCACCAGCAGGTCGGCATGCTGCGCAACGTTGACCGTGTCTGTGACCGCGGCGCCGTGCAGGCCCTCGTAGAACATCAGATCGGTGCCGCCGGGAATGTCTTCCCAAGGCGTGAATTCTCCCGACTCCTGGCCGTAGGGCGCCGCTTCGTCGGCATTGTGCAAGTACTTGCGCACCTTGCCGCGCCCGGTTTCGCCATAGGTCTTGAACAGCCCGGCCAGTTCCTCGAGCAGGTTTGCTTCCGGACCGAAGTGGCTGAAATGGTTGTTGCCCTGTAGCCGCGCTTCTTCCGCCGCCACTTTCATGGACTTGCGGTCGAAGCGATGGAAGGAGTCGCCCTCGACGATGGCCGCCTTGAGGTTTTCACGGCGGAAGACCAGATCGAAAGACTTGGTGACCGTGGACGTGCCGGCGCCGGAAGATCCGGTGATGGCGACGATGGGATGCTTGACCGACATGGGGCTCTCCTGAGTTACTGTGTTCTGAACAGCGAGCGCGTTGAAAACAGCGGCGAGTTGAAGGTATCCGGTTCCTTGCCGCTGGCGTATTCCGCGTGGTAGCCGGCGACCCGCTCGACTTCGTTCTTCGAACCGAAAATCAGCGGTACGCGCTGGTGCAGGTCCTTCGGGGAAAGTTCCATCACCCGTTCGCGCCCGGTGGTCGATGCGCCACCGGCCTGCTCGATCAGGAAGGAAATCGGATTGGCCTCATACATCAGCCGCAAGCGACCGGGCCGGGCAGGATCCTTGCTGTCCTTCGGATACATGAAAATCCCGCCGCGCGTCAGAATGCGGAAGGTTTCGGCGACCAGCGAGGCGACCCAGCGCATATTGAAGTCCTTGCCGCGGGGGCCCGTCTTGCCGGCCAGGCACTCTTCCACATAGCGCTTGACCGGGGGTTCCCAGAAACGCTCATTGGACGAGTTGATGGCAAACTCGTTCGCGTCGTCCGGAATGCGCATCCGGGGATGGGTCAGGATGAAGGCGCCGATGTCGCGGTCCAGGGTGAAGCCATCGACCCCGTCGCCGGTGGTCAGCACCAGCATGGTCGATGGCCCGTAGAGCGCGAGGCCGGCGCAGACCTGTTGCGTGCCGGGCTGCAGGAAATCTTCGAGGCTGGCGTTGCTGCCCGGATTGGGTGCGCGCAGGATCGAAAAGATCGTTCCCACCGTCAAGTTGACGTCGATGTTCGAACTGCCGTCAAGGGGATCGAAGACCAGCAGATACTTGCCGCGCCTGCAATGGTCGGGAATGGAATACACGTCGTCCATTTCCTCGGAGGCCATGCCGGAGAGGTGCCCGTTCCACTGGTTTTCCTGAAGCATGACCTCGTTGCTCATGACGTCGAGCTTCTTCTGCACCTCACCCTGGACGTTCACCGATACATCGTCACCTCCGGCATTGCCCAAGGCGCCCACCAAGGCACCCTTGTTCACCTGGTTGGAGATGATCTTGATTGCCGTCGCCAGGGAATTGAGCAGGCCGGAGAACTCACCCGAGGCGCCAGGATGCTTGTGTTCTTCCTCAATGGTATAGCGCGTCAGCGTGGTGCGTCCGTGGTGCATCAGTCCTGCTCCTTAGTATGTGTAGTCGCTGCCGCTGTGCCTGACGCCGATGTGTTTGGCGCCAGCCTCCACTGAATATTCGTTCCCGGATTGCCTCCTGCACACTGCCGGTGCAAATGACCCCGTTTTGTCAGCGGACAATGTAATCGCATCGATCTATAAGTACCATTCACTTTTTCTTATCCTTCAAATAAGCCCGCTGTTTGCTCTTCTGCGTCGCCGCAACCGGGTCGGCGCGAACCTCGCCTAGCGGGTCAGCTCCATGTAAAGGCTCGGCAGCGTCTCGGGCAGGCGCTCGATTCGGTCGAGCACCCGCCAGCGCTTGCCGAAGATGTCGCGGACGTATTCGTCAGCCCGCGGATCGAGGCTCAGGCAGAAGGTCGTGACGCCTTTGGCGGCCAGTTCCTCGACGGCCTTGCGGGCGTCGGCGCGCAGGTGGCCAGGCTCGTCGACATCGATGTCGGCCGGTTCGCCGTCGGTCAGCAGCAGCAGGATTTTCTTGTCCGCCGGCCGCGCCGCCAGGTAGTGGCCGGCGTGGCGCAGCGCTGCGCCCATGCGGGTGGACCAGCCCGCCTCCATGGCCGCCAGCCGCGCCTTGACGGTGTCGTCCCAGCGCTCGGAAAAGCCCTTGATGTGCTGGTAGCGCACTTCATGTCGGGTGTTGGAATGGAAACCGGCAATGGCGCAGGAGTCGCCGAGGCAGTCGATCGCCCAGGCCAGCAGGGACACGGCCTCCTGCGATAGCTCGAGAATCGTCTGCCCGGTCGCCGTCCCGCCAGCGCCGACTTTCTGGTTGAGCGATTCCGAGAGGTCGAGCAGCAGCAGGACGTTGATGTCGCGCCCGTCCGTGCGGTGGCTCATGTTGATCCGCGAATCGGGCGTGATGCCGCTCTTGAAGTCGATCAGCGAGCCGATGGCGACGTCGAGGTCGAGGTCGCTGCCCTCCTCCTGGTAGCGGATGCGCACCTTGTCCTGCGGCTTGAGCAGGTCGAGCAGGCGCTTCAGGCGCTTGGCCAGCGCGGCGTGCTTGGCCAGCAGCCGGTCGATGTCGGCGGCCTTGCCGCTTGGATGCAGGGCTTCGTAGAGACTGACCCAGTCCGGCCGATAGGTCTGACTCTGATAGTCCCACTCGGGATAGTGGCGCGGCGGCAGGCCTTGCCGCACTTCGGCCGGCTCCGGCCTGCGCGCCTCGTCGAAGGCGGCTTCCTCGTCGCCCTGCTCGATGAATTTCCACAGCTGGCGATTGTCGTCGCGGTAGTCGACAACCGTGGCGTCGAAGTGCACTTTGGCGAACTGGTCGCTCTGGCGCCGTGTCCTGGCGACATAGGAAAGCGCCAGCGTCGCGATCTCCCCGGTGCTGGACTCGCCGGCGGCAAGCAGTTCGCGGAAACGCTGCGCGAATTCGAGCAGCACCGGATCGGCGTAGCCGTGCCCGGGATCGATCAGCGCGCGCGACAGCATCGCCAGGCGGTGGCGCAAGCACGACGTGGTTTCGGGATCGCAGGAATCCACGAGCGGCTCTGGATGCAGGGCGAGGAAGATGCGGCGCAGGCCCGGAAACTCCCTGATCAGCAGCGTCTCGACCCGGCAGTCCTCGAAGAATTCGACCGCCATGCGCTGGAAGGGGCTCCAGTTGTCGGCGATCTGCGGCGTGCTCCAACGGCGGTGGCCGACCATGTGGGCCAGCACGGCGCGGTAGCGGTCGATGCCGCTGACTATTCCATTGTGACCATGGGCATCGTCGAACACGTCCGGCACGCGCATGCCCAGCTTGTCGTAGTAGGGCATCGGCTGGCGCAGTTCGTCGAACGCCGTCGAGTAGGGCACCAACAGGTCGCTGTCGCGCCACAACGCGCGCAGGGTGAGTTCGAGTTGCCGTTCGACGTCGGCGAACAGCGTGCCGTGGCGTTCGCGCTGCAGCACTGCCCGGCTGTCGGCGGATTCGAGACGGAAATACTCCTCCTGGCGCTCCGGATGCCTGGCGTAGTTGCGGATGCCGTACTCGGTCCAGTTGCGCAGGCCCGCCGTTGCCAGCAGACCGAGCAGACGCGGCGCCTGCACGAAGAGCTCGGGCAGGCCGGGACTGGGAAAAGTGGTGTGATGGCCGTGGATCGATCCCGAGGTACGCGTCATCAGGTCCAGGGCGATGTCGATGTAGGCGCGGAGCTGGTCGGCGGACGGGAGGCGCCGCGCAACGGCGGCCAGGGTTTGCAGGAAGGGTGTGATGGCCTTGCTGTTGGGCGACTTCTGCATCGCGCGAATCGCACTCATGACCGGCGGCAAAAGGCTTTCCTGGTCGCCACCGGTGGCGTCGACCACCGACGGCCACTCTTCGAGAAAGGCCAGCAAAGGTTCAGGACCGCGCCCGAGCTTGCCGATGAAGCGCGCGGCCTCGATGTAGGCCTCCATCTGCGGCTTGGTGAAGCGGGTCAGCGCCTCATAAAGGCATTCCTCGAAGACGTCGGCGACCTGTGCGAAACCGCAATCGAGTGCCAGCCACCATGCCTGCACCTGCGGATGCGCCATCTGCCGCTGGCGGGCATCGCTGACCGGGCGGAATCCCGTCGCCATGGTCTATATCGCCGTGTCGCCAGTGCCGACTCTTCAGGCAAAAACTGCGTCGATGGCGTGATCGAGCGTGGCGCGGATGTCGGCGTCGTCGGTGATCGGTCGCACCATGGCCATGCGGCAGGCATCCTGCGGCGCGACCCCGCGCCCGATCAGCGTTGCGGCGTAGACCACGAGACGCGTCGAAATGCCCTCGTCGAGCCCGTGGCCCTTCAGATTGCGCGCCGTCTGGGCGATCTTCACCAGCTTGCCCGCCATGGCCGGGTCGAGCCCGGTTTCCGTCGCCACGATCTGCGTTTCCAGCGCCGCCTCGGGGTAATCGAAATCGAAGGCGGTAAAGCGCTGCTTGGTCGATTGCTTGAGGTCCTTCATCAGCGACTGATAGCCGGGGTTGTAGGAAATCACCAGTTGAAAGTCGGGATGCGCCTCGATCAGCTCGCCCTTCTTGTCCAGCGGCAGCACGCGGCGATGGTCGGTCAACGGATGGATCACCACCGTGGTGTCCTGGCGCGCCTCGACGATCTCGTCGAGATAGCAGACAGCCCCCATGCGCGCGGCTGTGGTCAGCGGGCCGTCGAGCCAGCGCGTGCCGTTGGCGTCGAGCAGATAGCGGCCGACCAGGTCGGAGGCCGTCATGTCTTCGTTGCAGGCCACGGTGATCAGCGGCTTGCCAAGCTTCCAGGCCATGTACTCGACGAAGCGCGACTTGCCGCAACCGGTGGGGCCCTTGAGCATCACAGGCAAACGAGCATGGTAGGCCGCCTCGAACAGCGTCACTTCCTTGCCCTGCGCCTGATAGTAGGGTTCCGTCTTGACCAGAAACTGCTCTTTGTTAGACATGGCTTTATCCGATTAAAACAGTCGGGTTAACCCGGGAAAAAATCCCCGCCGTGGCGGGGATTTTCTACCTGATTCGAATTACTTGTGCACGCCGAGCTTTTCGCGCCAGCCCGGATACAGCATGTCGGCATCCTTGGGGAAGGATTCGAAGGCGCGGGCGAATTCCTTGTGTTCCTTCGCATACTGGACCGGATCGGCGCCGGCCTTCCAGCACTCGTAGGCCTGGCGCAGCGAGATGGCACCGGAGGCCGGGCTGTCGATGTGGCCGTAGGCGCCACCACCGGCAGTGTTGATGACGTTGCCGTGGCCGAGGTTCTCGAAGAAGCCGGGCAGGCGCAGCGCGTTCATGCCGCCCGAGATGATCGGCGTGGTCGGCTTCATGCCGAACCACTTCTGGAAGTAGACCGGGCCCTGGCACTCGTCGCGTTCGATCATGTAGGCGATGATCTTGTCGTCGCCCTCGCCTTCCATCTTGCCGTAGCCCATGGTGCCGACGTGGATGCCGGAGGCACCCTGCAGGCGCGACATCTTGGCCAGCACAAATGCTGTGTAGCCGCGCTTGGCGGACGGCGAAGTAACGGCGCCGTGGCCGGCCCGATGGTAGTGCAGGTACTGGTTCGGGTACTGGCGACGGGCGGTGGTGACCATGCCGGGGCCACCGACGTAGCCATCCACCAGGAAGGCCAGCTTGTCGGCATCGGGGCCGAACACTTCCAGTCCGTAGTCGGCGCGGGCGCACATTTCGTAGTGATCGTCGGCGGTGATGTTCATCGAGAACAGCTTGGCCTCGCCGGTTTCGTCCTGCGCGCGCTTGAGGGAGTCATAGACCAGCGGCAGCACTTTCTTCAACGGGCAGAACGTCTGGTTGCCCTGCGGTTCGTCGTTCTTGATGAAATCGCCGCCGAGCCAGAACTGGTAGGCCGCCTTGGCGAAAGGCTCGGGACGCAGGCCCAGCTTGGGCTTGATGATGGTGCCGGCAATGTAGCCACCGTCCTTGACCGGCCGGCCGAGGATGCGCCACAGGTCGGTGATGTCCTTGGCCGGACCGTCGAACATCTGGATCACCCGGTCGGGCATGTAGAAGTCGATCATCTTGGCGTGCTCGATGTCGCCCATGCCCTGGTTGTTGCCGATGACCAGGGTCAGGAAGGAGACCAGCATGAAGCGGCCGTCGGTCACGTTGCGGTCGAACAGCTCGATCGGATAGGCGATGCGCATATCCTCGGTGGCTTCGTCGATGTAATAGACCAGCGCGTCCACGCCCTTGGTGAAGTCGTCGGTGGTGGAGACTTCGACGTTGGTGCCAGTGGAAGACTCGGCGGCAAAGTGGGCGGCGCCTTCCAGGTAGCCGGTGCCGGCCTTCGGCTTCATCTTGTAGGCGACCAGGATGTGCTTGCCACCCTTGATCAGGTCCTCTTCCTTGAGGCTCAGGTCGGCATAGCGGTTCGATTGATCCATGGTGTTCCTCCTTGGGAGTTATTCGTTCAGGCAAATGGTGCAGCGGATTGGCGACATCTTAATCATGCCGTTGCATAAGTCAAAGTCACTATTTTTTATTACTAGTATAAGTAGTTTGATGCCAGTGCCGGAGCAGCGGCACTGCCACTCGACCAAGATCGGGCAACAGGGCCAGGGCGCCGGAAAAGTCGTGGTCACGGGTGTAGTCAGTTGGCGTGATCACCGTCGCCAGTCCGGCCGCGAGGCTGGCCTTGAGTCCGTTTGCCGAATCTTCCATGGCAAGACAGGCAGTGGCCGGCAATGCCAATTGATCGAGCACCCAGCGATAGATATCCGGCGCCGGCTTCTTGTTCGGCACCGTATCGCCAGCGCCGACTGTTTCAAACAGCGCGAGCAGGTCAGGGGACAACAAGGCACTGACGTTTTCCGGCGTCGTGGTCGTGGCAATCGCCAGGCGCAGGCCGCTGGCGTTCGCTTCGCGCAACAGCTGCTCCACGCCCGGACGCAAGGGGATGCCCCGCGCGCAGAGCCTCACATAATGCCGCGTCTTGGCTGCATGCAAATCCTTGATGCGCGCTTCCGCATCCGCCTGACCCAGGAATTCCGCGGCGTGTCGCTCGCAGAAGAAACGTATCCGTTCCTTGCCTCCGGTCACCTCGAGCAATTCGCCGTAAAGCGCCTCGTCCCAGCACCATGCGAGGCCTGCCTCGGCGAAGGCCGCGTTGAAAGCGAGGCGATGGCCGTCACGCTCGGTGTCGGCCAGCGTGCCATCGACGTCGAAAATCAGGGCTTCAAGCATGAGGCACAGCATAGCCTGCAGCCACCCATAAGCGACAGTCATGCTTTCTTATGGCAGTGATAACATAAACTCAAAGCGCCTCCTCAAAGCCGAACGCCCATGAAAAACGTCACCCTGCGCCAACTCAAGATATTCGAAGCCGTTGCCCGCCATCTCTCCTTTTCGCGCGCCGCCGAGGAACTGCACCTGACCCAGCCCGCCGTATCCATGCAGGTGCAAGCGCTGGAGGATCAGGCGGGACTGCCGCTGACCGAACAGGCCGGCAAGAAGGTGCGCCTCACTGCGGCCGGCGAAGAGGTCGCGAGCCAGGCGCGGCGCATTGCCGAACAGCTGCGCGAGGCCGGCGAAGCACTGGCCGCGCTGAAGGGTGTCGAGGCCGGCCATCTGAAGATCGGCGTGGTCAGCACGGCGAAATACTTCGCACCCGCCCTGCTTGCCGAGTTTCGTCGCCGGCATCCCGGGGTCGAATTGCAGCTGACGGTCAACAACCGCGGCACCATCGTGCGCCATCTCGCCGAAAACGACATCGACCTCGCCATCATGGGCACGCCGCCCAACGAGTTCGAGACCGTGGCCAAGATATTTGCCGATCACCCGCTGGTATTCATCGCCGCGCCCGACCACCCGCTGGCGGACAAGAAGCGCATCGATCCGCAGCGACTGGCGGCGGAAACCCTGCTGATCCGCGAACCCGGCTCGGGCACGCGCAGCGCACTCGAACGCTTCCTCGAACTGCATCACGTCACGGCGGGCGCAACCATGGAACTGGGCAGCAACGAGACCATCAAGCAGGCGGTGATGGCCGGCCTCGGTCTGTCCTTCATCTCGGAGCACACCATCGGCCTGGAGCGCTCGGTCGGCCGGCTGGTCAAGCTCAACGTCACCGGCACGCCGGTCAAGCGCCAGTGGCGCCTGGTCTATCGCACCGACAAGCGCCTGATGCCGGCGGCCATCGCCTTCGTGGACTTCATGGACAGCGAAGGATCGCGGCTGATCGAGGCACAGATCGGCAAACAGACACCGAACGCAGCGGCGCCCGGGCGCTGAGGGGACAGTGCCCGCCGGCTATCTGGCCGGGGCGTTCCAGAGCGACGCGGTCACGCCCAGTTTGGTGATGAACGCCTTGACGTAGTATTTGCCGATGGTGATGCGCTTGCCGCCTTCGGGGAGTGCGCTCATGAAAATGTCGGTGATCTGATCTTCCGACAGGTTGGTGGCGCCGGCGGCATGCCAGATCCGAACATGGTTGCAGTCATCGCGGTCGAGCAACAGCGCCTTGTCGTTTTTTGCCGACAGCAGTCTGATCGTCACGCCGTCACTGGTTTCATAGGCGCGGGCCGGGCCGGCGCTGGTCGGCATTTCTTCGCCCCCCTCGGGCTTGGCCGTCGCCTCGAGCGCCATGACTTCGTCGTCGGAAATCCGGCTTTCCCCTTCGGTATGCCAGACCACATATCGACCGCCCGGCTGCAGCTGTATCAGCAGCACGTTGTCGGTCGCGCCCGCGGCGGTCGCGGCCATCAGGATCGCGACAAACAGCGCCAGTCTCACGGACTTCTCCACTTGATCGAACAGCCGATGCCCGGCGTCTGCTGCGCCGGGCCCTGTCCGCTCAAGGCCACCTGCCGCATCGCCTCGAACAAGTCGCGCCGCGCATTTTCGGGCGCCGTTTGCTTGCGCGACTCGTCCAGCCGACCGCGGTACTGCAGTTCCAGATCGGCGTTGTAGCCGAAGAAATCCGGCGTGCACACGGCGCCATAGGCTTTGGCCACCTGCTGCGACTGGTCCAGCACATAGGGAAAGGGGAACTGGAGCTCGCGCGCGATCCGCTCCATGCTCTGCCACGAGTCCTCCGGATAGTCGGTCGGGTCGTTGCTCATGATGGCGATGCTGCCGATGCCGAGCGCGGCCAGTTCCACCGTGTCGCGCACGATGCGGTGGATCACCGCCTGGACATAGGGGCAGTGATTGCAGATGAACATCACCAGCAATCCTTTCGGGCCACGCGCGCTGGCCAGGCTGTGACGCTTGCCGTCGACGCCCGGCAGGTCGAAGTCGATGGCCTGCCGGCCGAAGTCGCAAACGGGTGGGGAAAGGCTGACCATGCGCTGCCTCCGAAATTTGGGGATAATGCAAACATGATACCGAGATTCTTCTGTCCCTTCCCGCTGCACCCGGGCGCCACGGTCGAGCTTGCCGCCGAGGCCAGCCACCACGCGCTGAAGGTCTTGAGAGTCGGCGCTGGCGACACGGCGATTCTATTCGACGGGCGCGGCGGACAGTGGAGAGCCACGCTCCACCCGGCCGGCAAGGTCTTGCGTGCGGCCCTGGTCGAATTCGATGGTACCGACTGCGAGGCGCCGCTGGCCCTGACGCTGGTGCAGGCCCTGCCCGCCAGCGACAAAATGGATTGGGTGGTGCAGAAAGCCGTCGAACTGGGGGTCAGAAGGATCCAGCCGGTGGCGGCGAAACGCAGTGTCATCCGGCTTTCCGGCGAACGCGCGACGCGCCGAGTCGAACACTGGCGCAACATCGCGATCGCCGCCTGCGAACAATCCGGGCGCAATCGCGTCCCGGAAGTCGCACCGATCCTTGATCTGCCGCAATATCTTGGCCTCGCAGCGCAGGAGAATGGGCTACGTTTCGTCTGCGCGCCGGAGGCCGCCGGGTCGCTGCGCGACCTGAAGCCGCCTGCCGTGCCGGTCAGCCTGCTGGTCGGCCCGGAAGGCGGCTTCGACGAAGGCGAACTGTTGGCGGCGCGCGCCGCCGGCTTCCATCCCATCGGGCTGGGGCCGCGCGTGCTGCGCACCGAAACCGCCGGGCTCGGCGCCGTGGCGGCAATGATGGCACTTTGGGGAGATTGGTAATGTTCGAATCTGCGGAAATCGGTCACAAGATCGACAAGGACACCTACAAGAAGGCGGTGCCGGAACTGCGTGCCGCCCTGCTCGATGCCCAATTTGACTTGAAGGAAAACGGCAAGATCCCGGTCGTCATGCTGGTCAGCGGCCAGGACGGCGCCGGCAAGGGCGAGACCATCAACATCCTCTACGAGTGGATGGATCCGCGCTTCATCTCGACCCTGGCCTTCTCGGCGCCGAGCGACGAGGAACGCACGCGGCCGTTCATGTGGCGCTACTGGCGCGCGCTGCCGCCCAAGGGGCGCGTCGGCGTGTTCGCCGGTTCCTGGTATTCGAGCCCGATCCACGACCGCCTCGACGGCGGCATGAGCAAGGCGGCGATGGACGCGCGCATCGACCAGATCAACCGCTTCGAAGCCATGTTGGTCAATGAAGGCGCGCTGGTGCTGAAGTTCTGGTTCCACCTGACCAAGGACGGCCAGAAGCGCCGCTTGAAGTCACTGGAAAAGGACCCGAAGACCGCCTGGCGCGTCACCAAGTGGAATTGGGAACGTCTGAAATCCTACGACAAGATGCAGGACGTGGTCGGCCACGTGCTGCGCATGACCAACACGGCGTGGGCACCCTGGATCATCGTCGAGGGGGAAGATGACCGCTATCGCTCGCTGACGACCGGCAAGATCCTGCTCGAGGCGATCCGCCAGCGCCTGGACAACCCCGCCATCCACACCACGCCGGTGGCGCCGCCGATACGGGTGAACATCGATGGGCGCAACGTGCTCTCCGAGCTCAACCTGAACAGGACGATCACCGAGAAGGACTACGATAACCAGTTGGCGCAATGGCAGGGCAAGCTGTCCGAACTGGTGCGCGACCCGCGCTTCAAGGGGCGTTCGCTGGTCTGTGCCTTCGAGGGCGCGGACGCGGCCGGCAAGGGCGGCGCCATCCGCCGCATCGCCGCATCGATGGATGCGCGCGACTACCAGATCGTGCCGATCGCCGCGCCGACCGAGGAGGAGCGCGCGCAGCCCTACATGTGGCGTTTCTGGCGGCACATTCCGCGCAACGGCCGGGTCGCGATCTTCGACCGCACCTGGTACGGCCGCGTGCTGGTCGAGCGCGTCGAGGGCTACTGCGCCGAGGCTGACTGGCTGCGCGCCTATTCCGAGATCAACGACTTCGAACACGATTTGTCCGAAGCCGGCATCATCGTCTGCAAATTCTGGCTCCAAGTCAGCCAGGAAGAGCAGCTGAAGCGCTTCAAGGAACGCGAGAAGATCCAGTTCAAGCGCTTCAAGATCACCGAAGAAGACTGGCGCAACCGCGAGAAATGGGACGCTTACCAGCAGGCGATCTGCGACATGGTGGATCGCACCAGCACCGGTTCGGCACCGTGGACGCTGGTCGAGGCCAACGACAAAAACTACGCCCGGGTAAAGATCATGCGCACCATCTGCCAGAGGCTCGAAGCCGAACTGGAAGGCAAACCCGTGCCGACCGAGAAAGACGACGAGAAAAAGGCCGACAAGGAGCCGAAGGACAAAAAGGACAAGAAGAAGGGCAAGAAGGAGCCAGAGGGCCGGAAGGAAGTGAAGGCGGAAGTGAAGGCGGTAGTGAGGCCGGAAGCGAAACCCAAGGTCTCCAGAGTTCCGCCGCGACCCGCCAGGCCCAGGGCACCCGCAGCCGCAGCCGCAGCCGCGAAGACAGTGAAACCGACGAAAGGCAAGACCGCTACATGACCCTTGAGACCCGTAGCAGTCAGCCCGACACCGACGCCCGCCTGGTCGCCTGGGTGCGCCAGGCGGCGCCGTACATCCATGCCTTTCGTGGCCGCACCTTCGTCATCGCCTTCGGCGGCGAAGTGCTCGAGGCGGGCGCCGCGCAGGCGCTGATCCATGACATCGCGCTGCTTGACAGCATGGGCATCCGGCTGGTGCTGGTGCATGGTGCGCGACCGCAGATCGATGCCGAGATGCACTCTCGCGGCCTCACGCCGAAGTTCCACAAGGGCTTGCGCATCACCGACGCGGCGGCGCTGGAATGCGTCAAGCGCGCCATGGGCGTCACCCGCATCGAGATCGAGGCGCTGCTCTCGCAGGGCCTGCCCAACACGCCGATGGCCGGCGCCTTCCTGCGGGTCACCGGGGGCAACTTCATTACCGCGCGCCCGGTCGGCGTGGTGGATGGCATCGACTTCCAATACACCGGCGCGATCCGCAAGGTCATCGCCGAAGAAATCCAGGCCGACCTCGCCCAGGAAAACGTGGTGCTGATCACACCGATCGGCGCTTCGCCGACAGGCGAAATCTTCAACCTGGCCTGGGAGGAAGCGGCCGAAGCCGTCGCAGTAGCGGTCAAGGCCGACAAGCTGATCTACCTTTGCGACGCGCCGGGGCTGGTCAATGCCAAGGGAGGCTTGATCGACGCTCTCACGGCTGATGAAGCGGAGAAACTTGCCGCGCGGCATTTATCCGCACAGGCAGCTGAAATCGCCCGGGTGCTGCCCAGCGCCATCCGTGCCTGCCGCGCCGGAATCGGCCGCGTGCATTTTCTCGACCGGCAGGCCGACGGTGCAATGCTCATGGAATTCTTTACCCGCGACGGGGTCGGCACGGTGATGACCAGCGCCCCGCTGGCGCTGCTGCGCGATGCCACGATCGACGACGTCGGCGCCATCCTCGGCCTGATCGAGCCGCTGGAGGCCGACGGCACACTGGTCAAGCGCGGCCGCGAGCGGCTCGAAATCGAAATCACCCGTTTCTCGGTGGTCGAGCACGATGGCGTGATCGTCGGTTGCGCGGCGCTCTATCCGTTCTCGACCGAGAAATCGGCGGAGCTGGCCTGCCTGGCCGTCATGCCGGATTTTCGTCGCAGCGGCTATGGCGATCAGTTGCGCAGCCACATCGAGGCCCGCGCCAAGAAGATGAAGCTGAAGCGCCTGTTCGTGCTGACCACGCGCACCGCGCACTGGTTCATCGAACGCGGCTTCGCCGAAGCGGGTGTCGATGCGCTGCCGGAATCACGGCGCGAACTCTACAACTTGCAGCGCCGTTCGAAAGTGCTGGTGAAGTCTCTGTAGAACTCGGCGGAACTAGAGGTAAACTGGGCGCCTTCTTGTAGTCTCTGCGAAAGGAAACACTGTGGCACGCATGGTCAATTGCATCAAGCTCGGGCGCGAGGCCGAAGGTCTCGACCAGCCTCCCATGCCGGGCGAAATGGGCAGGAAGCTGTATGAGAACGTCTCCAAGGAGGCGTGGCAGCAATGGATCAAGCTGCAGACGATGATGATCAACGAAAATCGCCTGAGCCTGGCCGACGCCCAGCATCGAAAGTACCTGGCCGAGCAGGTGCAAAAGCACTTCTTCGGCGACGGGGCGGATCAGGTCGGCGGCTACGTCCCACCGAAGGCCTGAGCGGTACGAAGGCAGGGCCGAAAAGCAAACGACAAGCGGCGCTTCGAGCGCCGCTTGTCGTTTCGGTTCCCACGCGAACCTGTTGCCCGGTTAGCTTCTGGACACTTCCTTTTCCATCGCCTCCAGACCGATGTGACGCACGTCGCGCCCCTTGACCAGATAGACGACATATTCGGAGATGTTCTTCGCGTGATCGCCAATGCGCTCGATGGAGCGCGCGACGAACAGCAGATCGAGCGAACTTGAAATGGTGCGCGGATCTTCCATCATGAAAGTGATGAGCTGGCGCATCGCCGCCTTGAAGCCGGCATCCACCTCGCGATCTTGACGCACCACTTCGGCCGACGCATTGACGTCCAGCCGGGCGAAGGCGTCGAGCGCCTTGCGCAGCATGGCCACGGCGATCTTGGCCGGGGCGTTCAGATCGACTCGCGGCACGACGCGGGTATCGCCGCCATGAATGGCGCGCGCCATTTTCGCGATCTTTTTTGCTTCGTCGCCGATCCGCTCGAGGTCGGTGATGGTCTTCACCACGGTCATGATCATGCGCAGATCGACCGCCGCCGGCTGACGCTTGGCGATGACGTGATTGCAGGCCTCGTCGAGTTCGACTTCATGCCGATTGACCTGCCGGTCGCCCGCGATCACTTGCTCGATGAGCGCGATGTCACCGGACTGCAGTCCTTCCATGGCGCGGATCAGTTGCTGTTCGACGAGGCCGCCCATGGCCAGCACGCGCGTGCGCAAGCCTTCCAGATCGGCATCAAATTGCTTGACGATGTGTTCCTGGTTCATGCCGCCACTCCTGTGTGCAATCCCGACACTATAGCCGCAGCGTGTGAAGGAATTGTTTCAACGCGTGTAAGTCTGCACGCCGTCCGCCGCAGCCAGCAACAGCACGTCCGCGCCGCGCCGCGCGAACAGACCATTGGTGACGACACCTACGATCTGGTTGATGCGCTCCTCGAGGCCGACCGGATCGGTGATCGACAGGCCATGCACGTCCAGGATCAGGTTGCCGTTGTCGGTCACCAGATCCTTGCGCAACTTCGGCTCGCCGCCCAGCTTCTCCAGCTCGCGGCTGACATAGGCGCGCGCCATCGGTATCACTTCCACCGGCAGCGGAAACCGGCCCATGGTCTGCACCCGCTTCGAGGCATCGCAGATGCAGACAAAGGTGCCCGCCACGGCGGCAACGATCTTCTCGCGCGTCAGCGCCCCGCCACCGCCCTTGATCATCGCCATGCTGCCGTCGATTTCGTCCGCGCCATCGACATAGATGCCCATGGCGTCGATATCGTTGAGATCGAGCACGCGAATGCCATGGCCGGCCAGCCGCTGCGCCGTTGCTTCGGAACTTGCCACGGTGCCGCCGAGGCGGTCCTTGATGGCGGCAATCTCGTCAATGAAGAAATTCGCCGTGGAGCCGGTGCCCACGCCGAGAATCGCTCCGCGCGGCAGACGGTCAGCCACGTAATCACGCGCCGCGCGCGCGACGGCCTGCTTCAATTCATCCTGGGTCATCAAATCGCTCCGTTGGTTACGAAGCGAATTTTACCGCCTCGGTTTCCACAAGTTGCCACATTTAGTTGCTGCGCTTTTTCATCGGCGGCAGGTCGGTGCAGGAGCCGTGTGCCACCTCGGCCGCCATACCTATGGTTTCGCCCAGGGTCGGGTGAGGATGGATGGTCTTGCCGATATCCACCGCATCGGCGCCCATTTCGATGGCCAGCGCCACTTCGCCGATCATGTCGCCGGCGTTGGGACCAACGATGCTGCCGCCGATCACGCGATGTGTTTCTTCATCGAACACCAGCTTGGTGAAGCCGTACTCGGCACCGTTGGCGATCGCCCGGCCCGAAGCCGCCCAGGGGAACTTCGCCGAACTTACCTTGCGCCCGGCCTTCTTCGCCTCGTCTTCGCCGACGCCGACCCAGGCCACCTCGGGATGCGTGTAGGCGACACCCGGAATCACCGTCGCGTCGAAGTGGCTCTTCTGTCCCGCCGCCGCTTCGGCCGCCACATGCGCCTCGTGCACGGCCTTGTGCGCCAGCATGGGCTGGCCGACGACGTCGCCGATGGCGTAGATGTGCGGCACATTGGTCCGCATCTGCGAATCGACCGGAATGAAGCCGCGCTCGGTCACTGCCACACCGGCCTGGTCGGCGCCGATCTTTTTGCCATTCGGGCTGCGGCCCGCCGACTGCAGGATCATGTCGTAGCGCTGGGCCTCGGCCGGCGCCTGCTCGCCCTCGAACTTGACCCAGAGACCATCGGTCTTGGCTTCGACCGCGACGGTCTTCGTCTTCAGCATCACCTTGTCGAAGCGCTTGGCATTTTGTTTCTCCCAGACCTTGACCAGGTCGCGGTCCGGCCCCTGCATCAGGCCGTCGAGCATCTCGACCACATCGACGCGAGCGCCCAGCGTGGAGTACACGGTGGCCATTTCGAGCCCGATGATGCCGCCGCCGATCACCAGCATTTTCTTCGGCATGAAGCGCAGCTCCAGCGCACCGGTCGAATCGACGATGCGCGGGTCCTGCGGTATGAAGGGCAGATGCACCGCCGCGCTGCCCGCGGCGATGATGCATTTCTGGAAGCGGATGACCTTCTTCTCACCGGTCTTGTCCTGCGCATCGCCGGTAGTGGCCTCCACCTCGAGATGAAAGGCATCGAGGAAATGGCCGTAGCCGCGCACGACATCGACCTTGCGCGCCTTGGCCATGCCGGTGAGGCCGCCGGTGAGCTTGCCCACCACTTTCGATTTGTGTGCGCGCAACTTGTCGACGTCGATCGAAGGCTGAGCGAAGCCGATGCCGGTTTCGGCGACGTGGCTCGCTTCCTCGATCACGGCGGCGACATGCAACAGCGCCTTCGACGGAATGCAGCCGACGTTGAGGCAGACGCCGCCAAGCGTCGCGTAGCGTTCGACGATCACTGTCTTCATGCCCAGGTCCGCTGCGCGGAACGCGGCCGAATAGCCGCCGGGGCCGGCGCCGAGCACCAGCATCTCGCATTCGAGATCGGCCTTGCCGACGTATGTGCCCGCTACCGGTGCGGCCGTCAACTCCCCTCTCCCCTGTGTGGGAGATGCCTGCCGCGAAGCGGAATCCCAGGTACGCAGAGCGAGGCTGGGGGAGAGGGAAGGCGGCGCCACGGCGGTGGCAGTCGCCGTACCACCAGCACCGACTCCTGTGGCAGCCATTTCCTCCGCGCTGGCGATCAGCGCAACCAGCGTGCCTTGCGCGACCTTGTCGCCGACCTTGACCTTCAGCTCGGTCACCACGCCCGAGACCGGCGAAGGCACGTCCATGGTCGCCTTGTCCGATTCGAGGGTGATCAGCGAATCCTCCGCCGTGACCGTATCGCCGACCTTGACCAGGACTTCGATGATCGGTACCTCCTTGAAGTCGCCGATGTCGGGGACTTTCACTTCAACGCTGTCACTCATTCGGCTTTCCTTCCAGCTTGACCTCGTGGACCACGATCGGCGGCCCCGATGAAGTATCGAATTCGATGCCGGCGGCGACCCCGGCCTCGGCGATTTTCGCCGCCGACATATCGGTGTCATAGAGCGCATGCATCGCGCCCAGCGCGAAGTTGCGGCCGGAACCGGCGGCCCAGACCCGGTCGAACTCGAACACCTCGCGATACGAATAGATGCCGTAGATGCCCGAGCCGTTGGCGATCAGCGCGGTGATCTGCGAACTCTCGTAGGGATCGTCCTCGTCTTCCTTGGGATTGAGGAAGGCATGCTCCTTGAGTATCGGGTGCAGCCGGCGAAAGGTCTCATAGACCTCCATGCGCGAACCCAGCCGGATGTCCTCCAGCTTCGAGAACGCGGAGAGCAGCACCAGGTGGTGCGCCGAGGAGCCGCAGATGCCGATCCATGACCCGGCGATGTTGAGGATCTTGTCGTGCTCGCCCTTGTAGCTGCGCGCCAGGCGGGTATCGCCGAACGTGGTGAGGCCGTCGGCGGCGATGGCCACCGTATCCCCCTTCTTGACTACGGTGAGCGTGGTCACAGCATGCCTCTCCGCATGTCGGCCAGGAGCTGCGCGAGATAGACGTTGAAGCGCGTCGCCAGGGCGCCGTCGATCACCCGGTGGTCCGCCGTGAGCGACAGCGGCAGGATCAGGCGCGGCACGAAGGCCTTGCCGTCCCAGACCGGTTTCATGGCCGACTTGCTGACACCGAGGATCGCCACTTCGGGTGCATTGACGATCGGCGCGAAGCCGGTGCCGCCGATCCCGCCGACACTCGAAATGGTGAAGCAGGCGCCCTGCATGTCGGCCGGTTTGAGCTTGCCTTCGCGTGCCTGGCGCGCCAGCTCACCCGTCTCCCGGGCCAGCTCGAACACGCCCTTGCTCTCGGCATTCTTGATCACCGGCACCATCAGGCCATTCGGCGTATCGGCGGCAAAACCGATGTTGAAATACTTCTTCATCACCAGGCGCATCTCATCCCCCTGGCCATCGATCGACGAGTTGAACTCGGGATACTTCTGCATGGCCTTGACGCAGGCCTTGATCAGGAAGGCGAGCATGGTCAGCTTGGCGGCCGACTTGTCGCCGGATTTTTCGTTTTCCTTGTTGATCTGCACCCGGAAGGCTTCCAGCTCGGTGATGTCGGCGTCTTCGTGATAGGTGACGGCCGGAATCATGGCCCAGTTGCGCGACAGGTTGGCGCCGGAGATTTTCTTGATGCGCGACAGCGGCTGCACCTCGATCGCGCCGAATTTCGAAAAATCGATTTTTGGCCACGGCAAGAGGTCGAGGCCTCCTCCGGAACCGGTAGCAGGCGCGGCCACGGGTGCCCCCCCGTTGATGACACCCTTGACCCAAGCCTGGACGTCGCTTTGCAGGATGCGCCCCTTCGGACCGCTGCCCGTCACCTTGGCGACATCGACACCCAATTCGCGTGCAAAGCGGCGCACCGAGGGACTGGCATGGGCCGCCCCACCGGGCAGTCTGTCCGCCGCCGTAGGCATCGAGACGCGGGGCTGCGTGGGAATCAGTTCGGTATCGCCCGGACGGAAATCGGCACCGACACCGGCGACAGGGGCGACTGGCGCAGCAGTCGAGCTTGGCGCCGCAGGCTCAGCGGCAAGCGTCGGCGCGGCTTCTGGTGCCGCTGTGGCCACTGCCACCGTACCACCAGCGCCGACTTCTGTTGCAGCGTCGGCGGAATCGATCAGCGCGACCAGCGTGCCTTCCGACACCTTGTCGCCAACCTTCAGCTTCAGCTCGGTGACCACACCCGATACCGGCGACGGCACGTCCATGGTCGCCTTGTCCGATTCAACGGTGATCAGCGAGTCTTCCGCCATCACCCGGTCGCCGACCTTGACCAGCAACTCGATGATCGGCACGTCCTTGAAGTCGCCGATATCCGGAACTTTCACTTCGACTATCTGTGCCATGGCTTACACCTTCACCGGGTTGGGCTTGTTCGGATCGAGGCTGTATTTCCTGATTGCCTCCGCCACCTTTTCCCGCTTCACCTGGCCGTCCTCGGCCAGGGCGGATAGTGCGGCCAGCGTGATCCAGTAGCGATCCACCTCGAAGAAGTGGCGCAGCTTTTCACGCGTGTCCGAGCGGCCGAAGCCGTCGGTGCCCAGCACGGTGTAATGGCGCTGCACCAGCGAACGGATCTGCTCGGCAAAGACCCGGATGTAGTCGGTCGCCGCAATGACCGGCCCCCGCGTTTCGGCCAGGCAGGCCGCGACATGCGGCACGCGCGGTTTTTCAGTCGGATGCAGCAGGTTCCAGCGCGCGCAATCCTGGCCGTCGCGCGCCAGTTCGTTGAAGCTCGGACAGGACCAGAGATCGGCCTCGACGCCCCAGTCGCTCTTCAGCAAGGCGGCGGCCGCAACGGCTTCCATGAATATCGTGCCGGAACCGAGCAGTTGCACGCGTGGACCGTTCGATGCGGCGCCCTTCCTGAACTGGTACATGCCCTTGAGGATGTCCGTCGCCGCGCCTTCCGGCATGGCCGGATGTTCGTAGTTCTCGTTCATCACCGTCAGGTAATAGAACACGTCCTCCTGCTCGGTGACCATGCGGCGCAGGCCGTCCTGAACGATCACGGCAACCTCGTAGGCGAATGTCGGATCGTATGAGATGCAGTTGGGCACGGTACCGGCGAACACCTGCGAATGTCCGTCTTCATGCTGCAGACCTTCGCCGTTGAGCGTGGTGCGCCCCGCCGTGCCGCCGATCAGGAAGCCGCGCGCACGCTGGTCGCCGGCCGCCCACACCAGGTCCATGGTGCGCTGCATGCCGAACATGGAGTAGCAGACATACACCGGAATCATCTGCACGCCGTGCGTGGAGTAGCTGGTGCCGGCGGCGATCCAGTCGGCCATGGCGCCGGCTTCGTTGATGCCTTCCTGAAGTATCTGGCCGGTCTTGGTTTCCTTGTAGAACATCATCTGGTCGGCGTCCTGCGGCACGTAGTTCTGGCCGTCCTGGTTCCAGATGCCGATCTGGCGGAACAGGCCTTCCATGCCGAAAGTGCGCGACTCATCGACCACGATCGGCACCACGCGCTTGCCGATGACCTTGTCCTTGAGCATGACGTTGAGGCCGCGCACGAAGGACATGGTGGTGGAGAATTCGCGGCCTTCGCCGCCGGCTTTCAGCAGCGCGTCGAAGGCCGACAGCGGCGGCACCGGCATGGGTTCGGCCTTGCGCCGGCGCGAGGGCAGGTAGCCGCCGAGGGCCATGCGCCGCTCGCGCATGTAGTTGAGTTCCTTCGAGCCCTCGGGGAAGGTGAGGTAAGGCAGCTTTTCCAGGTCCTCGTCCTTGACCGGCAGCTTGAAGCGGTCGCGAAAGGCCCTGACCGAGGTGGTACCCATCTTCTTTTGCTGATGGGTGATGTTCTGCGCTTCGCCGGCCTCGCCCATGCCGTAGCCCTTGATGGTCTTGGCCAGGATCACCGTCGGCTGCCCCTTGTGCGCCGCCGCCGCCGCATAGGCCGCGTAGACCTTGTGCGGATCGTGGCCGCCGCGGTTCAGGCGCCAGATGTCGTCGTCGCTCCAGGTCGAGACCATCTTGAGCAGTTCCGGGTACTTGCCGAAGAAATGTTCGCGCACGTAGGCTCCGTCACGCGACTTGAAGGTCTGATAGTCGCCGTCGACGCATTCCATCATGCGTTTTTGGAGAAGCCCGGTCTTGTCCTGCGCCAGCAGCGGATCCCAATAGCTGCCCCAGATCACCTTGATCACGTTCCAGCCGGCGCCGCGAAAATCGGATTCCAGCTCCTGGATGATCTTGCCGTTGCCGCGCACCGGGCCGTCGAGCCGCTGCAAGTTGCAGTTGATGACGAAAATCAGGTTGTCCAGGCGTTCGCGCCCGGCCATGCCGATGGCGCCCATCGATTCGGGCTCATCCATCTCGCCGTCGCCCATGAAAGCCCACACCTTGCGATTGTCGGTGGGGATCAGTTCGCGGTGCTGCATGTACTTCATGAAGCGCGCCTGGTAGATCGCCTGCAGCGGGCCGAGGCCCATCGACACGGTGGGGAACTGCCAGAAGTCGGGCATCAGCCAGGGATGCGGATAGCTCGAAAGCCCCTTGCCATCGACCTCGCGCCGGAAATTGTCCATCTGCTCTTCGGTCAGGCGGCCGAGCATGAAGGCGCGCGCATAGGTGCCCGTTGCCGAATGGCCCTGCGACAACACCAGATCGCCGCCGTGATTTTCGGACGGCGCATGCCAGAAATGGTTGAAGCCGATGTCATAGAGCGTCGCCGCCGAGGCGTAACTGGCAATGTGTCCGCCGAGGCCGGAATCATTCTTGTTCGCCCGCAGCACCATCACCATCGCGTTCCACCGAGCGTAGTCGCGGATCTTCTGTTCCAGCTCGTAGTCGCCCGGGGTGACCGGCTGCTGATCGGCGGGAATGCTGTTGACGTATTCGGTATTGGCGCTGTAGGGCATGTTGATGCCGGTCTGGTGACCCAGCGCAATCAACTGTTCGAGAAGAAAATGCGCGCGCCCGGGACCTTCGTGAGCGATCACGGCCTGCAGCGCATCGAGCCATTCGCGGGTTTCCTGCGGATCGACGTCGGATGGCGCGGCCTGGGGCGCGACGGGAAAATCGTTCGCAGCGGACATGTGCTCCTCCTGTTGAGTTTGTATCAGTGCCCGCGCGGCGCGATGCCGGCGGACCTCTTTTTACGCAGCATAGACCTAGTTTCTGAATCGGCGCACCGCCGATGTTGCGCATTGTAAAATTCAACTTCACAATACGCAATCTGTGGATTTCCACAGTCGCAAAATGAAAGACCGCCGGGAGGGGAATGTTCTCCCCTGCCGGCGGTCTTGTGTCCGCCAAAAATTCGGCCCTAATCAGGTCTCGTCAGTGCTGCGCCGCAAGGCGGCTTTCTGCCGCGCCCGGCTGGCCCGCTTGTCCTGCCGCTGGTGGGCGCCGCCCTTTTTCAGCAGAGGATCGGTTGCCAGCGGATTGCGCGGCTTGATGGACCGTAGCAGCCGCTGCCTGGCCCGTTTCATCGCGAATGGAACTTCACCACGGCGCGCCCATCGGCGATCTGCCGCGGCTCCGGCTTCCATGCGTGGCCATAGACGATTTCAAAACTGGCCGGTAGCCGCCCGTCGACATGCTGCGGCCATGCGCCGAACAGGCGGCGCCAGTCGCGCCAGGCTTGGCGGCCCAGCAATGCGTCGCGCACGCCCAGATGGCGCTGGTCGGCGAGGAAGGCGCGCGGCGTCGGGTAGGTCAGCGTGATGATCTCCATGTCCATCACCGGATCGCCGAAGCCGGCGGCGACCAGCATGTCGCCCAGATCATGCATGTCGAGAAAGCGCCTCACCGTATCGCCAGCGCCGACTTCCACGGCTGCCGCGCGCAACTCCTTCAGCGTATCCGGTCCGAGCGTGGCGAAAGTCAGCAGGCCGCCCACCTCCAGCACGCGATGCAATTCACGCAAGGCAGGCAGCGGATCGTCCAGCCAGTGCAACATCAGATTCGACCAGACCAGGCCGAGCGAATTGGCGACCAGCGGCAAGGCACGCACGTCGCCATTGACCAGGCGCGGCCCGCGTCCCGTCAACCGCTGCAGGCGAGGCGTACGACTACGAACGGCGCGCAGCATGGGCAAAGCGTAGTCAATGGCAAGCGCCTGCGCCTTCGAATAGCGCAGCTGCAACTCGCGAATCCCGTCGCCCGTGGCACAACCGATGTCGGCGACGCGCTGCGGAACGATCTTGACCAGATCGAGCCGCGCAGCCATGCGAGCGCCCACTTCGCGGGCAAGGACCGCGGCTGGGTCGTAGGATGCGGCAGCTCCGGCAAAGTCGCTGCGCACGATCAGGTCAGATCGCGGTGAGTCCCAGCCGGGCGAACAGCGCTTCATCGCGATCGGCTTCGGGGTTGCCGGCCGTCAGCAGCTTGTCGCCGTAGAAGATCGAATTGGCGCCGGCGAGGAAGCACAAGGCCTGCAACTCGTCGCTCATCTCCTGGCGACCAGCCGACAGCCTGACCATCGAGCCGGGCATGCTGATGCGAGCCACGGCAATGGTCCGCACGAATTCGAAGGGGTCGAGCGGCGGCGCATTTTCCAGCGGCGTGCCGGGCATCGGCACCAGTTC
>VBWA01000019.1 GCA_006218025.1 Rhodocyclaceae bacterium | reverse complement strand
CTGCATAGTGTTACCTATGTCTCCGCACACCCGTTACCTATGTGTCCGGTCTATACACGTGGCCCAAAAAACAAACCCCGCCGCAGCGGGGTTTGTTGTTTGGAGCGGGAAGCAGCAATCAGGTCGACATTTCAGTGAGGATGTTCTTCAACCAGCTTTCGGCATAGATTGCTTCGACCTCGGAGAGGTCGGGAGAGACTCCGACCGAGCCGGCTGCAGCCTCGATGGCCTGCTTCTCCGCGTTCACCTTGTAGACGCCGGTCACGCTGACAGCTTCCTTGGCGGACAGGAAGCTGTAGCAGGTGTTGATGGCGGACATTTCGGTGATCTCCTTGCCGTTCATCAGTGCCACGATATTGGTGGCGCAGACCTTGGCTTCCGAGTTGGCCGAGTAGCCGGACTTGGGCATGGCGCCGGCAATCGAGGAATCGCCGATGACATGGATGTCCTTGTGCAGGGTGGACTCGAAGGTCGTCGGATTGACCGGGCACCACTTCTTGTCCGCACCGACCAGACCCGCAACGTGAGCGATATGACCGGCCTTCTGCGGCGGGATGATGTTGATCACGGCGCCCTGGACTTCTTCGAGGCCCTCGATCATCACGGCCATCTTGCCGGTGTCCACTTCCGTGACCTTCTTGGCCGCACGGTAGTCGATGAGGCCGTCATAGTGCTTCTTCCAGCCCTTGAGGAACAGGCCCTTCTTGGAGACGATGTCCGGATTGGCGTCGAGAATGATGACCTTGGAGCCAGGCTTGTGCTGCTTCAGGTACATCGCGACCATGCTGGCCCGCTCGTAGGGCCCGGGCGGGCAGCGGAAGGGTGCAAGAGGGATGGAAATGATCACGTTGCCGCCGGGCTTCATGGCCTCCAGTTGCTTGCGCAGCAGGATGGTCTGCGGTCCGGCCTTCCAGGCATGCGGCATGACTTCCATCGCGGCAGCGTCGTAGCCCTTCATTTCATCGAGCCGGAAATCGATGCCGGGCGAGAGTACCAGGCGGTCATAGCTGAGCGTGCCCTTCGAGGTGGTGACTACCTTGGCGGCGGGATCGATGCCGGTGACTTCGGCCTGCACGACCTTGACGCCGTGATTTGCGGCGAGCTTGTCGTACTTGATGGTCAGCGTGTTGAGATCTGTGAGGAGGCCACCGAGATAAAGGTTGCTGAACGGGCACGATACGAAATGATCATTGCGCTCGATCAGCACCACTTCGATGCTCTTGTCCATCATGCGGACGTACTTGGCGGCGATGGTGCCACCGTAGCCGCCGCCGACCACGACGACGCGCTTGGCCGTCTTGGGCATCAATTCGGCAGCGCGGCCGATCAGCGGCAGACCCGCGGCGCCGGCGCTTGCACCAGCCAACTTCAGGAAACTTCTGCGATCCAGTGTCATGTCATGTTCTCCCTTATTTCACGCTGGCGTAGAAGTGGAGCAGAGCTTCTAGGTCGGCGCCCGACAGCGGCTTGACCTTTTCTGCCATTTTTTCCGGCATCTTGCGCTTGCCGGACTGGTACTCTGCCATCTGCATTTGCAGGTACGGCAGCCACTGGCTGGCCATTACCGGCGTGTCGTCCTTGCCTTCCTTGCCGTCCTCGATGTGGCAGCGGCCGCAATTGGAGTCCTGCAGGCTTGCGCCCTTGGCGATCTTCGCCTTGTCGAGTGCCTGACTCGTGACATGGAGTTTCTGCTTGGAGAAGAACTCGGCCATGGCGGTGAAATCGGCATCGCTATAGCCTTTCGCCAGACGGCCCATGACGGTTGCAGGACGCTCGCCGCTTTTGAATTTCTTCATCGCCTCGACGATGGCCTCTTTCGACTGGCTGGCCAGACTCGGCATGCTCGGACCTGCGCTGCCGCCGTTGGTGCCGTGACAGCCGGCACAGGCATTCGACAGCATCGCCGCCGAAGGCGGTGCCGCCTGCGCCAGCGCGGATATCGCCAGGACGCCGGTGGCCAGCGCCCATCCTCTCCACTTCATCATCATGTTGTCTCCTCTTTGGTATTGATGAATGTACTGCTTGAAAATCGGTTGCCGCGTCACTGCTTCTGCACGTCGATATAGTTTTTGACGCCGGGATTGGGCTTGTCGAGGCCAAACTGATAGCCCAGCGAAACGTAGTGGTAGCGGGCGTTGGTGAAGTCCTCGTGAAGCGCGAAGCCGAAGTTATACACCTTATCGGCAGTAATGACATGGTCGCCCTTGCCACCACCGGCCAGGGCGCGCTCGAAGGTCACGATCCACTTGTTGCCCTCCTTCTTGCCCTCGACCCTGAGGTGGCTCTTGCCGCCATCCATGTGACGTTGGCTATCGACCCAGCCGTCAAGCGGCTTTTCGCCCTTGCCGCTGCGGAACTGGATCAGGTCCATGAACTTGCCACTCGCGAGATCGGCGCCGACGATGTACTTCGTCTTCTTGTCGTCCTTGGCCTCTTTCATGGAGCGCAGATCAACGTGGCAGGTGGCCCAGCAGCCGTTCAGTTCGCTCCCCTCGACCGTGCCGCCGCCGTCGAACATCATGGTCAGTTTGATTTCGTGCTTCGGGTCCATCTTCTTGTCGCTGTTCTTCGGCGGCACCCATTCGAAGCGGAAATAGATCTTGCTGTCGTCATGAGTGGTCTGGAAGGTCACCGGGATGAAGCCCACCTTGCCTGCCGGCGGATTCGGTTCCATCACGGTCTTGGAAACGCCCACCGGCTTGCCGGCGACGATGGCGGCGCCGACTTCGTTGGCATCGCCTTCGTGGCACTTGGCGCAGGCGCGTTTCTTTTCGATGATGTCCGCCGCGGATGAATGGTCAGCCTTGTTCATCACCCACTCGAGGCCGGCCTGGCCCGGATAGAACACCTTGATCTGGCGAGTCGGGATCTTGCTCCAGTCCAGCGCCGTGATCGCGCTTGCGGCAGGAGTGGCGGCACTTGCCGCTTCGGCCTTCGGCGCCGCCTTGGCCGGTTGAGCTGCAGCAGCAGGAGGCTGCGCGGCAGGTGCGGCCGTGGCGCCGGGGGCCGCCGCTGGGGTGGCGTCGGCTTTGGGTGCTGCGGCTGGCGCCGGCTGTGCCTGACTCGGCGGCGCGCTTTCCGGAACCGCGGGGGCTTTGCCTTGCTCCTTTTCCAGCAGGTGGTGTACCGGCTTGTGCGCTATGCCCTTGTGGCAGTCGATGCAGGTCTTGCCATCCTGAACCGCACCTTCATGCTTTACGACGGAGCGATCCTTCTGCTTCTCGGGATCCATGGTCTTGAAGTCGTGGCAGTTGCGGCATTCCTTGGAATCCCGTTCCTTCATGCGTTCCCAGACGCGCTCGGCCATTGCCAGACGGTGCGCCTCATATTTCTCGGGCGTGTCGAGGGTGCCTTTGATGTGCCCGATCACGTCGCGTGCCGCCATCAGCTTCTGAAACGACTTGAACATGTAGTCGGTCGGCGTCTTGCTGCTGGCCACGTGGCAGTCGGCACATTGCACGGTCGTGCCGCTGCGGTTCTTGTAGTGAACCGTCTTTTTCAGTTCCTCGAAGGGAATGGTCATTTCGTGGCAGGACATGCAGAACTCGGAGCGGTTGGTCCATTCCATGCCGGTGTTGAGGCCACCCCAAATGATAATGCCACCGATGGTGCCGACTACGATCATGCGCAGCATCGAGCACTTCGGCGGGTTGAGAAGGCACTTGAAAAAACCGTCCTTGCATTCGGTTTTTTGGGTTTCGTCTGCCATTGTTCAAATCCAAATGTTCCGCTGGCCGCGAGCGGCACAGCGTTCGATTTCGAGTCAATGGAAATGGCAGGCGTGCGGAGCATTTTCCAAGCACAAAGCGCCAGTTCCCCACGAACGGGCGCCTGCTCCTGCCTCACCAATCTCCCCCACTGCAACGATTGATTAACGTCACTGTTGTTTGCAGGGGGATTATTGCAGGCCGCGCTTGTTTGAGCCAGCAAAAAAAGTGATTACGCTATCGAGCAAGTTATTTTTAGACCTCATTGATCTGCGGTCTTTGGCGGATGGCGTGGGCGCTGCGAAATGGGCGCATGCCAAGGCGAGAATCGCCGTGTCGCCAGCGCCGACTTTCTGCGGCATCAATCCAGCCATCCAATACAGTGGCCGCATCCGCTACGGCAGCAGCATGGTGGTGCCTTTCAAATGAAACGGCGCCCTTCCTGCGTCGGGCGCCGTGTTCACCGTCCCGCCAGCGCCGACTTCTGCCGGCGCGGGTGGTCACCTTTACTCCATGGCTTCATACAATGGCAGCGTGAGGAACTCCGGATAGTTGTCGGCCAGCGACATTTCCTCGAAGATCTTTGCCGCCTGGTCGTAGGTTTCGGTCTTCTCGCCCTGGGCGGTCACGGTGGCCTTCACCTTCGCCAGTTCTTCGGGAATGAAGTCGCGCACCATGTCGGCCGTGACCTTGCGGCCGTCATCGAGCTTGCCCTTGGGTGAAACGACCCACTGCCAAACCTGCGAGCGGCTGATCTCCGCCGTGGCGGCGTCTTCCATCAGGTTGTGGATGGGCACGCAGCCATTGCCGGCGAGCCAGCTGCCGAGGTAATGGATGCCGACGTTGATGTTGTTGCGCACTCCAACTTCGGTGATCGGTTGTTCGGGCTGGAAGTTGAGCCAGTCCTTCGGGCCGAAGTTTTCGTCGCGCTGCTTTTCCCACTGGTTGGGGCGCTCGCCCAGCACCTTCCGGAATTCTTCCGCCGCGATCGGCACCAGCCCCGGGTGGGCCACCCAGCCGCCGTCGAAGCCGTCGTTGGCATCGCGCGTCTTGTCGTGGCGGATGCCGGCCAGCGCCTTCTCGTTGGCCACCGGGTCGTTCTTGATCGGGATCAGCGCGCTCATGCCGCCCATCGCCGGGGCGCCGCGCTTGTGGCAGGCCTTGACCAGCGCCAGCGCATAGCTGCGCATGAAGGGCACTTCCATGGTGATGGCGCCGCGATTGGCGAGGCAGAAATCCTTGTTGCGCTTGAACTTCTTGATGCAGGAGAAGATGTAATCCCAACGCCCGGCGTTGAGGCCGGCACTGTGTTCGCGAAGTTCGTAGAGAATTTCTTCCAACTCGAATGTGGCCAGAATGGTTTCGATCAGCACCGTGCCCTTGATGGTGCCATGCGGCAGGCCGATTTCGTTTTGTGCCATGACGAAAATGTCGTTCCACAGACGGGCTTCGAGGTGGCTCTCCATTTTCGGCAGATAGAAGAAGGGGCCCGCGCCGCGCGCGATTTGTTCCTTGGCGTTGTGGAACAGGAACAGGGCGAAATCGAAGACGCCGCCAGACACGCGCTGGTCGTCGATCAGCACATGCTTTTCGTCGAGATGCCAGCCGCGTGGCCGCACCTGCAGGGTGGCGATCTTGTCGTTGAGCTTGTATTCCTTGCCGGCCTCGTTCTTGAAGGTCAGCTCGCGACGGATGGCCTTGTAGAGGTTGATCTGGCCCTGGATCAGGTTGTCCCACTTCGGGCTGTTGGAATCCTCGAAGTCGCTCATGTACGAATCGGCGCCCGAGTTGTAGGCGTTGATGACCATCTTGGCCTCGACCGGACCGGTGATCTCGGTGTGGCGGCGTTCCAGGGCTTTCGGCAGCGGCGCGATCTTCCAGTCACCTTCGCGGATGTGCTTGGTTTCGGGCAGGAAGTCGGGCATTTCACCGGCATCGATGCGCGCCTGGCGCACGACGCGGGCCTTGAGCAGTTCCTGGCGGCGTGGCTCGAAGGCGCGATGCAATTTGGCGACCAGCGCCATCGCTTCGGGCGTAAGAATCTTCGCGTAGTCGACGGTGATGGGGGCGTTGATCTGAACGCCGGCGGGCAGGCTCATGAGGGGCTCCTTGATGTGGGTTGCGGCAATGCATGAATTGTATTCTTGCCTAATCCGATACAGAAGCTATGATTCGATCAATTGATTATTGATAAATAGTATCGAATGGATCAGTTCAAGCAGATTTCTGCCTTTGTTGGTGTCGCAAGTCGTGGCAGCATGTCGGCCACGGCCCGTGCCGAGGGCGTCACCCCGGCCATTATCGGCCGGCGTCTCGATGCGCTGGAAGAGCGCCTCGGTGTCAGACTGCTGTTGCGCACCACCCGGCGAATCTCGCTCACCTTCGAGGGTGCGGCCTTTCTCGAGGATTGCCAACGCATCCTGCGTGAATTGGCGGACGCGGAAGGCGCCGTAAGTCTGGGTGGCATTCGCCCCGGCGGGCATTTGAATATCTCGGCGCCGGCGGGCTTCGGACGGCGTCATGTGGCGCCACTGCTGAAGCGCTTCGTCGAAGACAATCCGGACGTGACGGTGCGGCTCGATCTGTCCGACCGTCTGGTCGATCTGTTGGAGGAGAATGTTGACTGCGCCATCAGGATCGGGGACCTGGCGGATTCGAGCCTGATCAGCATCCGGCTTGGAGAAATGCAGCGCGTGGTCGTTGCCAGCCCGGACTACATCGCGAAATTCGGCGTGCCGCCAGCGCCGACTTCTCTGGCCGAACACAACTGCCTGTCGCTGCGCCAGCAACGCGGCTGGACGCTGCGGGTCGAGGGCGAGGTGCGGGTGGTGAAGGTGAGCGGCAACTTCGAATGCAACGATGGCGCTGTGCTGCACGACTGGGCTCTGGCGGGCAAGGGCCTGGCTTGGCGGTCGCTGTGGGAAGTCGGTACCGATATCGCGGCGGGACGGCTGGTGACCGTACTGGACGAGTTCGCCGCTCCAGCGGTGGGAATTCACGCCGTCGTGCCGCAGCGCCGGCATCTGCCGCTGCGGGTAAGGCTGTTCATCGATCTGCTGAAGGCCAACTGGCGCGATCCGGCCTACTGGGAGTCGTCGGCAGGCGGCTGACCAGTCGCGGAAGGCTGCTTGTTTACGGCACGACCTGCTGCAGGAAACCGTCAAGTTGCCGGATCCAGTCTTCCCGGGCGAAGACGAAGCCCTCATTGTGGCCACCCTCGATCTCGAGAAACTGCTTGGGCGTGCGGGCCGCTTCGAAGAGTCGCCGGCCATGGGCGAAGGAAATGATGTCGTCGTTGCGGCTATGGATCACCAGCAGCGGGCAGGCAATCTGCGCCAGGCGCGTCAGGCTGTCGTAGCGGATGTGGGCGAGCAGCCGTACGGGCAGCAGCGGATACAGGTCGGCGCCCATGTCCGGGACGGAGGTGAAGGTCGAAGCCAGCACCAGTGCGGCGGGACGTTGCTTTGCCGCCAGTTGCGCGGCCACGCCGCCTCCCAGGGATTCGCCGAAGAGGACGATGCGGTCGGCAGGAAATCCGAGCGTTTGCGTGGCGTGGAGCCAGGCGGAATCGGCATCGAGATAGGTGCCTTGTTCCGACGGGCTGCCGCTGCTGAGACCGTAGCCGCGATAATCGATGATGAGGGTCGCCAGGCCCAGATCATGGAACATGCGCAGATAGTCGAGCCGGTGGGCAATGCTGCCGGCATTGCCGTGAAAGAAGATCACCAGGCCGCGCGTCCGGCGTTTGGCGTCGGCCGGGACAAACCAGCCATCGAGACTCTCGCCGTCAGCGGTTGAGAACTTCAGCGGGGAAAACGGCAGGCCGATATCTGCCGGGCTGGCGCGGTAATCGCGATCGATCTCGGGCAGGAATACCAGCGAGGTCTGCTTGAAATAGATCAGGGCCATCAGGCCCAGATACACCAGCAGAATGATCTGGAGTGCCGACCACAACATCGCGGAGACCTTCCTGGGGAGCCGAGCGGTCATCAAATGGCCAAATGCAACCGGGTTTTCGTAGGCGAATTACCACTCTAACCCACAAAAAAATGCCGCACCGGTTTTCCGGTGCGGCATTCTTGTGAGCGCTGTCCGCTTGCTGCTCAGTGGAACTGCTCTTCTTCGGTCGAGCCGTGCAGCGCGGTGACTGAAGACGCGCCGCCCTGGATCACGGTGGTGACGTCGTCGAAGTAGCCGACACCGACCTCCTGCTGGTGCGAAACGAAGCTGTAGCCCTTGTCGCGGGCTGCAAACTCGGGTTCCTGCACCATGTCCACGTAGTGCTTCATGCCTTCGCCGCGGGCGTAGGCGTGGGCGAACTGGAACGTCTGGAACCAGTTGATGTGGATGCCGGCCAGCGTGATGAACTGGTACTTGTAGCCCATCGCCGCGAGCTCTTCCTGGAAACTGGCGATAGTCTTGTCGTCGAGGTTCTTCTTCCAGTTGAACGACGGCGAGCAGTTGTAGGCCAGCAGCTTGCCGGGGGACTTGGCCTGAACGGCCTGGGCGAATTCGCGGGCGAAGCCGACGTCAGGTTTGCCTGTCTCGCACCACACCAGGTCGGCGTAGGGTGCGTAGGCGACGCCGCGGCTGATGGACTGCTCAAGGCCGTTCTTGACGCGGTAGAAACCTTCCGGGGTGCGCTCGCCGGTGCAGAACGGCTTGTCGTTGGCGTCGTGATCGGAGGTCAGCAGGTTGGCGGCCTCGGCGTCGGTGCGGGCCAGAATGAGGGTGGGAACGCCCATCGTATCGGCGGCGAATCGGGCCGAGATCAGCTTCTCGACAGCTTCCTGGGTCGACACGAGAACCTTGCCGCCCATATGGCCGCACTTCTTGACGGCAGCCAGCTGGTCTTCGAAATGCACGGCGGCTGCGCCGGCGGTGATCATGTTCTTCATCAGTTCGAAGGCGTTGAGCACGCCGCCAAAGCCGGCTTCCGCATCGGCCACGATCGGCAGGAAGTAGTCGATGAACTCCTTGTCGCCGGGATTGATATCGCGCGACCATTGAATCTCGTCGGCGCGCTTGAAGGTGTTGTTGATGCGGCGAACCATGGTCGGCACCGAGTCGTAGGCGTACAGCGACTGGTCGGGGTACATGGTCTCGGAGGTGTTGCCGTCGGCGGCAACCTGCCAGCCGGAAAGGTAAACGGCTTCGAGGCCGGCCTTCGCCTGCTGCATTGCCTGGCCGGCCGTGATCGCGCCGAAGGAATTCACATAGCCCTTCTTGGCCGCACCGTTGACCAGCGACCAGAGCTTTTCCGCGCCGCGGCGGGCGAGCGTGTGTTCGATGGGGAAGGTGCCACGCAGGCGAATGACATCGTCGGCGCTATATCCACGCTTGATGCCCTTCCAGCGGGGGTTTTCGGCCCAGTCCTTGGCCAGGGCGGCGGCTTGTGCTTTGCGATCGGTCATGTTCAATCCTCTGAAGGGTCGTTGTCGAATGGGGTGCTCCAAGCGGGAGCAGTGCCGACAGTATAAAGAGGATTTTGCGTTGCAGCAATAGTCTTATATAAGACTGTATAATTTTTTTTGTTGTTATTTAACAGTCTATTGAGATGGGTATTTCGTAATACGGGAAGCGCCTCCTCAAAACAAAACACCCTGACTGATTTGATATATGTCTTATATAAGACACGGGCTAATGCAGCGCGATGGCGCTGACAATCACACCATCTTCGTCAGCATAGAGCCACTCACCGGGAGTGAAAGTGACTCCGCCGAAAGTCACCGGGATGTCCTCATCACCGACATTCTTCTTTACGGTCTTCATCGGATGGGTGTCGAGCGCAAACACGCCGATATCCATCTCGCCGATTGCGCGAGAATCCCGGATGCAGCCATAGACGACCACCCCGGCCCAGCCGTTCTTGACCCCCAGTGCCGCGAGTTGATCTCCGACCAGTGCCCGGCGCAGGCTACCGCCACCGTCGATCACCAGCACCCGGTTCTCGCCGGGAGATCCCAGAGCCTTTCTGACCAGGGAGTTGTCTTCGAAAAGCTTCAGGGTCGCAATTCGGCCATGAAAGGCCGTACGACCGCCAAAGCTGTTGAACATCGGTTCGACAACACGAACCTTGTCTTCGTGAGCGTCGCAGAGATCTGTGGTCAGCAACTCCATGGTTCGATGGCTATGGCAAATCAATGACTCTTGCCACGCGACAGCCCGTTGCCGGCGTCACCGAGCTCAAACCGCAGAGGCAACGGCCGGTGCACTGGCCTCTTTTTCGAAGCTGAGCACGACCTTTTCGCGTTCGTCGAGGTCGATGGTGACGCGACCGCCGTGAACCAGCTTGCCGAACAGCAGTTCGTCGGCCAGCGCAGAGCGGATCGTGTCCTGGATCAGCCGCGCCATCGGCCGCGCACCCATCAGGGGATCGAAGCCCTTTTCGGCCAGCCAGGCGCGTAGCGCGTCGGTAAAGATGGCCTCCACCTTCTTCTCGTGCAGTTGGCCCTCAAGCTGCATGAGGAACTTGTCCACCACCCGCAGGATGATCTCGGCGTCGAGCGCACGGAAGGAAATGATGGCGTCCAGCCGGTTGCGGAACTCCGGCGTGAACATGCGTTTGATATCGGCCATTTCGTCGCCCTGGCCCTTGTTCGCGGTGAAGCCGATGCTGGTCTTCTGCAGGGCTTCTGCGCCGGCGTTGGTGGTCATGACGATCACTACATTGCGGAAATCCGCCTTGCGGCCATTGTTGTCGGTCAAGGTGCCGTGGTCCATCACCTGCAACAGGATGTTGAACACCTCGGGATGGGCTTTCTCGATTTCGTCTAGCAGCAGCACTGCGTGCGGCTTCTTGGTCACAGCCTCGGTGAGCAGTCCTCCCTGATCAAAGCCGACATAGCCCGGAGGCGCGCCGATCAGCCGGCTAACGGCGTGGCGCTCCATGTATTCCGACATGTCGAAGCGGATCAGTTCGATGCCCATGCCGTAGGCCAGCTGACGGGCGACTTCGGTCTTGCCGACTCCCGTGGGTCCGGAGAACAGGAAGCAACCGATCGGCTTCTGCGGATCGCCCAGTCCGGAACGCGACATCTTGATCGCCCTGGCCAGAGCGTCGATGGCTGCTTCCTGGCCGAAGACCATATTCTTCAGATCGCGGTCGAGATTCTTCAGCGCCGAACGGTCGTCAGCTGAAACGTGCTGTGGCGGGATGCGCGCAATCTTGGCGACAATGTCTTCGATTTCGAGTTTGCCAATGGTCTTCTTCTGCTTCGATTTCGGCAGGATGCGCTGGGCGGCACCCGCCTCGTCGATCACGTCGATCGCCTTGTCCGGCAGGTGGCGGTCGTTGATGTACTTGGCCGCCAGCTCTGCCGCGCTGGAAATGGCCGCAGCGGAATACTTGACGCCGTGATGCTCTTCAAAGCGGGACTTGAGGCCGCGCAGAATCGAGACGGTTTCATCCACCGACGGCTCATCGACATCGACCTTCTGGAATCGCCGCGACAGCGCGTGGTCCTTTTCGAACACGCCGCGAAATTCCGTGTAGGTGGTGGCGCCGATGCACTTGAGAGCGCCGGATGACAGGGCGGGCTTGAGCAGATTTGAAGCGTCCATGGTGCCGCCCGATGCCGCACCCGCGCCGATCAGCGTGTGAATCTCGTCTATGAACAAAATCGCATTCGGGTTATCCGCCAGTTGCTTGAGGACACCCTTCAGGCGTTGCTCGAAGTCGCCGCGATACTTGGTTCCGGCCAGCAGTGCGCCCATGTCCAGGCAATACACGGTGGCATTGGCGAGAATTTCGGGTACGCGCCCCTCGACTATGTGACGGGCAAGCCCTTCCGCGATGGCGGTCTTGCCGACGCCCGCCTCACCGACCAGGAGCGGGTTGTTCTTGCGCCGACGGCACAGGGTCTGGATGACCCGCTCCAGCTCCTTGTCGCGGCCGATGAGCGGATCGATCTTGCCGGTCAGCGCCAGCTGGTTGAGGTTCTGGGTAAAGTTCTCCAGCGCACCGCCTTTTTCCTGCGTCTCGACCTCGGTCTCGACCGGTTCTTCTTTTCCTCTTCCTTGCGGCGTCTTGGTGATGCCGTGGGAAATGAAGTTCACGACGTCCAGGCGCGTCACGTTCTGGCGTTGCAGGAAAAAGACAGCGTGCGAATCCTTCTCGCCGAAGATTGCCACCAGCACGTTCGCTCCGGTGACTTCCTTCTTCCCCGAGGACTGCACATGAAGGATTGCGCGCTGGATGACGCGCTGGAAGCCAAGCGTGGGCTGCGTGTCGATTTCATCGCTGCCCGCTACAGTCGGTGTGTGCTCGTTGATGAAAGTCAGCAATTCTTTCCGCAACCCTTCAATGTCCGCTGCGCAGGCACGCAGAACCTCGGCGGCAGAGGGATTGTCCAGCAGCGCCAGCAGCAGATGCTCGACGGTGATGAACTCATGGCGTTTCTGTCGGGCTTCGACAAAGGCCATGTGCAAGCTGACTTCGAGTTCCTGGGCAATCATCAGTTTTCCTCCATCACGCAAGCCAGCGGGTGCTGGTGTCGACGTGAATACGCACTCACTTGCTCAACCTTCGTCGCCGCGACATCGTGAGGATACACTCCGCAGGCACCTTTGCCTTCACGATGCACCTTGAGCATGACTTGCGTCGACTGCTCGCGAGATAAGCCAAAAAACTTCTCCAGCACAACCACGACGAAATCCATTGGCGTGAAATCGTCGTTCAGCAGCAGCACCTTATACATCGGTGGCGGCTTGGTGCGGCTTTGCTCCGGTGCCAGTGCGGCGCCACTGTCCGTCCCGACTTGCTTGCGTGTAACCATGACTCGATTCTAATGTGATTCCTGCACAGTTCAACACCACGAAAAAGAGGGGAATACTGTGCCGTTGGGACCGTATTTTGGGCTGATTGTTCAAACTGCAAGGGGGCGGCATGTGCGATGCAACATCGAAAGTTGTTGACGCATCTTGACAATGTGCGTAAAACGCGAAACGTGTTTAGTTCAAATTCCCCGCAGTGACCTACGGTCGTCTCACAGTCTGTCAAAAAGCAGCTCCTCTGAATCGCCGCTTGGCCCCCTCTGCAATTCCGAACTTGAACATCAAACATGCCCCGGCCGGGGTGCGGTGTTTTGCAGCCCGCAGCGGTGGCCGATTCGTTCGTTTTTGATTAAGGAAAAAGTTACATGGCAACTGGTACAGTTAAGTGGTTCAACGACGCCAAGGGTTTTGGTTTTATCACCCCGGATGACGGCAGCGAAGACCTGTTCGCGCATTTCTCGGCCATCAACATGGCTGGTTTCAAGTCCCTTAAAGAAGGCGACAAGGTGACTTTCGACGTGGTGCAAGGCCCCAAAGGCAAGCAGGCGTCGAACATTCAGAAGCCTTGATGTCCTTGATCTTTTCGGTTCCCGGGTAATTCCGGTTCCGAAAGAACAAAGCCCGCCGTAAGGCGGGCTTTTTTTTCGGCTGATTGCCTCGCGACTTACATGCGATCAATCATTGCCTGGCCGAATGCCGAGCACTTCACTTCCTTGGCGCCTTCCATCAGACGGGCAAAGTCGTAAGTGACGACTTTGTCGCCGATCGCAGCTTCCATGGATTTGATGATGAGATCCGCTGCCTCAGTCCAGCCCAAGTGGCGCAGCATCATTTCGGCGGAAAGAATCAAGGAGCCGGGGTTTACGTAATCCTTGCCGGCGTATTTTGGCGCAGTGCCGTGAGTTGCCTCGAAACAGGCATACAGATCCGAAATATTGGCGCCCGGCGCAATGCCGATGCCGCCAACCTGAGCCGCAAGCGCATCGGAAATGTAGTCGCCGTTAAGGTTGAGGGTGGCGATGACGTCATACTCCGCGGGGCGGAGCAGAATCTGCTGCAGGAAGGCATCGGCAATGGCGTCCTTGATGATGATGCCGTTGGGCAGTTTGAGCCATGGGCCGCCGTCGATTTCCACACCCTTGAATTCGTTTTTTGCCAGCGCATAGGCCCAGTCACGGAAGCCGCCTTCCGTGTACTTCATGATGTTGCCCTTGTGCACAATCGTTACCGACTTGCGCTTGTTGGTGATGGCGTAGTTGACGGCGGCACGCATCAGCCGCTCGGTTCCTTCCCGCGAGACCGGTTTGATTCCGATGCCCGAGGTGTTGGGGAAGCGGATTTTCGTCACCCCCATTTCCTCCTGGAGGAACTTTATGAGCTTCTTGGCCGGCGCCGACTCGGCTTGCCATTCGATGCCGCAGTAGATGTCTTCCGTGTTCTCACGGTAGATCACCATGTCGGTCTTGCTTGGATCCTTGAGCGGCGAGGGAATGCCCTTGAAGTAGCGCACCGGGCGCACGCACTGATACAAGTCCATTTCTTGCCGCAAGGCGACGTTGAGCGAACGGATGCCGCCGCCCACCGGCGTGGTCAGCGGCCCCTTGATGGAGACCGAGTACTCCTTGCACGCGGTGATGGTTTCCGCCGGCAGCCAGACGTCGGGGCCGTACAGACGGGTAGCCTTTTCTCCGGCATATACCTCCATCCACGAAATCTTGCGTTTGCCGCCATAAGACTTCTGTACAGCAGCGTCCACCACTTTTTGCATGACCGGCGTGATGTCGACGCCAATGCCATCGCCCTCGATAAAGGGAATGATGGGATTGTCGGGAATCGGCTGGCCGGGAATGATCTTCTGGCCTTGTGCGGGAACCTTTATAAGGGAAGTGCTCATGCCTGCTCCGTTAAAAATAGTGTGTTGAGAATCGAGGAGGATGCGGGATAGGTCGAGACCGATTATCCTCCAAAAAACCACCGTGCTCCAAGCGCCGCCCGTGTCAGGTGGCCGTTGTGCTCACTGATAGAATCGACAGCGTCAAACTTGCCGGGATTTCGCGCCATGGCCGCTGGCCCCTCTGATGACCTGATCGCCGAATCCATTGCCAATGTGCTTGTCGATGGTTTCAACAAGCACTATCGCCGGTTTCATGAGAGCTCGGCCCTCGCCAAGCAGCGCTTTGATCAGGAACGATGGCAGGAAGTACAGCAGGCGGTGAGGAACCGCATCCAATTCTATGATGATCGCGTTCGGGAAACCACGGAGAAGCTGCATCGCGAGTTCAACGCGGACAGTCTGAGCGACGTCGTCTGGCAACAGGCGAAGCTGCAATACATCGGTTTGTTGACCAACCACAAGCAGCCGGAGCTCGCGGAAACGTTTTTCAATTCGGTGTTCTGCCAGATTCTGCACCGCACCTATTTCCACAACGATTTCATTTTTGTGCGGCCGGCGGTGTCCACCGAATACATCGAGTCTGATCCGCCAACCTACCGCTGCTACTACCCGAATGAAGCAGGCTTCCGCGCCTCAATTCGCCAGGTGTTCGTCGATTTCGGCTGGGCGCCGGAATTTGAGGATCTGGATCGCGATGTGGATTTCATCTTGCGGAGCATTGAGTCTCATCTTGGCACCCTGCCGCCGCGCGAGGCCAACCTCCAGATACAGGTGTTGAATTCTGCCTTTTATCGCAACAAGGGTGCCTACGTAATCGGCAAGGCGGTTAATGGCGCCTTCGAGTATCCATTTACTGTTCCGGTACTGCATTCGTCGGATGGCGAGCTCTACTTGGACACGATCATCCTGGACGCCTGGCGCATCGGAGTTTTGTTCTCCTTGTCGCGAGCCTATTTCATGGTCGACATGGAAGTGCCTTCCGGGTATGTCCAGTTCTTGCGTTCGATCATGCCCAACAAGCCGCGCTCCGAGCTCTACACCATGCTCGGGCTGGGCAAGCAGGGCAAGACCATGTTCTTCCGCGACCTGATTTTCCATCTGCATCATTCCGCTGATCAGTTCATTGTTGCGCCTGGCATTCGCGGTCTGGTCATGCTGGTGTTCACCCTCCCTTCCTATCCCTACGTGTTCAAGGTCATCAAGGATGTCTTCGGTAGTTCGAAGGAAGTCGATCACGAAACCGTGCGGCGCAAGTATCAGCTGGTGAAGCAGGTGGATCGCGTCGGTCGCATGGCCGACACCCTCGAGTTTTCCAAGGTTGCACTGCCCCGCAAGCGTTTCTCGCGGGAACTGATTGATGAACTGTACAAGGAGGTGCCGTCGCTGATGGAAGAGGATGGCGACGATCTGATCATCAGTCATCTGTACATCGAGCGGCGCATGGAGCCGCTGAACCTCTACTTGGAGAAGGCCGAGAAGGCGGGTCGCGATGATCAGGTGGAGCACGCCGTGCAGGAATACGGCAATGCCATTCGCGAGCTTGCCATTGCCAATATTTTTCCCGGCGACTTGCTGTGGAAGAACTTTGGTGTCACCCGTTACGGTCGTGTGGTCTTCTATGACTACGATGAAATCGAATACATGACCGACTGCAAGTTCCGCCGCATTCCGCCACCGCCGAATTTCGAGGCTGAAATGTCGGGTGAACCGTGGTATTCGGTATCGAGGCTGGATGTATTCCCCGAGGAATTCAAGACCTTTCTGCTGGTGTCCGAACGGATTCGCGAAGCCTTCATGCGGCATCACCCCGATCTGTTCGATGCGGAGTTCTGGCAAGAGACCCAGGAACAGATCCGCAAAGGCGCGATGCAGGACTTTTTCCCCTACCCCGAATCCCTTCGCTTCTGCAACGCCTTCGGCAGCGGTCGTTCGGTTTGAGCCGCCTCATCCTGTTCAACAAGCCCTTTGGGGTGCTGACCCAGTTTGCCGATGCTGACGGGCGGCCCACGCTGGCTGACTACATTCCAATCCCCTACGTGTATGCCGCCGGTCGGCTGGATGCCGATTCGGAAGGCCTGGTCGTATTGACTGACGATGGAGGCCTGCAGGCGCGGATCGCCAATCCCAGGCACAAGCTGCCCAAGCTGTACCGGGTGCAGGTTGAAGGCGAACCCACGGACGAAGCCCTGCAGAAACTCATGGCCGGGGTGGACTTGGGGGATTTCCTTACGCGTACCTGCCAGGTGCGCCGCATTGCCGAACCTGCGGGCCTTTGGCAGCGACACCCACCGATCCGCTATCGCGCAGCAATTCCCGCGACTTGGCTGGAACTCGTCCTGCAGGAAGGAAAGAACCGTCAGGTAAGGCGAATGACGGCTCGCGTGGGGTTTCCGACTCTCAGGCTGATCCGCTGGGCGGTGGGCGACTGGACGCTGGAAGGGCTCGCCCCAGGGCAGTGGCGCGAACTTGGAATTTCAGGTCAACCAGATCCAAAGCAGCGCGTTAATGTTGCTAACGCCCCGAAAAGCCGTGGTGTTAAAAACATTCTACCTATACACAAACGAAAGGAATCACCATGAACAAGCTCCTCGCTACCCTGGTTGCCGGCCTGATCGCCACCTCCGCTTTCGCCGCTGATGCTCCGAAGGCCGCTCCGGCTGCCGCTCCCGCCGCTGCCGCTCCGGCTGCTGCTCCCGCTGCCAAGGCTGCCGCCCCGGCTGCTGCCGCCGCTCCGGCTGCCGCTGCCAAGGCTGACGCCGCTCCCGCCAAGGCTGAAAAGAAGGCCAAGAAGGCCAAGAAGGCCAAGAAGGCTGATGCCGCCAAGTAATTCCCGCAGTACGGGATAAAAAATGGCAGGTTCCCCTGCCATTTTTTTCGCCTATGTTTTCGTGGTTATCGATTTACCCCATGATTCAACAAAAGTTTCAAATCCGGCACCAAGGCCAGCATTCGGCTTTCCATGCCCGATTCGCGTACCAAACGGCCACCACCCCGGCCGTGTCCTCGCCGAAGGAGGTTCATGATGTTGCTGAGAACAGTGCTGCTCGCACTATCGCTGGCGATTTCCCTGTCGGGATCGGCGCAGCAGCCGCAGTTGCCCTTGCTCGAATTGTTCGCCGGGATGCACCGGGTCGAGGCTGAAGTCGCGGCGACTTCCGAAAGCCGCCAGACAGGAATGATGCAGCGCACGATCATGGCGCCGCAGCGTGGCATGCTCTTCGTTTTCCCTGAGGTCGCTGCCCACTGCATGTGGATGCGCAATACGCTCCTGCCCCTGTCCGTCGCTTTTCTCGACGAAAAGGGCAGGATCATCAATATTGAGGACATGCAGCCAAAAACCGACCAGAACCATTGCGCCAGCAAGCCCGCGCGTTACGCGCTTGAAATGAATCTGGGCTGGTTCAGAAGTCGCGGCTTGGGTGCGGGATTCGCTATCACCGGCATCGACAAAGCGCCTTCCGGCCGCTGAACCCGAGCTGGGTGGGTGATTAGACCAGCGTCCGGGCTCTACGCTGCCGGGACGGTGCGACCTTTAGTAGTGCGGGGGAATATCGTCGCGCGGATTTCGCGGTTCGCTGGGAGCCCCCGGTTGCATCAACTGGTACAGCTCACGCAGCTGTGCCTGCAGCAGATCGATCTGCTGCTGCTGCCGAAAGACAATGCGATTGAGCTCTTCCAGATGATCTTCGCTGAGGCCGAGCTTGATTTCGAGTTCGGTGATTCTGGATTCCATGACGATTTTCCAGTCATCAAATGGCGAAGGGCGCCCGCGAGGCGCCCTTCGCCGACTACGACATTAGTCGCGCAGCATCACCTTGATCAGGCGAAATTCTTTGCGGCGAAATCCCAGTTTGCCAGGGCATTGAGGAATGTCTCGACAAACTTCGGTCGCGCGTTGCGGTAGTCGATGTAGTAAGCGTGTTCCCATACATCCACAGTCAGCAGCGCCTTGTTTTCGCTGTTCAGTGGCGTACCGGCGCCCGAGGTATTGACGATATCGACCGCGCCATCCGGCTTCTTCACCAGCCAGGTCCAGCCTGATCCGAAGTTGCCGACGGCGGAGGCCTGGAAGGCCTTCTTGAACTCGTCGAAGCTGCCCCATTTCTTGTTGATTGCGTCGGCCAACGCGCCGGTCGGCGTGCCGCCACCGCCGACTTTCATGCTGTTCCAGAAAAAGCTGTGATTCCAGACCTGGGCGGAGTTGTTGAAAATGCCGCCGGCCGGAGCCTTCTTGATGATGGCTTCGAGGTCGAGACTCTCGTACTCGGTGCCCTTGATCAGGTTGTTGAGGTTCGTGGCATAAGCCTGATGGTGCTTGCCGTAGTGATATTCGAAGGTTTCCTTCGAAATGTGCGGGGCGAGGGCATCCATTGCGTACGGCAGGGGGGGGAGGGTGTGTTCCATTATGGTTCTCCTGTTGCTGTGGGGTGAAGGGTGTAAAGTTGACTATTATAGTCAAGAATAAGTCAGGTAACAATTTTCGAAGGTTCTACGGTGGTTGCGAGGATGCTGGCCTGAGCTTCGCCTTGCGCCAGGTAGAGGCTGACGGCTTGGCCGGGATGCAAACTCGCGGCATCCGTCACCAGACAGCCGCTGGCATCCCGAACGATCGAAAAACCACGCGCCAGCGTCGCTTGCGGATTCAGGTGAGCGAGGGCCGCTGCGATGCTCTCGAGGATACCCAGGCGTTTCTGTTGCTGCCGCCGGATCGCGGCACCCAGGCGCTGCGTCAACAATCCGATCTGCCCGCTGCGTCTTTCCATGCGCGGAACCGCGCGGCCCAGCCCGAGCGCGCCGCGGTTCAGCCGGTCCCGATGTGCGCGGAGTGCGCGCGCCAGCGAGGCATCCAGTTGCGAGCCCAGCAACGCAAGTCGGTCACGTCCCTGTCGCAGTCTTGTCGCCGGATGAATCAGCCGCAGTGACAGTTGATCCAGTCCTTGCTGCTGCCGGGCGATACGGTGCTGCATTGCCCGGCTCAGTGTCGTTCCAAGATCTGCAACTTCGCCCGCCGCCTCGTACCACCCTTGCGTGGCCAGTTCGGCAGCAGCGGTCGGCGTTGCGGCACGCAGGTCGCAGACGTAATCGGCGATCGTGGTATCGGTCTCGTGGCCGACGCCGCTGATGATCGGCAGGGGACTCGCGACAATCGCACGCGCCACGACTTCTTCGTTGAACGCCCAAAGGTCTTCGATGCTGCCACCGCCACGCACGATCAGCAGCAGGTCGCATTCCCTGCGCTGGCCCGCCACGGCGATCGCCTTGGCAATATCCTGGGCGGCGTTGTCGCCCTGCACCAGCGTCGGATACAGAATTGCGCCGAGATGTGGTGCGCGGCGCTTCAAGGCCACCAGTACATCGCGCAGGGCGGCGGCGCGCGGGGAACTGATGATTCCTATGCGACGTGGAAAGCGCGGCAGGGGCCGCTTGCGTTCGGCGGCAAACAGCCCCTCGGCCTCCAGCTGTGCCTTCAGCCTGGCAAAGGCCTCGAACAGGCGTCCCAGCCCGGCACGACGCAGTGTCTCGATGTTGAGCTGGAAGTCACCGCGCGGTTCGTAGAGCGACACCAGGGCGCGCGCCTCCACCTGTTGCCCGTTTTCCAGTCGCCAGGGAATTGATTGGGCGCGCGAGCGAAACATCACGCAGCGCGCCTGCGCGTTTTCGTCTTTCAGCGAAAAGTAGACATGGCCTGAAGTGGCCCGCGTCAGGTTGGAAACTTCTCCCGCCACCCAAAGCAGCGGGAACTCCCGTTCCAGGCTCAGGCGCGCAAGCCGGTTGAGTTCGCTGATGCTGACGACAGTTGAGGGATCAAGCATGGGCGGGCGCTTTGGGTCGGGAATATGTCGAAAAAATTTTACACCATCCACATGCCGCGCCAGACGAGCGCGCAAAGCCCCGGAAGCCGCGCTCCCGCTGGGCGTCCGGCATAACTACTTGATTAATCATACGGTTTATCTTGCTCTCAAATTGTTCAAAAAAGTAAAAGCCCTTGCGGGAGGCCCATTTAGCGCGTTTGCCACATGATGGCCCACAAACTTATCCACAGATTTTGTGGATAAGCCGATCGATGAATTTGGCGAGTACCTCAGGGGCAGATTTCGCGAGCGATCTTTCTCCAGCATCGCCGTCGGAGGGGACAGGGCAGCCTAGTACAGGCCGGGCCGCAATGACGACAACGGAATCAAAGGCAAGTCTCTTTCCGGACGGAGACAGCGGGCGCTCCTTGCGCAACTCGTGCAACCCGAATCTGATCGAGGTTCGGCATGAAAAGCGGGTGACTGCGCCGCTGCGGATTTCCCGGGTGCATGCGTTTGTGTTGCCGAATCGGCCTAGTCCGGCTAAAGTTCGCGCTTTACCGCTTACCGGAGTCGTCCCCGTGTTTTCCATTCTTCAGGCTGCCGGCTGGCCCATCTGGCCCCTGCTGTTCGCTTCAGTGATCGCCGTCGCACTCATCATCGAGCGCGCGACGACCCTGCGCCGCACCAAGATCGTCCCCGTCGGATTGCTGCAAAGCGCGATCGCCGACTACCATAAGAACGGAATTGCCGAGCCTCAGCTGGCGCGCCTCGAGGCTCATTCGCCGCTGGGCCGCGTTCTCGCCGCCGGCATGCGCAATGCCAAGAGTTCGCGCCTGATCATGAAAGAGGCGATCGAGGAAGCCGGGCGCGGCGTCGCTCATGACCTTGAACGATTCCTGACTACCCTGGGCACCATCGCCTCGATTGCACCGCTGATGGGGCTCTTCGGCACCGTGGTGGGCATGATCGAGATTTTCGGTTCCCCGACGTCCTCCGGCAATAATCCCCAGGCCCTGGCGCATGGCATTTCGGTGGCGCTCTACAACACCGGTTTCGGGCTGATCATTGCCATTCCCAGCATGATCTTCTACCGCCACTTCCGGGCGCAGGTCGATGGATTCCTGGTCGAGATGGAGCAGGAGGCGGTAAAGCTGGTCGAGATGCTGCAAGGCGAGCGCAAGTAAGGACAGCACGCGATGAACTTCCAGCGAGGACGCCAGCGCGAAGAACTGGAGATCAATCTGATCCCGATGATCGACGTGCTTCTGGTGATCCTGATCTTTCTCATGATCACCACCACCTATTCCAAGTTTTCCGGGCTCGAGATCAACTTGCCCACCGCCGATGCGCCGCCGAACAAGGAGCAGCCGAACGAGATCAACGTGGTGGTCACTGCCGCCGGCGAGATCACGGTGAACAAGGCGGCCGTAGGCGCCCGCGACATCGAATCGATCGCCACCGCAATGAAGCGACTGACCGGTACTGGCAAGGAGCCGGTGGTCATTATCAATGCCGATGCCAAGGCCGCGCATCAAAGCGTCATCGATGTCATGCAGGCGGCCCAGCAGGCCGGGTTGTCACACATTTCCTTTGCCACCCAGCAGGCACAACGCTGAGCTCGGCGGACTAGCCGCCGCCTGGCGGAGGCGCGGCCCGCTGGCTAGCCTGCTGTTTCCCTTATCGTTGATCTTCATGGTGCTGGTCGCCTTGCGGCGAGCCCTGTACCGTCTCGGGCTGCTTGGTCGCGAGCGCCTGCCGGTGCCTGTGGTTGTAATCGGCAACATCACCGTCGGCGGTACCGGCAAGACACCGCTCGTGATTTATCTGGCATTGGCGCTGCGAGCGCTGGGGCGCCGCCCCGGTATCGTCAGCCGCGGCTATCGCGGCGATGCCACGCAAGTGTCGGAGGTAACAGCCGGCAGTGATCCCGGCGTCGTGGGCGACGAACCCCTGCTGCTGGCCCGGCGCAGCGGCTGCCCGGTATTTGCCGGCAGGGACCGGGTGGCTGCAGCCCGCGCTTTGCTCGTCGCGCATCCGGAATGCGATGTGATTCTCGCCGATGATGGCTTGCAGCACTACCGCTTGTTCCGCGATGTCGAGATTGCGATGTTCGATCAGCGTGGGGTCATGAACGGCTGGCCCTTGCCCGCGGGGCCTCTGCGGGAACCGGTCTCGCGCCTGACGGAGGTGGATGCGGTGGTTCTCAACGGAACCGCCGTATCCCCAGCGCCGACTTTTGATCGTCCGCTATTTGTGATGGGTTTGCTGGGCGAGAGTTTCTATCGTCTCGATGATCACGGAACAACGTGCAGCGCTGCCGACCTGGCCGGCAACAAGTTGCACGCAGTGGCCGGCATCGGCGCGCCGCAGCGCTTTTTCGATCGGCTGAGCGCGATGGGCTTGAACTTCGCCGAGCACGCCTTCGCCGATCATCACAGTTTTCGCGAGGCGGATCTTGCCTTGGCCGGAGACGCCATTCTGACGACGGAAAAGGATGCCGTAAAATTGGCCCGACTTCGCTTGCCTCTGCCAGTCTGGGTGCTGCCCGTGACGGCCGAAGTCAGCCCCGACCTTGCCGCATTTGTTCTGGAGAAGCTCAATGGACACCCGTCTGCTTGAAATACTCGTTTGCCCGGTCTGCAAGGGCCCTCTGGAAAACCGCAAGCGCAGTGACCAACATGGGGCCGAACTGGTCTGCAAGGCCTGCAAGCTGGCTTATCCGGTCAAGGACGATATTCCGGTGATGCTGGAGGATGAGGCCCGGCAACTGGGCGCAGAAGAAGCCTGATGGGCATTCGCGTCGTCATCCCGGCGCGCTATGCCTCGACACGTCTGCCGGGGAAGCCCCTGGCCGATATCGCCGGCCAACCTATGATCGTGCGTGTGGCGGCAGCGGCGAAACGCGCCCGGACCGACGGCGTCTGGGTGGCCACCGACGACGAGCGGGTCGCCGCTGTAGTTCGGCAACACGGCTTTGACGTTGTGATGACGCGCGCCGATCATGCCAGTGGCACCGACCGCATCGCCGAAGTGGCCGACCAGTTGAAGTGGGACGACGCCGACATCGTGGTCAACGTGCAGGGCGATGAGCCGCTGCTCGATCCCGCGCTGATAGAGGCCGTGGCCACGGCTTTGCACGGCGATCCCGATGCGGCGATGGCGACCGCCGCCCATCCCTTGACCGTGGCCGAAGATTTTTTCAATTCCAACGTCGTCAAAGTCGTATGCGACGTGCGTGGCCGTGCCTTGTACTTCAGTCGCGCGCCCATCCCCTGGGACCGGGACCAGTTTGCCAACCGGCGGGATGCCTTGCCCGCAAATCTTCCAGCACAGCGCCACATTGGCCTCTATGCCTATCGCGTGGATTTTCTGCGCCGCTTCGGGCAGCTCTCCGCCTCACCGCTCGAACGCTGTGAGTCGCTGGAGCAACTGCGCGCGATTTGGCACGGCTATCCGATACAGGTGGTCAGCATCGGCCATGCCCCGGCGCCGGGAGTCGACACACCAGAGGATTTGCAACGCGTACGCCGGTTGTTTGACGCCAAGGAGGATTCGGAGTAAGTTTTGCCCAAGTCAAAAAGACAAAAAGTTGCGTTAAATCATGAAGATAAACTTTACTTGGGGAGCTAGATATGAAATTGATCCTGTTGGGTGGACCGGGTGCCGGCAAGGGAACACAGGCGGCGTTCATTACTGAGAAATACGGAATTCCACAGATATCCACCGGCGATATGTTGCGCGCCGCCGTCAAGGCCGGTACGCCGATGGGGCTGGCGGCCAAGAAGGTCATGGATGCCGGCGGCCTGGTATCCGACGACATCATCCTCGGCCTGATCGGCGAGCGCCTCAAGCAGCCCGATTGTGCAAAGGGCTTTCTGTTCGACGGCTTTCCGCGGACCATTCCGCAGGCTGAAGCCATGCGCACCCAAGGTGTGGAACTCGACTACGTGCTTGAGATCGACGTCAGCGATGAGGAAATCATCAGGCGCATGAGTGGCCGTCGCGTGCACCCCGGCTCGGGGCGCACCTATCACGTGGTGTTCAATCCGCCCAAGGTCGAAGGCAAGGACGACGTCACCGGTGAAGCGCTGATTCAACGCGACGACGACAAGGAGGAGACTGTCCGCAAACGTCTCTCGGCGTATCACAGCCAGACCAAGCCACTCACTGATTTCTATTCCAGGTGGGCTGACACGGGAGCCAAGGGTGCGCCCAAGTACCGCAAGGTTTCCGGGGTCGGCTCGCTCGATGCGATCAAGAGTTCCCTGTTCGCCGCGCTGAGCTGACGAGTTCTCCAATCCTCTTTCGGGAGCACGAGTTTCCATGGCCGATCGCATCCGACGCATAGCTGTCTGCACGGGCGGTGGCGACGCCCCGGGCCTCAATGCGGTCATTCGGGCCGTAGTCATCGCCGCCGCCAATCGGGGTTGGGAGTGCTACGGTATTCACGACGGCTTCAACGGCATACTCTTTCCCGAGCGGTATCCCGAGGGCGGCGTGTATCGCCTGACTCGGGAAAGGGTGCGCGGGATAGGGCATCTGGGGGGCACGATTCTCGGCACCACGAACAAGGGCAACCCCCTGCACTTCCCGATGAAGATGCCTGACGGCACCATGAAGGACACCGATCGCACGGGCGAGATCCTGGAGTTTTTCGCCAGGAAGGAACTCGATGCCCTGGTTTCGATCGGTGGCGACGGCTCGCTCACCATCGCCAACGCCCTGCATCAAAAGGGGCTGCGAGTGGTGGGGGTGCCCAAGACCATCGATAACGATCTGGACAAGACCTTCACCACATTCGGCTTCGATTCAGCGGTAGCTTTTGCCACCGAGTGCCTGGATCGCCTGCACAGCACTGCCGAAAGTCATCAGCGCGTCATGGTGGTCGAGGTCATGGGCCGTTATGCAGGCTGGATCGCGCTGCACGCGGGCATTTCGGGCAGCGCCCACGCGATCCTGATTCCCGAGATTCCCTTCGACGTGGATAAGGTGGCGGCCAAGATTCGCGCTCGGGACGGCGAAGGCCGAATGTATTCCATTGTTGTAGTAGCCGAGGGTGCCGAGCCCATCCACGGCCATCGCGAAATCCTGGCGCCCGCCGAGATCGGACATGCGGAGCGCCTGGGTGGTGTCGGCGAGCGCATCGCGAGGGCACTCGGCGAGCGGACCGGCAAGGACGTCCGGGTCGTCGTCCTGGGCCATCTGCTGCGCGGAGGCAGCCCGACGTCGTTTGATCGCCTGGCCGCCATGCGTTTTGGCACGGCCGCCGTCAGAGGCCTGGAAGAGGGTCGGTCCGGCGTCATGGTGGCCCTCGCATTCCCCAACGTGAACTATGTCGCACTGGAGGAAGTGGCCGGTCGCATGAAGGGCGTCCCCCTGGACTGCGATACGCTGCAGACCGGTAGGGACTTGGGGATCAGCTTCGGCGATTGATCTGCGAGGGTTGGCGCGCAGATCGCTCGTGTCTGGTGTCTGCCAGACCTTTCTATTTGGCAGGATTCAGGATCTTGTCGACCTTGTTCAGCCGCAAGCGATAGGCGTCCGGCATGCCGGAACCCAGTAAGGGACGCAGATACATTCGAAAAGCGTCGGTGACGTCGGTGCCGTTGGCGGCAATGAACTCGTCTTCCATGACGCGCGTCTTTCCCGCCACGCTCTCCAGCGGGACCAATTGGTAATCGACCGAGTAAAAGCCGGTTCGCTTGATCGCGACGGAGCCGTCGCGATCGCCCCACATGGCGTATTGCACGGCCTTTTCGCCGACTTCGCGGGCCTCGCGCTGATCGACGTCCGATACGCATCCAATAAACGAACGCTGGAGATAGCCGAATGTGTCGCCCCGCACGCGTTTGATGCCGAGCTTGTTCTTGATCTCGTCGCAGAGGAGGTCGGCGAGGGCGCCGGTACCCGAGAGCTGTACATTGCCATGGGCATCGTGCTCGACCTGACTCGCCAACTGCGTGATGATGGGGGTGCCCTGGCTGTCATGAATGCCCTCTGATGCCGCGATCACGCAGCGGCCGTACTTGTCGTAGGTGGCCTTGACGTCCGTCAGGAATTTCTCGATGTTGAAGGTGCGTTCCGGAAGATAGATCAGGTGCGGGCCGTCGTCGGGGAATTTCTTGCCAAGCGCCGCCGCAGCCGTCAGGAACCCGGCATGCCGGCCCATGACCACGCCCAGATAGACTCCCGTCAGTGCGGCGTTGTCCAGGTTGGCTCCCATGAAGGCCTGGGCAACAAAACGAGCCGCCGACGGGAAGCCCGGCGTATGGTCGTTGCCCACCAGGTCATTGTCGATGGTCTTCGGAATGTGAATGCAGCGCAGCGGATATTGCGCGCGTCGCGCTTCTTCGCTGACGATGCGCACCGTGTCGGACGAGTCGTTGCCGCCGATGTAGAAGAAGTAGCCGATGCCGTGGGCTTTGAGAACCTTGAATATCTCCTGGCAATATTTCAGATCAGGCTTGTCGCGTGTCGAACCAAGTGCGGAGGAAGGCGTGTTGGCCACCATTTCGATGTTGTGGCTGGTTTCCTGCGTCAGGTCGAGAAATTCTTCATCGACGATGCCGGATACCCCGTGATACGCGCCATACACCAATTCGACGTTGCGAAACTTGCGGGCTTCGAGGACAACGCCTGCCATCGACTGATTGATGACCGCCGTCGGCCCTCCCCCTTGAGCAACTAACACCTTACCGTGCGGCATGATCTGAGCTCCCTTTGTTTTGATCGGATTTGATTGACTGTTCCAGATATCAAAGCATCTATTTTGCAATTCGTACTATATCTGCCATTCTGCGTACTCAGCATCCATGAACCGGATTGGTCCATCAAGCGGGTTTTTGCCTTAAGAGAGCGACGTTGGTCAGGTGATGTTTGGGACTGAGGAATTGCGCCGACATGTAGTTCAGCATCATGGCAGCCATGGGGAACCGTTAAGTGTTAGGCGGCAAAAGTTGGCGAATTCCGTGGCTGGAGAATTTGGATGCCGTGATAAAATTAAATATTGAGTTCATCAATCATATCGAGGGGGATTTATGTCAGCAGGACTGATGTTTGCGCTGATCTGCGCGGTGGCGGCAATCGCTTACGGCTGGATCATGAGCCAGTGGATTCTGGCGCAACCGGCGGGCAATGACCGCATGAAGGAAATCGCCGCGGCGATTCAGGAAGGCGCTCAAGCCTATCTGAATCGTCAATACACCACGATCGGTATTGTCGGCGCCGTACTTGCGGTGGCCATCTGGATATTCCTCGGAACGACTACCGCCGTTGGCTTCATCCTTGGCGCCGTGCTGTCGGGCGCGGCCGGGTACATCGGCATGAACGTTTCGGTGCGGGCCAACGTGCGTACCGCCGAAGCGGCGCGCAGCGGCCTCAACGAGGCGCTCAATGTCGCCTTCAAGGGCGGCGCGATCACCGGCATGCTGGTGGTCGGCCTCGGCCTGCTGGGTGTCGCCGGTTACTACGCCGTGCTGAAAACCCTGGCCGGCACGGGCGCCAGGATGGAAGACATCATTCATCCGCTGATCGGCCTCGGTTTCGGCTCCTCCCTGATCTCGATCTTCGCCCGTCTCGGCGGCGGCATCTTTACCAAGGGCGCCGACGTCGGCGCCGATCTGGTTGGCAAGGTGGAAGCCGGCATTCCCGAGGATGACCCGCGCAACCCGGCGGTGATCGCCGACAACGTCGGTGACAACGTCGGTGACTGCGCCGGCATGGCAGCCGACCTGTTCGAGACCTACGCCGTCACGATCATCGCCACCATGCTGCTGGGCGCCCTGCTGCTCAAGGGTTTCGCCGAGCAGGCCGTGCTCTATCCGCTGGTGCTGGGCGGTTTCTCGATCATCGCCTCCATCATCGGCGTGTTCTTCGTCAAGCACTCTCCCGGCCAGAAGATCATGACCGCGCTGTACAAGGGGCTGATCGTCGCGGGCTTGCTGGCGCTTATCGCCTTCTACCCGATCACCATGAACTTCATCGACGATCATGCGCTGGATGCCATCATGGGCATCAGCGGCGGCGCCCACATGCGTCTCTATGGCGCGGCCGTCATCGGTTTGGTGCTGACCGGCCTGATGGTGGTGATCACCGAGTACTACACCGCCACGGAGTACGCGCCGGTGCGCCACATCGCCGAAGCCTCGACCACCGGCCATGGCACCAACGTCATCGCCGGTATCGGCGTGTCGATGAAAGCCACCGCGCTGCCGGTGCTGTCGGTGTGCGCCGCGATCTGGGCGTCCTACATGCTCGGCGGCCTCTACGGCATCGCCATCGCGGCCACCTCGATGCTGTCGATGGCCGGCATCATCGTCGCGCTCGACGCCTACGGCCCGATCACCGACAACGCCGGTGGTATCGCCGAGATGGCCGAACTGCCGAAGGAAGTCCGCGGACCAAGGGCTACGCCATCGGCTCCGCCGGCCTCGCCGCGCTGGTGCTGTTCGCCGACTTCACCCACGGTCTCGAAGCCTTCAGGCCGGGTGTCAAGTTCCTGTTCGACCTGTCCGACCCGGCGGTCATCATCGGCCTCTTCATCGGCGGCATGGTGCCCTACCTGTTCGCCGCGATGGGCATGGAAGCCGTCGGCCGCGCCGCCGGTGCCATCGTGGTCGAGGTGCGCCGCCAGTTCCGCGAGATCAAGGGCATCATGGAAGGCACGGGCAAGCCGGAATACGGCACCTGCGTCGACATGCTGACCAAGGCCGCGATCAAGGAAATGATGATCCCCTCGCTGCTGCCGGTGCTGGTTCCGGTCGTTGTCGCCGTCGTCATGAATTTCCTCATGCCCCCGGTGGCCGGCGTCGGCGCTGGTGTGCGTGCCCTGGGCGGCGTGCTGATGGGCACCATCGTTACCGGCCTGTTCGTAGCGATCTCCATGACCACCGGCGGTGGTGCGTGGGACAACGCCAAGAAGTACATCGAGGAGGGTAACTTCGGCGGCAAGGGTTCCGAGGCGCACAAGGCCGCGGTGACCGGCGACACCGTGGGCGACCCGTACAAGGATACGGCGGGCCCCGCAGTGAATCCGCTGATCAAGATCATCAACATCGTTGCCTTGTTGATCCTGCCGCTGGTGGTGTGATTCTTCGCAATACGTTTGATCAAACGGGCAGCCTGCGGGCTGCCCGTTTTTTCTTGGTGCTGGCCATTCTGGCAGGCGCTGCAAGAGTGTGGGCGCAGGCCGGGCAGCCGGAGGCGGCCAGCGGTTTCGTGCCACGTCCGGCGGTGACCAGCACCGGTTTCATGGCGGTCACCGCAAATGCCTACGCAACCGACGCTGCGGCGGAAATCCTGCAACTCGGCGGCAACGCGCTGGATGCCGCGATCGCCGCGCAATGGGTATTGAACCTGGTCGAGCCGCAATCGTCGGGCATCGGCGGCGGCGGCTTCCTGTTGCACTGGGACTCGCGGCGCAAACATATCTCGGCCTGGGATGGCCGTGAGACGGCGCCCCGTGCCGCCAGCGCCGACTTTACACGGCACGCAGACGGAAGTCTGGCGACGTTTTCTGAGATACTGGGGACGGGCAAGGCAGTCGGCGTGCCCGGTCTGGTGACCATGCTCGAAGCGGCGCATCGACGCCACGGCAAGCTGAAATGGGAACGGCTTTTCCGGCCGGCGATTCGCCTCGCGGAAAACGGCTTTGCCATCTCGCCGCGCCTGCACCTGATGCTCAGCGACGACCCGCTGCTGCGCCGCGATGCGGCAGCGCGTGCGCTCTATTATCAGGAAAACGGCGAGGCCAGGCCGGTCGGCGAAATCCTGCGCAACCTGGAGTTTGCCGCGACCCTGCGTGGCATTGCGGCGGGTGGCGCGAATGCCTTGCATAGTGGCGCGGTAGCCGAGCGCATCGCCGCGGAGCTAGCCCGGCGCGGAGGCACGCTGACGGCGGCCGACATGAATGGCTACAGGCCAATCGTGCGCGATGCGGTTTGCGGCCCCTATCGCCGGTGGCGCATCTGCGGCATGCCACCGCCTTCATCCGGAGGTCTTGGTGTCCTGCAGATGTTGGGCTTGCTCGAACGTACCGAAATGGCGCCGGCGGATTCCTCTTCAGCGGATGCTGTCCATCTGTTTGCCGAGGCCGGACGACTTGCCTACGCGGATCGGGCGCGCTACCTGGCCGACCCGGATTTTGTTGCGGTACCCCAGCGCGAACTGCTGCGACCTGAGTATCTGGCGCAACGCGCACGTCTGATCGATCGCCGACGCAGCATGGGTATCGCGGCACCGGGGACGCTTCCGGCCGGCCACGCGCAGGCCGATGACGATGCGCCGGAGTTGCCTGCGACCACGCACGTTTCAATCGTCGATCGGGCGGGTAATGCGGTGGCTCTGACCAGTTCGATCGAAAGCGCCTTCGGCAGTCGCATCCAGGTAGGGGGCTTCCTGCTCAACAATCAGCTTACCGATTTTTCACTCACTGCCGAACGCGATGGCAAGCCGGTGGCCAATCGTCTGGAACCGGGCAAGCGCCCCTTGTCTTCGATGGCGCCCACGCTGGTCTTCGATGCCGGCGGACGGCTCCATGCCGTGCTGGGTTCGCCGGGAGGCAGCCGGATCATCAACTATGTCGCGCGCACCCTCGTCGCGCTGCTCGATGGACGGCAGGAGCCGGCGGCGGTGCTTGCCCTGCCCCATGTCGGCAACCGGAATGGAGCGACGGAAGTCGAGCGCGGCCGCGTGCCTGAAGCCCTGGCGTTGGAACTCGAACGACGCGGACATGAGGTAATCCGAATCGAGATGACCAGCGGTCTGCATTTGATCGTGCGTACCGCCGACGGCTGGGTCGGTGCGGTCGACCCGCGCCGCGAAGGCGTCGCGCACGGGGACTGATCAGCCCGCTTTGCGGCGGAAATCGCGCAGCCGGAAACCCAGCAGCCACAGGGTGGCGAAGTAGGCGGCGATTCCTCCCAGGACCAGGGCTGACAGCCGCAGCACGCGCTGGCTGCCGCTCATCGCCAGCCACGCGGCATCCCTGTCGGCCGCAAACCACAACACGCTCCCGAGAACGACCAGCGCGGCCATGAGTTTCAGCATGAACATTCCCCAGCCCGCCAGGGGCTGATAGACACCCCGCTGCCGCAAGCCGCGCCAGAGCATAGCGGCATTGAAGCAGGAGGCCAGGCCGATGGACAGGGCCAGACCGGCATGCTTGAGCCAGCCGATGAAGGCGATGTTCATCATCTGCGTCAGCGCCAGCGTGACGAGGGCGATCTTTACCGGCGTGCGAATGTCCTGCCGGGCATAGAAGCCGGGCGCCAGCACCTTGACCAGGATCAGTCCGGTCAGGCCGATCGAATAGGCGACCAGCGCTTCGCGGGTGCGCAGCACGTCGGCGGCGGCAAACGCGCCGTATTGAAACAGGGTGGACAGCAGGGGGGTCGCCAGCATCGCCAGCGCCAGAGACGCGGGCAGAGTCAGCATCAGGGTCAGGCGCAGGCCCCAGTCGAGCAATGCCGAAAAGTCCTCGGTCCTGCCGCCGGCATGTGTTTTCGCCAGACTCGGCAGCAAGATGGTGCCCAGCGCCGCTCCGAGCAGGCCGGCGGGGAACTCCATCATGCGATCCGCATAGTAAAGCCATGAGACGCTGCCGCTCTCGAGGAAGGAGGCGAAGATGGTGTTGATCAGCAGGCTGATCTGGGCCACGGAAACACCCAGCACCGCGGGCGCCATCAGCTTGAAGATTCTGCGCACACCCTCATCGCGCCAGACCGGGTCGAAGCGCGGCAGCATGCCGATCCTGGCCAGGGCGGGAAGCTGGATTCCAAGTTGCAGCGCGCCGCCGATAAAAACTGCCCAGGCCAGCGCCATCACCGGCGGGTCGAACCAGGGCGCGGCGAAGAGCGCCATGCTTATGAAAGACAGGTTCAGCAGGACCGGCGTGAAGGCGGGCAGGGCAAACCGGCTCCAGGTGTTCAGGATGCCGGCGGCCATCGCCACCAGCGACATGAACAGGATGTAGGGAAAGGTGATGCGCGTCAGTTCGACGGTCAGCTGGAACTTTTCGGCATCGGCGCTGAAGCCGGGCGCCGTGACGGCGATCAGCAGGGGTGCCGCGGCCATGCCGAGTGCGCTGACGACGATCAGGATCAGGAACAATACGCTGGCGACGCGATCGACGAGCGTTTTCGTCTCGCTTTCGCCGCGACGGTTGCGGTATTCGGCGAGGATGGGGACGAATGCCTGGGAGAAGGCACCCTCGGCAAACAGGCGGCGCAGCAGGTTGGGCAGCCTGAAGGCGACGAAGAAGGCGTCGGTCATCATGCCGGCGCCGAAGCTCCTGGCAATGACGAAGTCGCGGACGAAGCCCAGGATGCGGGACAGCAGGGTCATCCCGCTGACGGTGGCCAAAGCACGGAGCAGATTCATTTGCGGATATGGTATCCGGTAAGCGGCTGACAGAAGCCGCTTGCAATGGGGGGAAGACCCCCTTATAATCTCGCCCTTTCCCAAGATCTACCGGATATCGACACATGGCCAATACCGTCCAAGCCCGCAAACGCGCCCGTCAGGCGACCGAACAGCGTGCTCACAACATGAGCCTGCGTTCGACGTTGCGCACCGCAATCAAGAAGGTGCGCAAGGCGATCGACGCTGGCGACAAGAGCGCTGCGCAGGCAGTGTTCAAGGAATCGCAGCCGATTATCGACTCGATCGCCGACAAGAACATCGTGCACAAGAACCTCGCCGCGCGTTCGAAAAGCCGCCTGTCGGCAGCCATCAAGGCGCTCTGAGCCTCGCACGCCGTTACACGCTCCAAACGAAAAGGCTGCCTTCCGAGGCAGCCTTTTTTTGTTTTAGGTTTTAGGTACGGCTGCCGCGCTTAGCGCCGGTTGGTTCGGCAGCAGCCTCTGACGAAGCTCCGCAATGCTGTTTTTTGTGTGCAACTGCGCAAAAAGTCACGATTGGCATAAGGTTTCTTGAAATATTCAGCTAAATTAGCTAAATAGGTTGAGTTTGCTGAAGTCACTGCATATAATCTTCAGACCTCATTGAAGTGAAAGGGGTTTCATGCAATCCCATCAGTTCAAAAAATATGCATTCCGTATCCGCACCCGCCAAGGCGTGGTTGTGGATAATTTGATGATTCATGGCCGCGACGAGCACGAGGCTCAAGGCAAGCTGCGGCAGGTCTACCACGGTTGCCAGATCATTGAATGTATTTGCCATCACGGCAGCGTCCGCGTACCGGTGGCGAGCTTCGAGGAAGTCGCAAACCTGATTGTTCGCTGAGGTTTGGCCAGGCCTCGGCCTGGTTTGGATTGCGGCGTTTTTTTCGTGCCGTCAGACGAATCGCGCGGCGCGCAATTCCCCCATCAACGCCAGATAGTCCTGCGCTCCGCGGCTGGTCGGACTGTGGCCGAAGATATCCAGGCTCATCGCCGGGGCTTCGGCAATCGCCACGTTTTCCGAAATCACTGTCTCGCACAATTCTGCCCCGAATTGCTTTCTTAGCCGTTCCTGAATGTCAAAGCTCATCTTGCGTCGCCGGTCAAATCGCGTCAGCAAGTAGCGGCGCTCGATGCGCCGCTTGAGTACGGGTTCCAGCGCCTTCAAGGTGTGTTCGATCTGCAGGGCGCCGCGCAAGGAGAGATAGTCCGATGCCACGGGAACCAGTATCCGGTCGGAGGCAAAAATCGCGTTGAGGGAAAGCACGCCGAGGAACGGGCAGCAATCGATAATCGCCATGCTTTCGCCGCCGGATGCTTCGAGCGTCTGCAGGCCCGAGTTGAGGCGGTTGAGGATGGCCGGCCCCTTGCCGAATATCGAATCGACCTTGATCAGTTCTGCGTGCGCCGGGATCAGGCGACCGACGCCTTCCCAGACGACCGCCAGTTCCTCCAGCGGCAGGTTGTCCTGATAGAGCGCGAATATGCTGTGGCGGGCTTCGGCCGGCGTCTGGCCTTGGATCGCCGTCAGGTGCGCCTGGGGATCGAGGTCGATCAACAGCGTCGGCGTGGAATCGCGGGCCAGCGCGGCGGCTAGATTCAGTGCCGTGGTCGTCTTGCCGACCCCGCCCTTCTGATTGAAAACCGCCATCCTCACCGCCGGATCCTCCGCTCTCCAACTCTGTACAGGGGCCTAGTTTTGACTTAGTATAGAGTCGTTTTCCAGCACGGCGGCCGCGTTGCTCTTCGGCCGCCGTATGTTTTTTTGCGTTGAGCTTTTCGCGGAGTGCTTTCATGCCGCATTTGATGAATACCTACGGGCGGCTCCCGGTCGCCTTTTCCCATGGCCAGGGTTGCCGGTTGTTCGACGAGCAGGGCAAGTCCTACCTGGATGCCTTGGCCGGAATAGCGGTAAATACGCTGGGCCACAATCACCCTCGTTTGGTGAAGGCGCTGAGCGAGCAGGTCCGCCGTCTCATGCACGTGTCGAACATTTATCGCATCACCCAAGCTGAAGCGGCTTCCGATCGCCTCGCTGCGATATCGCGCATGGACGAGGTGTTCTTCTGCAACTCGGGCTGCGAGGCCAACGAAGCCGCGATCAAACTTGCGCGGATGTATGGACACCAGCAGGGCATCGAACAGCCCGCCATCATCGTCATGGAGCAGGCCTTCCACGGACGCACGCTGGCGACGCTTTCCGCCACCGGCAACCGCAAGGTGCAGGCCGGCTTCGAGCCGCTGGTCTCCGGCTTCGTGCGGGTGCCGTTCGACGACCTCGCTGCCATCGAGCAGGTCGCCGCGCGCAATCCGAACGTCGTTGCGGTGCTGTTCGAGCCGATTCAGGGCGAAGGCGGCATCAACCTTGCGCACAATGATTTCATGCGTGCGCTGCGGCAGATTTGTGACCGGAAGAACTGGCTGTTCATGGTCGACGAGGTGCAATGCGGCATCGGACGCACCGGAGTCTGGTTCGCCCATCAGCATGCCAGCATTCTTCCGGACGTCATGACCTTGGCGAAGGGGTTGGGTTCCGGCGTGCCGATCGGCGCCTGCCTCGCCGCAGGACGCGCCGCCGGCGTGTTCAAGCCGGGCAACCACGGATCCACCTTCGGCGGCAATCCGCTGGCCTGTGCCGCGGCATTGACCACACTTGACGTGATCGAGGCCGACGGTCTTATGGCGCGTGCGGACACGCTGGGCAAGGCGATTCGCGACGGCCTGAGGAACGGTTTGTCCGGCGTCAGCGGCTTTGTCGAGGTGCGCGGCGATGGCCTGATGATAGGCATCGAACTGGATCGTCCCTGTGGCGAGCTGGTCACGCGCGCGCTGGACGCGGGCCTGCTGATCAACGTCACCGCCGACAAGGTGGTGCGGCTGCTGCCGGCGCTGGTGATGAGCGATGCCGAGGGCGCGGAGCTGGTCGCCGCGCTGGTGTCGCTGATCAAAGAGTTTCTCGGGGCCTGATCATGGCGGCGCCGCGGCATTTCCTGCAGTTGAAAGACCTCTCCCGCGCCGAGCTCGATCATGTCTTCGAGCGCACCCGGTCGATCAAGGCGCGCTTCAAGGCCTACCAGCGCTATTGGCCGCTGCAGGATCGCACGCTGGTGATGATTTTCGAGAAGGCCAGCACGCGCACGCGCCTGTCCTTCGAGGCCGGCATGCAGCAACTGGGCGGCTCGGCGATCTACCTGAACACGCGGGATTCGCAGCTTGGACGCGGCGAGCCGGTGGAGGACGCCGCGCAGGTGATATCGCGCATGAGCGACATCGTCATGATCCGCACCTTCGAGCAGGAGATCATCGAGCGCTTTGCCAGCCATTCGCGGGTGCCGGTGATCAACGGCCTGACCAACGAATACCATCCCTGCCAGATCCTCGCCGACATCTTCACCTTCATCGAGCACCGCGGGCCGATTCAGGGTCGTACCGTGGCCTGGATCGGCGATTCGAACAATGTCTGCAACACCTGGCTGCAGGCGGCGGAAATCTTCGACTTCAATGTCCATGTGTCGACGCCGCCGGGTTACGAGGTCGAGCCGGAGCGTGCCGGCCTCTACGGCACGGGCCACTTCGAGGAATTCGCCGATCCGATGGATGCGGCGCGCGGCGCCGATCTGGTGACCACCGATGTGTGGACCTCGATGGGTTTCGAGGCCGAAAACGATGAGCGCTTGCGCGACTTCGCCGATTGGCAGGTCGATGGCGAAATGATGCGCGCCGCAAAGCCCGAAGCCGTATTCATGCACTGCCTGCCGGCGCATCGCGGCGAGGAAGTGGCCGCCGAGGTGATCGACGGCGCGCAAAGCGTGGTGTGGGACGAGGCGGAGAATCGGCTGCACGTGCAGAAGGCTTTGATGGAATTCCTGCTCCTGGGCAGGGTGAATGACTGAAGGAAGAGCAATGAAACAGGTAGAAAAAGCAGCAAAAGCAGAAAGCAACAAGGTTGTCCTCGCCTATTCGGGCGGACTGGACACCTCGGTGATCCTGAAGTGGTTGCAGGACACCTACAACTGCGAAGTGGTGACCTTCACCGCCGACCTGGGGCAGGGCGAGGAACTGGAACCGGCGCGCGCCAAGGCGCTGAAGATGGGCATCAAGCCCAAGAATATTTTCATCGACGACCTGCGCGAGGAATTCGTCCGCGACTTCGTCTTTCCGATGTTCCGCTGCAACACCGTCTATGAAGGCGAGTACCTGCTCGGCACCTCGATCGCGCGGCCGCTGATCGCCAAGCGCCTGGTCGAAATCGCCAGGAAGACCGGCGCCAATTCGATTTCCCACGGCGCCACCGGCAAGGGCAACGACCAGGTGCGCTTCGAACTCGGGGCCTATGCCCTGATGCCCAATGTCAAGGTCATCGCACCGTGGCGCGAATGGGATCTGCTGTCGCGCGAGAAGCTGATGGCCTACGCGGCCAAGCATGGCATCCCGGTGGAAATGAAGCACAAGAAGGGCGGCTCGCCCTATTCCATGGACGCCAACCTGCTGCACATTTCCTACGAAGGGCGCCATCTCGAAAATCCCGGCGCCGAGGCCGAGGAATCTATGTGGCGCTGGACCGTTTCGCCGGAAAAGGCGCCGGACAAGGCCGAGTACCTGGACCTCGAATTCAGGCGCGGCGACCTGGTGTCCATCAACGGCAAGAAGATGAAGGCCCATGAGCACGGCATCGGCCGCCTCGACCTGGTCGAGAACCGCTACGTCGGCATGAAGTCGCGCGGCTGCTACGAGACCCCGGGCGGCAGCATCCTGCTGCGCGCCCATCGTGCCATCGAGTCCGTCTGCCTCGACCGCGAAGAGGCGCATCTCAAGGACGACCTGATGCCGCGCTACGCCAGCCTGATTTACAACGGCTACTGGTGGAGCCCGGAGCGGCGGGCGTTGCAGGCGCTGATCGACCACACCCAGCAGAACGTCAATGGCTGGGTTCGTCTCAAGCTCTACAAGGGCAACGTGATCGTGGTCAGCCGCGATTCGAAGACCGACTCGCTGTTCGATCCGACCATCGCCACCTTCGAGGACGACGCCGGCGCCTACAACCAGAAGGATGCTCACGGCTTTATCCGCCTCAATGCGCTGCGTCTGCGCATCGGCGCCAATCGGGACGAGAGCAAGGCAGGCAGGAAGAAGGCTTGACCGGTACCAAGAGTAGAAAAGGAAGCGGCCGATGTTCGGCATTTCCGAGGAACAACTGACAGAGTTCGGCATGACCTTCGGCCTCGGGGCCTTCATGCTGTACATGCTGTTCATCATCGGTGAGCTGGCCTGGAAATCCAAGGCGGGCAAGCTCGGGACGTTTATCCTCTTCTTCGTACTGTCTTTCGGCATGGTCGGCTTTGTCGCAAAGTTCATCATCCAGAAAATGTGGGGAATCTGACATGTCAGAAGTGAAAAATGAGTTCGACAATGTTTCCGTGTTCAAAAAGGCCAACGTCTATTTCGACGGCAAGTGCGTCAGCCATACCGTGGCTTTCCCCGACGGCACGAAGAAGAGCGTCGGCGTGATCCTGCCGGCGACCCTGACCTTCAACACCGGCGTGCCGGAAATCATGGAGTGCGTTTCCGGCGGCTGCCGCTATCGCATCAAGGGCGAGGACTGGAAGAGCAGCGGCGCCGGCCAGAGCTTCAAGGTGCCGGGCAATTCGAGCTTCGAGATCGAAGTCAACGGCGAGCCCTATCACTACGTTTGCCATTTCGCATAAGCAGGGGAGAGCGGCATGCCTTCATTCGACATCACTTCCGAAGCAGATCTGGTGGCCCTGAAGAACGCCGTGGATGTGGCGGGGCGCCACATCGGCAATCGCTATGACTTCAAGGGCACTTCGGCGCGGGCCGAGCTGAACGAGAAGGACAAGACCATCACCATCCACGGCGATTCCGAATTCCAGCTCAGCCAGGTCAAGGACATCCTTTTCCCCGAGATGGAGAAGAAGGAACGCGAAAGCACCAAGCGGCTCGACCACGGGCCGGTGCAGTCGGTGGGCGGCAACAAGTCCAAGCAGGTGTTGACCATGAAGGTCGGCATCGAGCAGGAGCTGGCGAAGAAGATCGTCAAGATGATCAAGGACAGCAAGCTCAAGGTGCAAGCCAGCATTCAGGGCGACGCCGTGCGCGTCACCGGCGCCAAGCGCGACCTGCTGCAGGAAGTCATCGCGCTGGTGAAGAAGTCGATCACCGACTTCCCCTTGCAGTACGGCAATTTCCGCGATTGATCCTGTTTTCCGCAGATTTCGCGGATTACGCAGATATCTGCGCAAATCTGCGTCATCTGCGGATTGGTTGCTATTGGGGCTTGATTCGCCGTCGCGTCGGCGCCGACTTTCAGGCCTTGCGCAGGCCGTCGATCCAGCGCGTGTAAAGCCGGTCGGCCACCGCGCGCATCGCGCCGATGCGCGCATCGATGTTTTCCTCCATCTGCTCCGGCGTCTGCACCGAGGCCGAAGGTGGAACGTTTTCCGCCGCCCACAATTCGCACCAACTGCGGATCATGGTATCCGTCATCTCGACGTGGCATTGCATGCCCAGATGCGGACCGCGCACGAAGGCCTGATTGGCGCAGTGGGAGCTTTGCAGAATGCGGGTGGCGCCTGGCGGCAGCGTGAAGGTCTCGCCGTGCCAGTGGAAAGCCTCGAAGCGGGCGGTGTCGTCCAGCCAATCCTTCGCCGCATCGGTCGCGCTTACCTCGCCCCAGCCGATTTCCTTGACCGGGTTGCGGCCCACCGTGCCGCCGAAGGCCTTGGCCATGAGTTGCCCGCCGAGGCAATGGCCGATCACCGGAATGCCTTTGGCGTCGGCGTTGCGAATCAGTTCCAGCGTCCGGGGTATCCATGGCAGGTCGTCATTCACGCTCATCGGCCCGCCCATGAAGCACAGCCCTGAAAAATCGTCGGGAGTCGGCGGTGGCGACACGCCCTCATCGACCTTGAACAGCGTCCAGGGCAGGGAATGGCGGTCGAGGAATGTGGCAAAATAGCCCGGTCCCTCGCCGGGACTATGACGGAATATTGCGATCGGTTTCATGCCGGAGTCCTTAGTTAGCGCAAGCCCGAATTCTAGCGGAGGCTTGCTGTCCCTGATGCGTCGTCGATTCAGCGAAGGCTTTGTTGCGCCTCCGGTGATCGAGTCGTCGTTCACCGAGGGCAAGGATCTGACGCCGGCCGCCGTGCTGGTGCCGGTCATCATGCGCGAGAGCGGGGCGACCATGTTGCTGACCCAGCGCACCGCGCATCTGCGCGACCATGCCGGGCAGGTGAGCTTTCCCGGCGGCCGCTGCGAGGAGAGCGATGCATCGGCCGAGGCCACCGCCTTGCGTGAGGCCGAGGAAGAAGTCGGCATCCCGGCGTCGCAGATCGAGATCATCGGCCGCCTGCCCGAGTACCGCACCGGCACCGGCTTCGTCATCACGCCGATCGTCGGTTTGGTGACGCCGCCGCTGAACCTGAAGCTGGACGATTTCGAGGTGGCCGAAGTGTTCGAGCCGCCGCTCGAGTTCCTCCTCGACAGTGCCAACCACATGAGACACACCATCGAGGTGCGCGGCGCCATGCACGAGTACTGGGCGATGCCCTGGCAGGGCTATTACATCTGGGGTGCGACCGCCGGCATGCTGGTGACCCTGCACCGTTTTCTTTACCAGGAGGCATGAGGGCATGACCCTGATTTCCATCGTCATCGCCCTGATCCTCGAGCAGGTCCATGCGCTCTCGGTGCAGCACGTGGTGCGCGAGCCGCTGGCGCGGATGGCGGCCTTCCTCGAGGACAAGTTCAACGACGGCGGCCGCAGTCATGGCGCCATCGCCTGGGGGCTGGGCGTGGCGCTGCCGGCGGCCCTGCTGTCGATCATCTACGCGCTGCTGATGATTTTTCAGCCGCTGTTGGGTTTCCTGCTCGGCATCGGCGTGCTGTACCTGACCATGGGATTTCGCCAGTTCAGCCATTTTTTCACGGGCATTCAGGTCGCTTTGCGGCTCGGCGAAGTCGATCAGGCGCGCGAGCTGCTTGCACAATGGCGCAGGCGCAGCGGCGACCGCCTGACCGCCGGCGAGATAGCGCGTCTCGCCATCGAGCAGGCCCTGCTCTCGTCGCATCGGCATGTATTCGCGCCGCTGCTCTGGTTTGCCGTGCTGGGGCCGGCGGGAGCCTTGTTCTACCGCCTGGCGCATTCCTTCGACGAGTTCTGGGGTGAGCGCAGCGAGATGGAGTTCGGCCAGTTCGGCGAGTTCGCGCACCAGGCATTTGCGATGATCGACTGGGTGCCCTTGCGGGTGACGGCGGCGGCGTTTGCCGTGGTCGGCGATTTCGAGGATGCCGTGCATTGCTGGCGCACCCAGGCTGTAAGGTGGCCGGAAGCCGGCTCCGGTATACTTTTGGCCAGTGGTGCCGGCGCGCTCGGTGTGCGCCTGGGAATGCCGGTACATGACGTAATTCAAGACACGGGCGACGCTAGCGATCGTCCGGAACTGGGATTGGGGGAGGACGCCGATCCCGACTTCATGCAGAGCACCATAGGCCTGGTTTGGCGCAGTCTCGTGCTCGGCTTGGCAGTGCTGGCCCTGGTCTGGATTTCCAGCTGGGTTGGCAGTTGATATCTAATTAAGGAGTTTCGTAATGGCTGACAAGAGAGAAGTCGTTGTACTGAGTGCAGTGCGTGCCGCGGTCGGCACCTTCATGGGTTCGTTGGCCGGCATGGAGCCCGCCGACCTGGGCGGTCTGGTCGTCAAGGAGGCCATCGCCCGTTCCGGCGTCGATCCCAAGGCCATCACCTTTGCCACCGTCGGCAACGTGATCCCCACCGAAGCCCGCTACCCCTATGTCGCGCGCAATGCCACGATCCAGGGCGGCATGAGCATGGAATCGGTCACCTTCGCCGTCAATCGGCTGTGCGGTTCCTCGCAGCAGGCGGTCGTCAGCTCGGCGCAGGCCATCCTGCTCGGCGATGCCGACTTCGCCATCGGCGGCGGCGTCGAAGTCATGTCGCGCGGCGCCTACCTGTCCCCCGCGATGCGTTCCGGCGCACGCATGGGCGACACCAAGATGATCGATGCCATGGTCGCCGCGCTGACCGATCCGTTCGGCGCCGGCCACATGGGCATGACCGCCGAGAACCTGGCCAAGAAGCACGGCTTCACGCGCGAGATGCAGGATGAGTTCGCCTGCGAATCGCAGCGCCGCGCCGCCGCCGCCGTCGCTGCCGGCTACTTCAAGGAACAGATCGTGCCGATCACCCTCAAGACCCGCAAGGGCGACGTGGTGTTCGACACCGACGAGCACATCAAGGCCGGCACGACCATGGAGTCGCTGGCCAAGATGAAGCCCGCCTTCGACAAGAACGGCACCGTCACCGCCGGCAATGCCTCCGGCATCAACGACGGCGCCGGCTTCCTGGTGCTGGCCGATGCGGCCAAGGCTGCTGCCGGCGGCCACAAGGCGATGGCCCGCCTGGTGTCCTACGGCATCGGCGGCGTATCGCACGAAGTCATGGGCGAAGGCCCGATCCCGTCGACCCTCATCGCACTGGCCAAGGCCGGCCTCAAGATCGCCGACATCGGCGTCGTCGAGTCCAACGAAGCCTTCGCCGCCCAGTCGCTGAGCGTGGCCAAGGTGCTCGGCCTCGACCCGGCGAAGACCAACCCGAACGGCGGCGCGATCGCCATCGGTCACCCGATCGGCGCGTCCGGCGCGGTGATCATCACCAAGGCCCTCTACGAAGCGAAGCGTGTCGGCAGCAAGTACTGCCTCGCCACCATGTGCATCGGCGGCGGCCAGGGCATCACCACGATCTGGGAAATGATCTGATCGCGGTTTGCCCGCTGCAAGAAAAAGCCCGGCACTGCCGGGCTTTTTTATGTCAGCGCCGAAGGCGCGGACGGTATCCCCTGGTGGGATCATTTGGTATCCAGCGGATCGCCGTGTCACCAGCGCCGACTCTCAGAACCCGGCCATGCGCGCCAGCGCCTTCTGCTCATCGAAGCCGGGCAGGGCGCCCATGCCGGCCGCCATGTTGTCCTCCAGGTGCTCGATGCGATTGCTCGCCGGGATCGCGCAAGTCACCGCCGGATGCGCCAGTATCCAGCGCAGGAACAGCTGCGCCCACGAGCGGCAGCCATGATCTGCCGCCGCCGCAGGCAGCGTCCGGTCCTTGACCCTGCCGAACAGCGCGCCCTCGGCAAACGGACGATTGGCGATCACCGCAACGCCGCGCGCCGCCGCCAGTGGCAGCAGGCGCCGTGCCGATTCCTGCTCGGCCAGCGAATAGTTGATCTGCAGAAAGTCGAGCGGCTCCGTGCGCAGGATGTCCTCGATTTCGGGATAGGCGCCCGGACTGTAGTGCGTGATGCCGATGTAGCGGATGCGTCCCGCGGCCTTCCATGCGCGCAGCACCGGCAGGTGCAGCTTCCAGTCCTTCAAGTTGTGAATCTGCATGAGCTCGATGCGGGGACTTTTGAGGCGCCGCAAGGATTCCTCCATCTGCGCGATGCCGGCAGCTTTGCCGCTCGTCCATACCTTGGTGGCGAGGAACAGCCGTTCACGCAGCTTGCGCGCCCCGGCGAGATCGCCGACCACCGACTCGGCGCTGCCATACATCGGACTGCTGTCGATCAGCTCGCCGCCCAGTTCCACGAAGCGCGACAGCAGCCGGCCCAGATTGTCGCGGGCCGCCGCGTCAGTACCGACGTCGAAGGTCTGCCAGGTGCCCAGCCCGACCACCGCGAGGCGCCGTCCGTCGGCGGGGATCACGCGGAAAGCCGGAGTGGCGGCGCAGGCCAGCGGCGGCATCATCGCCAGTCCGGAAAGGGCGAGGGTGCGATGGAGAAAGCGGCGGCGCGAGGGCATGGCGGCCAAACGAGGAAAGCTTACTTCCTGCCGTAAGTGCTGTCGTGATCGGGTGCGACAGTCAGCAGGCGGATGAAGTCGCCGTCGCGGCAGGCGGTGGCGCGGCGCGATTGCGTGATGCGGATCGAGTAGATGGCGTCGACGCCGGCGGGCGGCTTGACGCTGAGTATCTTCTCCCAGTTGAGCCCCTTGTCCCGATACACCTGACTCCAGGTCATTTGTCGCAAGCGACCAAGGGTATCGAGCGCGGCGAGACGTTCCGGCTTTTGCAGCGTGAGCAGGTTTTCCTGAAAGACCGGGTTATTGAGATCGAGCCTGACCGCGGCCTCGGTCTCAGCCTTTGCCACGAAGCTTCTCCAGCACGGCAGCGGCCTTGCGGTCGGTCGGCGGATTGCCTTGCGCCCAGTTCAGCGCCTCCTGGAGTTGGGCTGCCGCCTGAGGTTCGTGCAGCCAGCGTTCGTTGTCGGGAACCACCGTCGCGGTTCTCACCAGCCAGACGCCCGGTTCCCGCTCCTCGACGAGCACCTGCCGTCCGGCGAACTGCTTGCCGAGCGAAATCTGCCCGTTGGCGCCGATGATCTTTACGCTGGGTTGAATAGCTGTTGCTGCCATGATTGCACCTCCTTTGCTAGCTGCACGACGGCACTATAGCACTAATATAGGAAAGCCGGATGACGGCGGCGCTGCCGGAACGTCACGAAAGTTCCCGCAGGGACGCATAGCGCCGGCGGTTGTGGGGCGGCGAATCCGCGTGCGTTCAGTCCACTTCAAATTTGGCTGTGGCGGAGAAAAGAAGGGAAGAGGGCCGGGCAGATATTTCAATGGTAGACCTCGATGCCTGGATCGCCGAGGTACGCAAGGCCGTGCTGGCAAAGCTGCCCGATGGGCCGGTTCAGCTTTAGATATTGCACCACAGTGCAAAATAGTATTGATTATTATTGCTCTATAATGCAATATATAAACTAATACTCTTGCATTAGAGCGCAAAACCATGAAACCGAACTTCTCTGATCTCAAGCTTCAACAGCTCGACGCCACCCTGGCGCGTTGGCGCTCGGCTGATTTACCCTCGCGCCCACCTTCCGGTTGGCTCAAGGCCATCCGCGAGGCGTTGGGCATGCCTGCCACGCAACTAGCCAAGCGACTGGGCGTGGTCACGTCCACCGTTACCCGGCTCGAAGCCTCCGAGGCCGACGACACCATCAGCCTCGCCACCTTGCGCCGTGCCTCCGAGGCGCTGGGCTGCGAGCTGCACTATGCCCTGGTGCCCAAGCAGTCGCTGGCTGGCACGCTGGAATCACGCGCCACCGCCCTGGCCCGTCAACGCATGGCCGCCGTCAGCCACACCATGGCGCTCGAAGCGCAGGCTACGTCGAAGAATATCGTCGCCAACCAGACGCGCAGCCTCGCCGAGAGCCTGCTCAAAGGCTCCCGGCGCGAGCTGTGGCGCGAGGGTAAATGAGCATGGCCGTTGATCTCGACTACCCGCCCGGCGCCACCCCGCTCGATGCCGACGAACTCGCCAGCCTGATCCCCGGCCACCTCACCACGCAGGCGGAGCTGAACGAGTGGGAGCAACTCAACATCCAGCAGGGTGACGAATGGGCACGCAAACAGCGCAAGGAAATCCTCAACGAAGCCTTCGTCCGCCAGTTGCACAAGCAGATGTTCGGCGAGACCTGGCGCTGGGCAGGATCGTTCCGCACGTCCGACAAGAACATCGGCATCGACTGGCCGAAGATTTCTGTCGAGTTGCGCAAACTGCTGGACGACGTTCATTACCAGATCGACCACGCCAGCTATCCGCCCGACGAAATCGCCGTCCGCTTCCATCACCGCCTGGTCGCCATTCATCCCTTCCCCAACGGCAATGGTCGCCATGCTCGTCTGATGGCCGACCTCCTCGCCGAACGGCTAGGCCAACCCCGCTTCACCTGGGGCAGCCGCGGTCTGGTTGATGCCGGCGCAACACGACAGGCGTATATCGCTGCCCTGCAAGCCGCCGATGCCCGCGACTACGCGCCCCTACGTGCCTTTGCCCGAAGCTGAGCCATATAGCTGCAGCATGGTGAGGCCGGAAAGGCCGAGGATGCGATGGAGAAAGTTGCGGCGCGAGGGCATGGCAGATTTCGCGCTGGCGATCCCGATGAGTCGAAAGGCCGCGTCGGCGGCGACTAGGCGGCCCTGACTTCCGCCAGCAGGTCCGGGTGGCGATCCAGCACTTTGAGCAGCTTTACCAGCGCCAGGGGCGGGCGGGTCTTGCCGTTCTCATAGCGCGAGAAGGCATTGACCCCGCCGCCGAAAAGTTCGGCGGCTTCGCGCTGGTCGAGTTTCAGCTTCTTCCGCACGGCGACGATGAATTGCGGATCGACGATGGTGGCATTCACCTGCCGGGAAAAGTCGCGCATCTCGCGCATGACGCGTTCCGATTCCGCCGCGTCGAGGATGGATTCGGCGCAGGCCGGGCAGAAGTCGCCTGTCACCGACTGAATCACGGTGGTTTCACCCTTGTAGGTGTAGGGCAGGTCGCGGGTGTCACGCACCAGCTTTGCCGCTCCGCAAACTGGACACTTCATGGTCATAGCTCCTTGAAAGACACGACCAGCACGTCATCGATAACGGTCAGCTTCAGATACACGTCGCCCACCTCGGTATTGGGGCGATACACATCTTGCCAAATGGTGTGATCCGCGTGCGTGGTCATGCTCTTGTAAAAATCGGTCGACTTAAGCCCCGTTACCACCGCCAACATTTCGGCGTAGTCGAATCCCAAGGCATTCGCGCCAGTGCGTGCGGCATGCGTGGTTCGCACCTTTCCTGCCGCGATCAAGGCTTTGATTCCCGGCAGCTTGCAGTGCGGGACTCCTTTCTCCATGGCGCGACATTAACCTAGTCGGTTAAATATGGCAAGCGACACAGGCGGCAAATTCTTGCGAAGGCGGCGCGGTCTCGATGGCGGGCGGCTTGTGTTGAAAGTCGGCGCTGGCGGGACGGCGAATGCGGGAGCGTTGATGCCATTTCGGACATGGCTGCGGCCGAGAAATGAAGGTGCGGGCAGATATTTCAATGTCGGTCCTACAGCGGTCATATCCCTTGCAAAGCAGACCGCTAGCCAGCCGCTTTGAATCCCTCATGGAACTCAACGATTCCCTGGGGTATATGTCCATCGAATGACATGACAAAGAAGACGTCTTGCGGAACTCCCTCGTGGACAAGTCCCCGGGTGTTCTGGAATCCGAAACGCTTGTAGTACTCCGGATGCCCCACCAGGCAGCATCCCCGGGCACCAAGCTTTTTCAGCCGTGACAGTCCCTCTTGTATCAACGCCCCGCCTATCCCCTGCCGCTGGTATTCGGGAAGAACCGCTACGGGCCCCAGTCCGTACCAACCCGGAGAGCCGTCGGACATCGCCACTGGAGAAAATGCGATATGTCCAACTACGCGCCCGTCCATCTCAGCCACGAGCGAAACAGTCAGGGCTTTGGCGCCGCGCAGCGCGGCAATGATGAATTGCTCCGTGTGATTGCTGATCGGCAGCGTGCTGAATGCAGCGATGGTGAGGTCGGCAATGGTAGCGGCATCGGCATCGGTCTCACTCCGGATGGCTATCCCGGTCCTCATGCCTGGATATGACCAGGATTCGCTTCAGGATGATCGTTGGGCCACCGTGGACGCGACTGTCCTTGACTCGATGCGTGTCCTTTTGGTTGGTGGATAGTCACCGTCCAGGATGCCTGAGTCCTGGTTCGCCGACGCCGGCGGTTTTGCGGTCCGCGTACGGGTTGAGCGACGGGTTACGTCTGTCACCGAGCGGGCGACACTAACCAATGAGCTCAAAGCGGCATTTACGGCCTCGTTCGTAGGGAAGACTTTTGACAGCTCCGGCGTCAACAACACCAGATTGCTGCCTTTCTCGAATTCGGCGAAATGTTTCCCGCGCACACCTTTTCCAAGGTCTTCGCGCCGATACTCGGCGCGCATTTCCTCAAGCTTCTTCATATATTTTCCTCTCGTGTGGAAGCCGCACTTCGCTACGCTGCGTGCAGCTTCCCCACGCCCTATTATTCGCAACCATTTCGATGGTTGAGGTAGACCCCTATGGTCGCTCCAACGCAGCCTCAGGCTGGATGGGCAGTTCCAAGACTCGCGGGCGCGGTTTTCGTTTTGTGTTGATCCTCCGCCATAGTCAAACCCAAAGCTTGGCAGCGAGCCTCTGCTGCCTTTGAGTAAGCGAGCAGGTCGTTGTGATACTGATCCGCAAGCTGTTCGCGCGCCGCATGAATTTCCGCGACAACCGGATCGTGCCAAGGTGTGGTGGCGTTCATTCGAAGGTCTCCATCAATTCAAAGGGGGTAACGAGTTCTGGCAGCGTGAAACCCTTCGCAGCGCACAAACCGCGCATTACCGGCAGCTTCGCCGGATTGGCGATATGGGTGCAATTCCAGGTCAGCAGGACATCGATTTCATGATACGCCGCGCTCGCGATATGCAACGCGTCCAGCCGGGCTTTTGGTGGTAGACCACCGCCGAGCAACAGAAATTCCGCCAGATCAAGAATTTCAGGGGCATTGGGCAACACGGGAATCATCCGCAATGCCTCTATGCGCTCCGAGGCAGCTATCGGGTCACCGGCACTCGCTTCCTCAACGACATAAGGCGAAATAAATGCCAAGACCGACTCACGCCCTGAATCCCACCATAGACGAGTGATCTGCTGGCATGCCGACTTGATCGAATCATCGCTCGGGCGAGCGGTCAGGTAGCTAATGACAGAAGTTTCGATGTAGACCTTGCGTTTCATGATTTCAGCTCCGGTTCGGAAAACCGTGGTCCGTCCCCTATTGTTCTGATCCCTATGGTCGCTCTCAAAGCAACAGGACGCCGCGCGGCTTCATCGCGCAGCGTCCTGCTGACTGACGGGTTGGACATCATGATTTTTTCAATGCACGCAATCGAGCAAGGAGGTCATCAAGTTGATACACGGCTTTGAGGACTTCTTTGGTCAGCTCGATGCCTATATCTACTTCGTCCGAGCCGATTGAGTTATATGTCTTCGCTTCGATGTGGGCTGCATCATTACCAAGAAGACGCAGGTCATCTAGGGCCACGAAAAGTTCCTTCGGCAATACTACGGTTGCTTGAAGCGAGCTGATTCTGTCCTTCAGTGTATTGCCCGTAGCTTTCTTTTCCTCGCAAAGCTCCTCAAGCGTGCGGCGAATCATGATTGCAGCAGCGACATGAAGTCCTTCGGCACGACACGTGAGAGCTTCCATGAATGTTTTAACTATTGGAGCTGGAATTCCTTTCGGGTCAAAGTCAATCCGCTCCGGCGGGTAGGTGCGAAGGAGTTCACCTGTACTGGTGTAAACGCAGAAGACGTGCGTCTTACAGGCGGGATTTGGGCACATTCTCTGCCCAAGAAATACTCCGGGCGGGACGTGAATGTCTGTGACATTCTGCAACGGCTCAAATGTTCCTACGTTTCCACAACCGGGACATCGGATCGAAACACGAAGGTTGCCACCGGTAGAAACGTTTGCTAATTTGACCAGCATTTGCAACCTCCTATGACGCCCAACTGACGAAGCTCAGCCGCGCCGCGATTTGGCGTCGGCTGAAGCACCTTGTTGGGCGAAGCTAGAACGACCATAGCGGTTCTAAGTCATGCCTTGATGGAATCCGCACCACATAGTTGCGGAACTCTTGCTTTACGTCAGGAATTTCTACGGTCCCAACGTTGCTTCTCGTCTGGTACTTTGGCTTGGTCGTAAGTACAGGCCTCTTGACGAGTCTTAATAGCGAGCGGCCGAACAGCGTTACCAACGTTAACCTCGGGTGCGCCTTACTGAGAGCAGTCAAGACAATGTCTAAACTCTGCGAGACGTCAGGCGCCGCTTGTGACCGAACGTAGAAAACTAGGCCATCGGACTCCACTGCATCAGTGTTGTCCGAAAACAAGAACACGCGAAAAGGAAACAGGCTCAAGAGACTCTCAGGCAAATCACTCGAGGAACAAGCGTTGAACGCGGTGAGGGAGGAAATGTTGGGCGTTGCTACTCCGCCAACGACTAGCACCGGCTCTGCAAGTACACGCGATTCTCCGGGCCTTAGTGTTGTGATCGAGTAACGTACTATTGTTCGAGAACTCGCAGTTACAACCCCTCTCGTCACTTCGTCTTGTTCGATGTTTCTGGCATCAAGTCCAAATCGCTCTAGGCGTTTCTTCAGGTCGACAACCCGAAACTCGGCTGGATATTCCAACTGCACGACAAGGTTTTTCGCGGGATCCCGGCCTTTGTTCTGAATCAACAATGGCACCATGAAGAGGTATGGTGGTACGGTTTCAGGGTCCACGCCTTGTGCGAGGAGTAGCTCCGGCCTTTCCTCACCACGCGCGATACCGCTGCGCCGTCGCGTCCGCGCCTCTGGGCCAAGACCGAGGACAAGCGCCGGCCGAGCGAATTCTCTCCGACGTATCGCCCTCCAAAGCATGACTGCCGCGATGGCGACACTTAAGATGAGAATGAGGTTTTTCGGGTCTTCCATCACCTAATTTCGTTACTGCTCCAAGTCGCGTCGGAACGCCCAACGTAGAAGCCACCGGCGCTGCGCGGCTTTATCGCGCAGCGTCCGTGTGGACTGCCGGGTTATGCATTTTGTGGTGTCACCTGCGCCCTGGCTGTGTATTTGACTACATACGTTCCACTAGCCAAGAGTCCTGTACGCCCCTTTAGGTGGACATTGAAATCGAAGGTTTTCCCAACGCCGGATGTGACAGTAATTTCGCTAAGATCAGAGGCCGGGCCGGAGACAAGCTCTACCGAAAGAGATGGTAACGACGTAAATGGGGGCGTGAACTTTCCGGTAGCAGTTGCAATCTTGGATGGTCGCAGGACTTCAATGGCTAGTTCACCGGTCTTTTCTGAATCCGTATTGATGTGCGAGCTCTGCGTGAGTTGAACTACCGGGCCTTTGTCGATGGACGGAAAGAATGCCTTCGCCTTAGCATCGAGAATAGAGCTACTCAAATTGGAAATCTGGTCTTTTTGCAGTTGAACTAACTCGGCTAGTTTCGCTTCCAGTTCTTGTTTGTTGGTGGTCGTTCCGGAAATCGTCTGGATTTGCGCAGACAGTTCCTCAACTTTCTGTGTTAACGCCGCGTTTTGGTCAGCCACTTCCTCCGAGGTGCCTCCATCGGTCCAATAACCGACTGCACGGCGGACGATCTCCGTAATGTCGGATTGGACGCCAAGGACGGCGGCCTCGATTTTCGTAACGGCCTGTTGCGTTTTTTCCGATGCGTCGGTGGATTTCTTATAAAACTCCCAAGATAGCCATCCCATGAATATCGATAGCACCAAAGCAGCGATGGCGAGAGCAAGGGAAATAATTGAAAAGAGATCCATTTGATAGACCTTGGCTGCGTCGTTTCCGGCATCGGCAGCAAGACAGAGTCCCGCCGACAATGCTGCTATTGCTATCAACATATATTTCATGGCTGAGCGCTTCCTAGAAAAATGCATAATGCTAAATGTGGCACCTAAATGATGGAATGCTTTCGTTCATGACGCAAAACATTCCGTCAGTTAGCTTGGATATACAGTCGTACATTCCCGTAAATCTCCATAGAACAAATCAAGCAGCGCCAGCAGGCGGCACTACATGAAATGGATTTAACGATTTATCCGGCATTTTGGCAAGCGAGCGTTGCCGATGCCTGAAAGTCGGCGCTGGTGGTACGGCGATTTTGGAGCGGCGGCGGCCTGAGCCGCCGTTCCGCTCAGGCCGGTTCGGCCAGCAGCAGTCTGTTGCGGCCTTCGCGCTTGGCCCGCAGCAAGGCCTTGTCCGCCGCTGCGATCAACTCCGCGGTACTGGCATAGTCGATCTGGGCCGCCAGTCCCGCGCTGAAGCTTCCGCGCAGAACACCGCCCGGATGCGCGTGCGGCAGGGCGGCGAAGGCCGCGCGAATGCGGTCCAGCACCGAGCGCATGTCCTCGACCCGGGTGTCGCGCGCGGCGACGATGAACTCTTCTCCGCCATAGCGCCCGACAATGTCGGTGACGCGCAGGCGCCCCTTCAGCAGCCAGCCCAGGCTGCGGATTACCTGGTCGCCCACGGGATGGCCGTAGGTATCGTTGACCGATTTGAAATGGTCGATGTCGATCATGGCGACGCAAACGCCGGTCGCTCCGGAAGCGATCCAGGCATCGAGTTCGGTCTTGGCCGCGGTGTGGTTCAGCAGGCCGGTCAGTCCGTCATGCCGGCTGGCGCGGCGCATCTCGCGATGGCGTTCGACGGTGGTCTTCAAGGTCGCCGCCAGCAATACGGGGTTGAACGGCTTGGTCATGAAGTGATCGCCGCCCAGGCGCAGGGCTTCCACCTGCAGGCCGATGTCGGTTTCCCCGGACAGGTAAACAATCGGCGTCGCCTGGTAGCTGGGCAGCTGGCGCAGGACCCGCGTCGCCTCCACGCCGGTGCAAGTGGGCATGTGCATGTCCATCAGCACCAGGTCGGGCTGAAACTGGTCCATCGCATCCAGAATTCCGCTCGGGCTGGTAATGGCATGCGTATCGACGCCGTGGTTGGCCAGCGCCCTCTTGATCATCGCCACCGCCACCTTGGAGTCCTCGACGATCAGCACGCGAAAGCGCTCCTGCTCGCGAATTTGCACCATGTCGAGTATCCGCGACAGCAAGGCCGCCATCTTGTCGTCGGTTTGCATCGTGATGTCGATGCCCGCCCGCATCAGGGCCACCATTGAATCGAGCGAGCGGGTGACGCCGACGTAGAACAACTGGCTGACCGGACAACGCTCCCGGACGCGGGCCACCTGCTCCAGGCCGTCGCGGCCGATGGTGTCCGCGGTGCCGCCGTCGCCGGCGGGAAGGAATATGACGGCGAACGGAGTCTCGCCTTCCGGCAGCGCCATGCCCCAGCGGTATTCATTGACGCGAAAGCCGTAGAACGCCAGTTGCTCCGCCAGCCCTGCCGCCCAACTGCTGTCTTGCGGCGCCACCATCCAGACCGAGCGAGGCTTGACCCATTCCACCGTCCGCGTTGGGTCATCCTCGATGTGCTTTGCCGACGGATCCTGCTTGCGCGCCGCCGCAATCGCGGCGATCAGTCCATCCACCTCGCCGTTGAGCGCCCTTGCGGTTTCCTTCGCCAGCGGGTGGTCTTCCGGCTGCTCGGTCATGTGCGCAAGGGTTTCTGCTTCGAGGGCCGAACATTGCCTGGCGAGCCCCGGCAAGCCGAGACGGGTGACATGTTCCGTCAGGCCGTTGAGCGCAGCCGCAAAATCGGAGAAATCGTCCTGGGTGCCGCGCAGCAAGTAGGCATCCCAGCGCATGCGCAGGGCGTCGATCCAGAAATCGAGTGATTGGGTTTTCATTCGTCTTCGTTCGATCCGGGAACTGCGGCATGGAGGACTGGCGTGATCCACGGCGGCGCAACCGCCGCTGCGGATCAGGACGTGGGATTTTACCTCCTGCGACCGGGTATGACGCGGCGCCGTCAGGCCCGCGCGGTTTCCTTCTCCTGCAGCGCGCGCCACATCACTTTGCCGGTGGCGGACTTGGGCAGGGTCTCGACGAACTCGACGATGCGCGGCGACTTGTAGGCGGCCATGTTCTGGCGCGCCCAGTCGATGATGTCCTGCTCGCTGACCTTGCCGCGCTGGGCTTCCTTGATGACGACGACGGCCTTGACCGTCTCGCCGCGGTGGGCGTCCTTCGCGCCGATGACGCAGGCTTCCTGGATCGCGGGGTGCTCGTACATCAGGGCCTCGACCTCGGCCGGCCAGACCTTGAAGCCGGAGGCGTTGATCATGCGCTTGAGGCGGTCGACCATGAAGAAGTAGCCGTCCTCATCGACGCGGCCGAGGTCGCCGGTGCGAAACCAGCGTAGCCCGCCGATGTCGACGAAGGTATTGCGCGTCGCCTCCGGCTTGTTCCAGTAGCCGAGGAAGACCTGCGGGCCGCGCGTGACGATTTCGCCGACCTCGCCGGGCGGAACTTCCTTGAAGGTATTGGGATCGACCACCATCGATTCGGTGTCGAAGATCGGAATGCCGAGGCACTGCTTCTTGGGCCGGTCGGGCGGGTTGATGTGTGAGGGCGCGATGGTCTCCGACAGGCCGTAGCCTTCGACGTAGGTGATGCCCATGTCGAGCAGCTTCTGCGCGATGGCCTCGGGCATCGCGGCGCCGCCGCCGCTCATGCGCGTGATCGACGAGAGGTCGTACTCGCCGAGTTTCGGATTCATCAGGAAGTCGATGACCATGGTCGGGATCGCGGTCCATGAAGTCACGCCGTAGCGCGCGATGCACTGCGCCGCGGCGTCGCGGTCCCAGCGCGGCAGGAGCACGACCGTGGCGCCCGCCTGCAGCGGCCCGCTCATGCTGCCCTGCATGCCGGTGACGTGGAAGAAGGGCAGCACCGCGAGGTACACCGCATCCTGCTGGATGCCGAACCACTGGTAGCCGCCCATCTGGGTGTGCATGGCCGTGCGGTGCGTGTGCATGCAGCCCTTGGGATGGCCGGTGGTGCCCGAGGTGTAGGGCATCACGCAGAGATCGTCGGGGCCGACGGTGACCGGGCCGGGTTGAAGCTTCTGCGCCAGTGCGGCGGACCACAGCGTGACGCCCGGGTCGGCGATTTCCTGCCGCGGCGCCTTGACGAAGTCGGGCACCTTGAGATCGGTCTCGGCCTTGAGGTAGTCGGCGTAGGTGGCGACGAGAATCTTCTGCAGGCCATGGCCTTCATCCGAGCCGAGCAGCGGTTTCATCTGCGGGTAGATGTCCTGCGCCACGATGGCCACCGTGGCGCCGCTGTCCCTGACGTAGTGGCGCAACTCGGTCGTCATGTTCATCGGATTGACCGGCACCACTACCGCATTGGCGCGCAGGATCGCGTAGTAGGCCAGCACGAACTGCGGACTGTTCTGCATGTAGAGCAGCACCCTGTCGCCCTTTTTCACGCCCTGCTTTTCGAGCCAGCCGGCGAGGCGTTCGGCCTCGTCCTTGAATTCCGTGAAGGTGATTTTCGTGTCGTAGAAAACCAGGTAGGGCTTGTTCGGAAAGCGCTTCGCCGAAACCTCGACGTTATAGAACAGGTCGGTCTCGGGAACGCTCATGTGGCGCGGCAGGCCCTTGGGCCAGAACGCGAAGTGACGGTCGGACATGGATTCGTTTCTCCTCGTGCTTCTCTTGTCAGCGTGAACCACCGGGTTCGGAGCCCCGCCAACCAACGCGCGCAGCGCGCCAATCAGTAACCCCCCGCGAGGGGGGAAGGGGGGCGGGCGAATAAAGGTCTTGCGTGTTTTTCAACTGCGGCCCATCAAGCACTGCACAGCGAGCGTTTACAAATAGCGGCCGAGTTCCTGTTTGGCAATGGCGTTGCGATGCACCTCGTCGGGGCCGTCGGCATAGCGCAGCGTGCGCGCCTGGGCGTAGGCCGCGGCGAGCGGGAAGTCGTCGGAAACGCCGGCGCCGCCATGCACCTGCATCGCCCAATCGATCACCTGCAGCGCCATGTTCGGCGCGGCGACCTTGATCATGGCGATTTCCTGCTTCGCCACCTTGTTGCCGGCGGTGTCCATCTTCCACGCCGCGTTCAGCGTCAGGAAGCGCGCCTGGTCGATCATGATGCGGGATTCGGCGATGCGCTCGCGCGTCACGCCCTGGTCGGCGATCGGCTTGTGGAAGGCGACGCGCTTCAGCGCGCGTTTGCACATCAGTTCCAGTGCGCGCTCGGCCAGGCCGATCAGGCGCATGCAGTGGTGGATGCGGCCCGGGCCGAGGCGGCCCTGGGCGATCTCGAAGCCGCGCCCTTCGCCGAGCAGGATGTTGGAGACGGGCACGCGCACGTCCTTGAAGTCGACTTCGCCGTGGCCGTGGGGCGCGTGGTCGTAGCCGAACACGCTGAGCGCGCGCACGCGGGTGACCCCGGGGGTGTCCATCGGCACCAGCACCATCGACTGCTGGTTATGCCGGCTGGGATTGTCCGGATCGGTCTTGCCCATGAAGATGAGGATTTTGCAGCGCGGATCGGGCGCGCCCGAGGTCCACCACTTGCGGCCGTTGATCACGTAGTGGTCGCCGTCGCGAGCTATTCGGGCTTCGATGTTGGTGGCGTCGCTCGATGCCACCGCCGGCTCGGTCATGGCGAAGCCGGAGCGGATCTTGCCTTCCAGCAGCGGCATCAGCCATTCGTTGCGCTGCGCGTCGTTGCCGTAGCGTTCGATGGTTTCCATGTTGCCGGTGTCGGGCGCTGAGCAGTTGAAGGCTTCCGGCGCGATGTGCGAGCGGCCCATGATTTCGCACAGCGGCGCGTATTCGAGATTGGTCAGCCCGGCGCCGCGCTCGGACTGCGGCAGGAACAGGTTCCACAGGCCGGCGGCGCGGGCCTTCTCCTTGAGTTGCTCCATGACCACGGTCGGCACCCAGGGGTTGCCCTTGGCGCGGTTTGCTTCGACCTCCTGGTGGAACACATCCTCGTTCGGATAGATGTGCTGGTCCATGAAGACGTTCAGGCGCTTCTGCAGGTCCTTGACCTTGGGGGAGTAGTCGAAATCCATGATGTATCCTTTGTGACGTTGACTTGAAAGACAGTGCTTCCGTTCGCCCTGAGCCTGTCGAAGGGCCCTTCGACAGGCTCAGGGCGAACGCCTATTTGATTTTCGCGTGTTTCATTTTCAGTGGGTAGCGCTCGGTGCCATGAGCGTCAGTGATTGGCGAGCAGTCGTTCGACCTGACGCCAGGCTTCTTCGGCCAGCGGTCGGGCGCGCTTGCCGGTTTCGATCGCTTCGGCGCTCGACGCGTTGCCTTGCAGGGCGCGCGCCATGATGCCTTGCAGGATGCCGGCCAGGCGGAACATGTTGAAGGCCATGTAGTACTCCCATTCCTTCGGCGGGATCGGCGCGCGGCCGGTGCGCTTGCAGTAGGCGGCGACGTAGTCGGCCTCGGCCGGAATGCCCAGCGCCGCCAGGTCGTAGCCGGCGAGGCCGCGGAACTGGCCGGGCGACAGGCGCCAGGTCATGCAGTGATAGGCGAAGTCGGCCAGCGGATGGCCGAGGGTCGACAACTCCCAGTCGAGCACGGCGAGCATGCGCGGCTCGGTCGGGTGGAACACCGTGTTGTCGAGGCGGAAGTCGCCATGCACGATGCTGGTCTCGTCACCCGCCGGAATATTCTGCGGCAGCCAGTCGATCAGCTTGTCCATGGCCTCGATCTTTTCGGTTTCAGAGGCGCGGTACTGCTTGCTCCAGCGCGCCACCTGGCGCTCGAGGTACTTGTCCGGCTTGCCGTAATCGGCGAGGCCCACGGCGGTGTAATCGACCTTGTGCAGGGCGGCGATGACGCGGTTCATCTCGTCGAAGATCGCGCCGCGCTCGGCGGGGGTCATGCCCGGCAACGCCGGGTCCCACATGATGCGGCCGTCGACGCAGTCCATGATGTAGAACATGGTGCCGATCACGCTGTCGTCCTCGCACAGCGCCCAGGTGCGCGGCACGGGCACGTCGGTGCCGGCCAGGCCGGAGATCACCTTGTATTCGCGATCCACGGCATGGGCGCTGGGCAGCAGCTTGCCGGGCGGCTTCCTGCGCAGCACGTACTTGCGGTTCGCATCGCGCAGCAGGAAGGTCGGGTTCGACTGGCCGCCCTTGAACTTCTCGACCTGCAATTCGCCGGAGAAGCCTTCGACGTGCGTCCGCATCCATGCCGCGAGGCTGGCGGTGTCGAAGGCGTCCTGTTCGGTGATGGGGCGCGTGCCGGTGAATTTGTCGCTCATGCTCAGGTCAGTTTTACCAGTTGTTTCCCGAAGTTGCCGCCCTTCAGCAGGCTGATGAAGGCGGCCGGCGCGGCGGCGAGGCCGTTGGCCACGCTCTCGCGGTACTTGATGCGGCCGGCAGCAACGTGCCCTGCGATTTCCTTCAGCGCCGGCGGCCAGCGGGTCAGGTCGTCGGAGACGATGAAGCCCTGCATCTTGATGCGGTTGATCAGCACCGAGCCGATGTTCTGCATCGGGTAGGGGGCCGAGTTGTATTGCGAGATCAGGCCGCAGACGGCGATGCGCGAGAAGGGGTTCATGCGCGTCAGCAGGGTGTCGAAAATTTCGCCGCCGACGTTCTCGAACACGCAGTCGATGCCCTTGGGCGTCGCGTCCTTGAGGTCGCCGCGCAGATTGCCGGCCTTGTAGTCGATGCAGGCATCGAAGCCGAGTTCGTCCACCACGTAGCGGCACTTGTCCGCGCCGCCAGCAATGCCGACCGCGCGCGCGCCGTGGATCTTCGCCAGTTGCCCGACCACGCTGCCCACCGCGCCCGAGGCGGCGGTGACCACCACGGTTTCGCCGGGCTTCGGCGCGCAGATGTCGAGCAGGCCGACCCAGGCCGTGACGCCGGGCATGCCGACGGGGCCGAGCCAGGCCGACAGCGGAATCGCGCTGTCATCGACCTTCTGCAGCGCGGCGCCGTCGGCCACGCCGAAGAGCTGCCAGCCCAGCGGGCCGACCACCTTGTCGCCGGCGGCGAACTTCGGATGATTCGATTTGACGACTTCGCCGGCGGTGCCGCCGACCATGACCTCGCCGATCTGAACCGGCGTGGCATAGGACTTGACGTCCGACATGCGGCCGCGCATGTAGGGGTCGAGCGACAGCCAGTGGTTGCGGACCAGCACCTGGTTCGGGCCGGGCTCGGGAATCGCGGATTCTTCAAGGCGGAAATTGCTTTCCTCGACCCAAGCGGCGGGGCGGTTGGCGAGGACGATCTTCTGGTTCTTTTCCATGAGGGGGAGGTCCGTTGTTTTATGGGGGGGGTAAGAGTCGGCGCTGGCGCTACGGCGAATCTTGCGCCTGTTCCGGTTTGCCGCGCGTTTCGCGGCGCAACTTGAAGGTGCCGAGCGACTTGGCGACCAGTTCGCCGCTTTCGTCGAAGGCCTCGCCCTCGCAGAAATGCAGCGAGTTGCCGCCGCGCAGCAGCTTGCCTTCGGCGACGATGCGGCCCTTCGCCGGGCGGATGAAACTCAGCGACATGTCGATGGTCATCACGCCGCCGACATGCTCGTGCGCAGTGCGTGCGGCGACGGCCATGGCGACGTCGAGCATGGTCATGATCACGCCGCCGTGGGACACCTCGAAGCTGTTCATCAATTCCGGGCGCAGCTCGAGCGAGATGCGCGAGCGCCCGCCCTCGGCCATCTCGGCCTTGACGCCGAGATGCTTGAGGAAGGGAACCTTGAGGCCGAAGAAGTCGGCCGTGCCGCTCATCGCCGATCTCTTAGAAGCAGCTGCTGCCGCCGTCCACGGTCAGGGCATGGCCGGTGACATGGCGCGAGGCTTCGGAGGCGAGGAAGACTACCGCGCCCTTCAGGTCCTCGTCGCCGCCGACGCGCCCGAGCGATGTGCCGGCAATGATCCGGTCGCCGAGCTTTTCCATGATGCCGCTGGCCATCTTCGAGGGGAAGAAGCCGGGGCAGATGGCGTTGACGTTGATGTTGTAGCGGCCCCATTCCGCGGCCAGGGCGCGCACGAAGTTCACGTCGGCACCCTTGCTGGTGTTGTAGGCGATGGTCTGCATGTCCGGCGGATTGCCGCGCAGGCCGGCGATCGAAGCGGTGACGATGACCTTGCCCGACTTCTGCGGAATAAAGGCGCGTTTGCCGACTTCGCGGGTCAGGAAGAACATGCCGTTGACATTGAGGTTGATGACCTTCATCCAGGCCGCGTCCGGGTAGTCCTCGGCGGGCGCCCCCCAAGTGGCGCCGGCGTTGTTCACCAGGATGTCGATCCTGCCGTAGTGCTCGAGCACCTTGCTGACGAGGCCGGGAATCTGGTCGAACTTCGACAGGTCGTTGACGATGGTGAGCACCTCGATGCCCTGCTTTTCGAGATGGGCCTTGGCTTCGGCCAGTTCGTCGGCCTTGCGCGCCGTGATCGCGAGCTTCGCGCCCATTTCGCCAAGCGCCTCGGCCATCTGCAAGCCGAGGCCGCGTGAGCCGCCGGTGATGATGGCGACCTTGCCGGTCAGGTCAAACAGTTTTTTTACACTCATGATCAGACCACCTCGAAAAGGCCGGCAGCGCCCTGGCCGCCGCCGATGCACATGGTGACGACGACGTACTTGGCGCCGCGCCGCTTGCCTTCGATCAGCGCATGGCCGGTTAGTCGCGCGCCGGAGACGCCGTAGGGGTGGCCGACGGCGATCGCGCCGCCGTTGACGTTGAGCCTGTCCAGCGGAATGCCGAGCCTGTCGGCACAGTACAGCACCTGCACGGCGAAGGCTTCGTTGAGTTCCCAGAGGCCGATGTCCTCGACCTTGAGGCCGGCCTTCTTCAGCAGCTTGGGCACCGCGAACACCGGGCCGATGCCCATCTCGTCGGGTTCGCAGCCGGCCACGGCGAAGCCGCGGAAAATGCCCAGCGGCGTGAGGCCGCGCTGCTCGGCGACCTTCGCATTCATCACCACGGCTGCCGAGGAGCCGTCCGAATACTGGCTGGCATTGCCGGCGGTAATGACGCCGCCGGGGACTGCCGAGCGGATCTTGGAAACGCCTTCCAGCGTCGTGTCGGGGCGGATGCCTTCGTCGGCGGCGATGGTCACTTCCCGTGTCGTCAGGGCACCGGTCGCCTTGTCGGCGACGCCCATGGTCACGGTCATCGGCACGATTTCGTCGTCGAACTTGCCGGCCGCCGCCGCCGCCGCCGCCCTGAGCTGGCTGTTCACGCCGTATTCGTCCTGCCGTTCCTTGGCTATCTTGTAGCGCTTGGCAACCTGTTCGGCGGTCTGCAGCATGTTCCAGTAGATTTCCGGCTTGATCTTCAGGAGTGCCGGATCGGCGATCATGTGACGGTTCATTTCCCCCTGGGTGCAGGAGATGTTCTCGACGCCGCCGGCGACCAGGATGTCGCATTCGCCGGCGATGATGCGCTGCGAGGCCATGGCGATGGTCTGCAGGCCGGAGGAGCAGAAGCGGTTGATGGTGGCGCCCGGCACGGTGATCGGCAGGCCGGCGGCCAGCGCGATCTGGCGCGCGATGTTGGCGCCGGTGGCGCCCTCGGGGGTGGCGCAACCCATCAGCACATCCTCGACCTCGGCCGGGTCGAGCTTGGCGCGGGCGACGGCGTGCTTCACGGAATGGGCGCCGAGCGTGGCGCCATGGGTCATGTTGAAGGCGCCCTTCCAGGACTTGGCGAGTCCGGTGCGGGCGGTGGATACGATAACGGCATCAGTCATTTGATTCTCCAGAATTCGGTTCGGCAGGTTCAGGCCGAGGTAAGGGATTTTCCTTCGGCGACGCGCTTGACGATCAGCGGTGCCGGCTCCCAGAAGGCGTCGCCGGACGTGGCGGCGAACTCCTTCATGCTCCGCGCGACGTTGTAGAGGCCTACTTCGTCGGCATACAGCATCGGGCCGCCGCGATGCAGCGGGAAGCCGTAGCCGGTCAGGTAGATCATGTCGATGTCGGAAGCGCGGGCGGCAATGCCTTCTTCGAGGATGCGCGCACCTTCGTTCACCAGGGCGAAGATGCAGCGCTGGACGATCTCGGCGTCACTGATCTTGCGCGGCGTGATGCCGAGTTCCTTGCGGTAGGCTTCCAGCATTTTGTCGACTTCGGGATCGGGGATCGCCTTGCGGTTGCCTGGCGCGTAGAGGTACCAGCCCTTGCCGGTCTTCTGGCCGTAGCGGCCCTGCTCGCAAAGCTTGTCGGCAAATTTGGCGTAGCGGATCGAAGGCTTCTCGACATAGCGGCGCTTGCGGATCGCCCAGCCGATGTCGTTGCCGGCGAGGTCGCCCATGCGGAAGGGGCCCATGGCCATGCCCCACTTTTCGAGCGCCTTGTCGACTTGCGCCGGCGTCGCGCCTTCTTCGAGCAGGAAGCCGGCAACGCGGCCGTAGTGCTCGATCATGCGGTTGCCGATGAAGCCGTCGCAAACGCCGGAAACCACGGCGGTCTTCTTGATCTTCTTCGCCACCTGCATCACGGTGGCCATGACGTCCTTGGCTGTTGCCGCACCGCGCACCACTTCGAGCAGCTTCATCACGTTGGCCGGGCTGAAGAAGTGCATGCCGACCACGTCCTGCGGGCGCTTGGTGAAATTGGCGATCTTGTTCACGTCGAGCGTCGAGGTGTTGGAGGCGAGGATCGCGCCGGGCTTGGCGATCTCGTCGAGCTTCTTGAACACGGCTTCCTTGACGCCGATTTCCTCGAACACCGCCTCGATGATCAGGTCGGCGTCCTTGAAGTCGTCATAGGACAGGGTGCCGCTCAACATGCCCATGCGCTGGTCGAGTTTCTCCTGGGTCAGCTTGCCCTTCTTCATGCTGTTTTCGTAGTTCTTGCGGATCGTCGCGATGCCCTTGTCCAGCGCTTCCTGCTTCATTTCGAGCATGGTGACGGGAATGCCGGCGTTGAGGAAGTTCATGGTGATGCCGCCGCCCATGGTGCCGGCGCCGATCACGCCGACCCTGGCGATCTTGCGCGCCGGCGTGTCGTCAGGCACGTCGGGAATCTTCGACGCGGCGCGTTCGCCGGTGAAGGCGTGGCGCAGCGCACGCGATTCGGGCGTACCCATGAGTTCGAGGAAGTAGCTGCGCTCGATCTTCATGCCCTCGTCGAAGGGCTTGGTCAGCGCGGCCTGCACGGCGTCGATGCACTTGAAGGGCGCCGGGAAGGGGCCGGCGACACCCTTGACCATGTTGCGCGAGAACTGGAAGAAGGCTTCCTGGGTCGGGTAGTCGATCTTGATGTCGCGCACGCGCTGCAGCGGCCGCTTTTCGGCGACGACCTTGTCGGCGAAGGCCAGCGCGCCCTTGAGCAGGTCGCCGCCGTTACCTTCAATGAATTCGTCGAACAGCGGCGTGCCCTTGAACTTTTCGGAAGGGACCGGATTGCCGGAAAGGATCAGGTTCAGCGCGGCTTCGACGCCGATGATGCGCGGCATGCGCTGCGTGCCGCCGGCGCCGGGCAAGAGTCCGAGCTTGATTTCCGGCAGGGCGATCGAGGCGCCGGCGACGGCGACGCGGAAGTGTGCGCCCAGCGTGAGTTCGAGGCCGCCGCCCATGCAGACGCCGCCGATGGCCGCGACGACAGGCTTCGGGCAGGCCTCGACGACGCGGATCACGGTCAGCAGGTTGGGCTCGGCGTAGGACTTCGGCGAGCCGAATTCGCGGATGTCGGCGCCGCCCGAGAAGGCGCGGTCGGAGCCGATCAGCACGACGGCCTTGACGGCGGGGTCGGCAGTCGCCTTGTCGATGCCGGCGACGATGCCGCAGCGCAGGTCGTAGCCCAGGCCGTTGACCGGAGGATTGTCGAGGGTGATGACGGCGGTGCTGCCATTCAATTCATATTTGGCGCTGCTCATGCTAACTCCTTGCTGAAATTGTAGGGTTCATACTTCCAGCCATTCCTTGCGGATGGCTTCGTTGTTCTTGAGGTCGGCCGGCGTGCCTTCGAAGACGATGCGGCCGTGGCCCATGAGATAGAGCCGTTCGGAAATGTCGAGCGCAATCGCCAGCTTCTGTTCGATCAGCAGAATCGAAATTCCGCGCTTGCGGATTTCCTGGAGAAACTGCCCGACCTGCTCGACGATTTTCGGCGCGAGGCCCTCGGTCGGTTCGTCGATCATGATCAGATCCGGATCGCCCATCAGCGTGCGGCACAGGGTCAGCATCTGCTGCTCGCCGCCGGACAGCACGCCGCCGGGCGTGTTGTCGCGTTCCTTGAGGCGCGGGAAGAGGGCGTACATGTCGTCGATGTTCCAGCGCCCGCAGCGGCGGGGGTCCTTGACGCCGAGCATCAGGTTCTGCCGCACTGTCAGGTCGGGAAAGATCGAGCGGTCTTCGGGCACGTAGCCGATGCCGCAGCGGGCGATTTCGAAGGCCTTCTTGCCGAGGATATCGCAGCCGTTGAATTTGATGCTGCCGCGCGCGACCACCATGCCCATGACCGCCTTGGCCGTGGTCGAGCGGCCGACGCCGTTGCGGCCCAGCAGGCAGACTATTTCACCGGTGTTGACGTGCAGGTTGACGCCATGCAGGACGTGGCTCTTGCCGTAGTAGGCATGGAGATCGCTGACTTGCAGCATGGGCTTCGACAAGGCGGCGTCACTCATGCTCATTCCCCACATTCATGCTGGTCCCGAGATAGGCTTCCTGTACCGCGGCATTGCAGCGGATGGCGGCCGGCGCGTCGGTGGCGATGATCTGGCCGTAGACCAGCACCGAGATGCGGTCGGCGAGGCCGAACACCACGCCCATGTCGTGCTCGACCATGACCAGGGTCTTGCCTTCGGTGACGCGGCGGATCAGGGCTACGGCGTCGTCGGTTTCGGAGCGGCTCATGCCGGCGGTGGGTTCGTCGAGCAGGATCACGTCGGCGCCGCTGGCAATGGTGATGCCGATTTCGAGCGCGCGTTGCTCGGCGTAGGACAGGATGCCGGCGGGGGTGTCGCGGCGGTTCGCCAGGCCGATGTCTTCCATCACCGCCTCGGCACGCAGGCGCGCATCCGCGAGCCCGGCCAGCCGGTGCCAGAAGGAATAGCGGTAGCCCAGCGACCACAGCACCGCGCAGCGCAGGTTTTCGAACACCGAGAGGTTGTGGAAGATGTTGGTGATCTGGAAACTGCGCGAGAGTCCCTTGCGATTGATCTCGAAGGGCTTCAGGCCGATGACGTTCTCGCCCTTGAGTTCGATGGCGCCGGCAGTCACCGGCAGGCGCGCGCTGATCAGGTGGAACAGCGTGGATTTGCCCGCGCCGTTCGGGCCGATGATGGCGTGGCGCTCACCGCGATGGATGTCGAGATCGACGCCGCGAATGATTTCGCTGGCGCCGAAATTCTTTTTGAGGCCGCTGATGCGGATCGCGGGGGCGGTCATGCCTTGTCCCCGTGAAGAGTGGACAGCGCGGCATTCCACGCGGCGCGGGTGCGGCCGCCGATCCAGCGCGTCAGCGCCATGCCGACCGCGGTGACGCCCACCGCAGCCAGCCACGGGCCGGGTGTGTTGAGGTGGAGTTCCATCTTCATGACCTTCGTCGCCGTGTCGCCAGCGCCGACTCCTTCACCGGCCAGCAGGGCATAACTCATTTCGATCAGGCCGACCAGGCCGGCCAGCAGCACCAGCACGGGAAGGGCGACGGCGAGGTAGTGCGGCACCATGCGGCCGAATAGTCCAGCCATCCACAGGTTGCGCTGGATCGCGATGACGCTGGCGATGCCGCCCGGCGCCATCAGCACCATGAACAGGAAGAACAGGCCGAAATACAGCAGCCAGGCGTGGGTCATGCCGCCGACCACGATCTGCATCACGGTGATCAGGATGGCGCCGATGATCGGTCCGTAGAAGAAGCCGATGCCGCCGACGAAGGTCATCAGCAGCACCACGCCTGACGTGTGTGCGTTGAGGGTCTCCGAGGTAACGATCTCGTAGTTGATCGCCGTGAGGCTCCCGGCAACGCCGGCAAAGAAGCCCGACAGGATCAGCATCAGGTAGCGCACGCGTTGCGTGTCGTAGCCGACGAACTCGGCACGCTCCGGGTTGTCGCGCACGGCATTGGCCATGCGCCCCAGCGGCGTTTGCGTCAGCGCGAACATGGCGACGGTGGCGAGAAAGGCCCAGGCCACGATCAGGCCGTACATCTCGACTTGCGGCCCCCAGGTGAAACCCAGCAGGTCGCCCTTGCCGACCACGCGATTGCCCGAGACGCCGCCTTCGCCGCCGAAGAAGCCGGGGAACATCAGCGCGCAGGCGGCGACCAGTTCGCCGATGCCGAGCGAGATCATGGCGAAGGTGGTGCCGGCCTTTTTCGTCGTGACGTAGCCGAGCACCACGCCGGCGAGCATGCCGGCGAGGCCGCCGACCAGCGGCAGCAGCGCGGTCGTCAGCGGGCTGCCATCCTTGCCGATGATGTTCAGCATGTGCATGGTGATGAAGGCGCCCATGCCGTAATAGACCGCATGGCCGAAGGAAAGCAGGCCGGTCTGGCCCAGCAACATGTTGTAGGACAGGGCGAAGACCACCATGATGCCGATCTGGCACAGCAGCGAAACCAGGAAGCCGCTCTTGAACGCCAGCGGCAGGGCGAAGGCCAGCGCCAGGAAGCCGCCCCAGAGCAGCAGGCGGCCGCGCCGAAAAACCGCATCGGAAACATGACTGTTCATGATTCTCGCGCTCCCATCAGGCCTCGCGGGCGGAAGATCAGGATGCCGACCATCAGCAGGTAGGGCAGCACCGGCGCCAACTGGGTGATGGTCAGCCGCGCCACCTGCGAACCCTCGGGCAGGGTGACGCCGATCACGGCGAAGACGTCGGTGATCGAGATCGTCAGCGCGATCGAGAAGGTCTGGATGCAGCCGATCAGCAGCGAGGCGACGAAGGCGCCGCCCAGCGAGCCGAGGCCGCCGACCACGACCACGACGAAGACGATGCTGCCGACCGCGGCCGCCATGCCAGGCTCGGTGACGAAGGCGTTGCCGCCGATGACGCCGGCGAGGCCGGCCAGCGCGGTGCCGCCGCCGAAGACCAGCATGAAGATGCGCGGCACGTTGTGGCCCAGCGCTTCGACCATGTCGGGCTTGGTCAGCGCGGCCTGGATGATGAGCCCGATGCGGGTGCGCGTCAGCAGCATGTAGAGGGCGACCAGCATGCCGACTGAAATCAGCATCATGAAGCCCTTGTAGATCGGGAACGAGGTGTCGAACAGGGTGAACAGGGTGCCGTCGAGTTCGACGGGAATCCGGTAATCCACGGCCACCTTGCCCCAGATCAGGTGCACGATTTCCTCGACCAGGAAGGCCAGGCCGAAGGTGAACAGCAGCTCGGCGACATGGCCGAACCGGTGCGCGCGGCGCAGGCCGTAGCGCTCCACAGCCGCGCCGACCACGCCGACCATCAGGGGGGCGACCAGCAGGCCGGGCCAGAAGCCGATCCAGGTGCTGATCTGGTAGGCGAAGTAGGCGCCAAGCATGTAGAAGCTGGCGTGGGCGAAATTGAGGATGCCCATCATGCTGAAAATCAGCGTCAGTCCGCTGGAAAGCATGAACAGCAACAAGCCGTAGGTAATGCCGTTCAGCAGCGACATGACGACGAACTCCACTGGACCTCCCGTATGCTATGTGCGTGCGATGCGGCCGGCTGGCGGCATCATGAACGGAGGCAGGGCGTGCCCTGCCTCCGGGTCTTGCATCAAGCGACAGCCTTGTTTACGGGCGTTCCATGATGCAGGCTGTCGGCAGTTGCGAATCGCGCTGCGAAACGGAGGCCAGCGTCTTCCAGCCGTAGCCGGTGCCTTCGGAATCATGTTTGACCGTCTTGCCGTCCTTCTTGGCGAATATCGAGATGTACAGCGGCTGCATGGCCTGGTGGTCGCTCTTGCGCATCCAGACTTCGCCGGTGTCGACCGGCATGCGCATGTCTTCCAGCGCCAGGGCCACGGCCTTGGGATCGGTCGACTTGGCGGTGTTCATCGCTTGGGCCACCATCTGCACCATGTTGTTGACCCGCAGGTAGTAGAACCAGACGCCCGGATACTTCTTGTTGAAGTCGAGGGCGAACTTCTCGGTGTTCTTGGTCGGCACGTTCATGTGCCATTCGGTGAGCTGGATCACCTTGTTCTCGCCCGAGGCGCCCATCGCCTGCGGCGTGCCGAGGCCGCCGGCATAGTAGGTGAAGAAGCGCGCCGTGAGTCCGGCATCCTTGGCGGCCTTGACCAGCAGCGAGAGGTCGTTGCCCCAGTTGCCGGTGATCACGGTGTCGGCGCCCGACGCCTTGATCTTGGCGATGTAGGGAGCGAAGTCCTTGACGCGGCCGATCGGGTGCAGGTCCTCGCCGACGATCTTGATGTCCTTGCGCTTCTTGGCCAGCATTTCCTTCGCGGCCTTGGCCACCTGATGACCGTGGGCGTAGTCCTGGCCGATGATGAAGACCTTCTTTATCTTCTTGTCGGTTTCCATGAAGTTGGTGATGGCTTCCATCTTCATTTCGGTGTTGGCGTCGAAGCGGAAATGCCAGAAGCTGCACTTCTCGCCGGTCAGCGTCGGATCGACGGCCGCGTAGTTGAAGAACAGCACCGTTTTGTCCGGATTACGTGCGTTCCACTTGTTGACCGCGTCGATCAACGAATGGGCGGCGCCGGAGCCGTTGCCCAGCGTGACGAAACGGAAGCCCTGGTCGATCGCGGCCTTGAGCTGGAGCTGGGTTTCCTGCGGGCTGCCCTTGTTGTCGAAACCGACGAACTCGAGCTTCTGGCCCATGATGCCGCCCTTCTGGTTGACCAGGATCTCGGCAGCTTCCTTGAAGCCCTTGAGGCCGGCATCGCCGACGTTGGCGAAGGGTCCGGAAAGCGGGTCGATGTAGGCGATCTTGACCTGGGCGAAGGCGCTGCCGCCGATCAGTAGGGTACTCGCGGCGAGCGCGAGGCGTTGGACAAACTTGTTCTTCATGGGTGTCTCCTCCTGTAGATAAACCGGTCTCGGCAAAAATGCGCGGCTGAATCGCGTAGTTCTGCTTAGCGGAACATAGTTCTGTAATACACGAAAGATGATACTGATTGTACCGTGGGCTGTAAACGACTTTTTTGAGCGCCAAATTGCCCTTGTCGGCAGGCAGGACACCCTCAAGGCGGCGCCAGAGGGCCGCGGGCGATCAACTGCCGGGGATTGACCCGGGCGGGACGGTCGGGGCCGAAATGCTGCAGTGCGGAATGATTGTGTTGCCTGGTCTGCCCGCAGCCGCAGCCGCATCCGGCCACGGCAAAGCCGATGCGCGCTGCCGCCTATTCGGCTGCCGGGGGCTCCGCCGGGGTCTTGTCCGCGGCCGCCAGCATCGCGGCGCGGCTCTGCGGAGTTTCCAGGCTGACGCGGCCGAGTTTGCCGCCGCGATAATCCGTGAGCAGGATCATCGCCGCCTTTTCGAGGTCGAGTTCGCCGGCGCCGCGGCGACCCTTGAGGATGCAGCCGCGCTTCTTCGCCACGGCCTCGACGACGCCGACCGCATCGATGCCCTCGACGGCGATGCCGTAGCGGTCTGCCAGCGCCGCCGGGTAACGCTGCAGCAGCAGTCCGGCGAGAAAGATCGCCACTTCCGAATCGATCACGGCATTGCGGCCGATCGCATGGCTGGCGGCCAGCATGAAACCGTCGCTGTCGTGCCTGATCTTCGGCCACATCAGGCCCGGCGTGTCGGTGATGCTCATGGTCGGGCCGAGGTCGATGCACATCTGCGACTTGGTCACCGCCGGCTCGTCGCCGACCGCGGCGACGCGGCGCTTGAGCAGCGCATTCATCAGCGTCGACTTGCCGACGTTGGGAATGCCCATGATCAGCATGCGCAGCGGCTTGACGCCGTCATTGCGGTGCGGCGCCAGCCCTTTGCACAGGCTGGGCACGCGCGCGGCCTCGGACGGGTTCTTGCTGGAGATGGCGACCGCCTTGACCCCGGGCTGGCTGTTGTAATAGTCGATCCAGGCCTGGGTCACCACCGGGTCGGCCAGATCGGACTTGTTCAGCAGCTTGAGGCAGGGGCGCTGGCGGTGCAGGCGCAGCTCGCGGATCATCGGGTTGCTGCTCGCCTCGGGCAGGCGCGCGTCGCAGACCTCGATCACCACGTCGGTCAGCGCCATGGTCTCGGCCGCCTTCTTGCGGGCCGAGGTCATGTGGCCGGGGAACCACTGTATGGTCATGGTCGAATCAGTTCAGGCGAATTCAATGGGTGGCGTCGGCGACGATATGGATTTCTTCATCTGCGATGCGCACCATCTGGCCCGGCCGCAGCTTGCGGCGGATGCGGGTTTCGGTGATTCCATCGACGGCCACCTCGCCCGCGGCGATCAGCGCCTTGGCGGCGCCTCCGGAGGGCGCCAGGGCCAGCAGCTTGAGAAGGACGTTGAGTTCGATGAACTCGCCCTGGAGTTGAAAGTCTTGCATGGTCGGGAATATGTCCGGAACCGCACATTATAGTCGCCGCCAGCTTTCCCCCGTCCGGGCGCAAGAGTTATGTCTCCGGCTGGGCCGGAGACGGTATCCCTTGCGGACGGCGCCGGCGCCGCGGCGTCGCGCGGATCAGGCCGGTATCAAATACTGCTCGAACTCTTCGATCGGCACCGGTCGGCAGAAGAAGTAGCCCTGGCAGGTCGGACAGCCGTGGGTGACCAGGAAATCCCTCTGTCCCTCGGTCTCCACTCCCTCGGCGATTACGGACAGTCCGAGACTGTTGGCCAACGCCACGATGGTCTTGGCGATCGCCGCATCGCTCGGATGCGTGAGGATGTCCTTGACGAAGGACTGGTCGATCTTCAGTTGATCGAGGGGCAATTGCTTGAGATAGGCGAGCGAAGAATAGCCGGTACCGAAGTCATCGATTGAAAAGCCGATGTTACGCACCTTCAGCGCAGTCATCCTGGCGATGATGTCCTTGGCGCTTTCAAGCATCAGACTTTCCGTCAATTCAAGCTTGAGCTTGTTGGGCAGGACTCCGTTCGCGTCCACCAATGCCAGCACGTCGTCGACAAAACTCGGCAGATTGAACTGGCGCGCGCTGACATTGACGGACAAGATCAGGTGCTCCGTTGCCTTTGATTTCGCCCAGGCCGCAAGCTGGCGGCAGGCTTTGTCCAGGACCCAATGGCCGAGCGGGAGAATCAGCCCGGTTTCCTCGGCCAGGGGAATGAAATCGGCGGGTTCGATCAGGCCGCGCTCAGGATGATTCCAGCGCACCAGGGCCTCGGCGCCCGTAACGCGGCCGCTCGAATCGACTTGCGGCTGGTAGTAGAGGACGAATTGCCGCTCCGTGATCGCCTTGCGCATGTCCTTTTCGAGTGCGACGCGTGCCTCGACCGCGGCCTGCATCTCCGGATCGAAAAAGCGCAGTGTGTTGCGGCCGGAGTCCTTGGCCTGGTACATGGCGGTGTCGGCGCGCTTCAGCAGTTCGTCGATCGACACCGACTGATCGCGAAACAGCGCGATGCCGATGCTCGATGTGCAAGTGTGGAAGCACTCGCCGGTCTTCTCGCCATCCACGGTGACGTCGAGCACATAGGATTTGCCGAGCTTTTCCTGAATCTTCTCGGCCACGCGCTCGGCCTTGATGGCGGCAAGTTCCTCGCCTTCGATATCGCCGATGATGACGACGAATTCGTCGCCGCCGAGGCGCGCCACGGTATCGCCGTCGCGGACGCAGGTGTCGAGTCGCGCCGCAACCTCGATCAGCAGGCTGTCGCCGACGGCGTGTCCCATGGTGTCGTTGAGCGCCTTGAAATTGTCCAGGTCGATCAGCATCAGGGCGCCATGCCGGCTGCGCCTGGCACAATTGGTCGCAGCTTGTTCGAGGCGATCCATCATCAGGCGCCGGTTGGGCAACTGGGTCAACTGGTCGTAGTAGGCCAGATGCTCGATCCGGTCTTCCGCCAGCTTGCGCGGCGCAATGTCGGTGGAGGTGGCGACATAATGAGTGGCCACTCCATCGTCGCCAAACACGGCAGTGATGGAGAGCCAGGCCGGATAGGCTTCGCCGTTCTTGCGGCGGTTCCAGATTTCGCCCTGCCAGGAGCCGGTGCGCTTGATGCTCTGCCACATCGCCTGGTAATAAGCTGCGTCCTGGCGACCGGAACTGAGCATGCGCGGATTGCGGCCGACCACCTCTTCGGCGCTGTAACCGGTGATTGCGGTGAAGGCCTTGTTGACCTGCAGAATCAGACCGTCGGCGCCGGTGATGGTGATGCCTTCCTGGGCTTCGAAGGCGGTAGCGGCGACACGGAGACGCTGTTCGGCTTCCTTGCTCTTGGCCAGTTCCTGTTGCAGCAGCCGGTTTGCCTTGAGCAGTTCGTTGGTGTTGTGTCCCAGGATTTGGTAAAGGCCGTCGATTGCGCCGAGCAGTACCTCGGTCGTACGCTGGTCGCTCGGCGGTGTCTCGACCGTCACCGGCAATCCGTCGCGCGCCTGGGCCAGGCGGATTTCCTCGCCCAGGCGGCGGTCCATGCCGAGAATATGCTGGATCAGCCAGTTGGTCAGATACGCCAGCGTTTGCCCGGTGACGTCGCGCGGCGACTTCTCGGCGGCCTGGCGGGCGGCCAGCGCCTGATCGATAAAGGCCTGATGCGCACGGCGATGGGGAAGCGAATGCGTTTCGGCCACCCGGAATTGGCTCATCAGGGCTTCTTCGGTACCAAAATGGTAGACGGTATAGCTGACGAGTTCATCGAAGACCCGCAACAGATCTTCGTCGGCGACATTGCTGGTGTGGTAGCGCGCCAGCCGATTCAGGATTTCAATCAGCTTGGCATGCTGCTCATCCACCGTTCCATGTCCGATGGCGAATCCGTCGCTCCAACGGAAGATGTCGTCTGGGAGACGCGGTGAATCTGTGATCATATTAACGGAAGCAATGGATATTACTAAAGTACTATTGTGCCATCGTCATGGCGTAAATGCAAATCCATGGCTATTCTGAACCGCATGCGTCCGGCGCGCCATGATCTGGCTCAAACCGACCGCGATTGCGGAATAAGTCCATGAATGCAAAGAAGATCACGCGATCGGTTCTCCCGCGGCTGGTCTGCTTGGCCGTCAACCGGCCTTGTTGCGCCGGGCAATGAAGCGGTCGAGCTGATTGGCGAAGCTTTGCCGGTCGGCGTGGCTGAAGGCCGGCGGGCCGCCGGTGTCGACGCCGCTGCTGCGAAGGGTGTCCATGAAGTTGCGCATGTCGAGCAACTGGCGGATGTTCTCCGCGCTGTAGAGCTCGCCGCGCGGATTGAGGGCAAAGGCGCGCTTCTCGATCACCAGCGCGGCCAGCGGAATATCGGCGGTGATCACCAGGTCTCCTGCCGCCGTCTGTTCGACGATGTGGCTGTCGGCCACGTCGAAACCCTGCGCCACCTGTACCACGCGAATGAAGGGCGAGGGCGGCACGCGCAGCCACTGGTTGGCGACCAGGATCAGCGGCAGCGCGTGCCGCGTCGCGGCGCGGTAGAGAATTTCCTTGATGACGCCGGGGCAGGCATCGGCATCGACCCAGATCTGCATAATGTCGTTCTTGATTGACAGGATTGCGATTATGAATGAAGCCGTTTCCCTGCCGCCCGACAGCCTCGCTGAGCTTGCTGCGCCGGACTTGCAGCGGCTTGCCGCGCGCATGGCGCAGGATGCCTTTACCCGCCTGTTCCGCCTCGGCCTCGAAGGTGACGACGCGGCGCTGCAGTCGGCCGTGGCCGGGATCGAGCGCCTCTCGCGCAACTGGGTGCGCGCGGCGGAAGGCGAGGATGCGCGTGCCCTGCGCCTCGCCCTGCTGGTGACCGGCATCGACCAGTGGGGCCTGGCCTGGTGCCAGGCCTTCGGCCTCACCGCGATCCCCGGCATCAGCGCCCTGCTCGGCGCCCTGCGCAACGGACTCGATGTCGCGGAGGACGCGCGCTTCCAGCAGAAATTCGCCGCGATCGGGCAGGCCGAGTGCAATGCCATCGACTTCAAGATGGAACTGAGGCGCAACATCCACCTGGCGCTGTGGCACGCCATGATCGCCTGCGACGACAGGGACGAGGCGCTGGCCCTCCTCGCCGCACTGGGCGGTATGCTGACGGCGCTTGCGAAGCAGATGCCGACGCTCGGCTGGCGGCTCGTGGCCGATGCGCTGGCCCACATCCAGTTGCGCTGCCTGAGCGAGGGCGCGGCCAGCACGGAGCTGGCGCGGGAAACCAACGCGGCGCTGTTCACCGCCCTGCGCCAGAACCTGCCGCGCGAAATCTCCGAGCCGATGTTCGCCCACGCCAATCAGGCGGTCGTCGCCTGGCAGCGCTCAAGGCGCCCTGAGCTTGTCGAAGGGCGCGCAGGGCTTCGACAGGCTCAGCCCGAACGGTGGTTTCAAGTTCGCTGATGCCGGTTCAATAGTCTGCCGGCGGCGGCCTGTGTTGCGGCCTGTGTCGCGGCCTGTGTTGCGGTCTATTGCGCGGCCGTAACGGCGGCATAGACCAGCTGCGCCGCGACCGCATCCTCGACGGCCTGGCCGAGCGCCTTGAACACCACGGTGACGCCGGGCGGCACCGTCACCTTGCCGGCCAGCACCTCGCCGATTTCGCACTGCACCTTGGCGCCCGAAAGAATCACGTCGCCCGATTCGGTCTCGGCGGCGAGGCGGTTGTCGGCGATCAGGTAATTGGCCATGGCCTCGTCGTCCAGCTCGCGCCAGCCGGGGCGCGGCGCACCGACCGCATGCACCAGCGCGCCGGGTTTGAGCCAGCGGCCCATCAGCACCGGCGTGCTGGCGTTGGTTACGGTCACCACGATGTCGGCATCGCGCACGGCATGCTCAGCGTCGGGGCTGGCGCTGCCGTCGATGTCGGCGGCGCAGCGTTCGGCATTGGCGCGGGTCGGGCTCCAGACGCGGATGTCGCGCAGCGGCACGACGGCGCGCAGGGCCAGCGCATGGCTGCGCGCCAGCGCGCCGGAACCGAGGATCGCCACGCGCTTGGGCCGCTGGTCGCGCAACGCGCGGGTGGCCACCGCCGAGACGGCGGCGGTGCGCAGCTCGGTCAGCCAGGTGGCGTCGATCACTGCCAGCGGCCTGCCGGTCAGCGGATCGAGCAGCAGCACGGTGGCGATCATGGTCGGCAAGCCGCGCGCGGCGTTGTCCGGCACCTGGGTGATCAGCTTGGTCGCCAGCGCATTGCCGGCCAGCGCCGGCTTGACGAAGAGCAGGCTGCCGGGGCTCGGCAGCTCCAGCACGGTACGCAGCGGCTGCACCACGCGGCCGGCGGAAAGGTCGATCAGCGCCTGCTCGATGGCGGGCAGCAAGGCGTCGAGCGAGAGATGCCGGCGCACGGCGGCATCGTCTATCAGCAGAAGAGGTTGGATCATGGCGCGAACGGGGTGGAATGAGGTGGTTTCTGGGACAGGCATCCTACCCCGTCGCGGCCGGATGCATTAGGATGCGTGTCTGGAAACCTGAACACGGAGAACCCGATGAAAAAACTGTCGCTTGAATTGCATTGCGAGCTTGAGATTCCGGACGATTGGGAACTGGTCGAGCATTCTTCCGGCATCTTCGTGCTCAAGGTCGGCGACCGCTTCGTCGATTTCGACATCACGCCGCTGGTCACCGCATCCGAGGCGCCCGACGCCACCTGGAGCGACGAGGACGAGCAGTTCACCGAGGAAATCCTCGACATGGTGACCGGCCTCGATTCGGAAATGGAAATCACCTACCTCCAGTAGTTGACGCAGCAACTTATCCCGGGAGTAATGCCATGCGTATCCTGATCCCGCTGTTATGCCTGCTGCTTTCCCTGCCCGCCCAGGCCGCGGGCGACCCGAAACTGGGCAAGCCGCTGCACGACAAGCAATGCGTCGCCTGCCACGTCAAGCTGTTGGGCGGCGACGGCTCCGCGATGTACACGCGCAAGCCGCGCCTGATCAACGACGCGCGTGCGCTCGGGCAGCGCGTCGCCGCCTGCAGCGCGCAGACCAATGCGAAGTGGTTTCCCGAAGACGAGGCCAACGTCGCTGCCTGGCTGAACCAGACCTACTACAAGTTCAAGTAGCGGCTTTCAGCGCAGGGGCGCGTTGCCGCGCCGGCCGGGCGGCCGCGAGTGGTCGGCATCCATCAGGCTGCGGATGCGCGCGGTGATTTCCTGGGCCGGCGCGTTGATGGAGAACTTGACCAGGAAGCGCCCTTCGGTATCCAAAAAGTACATTCCGGTCGAATGGTCCATGGTGTAGATGCCCGGTGAAGCGCCGGGTTCGCGCACCTTCTGGTAGCTGACACGGAATGTCCTGGCCGCCCGCTCGATGAGGTCGGCGCTGCCGGTCAGGCCCAGGATGCGCGGGTCGAAGGCGGCGGTGTATTCGCGCAGCAGTTCGGCGGTGTCGCGCTCCGGGTCGACCGTGATGAACAGCGGCTGCACGCGCTCGGCCTTGTCGCCGAGGGCTTCGAGGATGTTCTTGAAGCCGAGCAGGGTTGTCGGGCAGACATCCGGGCAGGAGGTGAAGCCGAAGGTGATGAGCTGGAAGCGGCCGCGAAAACTCTCCTGCGTGACGACCCGGCCGCGAACATCCTGCAGCAGGTAGCGCGGCATCAGGCTCGTCGTGTCCACCGACTCCTCGCTGTGTTTCGGCGCGGGGGCGGACTGGGCGCCGGCCGCAACGGTCCAGCACAGTGCCAGGCAGAAAGCCGATGCGCGCAATGGCCTCATGGCCGCCGGCTATTTCGCGGCCGCCGGCGCGATCGGCAATGCCTTCTGCAGCCGTTGCGCCACGTCGTTCAGCTTGCCGTCGAGGCCTTTCGCATCGGGGCAGGTGCCGGACGCCTTGGTCTGGGCGAGGAAGGCTTCCTGCGTGGCTTCTTCGTAGGCCGCGCCGAAGCGCGCGGTCTTCGGCGAGTGGGCCAGCATCAGCACCTTGGCGCGGGCGGCGGCTGCCTTCTCGGAACAGGCCAGCGCCTGTCCGTTCAGGGCGCCGAGCTGCTTGACGGCGGACACAGCGGCTTCGAGATCGTCGGCAAGGGCGGGCAGCGGGGCGGCAAGGATCAGCAGGATGATCAAACGTGTCAGGTGTTTCACGGGTTTTCCTCTCGGGCGCAGCGGATTTCGGACAGCCGCAATTTTAGGGCGAGGCCGGGGATAAAGCCATCGCTCGCCGGGCATGATTCGCAAGCGATTTGCTCTACTATTCGCGCCATGGATATCGTGACTCATGCCGTGATGGGCGCGGCGGTGGCTGCGGCGGTGGCGTCGGTGCGCTGCCGCGACGAAAAGTTATGTCTCCGGCTCAGCCGGAGACGGTATCCCTTGCGGACGGCGCTGGCGGAACGGCGACTGGCGGCCGGCGTCGGCGCGGCGGCCGGCCTGCTGCCCGACGCCGACGCGCTGATTCAGAGCGGCGGCGATGCGCTGCTGGTGCTGGACTACCACCGCCACTTCAGCCATGCGCTGGCCTTCGTGCCCTTCGGCGCGCTGCTGGCGGCGCTGCTGCTGTGGCCTTTCCTGCGGCGGCGGGCGAGCTTTTCCTCCCTTTACGTCTACAGCTTCGGCGCGTATCTGCTGCATCCGCTGCTGGATGCCTGCACCAGTTATGGCACGCACCTGTGGCTGCCGTTTTCGCAGCGCAAGGAGGCGTGGAATTTGATCGCCGTCTTCGATCCGCTGTTCACGCTGCTGCTGGCGGCGCCGCTGTTCTTCTTCCTGCGCCGCCCGAATTCGGTCGCGGTGCGCTGGAGCCTGATGCTCGGGTTCGCCTATTTCGGCCTCAGCTATGTTCAGCAGCAGCGCGTCGAGACGGCGGCCGTGGCGCTGGCGCAGGCGCGCGGGCATCAGCCGCAGCAGCTCTCGGTCAAGCCCTCGATGGCGAACCTGGTGCTCTGGCGCTCGCTGTATGCGCACGACGGCCGGGTCCAGGTCGATGCCTTTCACGTCGGCGTCAAGCTGCGCCACTATCCCGGCGAATCGGCCGAGCTGCTCGATGCCGCCGCGGCGCAGAAGCTGGCTGCGGGCGATACACGACGGCTGAATGACATCGAGCGCTTCCGGATATTTTCGGAAGGCTTCATCGTGCACGACGCGGCCGGTGGCCTCGTCGGCGATGCGCGCTATGCGATGCAGCCGACGGCCGTGGCGCCGATCTGGGGCATCGCCTGGAGCGGGGCGGGCGCGGCGACGGACTTCGTCAGCCGCCACGACTTCTCGCCCGCAATGCGCGGCAGGTTTGTCGCCATGCTGCTGGGCCGCGATACCTCGACGAACTGATGCTCGCCTACATCATCCGCCGCCTGCTGTATGCGATACCGATCCTGATCGGCGTGAATCTGTTGACCTTCGCCCTGTTCTTCGTGGTGAACACGCCGGACGACATGGCGCGCATGCAGCTCGGCGTCAAGCGCGTGACGCCGGAGGCGATCCAGAAGTGGAAGGCCGAGCGCGGCTACGACAAGCCGCTGGTGTGGAACGCGGCGGCGGCGGGCAGCGCAACGCTGACCGACACGATTTTCTTCAGCAAGTCGGTGCGCATGTTCGCCGGCGATTTCGGCCGCGCCGACGACGGCCGCGACATCGCCCGCGAGATCGGCCAGCGCATGGGGCCGAGCCTGGCGATCGCCGTGCCGACCTTCGTCCTCGGCCTCTTCGTCGCGATTTCCTTCGCGCTGCTGCTGGTGTTCTTCTCGGGCCTGTTCTACATCATCGGCGGGCAATGGCTGGTGTCCAAGGTCTGGCACCTGGTGCCGATCTCGGGCTACAGCGGCGGCCTCGACGCGGCGAAATTCCTTATCCTGCCGGTGATCATCGGCGTGGTCGGCGGCATCGGCAGCTCGACGCGCTGGTACCGCACCATCTTCCTCGAGGAGATCACCCGCGACTACGTGCGCACCGCGCGCGCCAAGGGCCTGCCCGAGCGTGTGGTGCTGTTCCGTCACGTGCTGAGGAACGCGCTGATCCCCATCCTCACCGGCGTCGTGGTGGTGATCCCGACCCTGTTCATGGGCAGCCTGCTGACCGAGTCCTTTTTCGGCGTGCCGGGGCTGGGCAGCTACACCATCGACGCGATCAACGCGCAGGATTTCGCCGTGGTGCGCTCGATGGTTTTCATCGGCTCGGTGCTCTACATCGTCGGCCTGCTGCTGACGGACTTGTCCTACACGCTGGCCGATCCGCGGGTGCGGCTGCAATGATCCTGCAAAAGGCATTTGATCCGCAGATTTCGCCGATTGACGCAGATCGGTCAGGGCGATGCCTCGCCGCTTTGCCGTTCCATCTGCGAAATCTGCGTCATCTGCGGATTGCACTGGGATTTTTCGGATGATCCAGCCGGTTGTGCTCTGGTCGGACGCGCTGCTGTTCGTCCTGATCGCAGTGATCGTCGCGCTCACGCTCTGGGCGCGGCGGCAGGACGCACTGCGCGCGGCCTGGGCGCGCGTGCTGAAGGACGGCGTGGCGATGGCGGCGGCGACGGTGCTCGCCGTCTTCGTCCTGATCGGCCTGCTCGATTCGCTGCACTACCGGGCGCGGCTCCCGGATCAACCGGGCACCACGGCGCGCTATGCCGTGGAAGTGAATTCGGCGCTCGATGCCTTGCTGTCCGATCTGCGCCTGCGAGCCGAAAAGACCTATTCGGCGCCGCTGGCGACGCACCTGTATGCCAAGGAAGCGCTGGAGAATTCCACGCAGCGCGAGTTTCCGCGGCTGAAACATGGCGGCGCCCACCTGGGGCAGGACCTCTCCAATCGCGAGTTCGACATCGCCATCCGCGTCTCGCGCGGATGCGCAGGCGGCCTGGTGATCTGGTTGCTGCTGGCGACGCTCTGGTGCAGGGTGCGCGGACTCGAACTCATGGCAAGCTTGAAAGTCGGCGCTGGCGGCACGGCGAGCGGCGCGATCTTCATCACCCTGCTGCCGATCCTGCTGCTGTTCGGCATCGCGATCTCGCTCGGCGGCGGCTACCACGTCTTCGGCACCGACAAGGTCGGCCAGGACGTGCTCTACCTGTCGCTCAAAAGCATACGCACGGGCCTCCTGATCGGCACCCTGACCACGCTGGTGATGCTGCCGGTGGCGGTGCTGCTGGGCATCCTCGCCGGCTATGTCGGCGGCTGGGTCGATGACCTGATCCAGTATCTCTACACCACGCTGAGCTCGATTCCCGGCGTGCTGCTGATCGCCGCGGCAGTGCTGATGATGCAGGTCATCATCGACACCCATCCGCAGTGGTTCGCCACGTCGGCCGAGCGCGCCGATGCGCGCCTGCTGGCGCTGTGCCTGATCCTCGGCATGACCAGTTGGACCGGCGTCGCGCGCCTCTTGCGCGGCGAAACGCTGAAGCTGCGCGAGCTGGAATTCGTCCAGGCCGCGCAGGCCTTCGGCGTCGGGCGCTTCGCCATCATGCGCCGCCACATCCTGCCCAACCTGATGCACATCGTGCTGATCGCGCTGGTGATGGATTTCTCCGGCCTGGTGCTGGCCGAGGCCGTGCTGTCCTACGTCGGCGTCGGCGTCGATCCGAGCACGATCTCGTTTGGAACCATGATCAACACGGCGCGCATGGAACTGGCGCGCGAGCCCATGGTCTGGTGGTCGCTGGTGGCTGCCTTCGGCTTCATGTTCGCGCTGGTGCTGGCGGCCAACCTGTTCGCCGACGCGGTGCGCGACGCCTTCGATCCGAGGTCGTCGGTATGAGGTCTAACGCTCATTGTACCAAGCGCTGCACGCTGCGGATGAAACACGCGAAAACGAAGTTTCAGTGGAGGCTGGTCGCCCGCCCCCCTTCCGCTTCGCGGCCCACGGCTGGCTTTGCACAGCCAGCCGGCTGTGGCGGCGCGACGCATGCGTCGCGAATTCCCGCCTCGCCCCTCGCGGGGGGTTGCTATTCGGCGCGCTGCGCGCGTTTATCACGGGGGACTCCGATCCATGTGCTTTACGCGAAGTGCCTGCCATGAGCATTCTTGCCGTGAAGGACCTGGCCATCCACATCGGCGCCGCGCGCCCGGTCGATGGCATCTCCTTCGACATCGCGGCGGGCGAGTGCTACGCGCTGCTCGGTGAATCCGGCTGCGGCAAGTCGATGACGGCGCTGGGCATCATGCGCTTGCTGCCGGCGGCCGCGCAGGTGACGGGCGGCGCGGTCGGCTTCGAGGGCGGCGACTTGCTGGCGCTGCCCGAGTCCGGCATGCGCGACATTCGCGGCGGCGGCATCGGCATGATCTTCCAGGAGCCGGCGACCAGCCTCAACCCGGTACTGACGGTCGGCCGCCAGATCAGCGAGGCGCTGGAACTGCATACGGCGCTGCGCGGCGCGGCAGCCCGCGCGCGCGCCGCAGAGCTGCTCGACCAGGTCGGCATTCCCGACCCGCTGCGGCGGCTCGACGAATATCCCTTCCAGCTTTCCGGCGGCCTGCGCCAGCGCGTGATGATCGCCTGTGCTTTGGCCGGCGAGCCGCGCCTGCTGATCGCCGACGAGCCGACCACGGCGCTGGACGTGACGATCCAGGCCCAGGTGCTGGACCTGCTCGACGAGTTGCGGCGCAAGCAGGGCATGGCGCTGTTCCTGATCACGCACGACCTGGGCGTCGTCGCGCGCATGGCCGATCGCGTCGGCGTCATGTATGCCGGACAACTGGTGGAGGAAGCGCCGCGTGAAGCTTTCTTCGCGCAGCCGGCGCACCCGTATTCGGTGCGCCTGTTCGCCGCGCTGCCGGATGCAGAGAGGCGCGGCGGCAGGCTGGCGACGATTCCCGGCAGCGTGCCGGCGGCGGATGTCCGGCATGAGGGCTGCCGCTTCGTCGAGCGCTGCAGCGAAGTCATGCCGGAGTGCCGCAGCGCGCCGCCGTCCTGGCGCGACGTCGATGGAGGCCAACGCGTGCGCTGCTTCCTGCCCGGCGCCGCGCCGGCCGTTGCCGCAGAAGTCGGCGCTGGCGACACGGCGATGGCGGCCGGCTCGACGCCGCTGCTGGAGGTAAAGGATCTGCAGGTGCACTTTCCGATCCGGCGCGGCATCCTGCAGCGTGCCGTCGGCGCCGTGCGCGCGGTCGACGGCATGTCGCTGCGGCTGATGCCGGGGCGTACGCTGGCGCTGGTCGGCGAGTCGGGCTGCGGCAAGACAACGGCGGGCAAGGCCATGCTGCAATTGCTGCGGCCGACGGCCGGCAGCGTGCAACTGGATGGCGTGGAACTCACCACGCGCTCGTCCAATGAACTCCGGCCGCTGCGCGCGAAAATGCAGATGGTATTCCAGGACCCCTTCGCCTCGCTCAACCCGCGCCTGCGCATCGGCGACATCATCGCCGAAGGCATGCAGGCGCTGAAAGTCGGCGCTGGCGATGCGGCGGCGAAGGTCGGCCCGCTGCTGGAGCAGGTCGGCTTGCGCGCCGACATGGTGACGCGCTATCCGCACGAATTTTCCGGCGGCCAGCGCCAGCGCATCGCCATCGCCCGCGCCCTGGCGGTGAATCCGCAATTGCTGGTCTGCGACGAGCCGACCTCGGCGCTGGATGTGTCGGTGCAGGCGCAGATCCTCAACCTGCTGTCGGACCTGCAGCGCGATCTGAAGCTGGCCTACCTGTTCATCACGCACAACATCGCGGTGGTGGATTACCTCGCGCACGACGTGGCGGTGATGTACCTCGGGCGCGTCGTCGAGCGCGGCACGGCGGAGGAGGTGCTGCGCCAGCCGCGGCATCCCTACACGAAGGCCTTGCTGGCTGCGGTGCCGCGCGTCGATGGCGCGCGGAGCGAGGTGCCGAAGCTCGCCGGCGACATGCCGTCGCCGGCCAATCCTCCCGCCGGCTGCCATTTCCATCCGCGCTGCCCGCTGGCGGACGAAAGTTGCCGCCGCGCCTATCCGGCCGAAACCTTGTTCAGCGCAACGCACGCCGTGCGCTGCATCAAGGCGGTCTGAGCTGCGCCTAGCGCTTCTTCGGCTTGACCGCCGGCTTGGCCGCCGGAGCTTTTCTTATCTTGACGCTGACGCCCTTGCGCTTGGCGCCGGGCTTGCCCTTCTTCCACTTCGTGACGCGCGGCGGAGTGGACGGGGTTTGCGGCAGGCGGGCGGCGAGCGACTCGTAGCCGATCGCATCCTTGCCCGGCACCAGCAGGGCAAAGCCGGGGGTGATTTTCGTTCGTGCATTGATGCCGTTCAGCTGCTTCAGGCGTACTGCGCTGATGCCGTAGCGGCCTGCGACTTTGTCGAGGCTCTCGCCCTTCTTCAGTTTGTGGGTGAGCCAGGCGGACAGCGGCTTGTCCTGCGCTTCGTGGCTCTGCAGGTTGGCGAGAAAGGTCTGCACCTTCTCAGCCGGCAGCACCAGCGGGCTGTTGGCCTCGGTCGGCATCACCGGCCGGCTGTAGGCCGGGTTGAGCGCGATGAACTCCTCCACCGGGATTTCGGCGAGGCGTGCGGCGAGCGCGATGTCCATGTTGCCGTTGCGCTCGACCGTGCCGAAATACGGCCGGTTGGGAATCGGATCGAGGCTGATGCCGAACAGTTGCGGCTGCGCGATGATGTTCTTGATCGCCTGCAGCTTGGGCACATAGTAGCTGGTCTCGACCGGCATCTTGAGGTGCAGGTAATCAGTCGGCAGCCCCTTGGCCTGGTTCTTGGCGACGGCGCGCCCGACCGCGTTTTCGCCCCAGTTGTAGGACGCCAGCGCGAGGTGCCAGTCGCCGTGCATTTCGTAGATGGTCTGCAGGTAATCGAGCGCGGCGCTGGTCGAGGCGACGATGTCGCGGCGCTGGTCGAACCAGGCGTTCTGCTGCAGCTTGTAGGTCTTGCCGGTGGACGGAATGAACTGCCACATGCCCAGGGCGCGGGCCGACGAGTAGGCCAGCGGGTTGTAGGAGCTTTCGACGATCGGCAGCAAGGCCAGCTCGGTCGGCATGCCGCGCTTTTCGAGTTCCGCGACGATGTGATGCAGGTAGCGCCGGCTGCGCTCGAAGATGCGCTTCAGCAGATCGGGCCGGTTCAGGTACCAGGCCTGGCGGTCGGCCACCAGCGGGCTGTCGAGGTCGGGCATCGAAAAGCCGTTGCGCATGCGCTGCCACAGGTCGTCGGGCGGTGTGGTGAGGTCGATGGTGGGGATCGGCGGCAGGTCGTCCTTCACTTCCTGCGACGGGTCGGGCAGCCGGGGAATCACGGGTGGCGGCGCTGCGCCGAAGTTCAGCGTGGTCGGCGACGCAAGCTCCCCCGACATCTGCAATGCCTGTTCGGCATGTGCGGAGCCGGTCAGGATCAGCATCAGGGACGGAATGAGGCAGCGGAGCAGGGACATTGGGGAGAAGGCAGTTTCCGTGAGGACCAGGGCCGGCATTGTCTGGGCCAGGCGTAGCGGCCGCAAAAAAAGGCGCTGTCGAAGGTGCGCGTGCGGGCGCCGCATCTTAGCCAAGGCGGCCCTTGCGGTCAATGCAAAACTTGCGGTCGCTGCCGGTGCGGAGCCAAATCAGAAGCGGTTCTTCCACTCGCGAATGGCGGTGAAGGTTTCCACCGCGTCGGCCGGAGCGCGTCCGAGGCGGCTTGCCGCTGCGGAGCGCACGGCGGGCGCATCCCAGCGCAGGAAGGGATTGGTTTCGAGTTCGGCATGGATGCTGGTCGGTATCGTCGCGCGGCCCGCGGCGCGGTCCCTGGCGACGTGCTCGCTGCGGCGCTGCACGGCGATGCTGCCCGGCTCGACAGCGAGGGCGAAACGCATGTTGCTCTGGGTGTATTCATGGGCGCAATAGACGAGAGTCGGCGCTGGCAATACGGCGAGTTTGGTCAGGGATTCCAGCATTTGCGCCGGCGTGCCTTCGAACAGCCGCCCGCAACCGGCGCCGAACAGCGTGTCGCCGCAGAAGACCGCGCCGTGCTCGTGGAGACTTGGGCCATAATAAGCAATGTGGCCGCGGGTATGTCCGGGCACGGAGATGACTTCGAGTTCGAGGGCGATTTCCGGCAGTTCGATGCGTTCGCCGCCGGCCAGCGGATGGCTGACACCGGGAATGTTCTCCAGCGCCGGGCCGAACACGGGGACCGGAAAGCGCTGGAGGATCTCCGCCAGCCCGCCGACGTGGTCGCCGTGGTGATGGGTGGCGAGAATGGCGCAGAGGCGGTCGCCGCTGCGTTCGAGGTGGGTGAGCACCGGCGCTGCATCGCCCGGATCGACCACCACGGCGAAGCCGCCGGCGCGCAGCAGCCAGATGTAGTTGTCTTCGAAAGCGTGCAGGGCGAGTATTTCAGTCATCAAGCAATTTTCTCCAATCGGGGCGCAATGTCAATTCAGGGATTCGAAAGCTGGCTCGAGACACCGGCCGGTCAGTATGTGCTCAACTGGGAACAGCAGAAGCACGACCAGTTGGTCGCCGACATTTTCGGTTTCAATGCCGTCCAGCTTTCGCTGCCCACCCACGACTTCCTGCGCGCCAATCGGATGCCGCTGCGTTTCCGTTGCGACGACGGTCGCTACGACGGCTTTTCGGAAGTGCGCTCCGATCTGCATTATCTGCCCTTTGCGGCCAACAGCATCGATCTCGTGGTGATGCCCCACACGCTCGAATTCGATGCCAATCCGCACCAGGTGCTGCGCGAAGTGGAGCGCGTGCTGGTGCCCGAGGGCCACGTGATCGTCACCGGCTTCAATCCCTTCAGCCTGTGGGGCGCCAAACGCAAGCTGTCGCGGCGGCAGGCCCTGCCGCCCTGGCGCGGCGCCTACCTCAGCGTGCCGCGCCTGAAGGACTGGTTTTCGCTGCTCGGCTTCGAGATGCAGGCCGGCGCCTTCGGCTGCTACGCTCCCGCCGTGACGCAGGAAAAATGGCTGCGCCGCTTCCAGTTCATGGACGCGGCCGGCGACCGCTGGTGGCCGATCGCCGGCGCGGTGTATATCGTGCAGGCGATCAAGCGCCAGCATGGCATGCGCCTCATCACCCCGACCTGGAGCGATCGCAAGGCGCGCGCCAAGGCCCTGGTAACCGTTACGCAGAGAGTGGATCAATGATCGACATATTTACCGACGGCGCCTGCAGCGGCAATCCCGGCCCCGGCGGCTGGGGTGCGATTTTGCGCAAGGGCACGACCGAAAAGGAACTCTTCGGCGGCGAGGCCCTGACCACCAACAACCGGATGGAAATGATGGCCGTGATCGAAGCCTTGCGTGCCCTGAAGGAGCCGGTCGTGGCGCGCGTGCATACCGATTCGCAGTATGTGCAGAAAGGCATCAGCGAATGGATCCACGGCTGGAAACGGCGCGGCTGGAAAACCGCCAACAAGGAGCCCGTGAAGAACGAAGACCTGTGGCGCGAGCTGGATCGTCTGGCGGCGCTGCACTCGATTGAATGGTTCTGGGTCAAGGGCCATGCCGGCCACGTCGAGAACGAGCGCGCCGACGTGCTGGCGCGACGCGGCGTGGAACTCGCCCGTAAAGGAGCGTAGCGTGCGCAAGATTGTTCTGGACACCGAAACCACCGGGCTCGATTTCCGCACCGGCGACCGCGTCATCGAAATCGGCTGCGTCGAACTGCGCGGCCGCCAACTCACCGGCCAGCGCTTCCACGCCTACATCAATCCTCAGCGGGTGATCGATCCCGGCGCCATCGCGATCCACGGCCTGACCAACGAATTCCTCGCCGACAAGCCGAAGTTCGCCGAGGTCGCCGCCGACTTCATGGAGTTCGTCCGCGGCGCCGAACTGGTGATTCACAACGCCGCCTTCGACATCGGCTTCCTCAACAACGAACTGGGCCTGCTGAAGCACGAGAGCATCGAGCAGACCTGCGGCGAGGTGATCGACACCTTGCGCATGGCGCGCGAGATGAGGCCGGGCAAGAAGAACAACCTCAACGCCCTGTGCTCCGAATTCGGCGTGGACAATTCCGGCCGCCAGCTCCACGGCGCGCTGCTCGACGCCGAACTGCTGGCCGAGGTCTATCTGGCCATGACCCGCGGCCAGAACTCGCTGGAAATCGAGTTCGACAGCCCCGCCGTCGACTACTCGATGGGCGGCACGCGCCAGCGTCCGCCGCTGGTGGTGCTGTCTGCCAGCGAAGCCGAACTCGCCGACCACGCCCGCGTGCTGGCTGAAATCGCCAAGGAGAGCAAGGGACATTGCCTCTGGCGAGACATGGAGAGTGCGCCGCAGGCGTGAGCTGAAGCGGACGCCGCAGGCTTGCAGCGAGGAAGCAGAGCCTGCATTCGGCATGACCACTGCGGCATGTTGCCTCCGGTCGGGGTGCCTCTATCAGGAGCGCTTCAGTTCGCGGTAGAAGTTTTCGTGCGAGCCGAGCAGCAGCAGGAGTCGGGTGGCGGGATCGTATTCGTAGGCCAGCAGCGCGAGCTGGCCGTTGCATTTGAACTTGTGGACGAAGACACCGGCGAGATCGCCTTTCTTTGCTTCGCCCAGCGTCGGGTCGTCGACGATGGCCTGCACCGCCGCGTCAACATCGGTCTTCTGATTGGGGTGCAGGCGCTTGTAGGTGCGGCGGAAGGCGGCGGCCTGCAGGACCTGGACGGCGGCCATCGTCAGTCGTGCTCGCCTTCGGCGACGAAGGGGGTCGCCAGCGCCGGGCCTTCGGCGCGCGCGATCAGCAGTTCGCGAACGAAATCGATGGGCAGGTCGGGATTGTCCAGCGCCGCCTTGCCGATCATCGCCCAGAATTCGATTTGCCCGGCGATGGTGCGGCGCTCGGCTTGCGCCTGGGCGCGGGCCTGTTCGTAGAGGGTGTCGTCGATGCGGACGGGCATACCCATGGCTTCACCTCGAATCAATACGCTACAAAAGTAGCAAAGGAAGTCACTATAGCCGCAATATCGCCGTATCGCCAGCGCCGACTCTTGCAGGGCGCGATCTGCGCCCGGGCTTCAATGCACCAGGAAGCGGAACTGGTCGCCCCCGTGTCCGCCGAAAAAGATCGTATCGTCGGGGCAAAGCACGACCTCGTGCACGAGGGCGCTGAGGTGGGCATTGAGAAACGTGCCGTTGGTGGAGTCGAGGTCGCGCAGTACCACCTTGCGGTCGACGATGGATATCTTGGCGTGCTGGTGCGATACACGGTGGTCGGTGAGGACGATGGTGCTCTGCGGGTCGCGTCCCACCGTAATGCCGGCCGGTGTAATGGGAAAGCTCTGGCCTTTCAGGTGACCGCCAACGCAGACCAGTTTGGCAATGGCGCCCTCCGGCAGCGCGGCCTCGACGCGTGCCGGTAGCGTAGCGTGTCCGTTGGCCGGAGCCGGTCGAAAGTGAATCCGCGTGGCGTTGGGATCGTACGGGGCTTCCTTGGCAGCGGCGGCAGGGCCGGCAGCGGAGGCGACAGCAGGGGCGACCGCATGCGCCGCTTTGGCCTCTGCGGCACGAGCTTTGGGACGCCGGCGGCGGTTATGGATCAACTGCGCGGCCACACCGACCATGACGAGGGCGAACAGGCCCGAGAAAACGTAATACTTGACCACGCGAAAATCTCCTGAATTCTGCCTTCCAGGCCGCCATGCGGCCTGACGTTTAGGGAATGTTGCTTTGCAGCTGCCGTGTCGCCTCCGCCATTGTGAACAGTTTTTCGGCGACCGATCGATTCAAGGCCTTGTCCGGGATACGGCCGACGTAGTTCTTCACGACAAAATTGAGATAGGCCGCAATGTGTTCGATGCCCTCGGTATCGTCGCTCGAGGAACGATCCAGGGCCAGGCGATGAATGGCGGGAATATAGTCATCGTACAGGTCGCTCGATGACGCAGTGCGATCGGGCCGGCAGGCTTCCCACTCCAGGAAAAGCAGTTCGCGAATTTGCGTTGCCAGCGGTCCAAGTTGCTCGAGGGTGTTTTCACGGCTCATGTCGGACACTCGAAATCAAGGCTGGTATTCATCGGGAATCGTGGGTGGGCCGCAAATGAAGAGCCGGTTGCCGACTGCAAATCCTAGGTGTTTTTGTTGCCGGCAACAAGACTCACTTTAGACATATGGCAACAGGCGCTCGCCACGGTGCCCGGACGTCCGCCGCGCCGCGTCTCCCGGCATGGCAGACTGAAGTCTGCCCCACGATTCAAGCACTGCATCAGCGCCGGCGCCACGTCGATGACCCGGGCATGCCCCGGTACGGCAAAGGCAGTATTGCCATCGCGCCCGGTTGGACTATGCTATTGAGTTTGCGCCGCCTTTCCTTTGCGTACGCCGCCGGCGGCTGATAGTGAATGCGTCAGGGAGTAGCCGCATGGCAACGCTGTCAGGTTCCTTTGTATCCCGTCCGCTCCTGTTTCGGCTGCTGGCGCTGCTCCTCCTGAGTTGCGCCGCGCATGCCGCGCATGCCACGGCGAGCGAGCCGCAGACCACCGACAGGAACATCCTGCTGCTGTATTCCTACGGCTACGGCAGCAAGGGCATCGAAGTGTTCAACGACGCCTTCCGCGCCACCATGACCGATGCCGGAATCAGCGTCAGCAACCTGTTCTTCGAGTACCTGGACCTGGAACGCAACCAGGCCGATCCGCGCTACCGCCAGCGCATGCTGGATTTGCTGCAGCGGAAATACGCGCCGCGCCGCATCGATCTGGTGGTAACGGCGCAGCAGCCGGCGCGGGACTTCCTGCTCAAGGAGGGCCGGGAGATCGCCCCCGGCGCGCCTGCGATCACCGTGCAGGCGCCGATGCCCAGCGCCGCGGAAGCCGGCGCGCGCCGGGTGATCAGCCAGCTCGCCAGGTTCGACATCAAGGGCACGCTGGAGCGGGCGCTGGAACTGTTTCCCGCCACCGGGCGGGTGCTGATCGTTTCGGGCAGCAGCGAGGCCGACCGCAAGATGGCGGCGGAAGCCGCGGAGATTGCCGCGCCCTGGGCCGGGCGCCTGATTCTCGAACATACCCACGAGCTTGCGCTCGACGCGATGCTGCAGCGGGTGGCCAGCCTGCCGCCGCGCAGCATCATCCTGTTCACCCAATACAACAGGGATGCGCTGGGCCAGGTCACGGTGGCCTACGAAGTGGAGCGCCGCATCGTCAAGGCGGCCAACGCGCCGGTGTTCGGGCTCTACGATTTCAACCTCTACAACGGCGGCATCGGCGGCTCGGTGGTGAGCGTCGCCAGGCTGGGCGAAAGCACCGCGCAACTCGCCCTTGGCCTGCTTGCCGGCAAGCACGCATTGTCGGCGCCGGTGACCAGCGCCCAGATCGAGGTGGCGCCGACCTTCGACTGGAAGCAGATCGAGCGCTGGGGCGGCGATCCGCGCAGCCTCTCCGGCAATCCGGTCTTCGTCAATCGTCCGCCGGATTTCTGGCGCCAATACCGGCACTACCTTGTCGGCATGGTCGTGTTCGTGATGGCGCAGTCGCTGCTGATCGCGGCCCTGCTGGTCAGCCGGCGCCGCCGCCGGGTGGCGGAACTGTCCCTGCGGCAGAGCCAGGAAGACCTCGCCATCACGCTGCATTCGATCGGCGATGCGGTGATCGCCACCGACGTCGCCGGCCGCGTGACGCGGATGAATCCCGCCGCCGAGCGCCTGACCGGCTGGCCGCTGGCCGAGGCGGCGCAACGGCCGCTGGGTGAGGTGTTTCGCATCGTCGATGCCGGCACCCGCCAGCCCGCGGTGGATCCGGTGAGTCTGGTGATGGCCCGCGGCACGGTCGTCGGGTTGGCCAACCATGCGCTGCTGGTGGCCCGCGACGGCGCGGAATACCAGGTCGCCGACAGCGCGGCGCCGATCCGCGGCGCGGCCGGGGCGATCGTCGGCGTGGTGCTGGTATTCAGCGACGTGAGCGAGCGCTACCGCACGGAAACGGCCCTGCGCGAAAGCCACGCGACCTTGCGCCGCATCCTGGAAACCGCGCTCGACGGCTTCTGGCGCGTCGACGAGCAGGGTCGCCTGCTCGACGTCAACCCGGCTTACTGCGAGCAATCCGGCTACGCGCGCGACGAGCTGCTCGGCATGCGCATAGCCGACCTGGAGGCGATCGAAAACCCGGCGCAGACCGCCCGGCACATCCGGCGCCTGATCGAGACCGGTCGCGAGCGATTCGAGACCGTGCATCGACGCAAGGACGGTTCGCTCTGGCATGTCGAGATCAGCGCCTCCGTCCCTGAAAACGCCGGCGGCCAGTTCTTCGTCTTCCTGCGCGACATCAGCGAGCGCAGGCGCGCGGCGGAAGAACTGCTGAAGCACCGCGATACGCTGGAGCAGACGGTGATCGCGCGCACCGCCGAGCTGGCCCAGGCCAAGGATGCCGCCGAAAGCGCGAATCTCGCCAAGAGCACTTTCCTCGCCAACATGAGCCACGAAATCCGCACCCCGATGAATGCCATCATCGGCCTGACCCACCTGCTGCGCCGCGCGGCGCCGACGCCGGAACAGGCCGAGCGCCTGGGCAAGATCGACAGCGCCGCGGCGCACCTGCTGTCGATCATCAACGACATCCTCGACATCTCGAAAATCGAGGCCGGCAAGCTGGAACTGGAGCGCACCAATTTTCCGCTGGGCGCCGTGCTCGACCACGTGCGCTCGTTGATCAGCGACCAGGCCCGCGCCAAGGGGCTGGCGATCGTGGTCGATGCCGACGACGTGCCGGCCTGGCTGAGCGGCGATCCGACGCGCCTGCGCCAGGCGCTGTTCAATTACACCAGCAATGCCATCAAGTTCACCGAGAGCGGTTCGATCACCCTGAGCGCCTGCCTGCTCGGGGAAGAAGGCGAGGTGGTGCACGAAGCGCCGCCGGGCGACGAAATTACCGTGCGCTTCGAAGTCACGGACACCGGCATCGGCATTTCTCCGGAGAAGGTCGCCAGTCTGTTCACCGCGTTCGAGCAGGCCGATGCCTCGACCACGCGCAAGTATGGCGGCACCGGCCTGGGGCTGGCCATCACCCGGCGCCTGGCGCAGCTGATGGGCGGCGAAGTCGGCGCCGACGGCACGCCGGGGGTGGGCGCCAGGTTCTGGTTTACCGCCCGCCTCGGCCGCGGCCACGGCATCCTGCCGGTCGCCGCGGCCGCCGGTGCCGAGGATGTCGAGGCCGAACTGCGCCGGCGCCACGGCGGCGTTCGCGTGCTGCTGGCCGAGGACAACGCGATCAATCGCGAAGTCGCCATCGAGCTGCTGCATGGCGTCGGCCTGGCCGTGGATGTCGCGCTCGATGGCGTCGAAGCCACCGAGATGGCGCGCGCCACCGATTACCGCCTGATCCTGATGGACGTGCAAATGCCGCGCATGGACGGCATGGAGGCGACGCGGCTGATTCGCCAGCAGTCGCGCCATGCCGCGACGCCGATCCTGGCCATGACCGCCAATGCTTTCGACGAGGACCGCCGCGCCTGCCATGCATCGGGCATGAGCGACTTCGTCGCCAAACCCGTCGATCCAGAGGCGCTCTACGCGGCCCTGCTGAACTGGCTGCCGGCGCGGCCGGATGCGCCGCCCGCGCCGGCCCCGGCCCCCGCGTCGGCCCCCGCGTCGGCCCCCAATGATGCGAACGAGGTCTTGCGCCGCGCCGGCGGCATTGCCGGCCTGGACACCGCGCGCGGACTGGCATTGGTATGCGGCAATGCCGCGACCTATGTGCGCCTGCTGGCAATGTTCGTCGACGGTCACGGGCAGGATCCGGCGCGCCTCGCGGCGATCAATGCGGCGCAGGATTTCGAGGCGCTGGGCAAGCTCGCGCACACTCTCAAAGGCAGCACCGGCAGCATCGGCGCCGGGAATCTGTTCGATGCGGCGGCGGCCCTGCAGGCGGCCATCGTGCAGGCCGCCGGCGCGCCGGCGATCGACGCCTGCTGCGCCACCCTCTGTGGCGAATTGGCCGACTTCGTCGAACGCCTTCGCAGCGCGCTCGGCAACCCGCCCGCGGCCGCCTGAGAGCCCCTCGATCCGCCGTGTCGCCAGCGCCGCCTTACTTTGCGCAGCCGGAACGGGGCTTGCCGTCTGCATGCGGCCACAACGCCACTCACGACGTTTCCGCAAAGCAGGCGTTCGAGCCCTGTCCGTATGATTGATGATTGATAAGGAGACCGGGATCGGATAATCTCCCCGTCATTCAATACCTTAAAGGCATTTCGATCGTGTTGGCATTATTAGCAATAACCCGGACGCTTCTGGATCTGAATAACTGTTAGCCGGTCATCTCCGATATGGCATCTGAAAACATCAAGGGAGAAACAGAAGTCGCCGTATTCTCGCGCTTTCTGGCTGCCTCGCAGTTGCCTATCGATCCGATTAGCGTTGAGAAGCGCCGTCCACCAGAGCCTGACATCCTTTGCACGCATCAGTCAGAAGGGAAAATCGCATTTGAACTCGTCGAAATGTGCGATCCACGTCTGGCAAAATCAATTGCCGTAGCAAATGATGGATATCTACGAACATCCGATCCCTCTGCCAGCATAATTTCCAAGAAACTGCGCAAGAAATACGCAACGGATGCTCCAGTCGAGTTGCTCTGTTACACCGCAGGGCGTATCGTAACTCCTGACAATGTCATACTACCTACGATAAAACCTTATTTGAGGTCGTGGCGCCACACGTTTCGCCGGGCGTGGTTGCTTGGACACAAAGGAGTCTATGTTATTTGGAACTCTGGCTGACCATTCCGTAGAGTGATCCCCTCACGTCAAACGTTCGTCACTATGAAGCCCATCTCGGAGACCTACGAACCATGAAACCATTACGCTTCGTGACTTTTTTCATCTCATTGTTGTCGGCGAACATCGCAGGTGCTCAATCCCTTCTCGACAAAATGTTTGAGCTTGTAGTTGCAGGTGCGGAATGCAAACAAGACGTCAACAACGGGCTTATCTGCAACTACAAGGTTGGTCAGAATCTCAAGTTCTCTGTTAAAGATGCTGGCGGCAGCGACCAAGTTATTACCTTTCGTCACTCCGACATCAATGACGACTACGCCGCCGTCATGTATTTTGGTTGCGTAGTCGTTATCCCTGGCTTCGCAACAAAGAATCACGGGGTAGATGACAATATCTACGTCTCACCAAAGAATGGGCGCGTGTACCGGACAAGACAAGAATGCCAAGCCGCAAAGTAGGCTCAACGCTGAAGTCTGCGCGATAAAGCCGCGCAGTGCCGGTCACCTCCACGTTCCTGAGTGTCCGCTTTCCCATGCCCACTAAGTCCGCAATGGGCACAAAGCGACACTCACCTCGCCCGAAAGTCGGCGCTGACAGCGCGGCGACCGATCAGCGCCGGCGTGCGTGCGGAGCAAAAAGGGCACGGATCGCTCCGTGCCCCTGCCGCCTCGAATCGCCGGCCTGCGCCGGCGCCGCTCAGGCCTTCGGCGCCGGGCGGAACTGCATGGCCTTGTATTCGAGGAACTCTTCCAGGCCGTACTTGCCCAGCTCGCGACCGTTCCCCGACTGCTTGTAGCCGCCGAAGGGGGCGTAGATGTTGAAGGTGCCGCCGTTGATCTCGACCTGTCCGGTGCGCAGGCGGCGGGCGACCTTTTCGGCATGCTCGTCGCTGCCCGACCAGACGCCGCCGGCAAGGCCATAGACGGTGCCGTTGGCGATGCGCACTGCATCGTCTTCGTCGGTGTAGGTGATGATCGAGAGTACCGGGCCGAAGATTTCTTCCTGGGCGATGGTGCTGTTCGGCTTGACCTTGCCGAAGACGGTGGGCGCGACGTAATAGCCGGCAGCGTTCACGCCGGCAGGCAGCTCGGCGCCGCCGGTCAGCAGTTCGCAGCCTTCGGCGATGCCCTTGGCGATATAGTCGCGCACGCGGTCCTGCTGCATCTTCGAGGCCAGCGGGCCGAGCGTGGTGCCTTCGGTCATGGGATCGCCGGGGCGGTAGGCCTGGGCGACTTCGACGGCGATCTGCGCGGCTTCGGCGTAGCGCGACGCGGGCACCAGCATGCGCGTGTGCGCAGTGCAGGTCTGGCCCGAGTTGAGGTAGCAGTTGCCGACCACGCCCTTCACCGCGGTCTTGAAGTCGGCGTCGTCGAGGATGATCGCGGCCGACTTGCCGCCGAGTTCCAGCGCGACGCGCTTGACCGTGGCCGAGGCCAGTTCGGAAACGCGGGTGCCGGCGCGCGTCGAACCGGTGAAGGACACCATGTCCACTTCACGATGCGTCACCAGGGCCTCGCCGATCACCGGGCCGTAGCCGGTGACGAGGTTGAAGACGCCGGGCGGAACGCCGGCGGCGTGGATGATTTCGGCCAGCAGGAAGGCGTTCAGCGGCGCGACTTCGGAAGGCTTCAGCACCACGGTGCAGCCGGCCGCCAGCGCGGCGGCGACCTTGGCCGCGATCTGGTGCAGCGGGTAGTTCCACGGCGTGATGGCGACGACGACGCCGACGGCTTCGCGCACCACCTTCGAATTGCCGACCTGTTCCTCGAAGGGAAAGTCGGCCAGCATTTTCGAATACATGCCGAAACTCGCCGTCGGCGAGCCGACCTGGATGCGCTGCGAGAACTTGTAGGGCATGCCCATTTCCAGCGTGATGGTCCTGGCGATTTCGTCGGTGCGGGCCTTGAGGCCTTCCTGGATCTTCTTGAGATACGCGGCGCGCTCGGCGGCCGGCGTCGCGCTCCAGGCGTCGAAGGCACGCCGCGCGGCCAGCACGGCCATGTCGGCGTCGGCTGCATTGCCCTGCGGGACGGTCGCCAGCAGGGCACCGTCGGTGGGCGAGAAGACTTCGATGCTGCCTTGGCCGGCCGGAGCGACCCACTGCCCGTAGATGTAAAACTGATTGCGCTGTTCCATGGTGTTCTTTCTGGTTGGGTGATTAGTTGTTGGGGAGGACGACGATCTTGCCCTTGACCTGACGGTTGGCGATCCTGGCGATGGCATCCTTCGCCGCGGCGAGCGGAAAGTGTTCGCTGACCACGGGGCGGATGGCGCCGGCGGCGAACCATTCGTGGAGTTGATGCATGTTGGCGAGGTGGCCGGCGGGGTCGTGCTTCACCGAGTCGCCCCAATACACGCCGACGATCGAACGTTCCTTGAGCAGCGCGAGGTTGAGCGGAATCTTCGGGATCTCGCCGGCGGCGAAGCCGATCACCAGCAGTCTTCCGCGCCATGCCAGCGCGCGTATTGCGGGTTCGGTATAGGGCCCGCCGACCGGGTCGTACACGACATCGGCGCCCTTGCCCCCGGTGAGTTCGTTGATGCGGTCCTTGAGGTTTTCGGTGCTGTAATTCACCGTCTCGTCAGCGCCGACTTTGCGGCACAGGGCCAGCTTGTCGGCCGACGATGCCGCGGCGATCACGCGCGCGCCCATGGCCTTGCCGATCTCGACGGCGGAGATGCCGACGCCGCCGCCGGCGCCCAGCACCACCAGCGTTTCGCCGGTCTTCAGATGACCGCAGTCCTTCAGCGCATGCAGCGAGGTGCCGTAGGTCAGCACCAGCGCCGCGCCGGACTCGAAATCCATGCCGGACGGCAGCGGCATCGTGCGTGCCGCCTCGGCGATGCATTCCTCGGCGAAGCCGCCCTGGCCGACCATGGCGATGACGCGGTCGCCGGCTTTGTAGTGCATCACCTCGACGCCGACGGCCTCGACGATGCCGGAAATCTCGGCGCCCGGCGTGAAGGGCAGCGGCGGCTTGACCTGATAGAGGCCCTGCACCATCAGCGCATCGGGAAAGTTCACGGCGGCAGCCTTGACCTTGATCAGCAGCTGTTTGGGGCCGGGCACGGGGGAGGGAATGTCCTTGACGACGAGGGTGTCGATCGGACCATAGGCTTCGCAGACGAGTGCTTTCATTGGGGGGTGTCCTTTATCCTTTTTAGTGAAATCGGCCAATAAGTGCGCCCCGTGGAAATCGAGCGCAGCGAGCAAACAGGTCTCCTCCCCCGCGAGGGGGAGGACGGGAGGGGGCGGGCCTTTCGGGGACGCCGCTCATGATGCGTCAAGCATCATGATAGCGGCGTCGGATTGCGCTGGTTCATGATGTCGTCCATGCGCAGCTGGATGGCGTTGTTGATCTTGCGGTGGGGGATCACGTAGAAGCGGTCTTCCATCACGGCCGCGAACACTTCGTTGGCCATGTCGGCAGCGGTGAGCCGTCCCGACTTGACGGCCTGCCCCATGCGCTCCTCGTAGGCGGCGGAAAGGCCCGCGGCGGGCTTCGCCGCGCCGAAGCGGTCGGGACGGTTGCGCGCCGATTCGTGGATCGCCGTCGGCACCCAGGCCGGGCACAGCAGCGAGACGCCGATGTCGGCCTTGGCAGCGCGCAATTCGCCGTAGAGCGTTTCGGACAGCGTCACCACGCCGTGCTTGGCGACGTTGTAGGCCGCCATGCCGGGCGTCGACAAGAGGCCGGCGACCGACGAGGTGTTGACCACGTGGCCGCCTTCGGCCTGCTTCAGCATGCGCGGCACGAAATGCTGGACGCCGTGGATCACGCTCCACAGATCGACGCCGAGCACCCATTCCCAGTCGGCGGTGGTGAGTTCCCAGGCTACGCGGGTGAGGCCGACGCCGGCGTTGTTGCACAGCAGATGCACGCCGCCGAAACGGGCGAAGGCGGCATCGGCCAGCGCGGCGATTTCCGCTTCGCGGCTGACGTCGGTCTTTTGCAGCAGCACGCGTGCGGCGGGAACATTCAGCGTCGCCGCCGCCGCTTCGAGCTTGCCGTGTTCGATGTCGGCCAGCACCAGGTTCATGCCCTCGGTGGCGGCGCGGCGCGCCAGTTCGAGGCCGATGCCGCTGGCGGCGCCGGTGATGACCGCCGTGCGGTCGCGGAATTGCTTCATTTCGTGGTCCTCCGTGGGTGATCCTGTTTGAGTGCAGCGGCACGCGGTTTCGACGAAGGGCGCAGGCCGATCATCTGGAAAAGGGTGGCCGTCAGCCGGGCAACGAGTTCGTCGGGCGGCAGGCGGCCCTCGGGGCGGTACCAGGTGTACATGAAGCCCACCGCGCCGCCCATGGCCATCGCGGTGACCGTGGTGTCCTCGAAGGCCAGCTTGCCCTCGCGGCGGCCCTCTTCCATCAGGGCGCCGAGGTCGGCGTAGAAATCGTCGGCGAGCTTGCGCAGCTCGGCGCGGAATTCCGGGCGCAGCGATGCGGTGACGCGGAAGGCCAGCGCGCTGGAGCGAAAATATTTGACGCAGGCCGCCACCCAGCGCTGCAGGCCCTCGGCCAGCTTGAGATGGGCCGGCCGCGCGTCGTCGGCGGGGAATTTCATGGTCGTCAGGCAGGCAACCGTAGCGCGCCAGGCCAGGGTTTCGACGATTTCGTGCTTGTCCTGAAAATAGTAATAGACGAAGGGCTTGCTGACGCCGAGTTCGGCGCAGATCATGTCCATCGTGGTGCCGGCAAATCCGTTGCGGTAGAACAGGTCTTCGGCCACCGCCAGGATGCGCTCGCGCTTGTCGAGGCAGGCCTGCGTTTCGGCGGGCTTGGCGGCGGGTGCGGCTGGGCGAACGGCGCTGCGGGCGGCGGGCATGGATGGCTGCGGCAGGGTGGCGGAAGGAAACGAATCATACCGGACGGTAGAAGAATATTATACTGGGCGGTATAAATTTCTCGCCGGCCGCCACTGGGTGGAAACTCGGGGTTTTAAAAGGGGAAAGCATGGGCAGGAAGAAGCCGGACGAATCCGGGATCGAAACCCTGAGCGGCATCGATGGCGCTTTCCTCAATCTCGAAAGCGCGGCGACGCCGATGCATGTCGGTTCGCTGCATCTGTTCGAGACGCCGGCCGGCTACAAGGGCAACTTCTTCGCCAGCGTCCGGCGCATGATGGAATCGCGCATGGTGCCGGTGCTGCGTCGCCGCCTCGCGGCCCTGCCGTTGCAACTGGCGAACCCGGTCTGGGTCCAGGACGAGATCGACCTCGACCGGCACATCCGCCGCGTGCGCCTGCCGAAGCCCGGCACCTGGGCGCAGCTCGAGGCGGTGGTGGCCGATCTGCATGCCGAACTGCTCGACCGCTCGCGCCCCCTGTGGATGCTGTACGTGCTGGAGGGCCTCGCCACGGGCGAGAAGGCCTACTACTTCAAGATTCACCACGCCATGCTCGACGGCCAGGCCGGCGTGGCGCTGGCCGGCGCGCTGTTCGACACCTCGCCGGATGCCGCGCCGGCGCCGAGGCGCAGGGCGCGTACGATGACCACGGCGGCCGCCAGGCCCGGCACGCTGGCGCTGGTCGCCGCGGCGTTTCGCCACGATGCCGCGCAGTACGTCAAGCTGGTACGCGAACTGCCCGGCGTCGTGCGAACCCTGGCTGGCATCGTGCGTAGTTCCGGCGCGCCCGATTTGAGTGAATTGAAGCGCAGCATTTCCTTCGGCCCGCGCACCGCCTTCAACGTCGCGATTACGCCCGAGCGCGGCTTCGCCACGGCCGCGGTGCCGCGTGCCGAACTCAAGGCGATTGCCGCCGCGAACGACGCGACGGTCAATGACGTCGTGCTGGCGCTGTGCAGCGGCGCCCTGCGCCGCTACCTCAAGCGCAATGCCTCGATTCCGCGCAAGTCGCTGATCGCCTCGATGCCGATCTCGCTGCGCGAGCAGGGCAACACCGAGATGCGCACCCAGGCCACGCTGAGCCTGGTCAGCCTGGCGAGCAATGTCGCCGATCCCTTGAAGCGCCTGCGGGCGATTCGCGATTCGGCCGGCGCCACCAAGGCCGTCGCGCGCCAGGCCAAATCGATCATACCGACCGATATCCCGCTGATCGGCGTGCCCTGGCTGCTCGGCGCGCTGGCCTCGCTGTACGGCCGCCGCGGGGTGGTCGATACGTTGCCGGTGCTGGCCAACGTGCTGGTTTCCAACGTGCCGGGGCCCCCGGTTCCGCTCTATGTCGACGGCTTGCGCATGACCGGCTACTGGCCGCTGTCCATCGTCGAACATGGCGTCGGTCTCAACATTACCCTGATGAGCTATGCTGGTAATTTATGCCTTGGATTTGTCGTCGCCCGCTGTGCGGTGCCCGATGCGCGCGAGCTGGCAGACGACTTTCTCGACGCCTTCGAGGAACTGAAGCAGCGCATGCAGAAACCGCCCAGAGCACCCCGAGCACCCCGCAAAGCCGCAGCCGCAAAATTTTGAAAGTTCACATGCCTACTCGTCGCACCGTTGCCCGCCATGCCCACGTCGGTTCGCCCCGCGCCGTGCATTCGATGCTGGAGCCGCGCGCCCTGCTCGAAATGGCGCTGCTGCCGGCCTCGCTGCCGCTGCTGATCGAAGCGCCGCGCGGCGACGGGCATCCGGTGCTGCTGCTGCCCGGCTTCATGGCCGACGAAAAATCGCTGATCGCCTTGAAGCTGTTCCTGCAGCGCAAGGGCTACGAGGTGCACACCTGGGGCCTCGGGCGCAACCTCGGTTTCCGCAGCAAGCATGCCAGCGCCCTGCCGCAGAAGATCCGCTACCTGCACCATGTCACCGGACGCAAGGTGAGCCTGGTCGGCTGGAGCCTCGGCGGGGTGTTTTCGCTCTACGGCGCCGAAAGCACGCTCGACTGCGTGCGCTCGATCATCACCCTGGGCAGCCCGGTCAGCGTCGATGCCGCCGGTAGCCAGTCGCCGCCGGCGATCAAGGCGCTCTACCGGCTGGTATCGCATCGCCTCGGCGCCGCCGCGCATGTGATGCAGCCCCGCGCCAAGACGCTGCGCGAGCGGCGCCGGCTGGCGATTCCGACCAGTTGCCTGTATTCCCTGGGCGACGGCGTGGTGCCGCCGCAGGAGGCCACCATCGACGGCGACCCGGCTTTCCACGAGAACATCCAGGTGCCCGGCAGCCATCTCGGCCTCGGCTTCAACGGCATCGTGCTGGCCATCGTCGCCGACCGCCTGGCGCAGCCCGAAGGCGACTGGCAGCCGTTCCACCCGCACGGCCTGCTCGGGCGCGTCTGGCGCATGAGCACCGGCTCCGCACACGATGAACTGCACTTGCCCGCGGCCTGAATCCCACCGGAAGACTCCCATGCGACAACTCAGCGAACACGACGCCGCGTATATCTACACCGACAGCGCGCACGCCAATTCGAACGTCACGCTGCTGCACATCTACGACCAGTCCACCGCGCCCGGCGGCATCGTCCGCTTCAAGCAGATCCTCGCCCATGTCGAAAGCCGCCTCGGCCAGTTGCCGGTCTTCCGCCAGAAGATCCTGCGCGTGCCGCTCGATCTCGACTACCCGTACTGGATCGAGGACGAGAGCTTCGACATCGAATACCACGTGCGCCACATCGCGCTGCCCAAGCCCGGCGACTGGCGCCAGTTCTGCATCCAGGCCTCGCGCATCCACGCCCGCCCGCTCGACCTGCAGCGCCCGCTGTGGGAAATGTATGTGATCGAGGGGCTGGACAGCTTTCTCGATCTGCCGGTGGGCAGCTTCGCCGTGCTGCTGAAGATCCATCATGCCGCGATCGACGTCGCGCAGGGCAACGAAATCACCACGCTGCTGCACGACTTCTCTCCCGACTCGGCGCCGCCCGCGCCGCCCGCGCCGTGGTTTCCCGAGTCGGCCCCGGGCAACCTGAATCTGCTGGTCCGCGCCGGCGTCAATGTCGCCACTTTCCCGCTGCGCATGGCGCAGCCGCTGGCGCGCAGCTGGACCACGCTGAAGTCCGCCGCGAGCATCTTCGTCGGCGAATTCCTCGGTCAGCCGCACGAATTTCCGATGACGCGCTTCAACAGCGAAGTCTCGCCGCATCGCGTGTTCGATACGCGCCGCTTCGCACTGAAGGATTTCAAGGCAATTCGCACGCTGGTTCCCGGCGCCACGGTCAATGACGTGGTGATGGCCGTCTGCGCCGGCGGCTTGCGGCGCTACCTCGACATGCAGGGCGAGCTGCCCGACGACAGCCTGGTCGCGGCGGCACCGATTGCGGTCCGCGGCGAGGAGGGCAGCAAAGGCGAGGCGAACTTCTCCTGGGTGCGCCTCGCGCTCGGCACCGACATTGCCGACCCGGTCGAACGCCTGGCCGCGATCCAGGAGACCAGCTCGTCCTCGGACATCATGGCGCAAGCCGTCAGCGCCCGTGAACTGACCGACCTCGCGCAACGCGCGCCTTCCGCCGCGATCGCCGTCGCCAGCAAGCTGCTGCGCTCGGCCTCGACCGTGCTCGGCGATTGGGCGCCGCTGGCCAACTGCGCCATCACCAACGTGCCCGGGCCGCAGGTGCCGCTCTACCTGCACGGTGCGCGGCTGACCTACCTGTCGGCGATCATGCCGATTGCCGATGGCATGGGGCTGGTGTTCTCGGTGACCAGCTACAGCGACATGATCGTCATCTCGATTACCGCCTGCTACGAGCAGCTGCCCGATCCCGAAGTCTTCGCCCAGTGCCTGCGCGAGAGCTTCAAGGAATACCTTTCGCTGGTGCGACCCGCTCCGCGACGCAGGCCGCGGGTGGCCGCGGTCAAAGCCGCACCGCGCAAGTCGGTAGCGGCGGCGCCCAAGGTGCGGCGGCGCAAGGCGGCTCCCCGCGCCGCAGCGCATCGGGCATGAGCGGCGCGCCGCTGCACATCGAATACGAGTCGCTCGGCGACTCGTCGCATCCGGCCATCGTCCTCATCATGGGCCTCGGCATGCAACTGATGGCCTGGCCCGACGACTTCTGTCAGGCCCTGGTGGCAAGCGGCTACCGCGTGATCCGCTTCGACAATCGCGATTGCGGACTCTCAGGACGCGCGCCGGGGAAGAAGCGCGCCAACCTGCTGCTGGCCATGGCCGCCGCGGCGCTCGGCCTGCCGGTGCGCACGCCTTACACGCTGGAAGACATGGCCGGCGATGCCGTCGGCCTGATGAACCGGCTCGGCATAGCCCGCGCGCACATCGTCGGCGCCTCGATGGGCGGCATGATCGCGCAGGTGCTGGCGGCAAAATTTCCGCAGCGCGTGCTGAGCCTGACGTCGATCATGTCTTCCTCCGGCAACCGGAAAGTCTCGAAGCCGTCCAAGCCGGCGCGCAAGGTGCTGCTGGCGCGGCCCACCGACCCTAAGGACCCCGAATCGGTGATCGATCACCTGGTCGAGATGTTCGGCGTGATCGGCAGTCCGGATTACCCGTCAAGCAAAGAGGAACTGCGCAGCCGCATCGGCCACAGCGTGCGCCGCGCCTACGAGCCGGCCGGCACCGCGCGCCAGCTGCTGGCCATCATCGCCTCGGGCGACCGGCGCAAGCTGCTGCGCACCATTGCCGCGCCGACCCTGGTGATCCACGGCGCCGCCGACCCGCTGGTGCCTCTCGCCGCCGGCCGCGACACCGCGCAGAACATTCCCGGCGCGTCGCTGCTGGTGATCGATGGCATGGGCCACGATTTTCCCGCCGCACTGATGCCGCGTCTGGCGCAGGAGATCGCCGATCATTGCGATCGCCACGCGGCGACGCCAGGCGCCTGATCCGCCAATGACCCGCATCGGCATCTACTTCGCGGCGGTCCAGTTCCTCTTCGTCACCTGCTGGACGGTGTATGTCATCTTCCTGCCGCAACTCGCCGCGCAGGCCGGCATCGAGAAGAAGTGGGTGATCTGGATCCTGATGGCCGACCAGGCGATTTTCACGTTCATGGATTTCTTCATCGGCGTCGCCGCGGACCGCGTGTCGCGCACCCTGGGTCGGCTCGGCCGGTTGCTGGTGGTGGTCACGGCGATTTCCTGCGCCGCCTTCCTGCTGCTGCCCCTGGCCGCCCCGTCGGGCTCGCCGGTGCTGTTCCTCGCGCTGATCGCGATCTGGGCCATGACGTCCTCGGCCCTGCGCGCACCACCCATGATGATGCTGGGCAAGTATGTGCCGACGCCGAGACTGCCGTGGGTATCGACGCTGACGCTGCTCGGCATGGGCATCGCCGGCGCCATTGCGCCCTACCTGACGGTGAGCCTGCGCGGCGTCGATCCGCGCCTGCCGTTTGCCTTGTCCAGCATCGCCCTGATCGTAGCCGTCAGCGCCATGCTCTGGGCCGAGAAGCATCTCGCAGCGGCGGCGGTTGCAACAGCGCACGAGCCCGTGGCGAAAAAGCCCGTAAGCGCCGGCGTCGTGCTTTTCTTCGGCGCCGTGGCCCTGCTCGGCCTGGGCTTCCAGGCGCATTTCGCGCTCAACTCGGCGCCCCTCTATCTGCGCTTCGCCAAACCGGCCGAACTCGATCACTTGATGCCGGTGTTCTGGGTCGGCTTCAACCTGCTGATCTTCCCGGCCTGCCGCGCCAACGAACGCTTCGGCGGCACCGTCGTCATGGCCGCGGGCGCCGTGATCGGTGCGCTCGCTTCGGCGCTGGCGGCCGCCGCGCCCTCGCTGGAACTGTTGCTGGCGACGCAGTTCCTTGCCGGCGGCGCCTGGGCCGCGGTGTTGATGAGCGCAATGACGGCGGCAATCGCCATCGGTCATGTCGGTCGCGAAGGCGCAGCGACCGGCGGCCTGTTCGCCCTGCTGGCGATCGCCACCTTCACGCGCATGGCGCTGGTGGCCGCGCAGTTGAACAAGGATCCCGCCGTCAGCGCGATGCTGGTCTGGCTTCCCGGCTTTGCCTGGATGGTCGCCGGCCTGTTGCTGGCGTGGCTGGCGCTGCGTTTCCGGGCACCGGCCCCGGGGCCTGCCTAAGTGCCTGCCGCTTCTGCAGCCGCCGGTTTCTCAAACCGGCAATCGATGCCGCAGCGTTCCAAGCCCGCGCTGATTTCGGGCGCCTTGCGCGCCTCGCGCAATTCGCCGTAGAGCATTTCTGCCTCGGGGTAGCTGCGCCGCATGAGGCCCAGCCATTGCTTGAGGCGGCCGGTGCGGCCGAAACTTCATCTGCACCCGTTCGCGGAATTCCGCAAACATGGCTTCGAGGATTTTCTGGTTGCCGTCGCCGGCGTTGGCGGCACGACCGTCGCAGTCGATCAGAACCCAAGTGATTCGACGACGGCAACCAGGTCGGCAAAGCTGGCCGATTCGAGTTTCGCCGCCAGCGCGACCTTGTCCAGTCCATCGCATTCGAATCTGGTGAGTTCCACTTCCATAGGCAGTTCGCGGATTTCCAGCGGCGACATGAAGCCGATGTTGCAGATATGGGAGAGGCACTTCCGTTCCGGCTCGGTGAGTTCCATGCCGTGATACCTGAGCATTTCCAGGTAGCGTTCAGCGGTGCGGTTGAGCTTGCCGCTGATCTCCATGGTGTTCTTGTGGCCGTCGGTGAGGATCGCGAGCGGCGGCCCGAAGAAGACGGGCGTCTTGCCGACGTTCCGCGTTTTTTCCTCGCGCGTCAGGGCAGGGGCGACCCACGCGGGATCGCCCCGGACCGGATTCGGTTTTTCAGGCGAATCCGGCATCAGTGGGCAATGCCATGCACGCGCTCGTACTTGGCGTCCTTCATGCCCTTGGGCAGCTGGGGCGGCGCTTCCGGGGCGATCTGGACGAATCCCTTGTTTCTGGCCCCATCCTGGACGTTGTGCGGGTTGTGGCATTCGGTGCAGGTGAACCAGCGCTTCTTGCCCGTGCTGGCGAATTCGCCGATGCGCTTGCCGTGAATGCCGTCCCGCCAGTCGCGCATCTTGTCGCCATGGCACTTGCCGCACAGTAGTTGCGGCTGGTCGATGCTGACCGGATCGCCATAGTTGTCCACCAGCATGTTGCGCTTTGTTGTGTGGTGGCAATCGAGACACCAGATGCGACCGCGGCCGTGTTGCAGGTCCTTGGCGTCCGGCAGCAGGCCTTCCATCGTCGGGATCGGTATTGGCTTCTTGTCTTTCGGCAGCTTCGGCGGATTGAACGCGGGTCCGACACCGTTGTGGCAGGCCGTCGCGCACATCGGCAGGATGGCCAGCTTCTCGGAGCGCGGCTTGACGACCGCGTGCCCTTCCGGGATCTTTTCGAGCCCCGGCATCTTGCCCATCGGCACCGTGCCGTCGTAGGGATCGCCGTACCACAGCGCCGCGCCGGTCTTCGGCGAGCACTTGACGTTGGGCCAGCCGGGCTGAAGGTCGCGCTTGGTGACTTCCGACGCGCCCTTGCGGCTTTCGAAGCAGACCGTTTCCTGTGGCGGCTGCGCCGCGGGTGCTTGCGCCGCAGCGGCCTTTTGTTCCTGCGCCAGCGCGGAAGTCATCATCCCGCAGCAGAAGGCGAGGATCATCGTATGGAATGCAAGTTTTTTCATGATCGTCATCTCACTTCGCCGCGACGGCCTGGCCGCGGTACTTGATATCGCCCTGCAGGATGCCGATGGCGCCCTTGAGCAGGATGGTCAGGATGAAGAAGCCGAAGGCCCAGATGCCGAGGGTCATCAGGACCTCGACGAAGGTCGGGTAGTACTCGGTCACCTCGCCGATGGGGGACGGGATGAAACCGGGAACGATCAGACCCATGCCCTTTTCGATCCAGATGCCGGTGAAGGCCATGACGCAGAGGATCGGCAGCAGCTTGTAGTTGGTGCGCACGGACGGGATCAGGAACAGCACGAACGAGGTGACCATGAGCACCACGGAACTCCAGAACCACGGCACCAGATTGGTCAGCCCGTGCAGGCCGAACATCAGGTAGTAGAGGCCGTTGGCATGCTCGGTGCGGGCATACAGTTCGACCACGATCTCCGACATGGTCAGGAAGATCGCCAGCCCGAGGCACCAGGTGACGATGGTCGACAGCAGGTTGATCGCGCTGTCCTCGATCCAGAACTTGGTGTTCTTGCGGACGATCAGGAAAGCCAGGATGATCAGGGACGGGCCCGCCGCGAACGCCGTCGTGATGAAGCGGATCGGCATCATGCTGTGGAACCACATCGGACGTGACGGCATGGTCGAGATCAGGAAGGCCGTGACGGTATGGATGGAGAGCGCCCAGACGATCGAGATATACACCAGCGGCATGAAGATTTTGTTGTTTACCTTGGTGCCCGTGTATTTCGCCCACAGGTAATAGAAACCGCAGGCGATGTTGAGGAACAGGTAGCCGTTGAGCACCATCACGTCCCAGCCCAGCATCGAGGAGAAGCTGTAGATGCCCCACGGCGGGATCATGTGCCAGAGCCGGTCGGGCCGGCCCATGTGGGCGAAGACGAACATCATGACCATGATGACCGCCGTGATCGCCAGCATCTCGCCCAGCACCGTGACCTTGTGCATGCCTTCGTGGTGGTAGACATAGGCGGGGAAGACGATGGTGACCGCCCCGGCCGCGACGCCGACCAGAAAGACCAGGTTGGCGAAGTAGAGGCCGTCGTGGATCTGGCTGGTCATGCCGGTGACGATCAGGCCGTCGGTGTTTTGCAGATAGAACACATACATCATGCCGACGATGAGCACCGCGAGCGAGCCCATCCAGGCATAGAACTTGGTGCCGCCCTTGAGCACGTAGCGGGTGTAGTCGGTAGTGAAACTGATCAGTTGTTGCACGGCCGGCTCCTCAATCGTAGAAGTAGAAGAATTTCGGGAAGGTGTTGAGTTCCGCCTTGAGGCGGAACACGTTCTTCCGGGCCAGGATCAGGCTCACTTCGCTTTCCGGGTCGAGCAGATTGCCGAACTTGCGGGCGCCCACCGGACAGACCTCGACGCAGGCCGGGTAGCGGCCCTGGCGGGTGCGCTGCAGGCACCAGTGGCACTTCTCGACCACGCCCCGCATGCGCGGACGGTTGCCCAGATAATGCGTCACCGGGTTCATTTCTTCCTTGGGCAGCACCGGGGTGGTCAGGTTGATGCGGCGCGCCCAGTAGGGGCAGGCGCCCATGCACATGCGGCAGCCGATGCACCAGTTGTAGTCGATCACCACCGGGCCGTCGGCCTCGCGGTAAGTCGTGCGCACCGGGCACACCTTGACGCAGGGCGGCTTCTCGCACTGCATGCAGGCGATCGGCATGTAGGTGGCGTCCTTTTCCGGGACGGCCTCGGGTTCGTAGCGATACTGCCCTTCGAGAACCTGGCCGGCCGGGGTGTAGGCGTTGCCGCCGACCTGGATGCCCAGCCCCTCGGGATAGCCCTGGTTCATCTTGTCTTTCGAGAACTCGCCGCGCTCCATCCTGAGCACCTGGATCCATTCGATCTTTTCCCCGGGCCGCGTGCCTCGCGACTGGTTGTTTTCCTCGACGCAGGCATGGACGCAGCGGCGGCAACCGATGCACTTCCTGACATTGAGGGCGTAGCCCATGAGCACGCCCGGCTGGGGCCCCGTGGTATCGACGGTGACCTTCTTGCCGTACTCGGACGAGTAGCGTCTTTCGAGCCGGGTGCGCGCCTCGGCTTTTTCCGCGTCCGTCATCAGGCGGTAGTTCTTCTGGAAATGCTCGGCCCATTCGGTCGCGGCCTTGGCATCGTCGGACATCGTCATCAGCGCCGCGGAGCCCATCAGCGCGGAAGCACTCAGCATTCCGCCGCCTTTCAGGAAGTCGCGGCGCGAGGTCGTCGGGCCCGGTGCGGAAGGGTCTGCCGACGCGGCTTGCGCAGCACATTCGGATGACCGCTCCTGGTCGGGATCGGCAGCAGGTTTTTTGTTAAGGGCCAAAATTGTTCTCCAAGACAAGGAAATAAGCGTAGTCGAGTCTTCAATGGACGAAGAAGCTGTCATCGGCTCCGCAAACCAATCGAAACCAATGGCAGCTGAGCCTATAAGACAACGGGCAGTCGACTATTTATGGCTATCCTATTATTTGGGGACAAGAGTGTCTTGATATGGATCAAGCTCACTAAACTTCGGGTAGAGGATCGGCTGTGAACTACGCGTTTTTGCCGGCCGTCGCCGACCAATGCGATCGCAGCGCTGCCGCGCTGCAAGCAGTCGCTGCCTAGGCTGGCAAGGGCAGGCCGCAGCGCCGCAGCGCCAGGCTGATTTCCGGCGCGCGGCGCAGTTCGCGTATCTCGCCGTAGAGCGTCGCCGCTTCGGGATAGCTGCGCCGCATCATGCCAAGCCACTGCTTGAGGCGGCCGGGCGACTGGTGGGGCGGCAGCTTCGCCTGCACCCGCTCCCAGAATTCCGCGATCAAGGCTTTGAGGATTTCCCAATCGCCTGGGCTGGCGTGCTCCGCGCGGCCCTCGCGGATGCGCCGCGCCAGCAGCGGGTCGGCGACCGCGCCGCGGCCCAGCATGACGTCGGCGCAGCCGGTGGCGGCGCAGATCCGGCGGTAGTCGGCGACGTTCCACACCTCGCCGTTGGCGATGATCGGCAGCCGCACCGCCTCGCGGATGCGGGCAACCCATTCCCAGCGCACCAGCGGCCGGTAGCCGTCGGCCTTGGTGCGGGCATGGACCACCAGCTCCTGCATGCCGCCGGCCTCCAGCGCCAGCGCGCAATCGAGCGCGCGGCCGGTGTCCTCGATGCCGAGGCGCATCTTGGCGGTGACCGGGATGGCGGGCGGCACGGCCGCGCGCACCGCAGCGGCGATGCGCTGCAACAGCTCCGGCTCGTCCAGCAGCGCCGCGCCGCCTCGATTGCGATTCACCAGAGGCGTCGGGCAGCCGAAATTGAGGTCGATGCCGGCCGGATCGAGCAGCGCGAGGTGCGCGGCGTTCTGCGCCAGCATCGCCGGGTCGGAGCCGAGCAACTGGATGCGCACGGGCGTGCCGCTCGCGGTGCGCGAACCCTGGTTCAGCTCGGGGCTGAAACGCGTGAAGCAGGAGTGCGGCAGCACGGTGGTGGTGACGCGGACGAACTCGGTAACGCACCAGTCGTAGCCGCCGGCCGAAGTCAGCACCGCGCGCAACACGTCGTCGGCGAGGCCCTCCATCGGGGCGAGGACAAGTTTGCCCAATGCGCGGCTCATCGCCGTAGCACCAGCGCCGACTTTCTCAATCCGATGACGTGCATTTCGCACTTCTTGCAGTCGAAGCGCAGGGTGAGCTTTTCCTTGCCATTGACCAGCGTCATCGGGTCGGGGCGGATGCCCTTCACTTCCTTGGGACAGAGGTTGTAGCTGTAGCGCAGGCAGTGGCGCGTGATCATCAGCGAGACCTCACCCTTCTCGGTGTTGGTCTCGTAGGCCTCGGCGATCACCGATACGCCATGCTTCTCGTAGAAGGCGCGGGCCGCGCTGTTGAGCACGTTGCCGAGATAGCTGAGTTCGTTTTCCGGATAAGTCGGCGCTGGCGAGACGGCGATTCTTCGCGGCAGGCGCTCGCAGGCGGCGGCGCGCGCGGCTTCGAGCGCGGCGATGGCATCGCGGCGCAGGCCGTTCACCGCCGAGGCGGGTAGGAACCAGGGCTGGGAGAGATCGAGTGAAATTTCCTTCGCATCGAAGATCGTGTTGCCCAGCTTGCCGAGGTTTTCGCGCAGGCCGCCAAACGCACGCTCGGCGTTCTTCGACACCTCGTGGGCATGGGGCAGGGCGGCGCTCGCGATGATGCCGTCCTCGTCGGTCAGCGTCAGCGCGAAGCCGTCGGGCGTCTCGCCCAACTGCATGTGCAGGCCGATGCGCCGCTCGGCGGATTTCTTTTCCAGCGCGCGCTCGAATTCCTGGTCGCGGTTGCGGTAGAGCGCGGTGCCGACGGCGATATCCTCGGGCATCTCGTTGGGGAACAGCCGCGCGCCGTCGGCGCGGTTGATGCGCAGGCCGGCCAGCTCGCGATGGCTGTCGTAATAGCTGAGTCCGTCGCCGTTGTGCAGCGGCGCGCTGGCCGCCACCTCGAACCAGTCCGGTCCGATGCGGCTGACTTCGCCGATCAGTTCGCCGGAAAACTTCGGCGTATCGAAGGCGCCGATGTCGGGCTTGCGCTCATTGACGAAGTAATCCGTGGCGCCGCGGTTGAAGGTCTTCTCCGGGCGCGGCGTGAATGGGTAAGTGCAGCGCCCCGACGAGGCGCGCCGGTAGCCGGGCGAAGCTTCGAGGAATTCGTCGAGCAGCGTGCGGTAGTGCGCCGTGATGTTCTTGACGTAGGAGAGGTCCTTCAGCCGCCCCTCGATCTTGAAGGAGCGGATGCCGGCCTCGATCAGCGCGCGCAGGTTGGCGCTCTGGTCGTTGTCCTTCATCGACAGCAGGTGCTTGTCGTGGGCGACGATGCGGCCGGCCTCGTCTTCCAGCGTGTAGGGCAGGCGACAGGCCTGCGAGCATTCGCCGCGATTGGCGCTGCGCCCGGTGTGGGCGTGGCTGATGTAGCACTGGCCGCTGTAGGCCACGCACAGCGCGCCGTGCACGAAGAATTCCAAAGTCGCCGGCACCGCATTTCTTCCCTCTCCCTCAGGGAGAGGGACCGAGGGAGAGGGTGGGGCAACTCTCAATCCCTCGTCAATCTTCGCAATCTCCTTCAGCGTCAGCTCGCGCGCCAGCACGATCTGCGAGAAGCCGACGTCCTGCAGGAAGCGCGCCTTCTCCAGCGTGCGGATGTCGGTCTGGGTGCTGGCATGCAACTGGATCGGCGGCAGGTCGAGTTCGAGCAGGCCCATGTCCTGCACGATCAGCGCATCGGCGCCCGCCTCGTAAAACTGCCAGACCAGGCGGCGCGCCTCGTCCAGCTCGTCGTCACGCAGGATGGTGTTGAGTGTGACGAAGACCTTGGCGCGATAGCGGCGCGCGTGGGCCGCCAGCCGCTCGATGTCGGCGATGCTGTTGCCGGCATTCGCCCGCGCGCCGAAGGCCGGCCCGCCGATATACACGGCGTCCGCGCCATGATTGATCGCCTCAATGCCGAAGTAGGCATTCTTGGCGGGGGCGAGCAGTTCAAGGATGGGGGTAGTCACGGTCGGGCTGGCGCAGCCAGGGCGGGGGAAGGCAGGGGGCGCATTGTAGACGGTTCACCCGGGACACGCGATTCGCAGGCGCTGCGCGCCCGGCGGTCAATGCCCTTCCGGAGTACAGACCAGGGCTGCGAACTCCGCCGCCGGAATCGGCTTGGCAAGGAAGTAGCCTTGACCGTAGTCGCAACCGGCTTCAGCCAGCAAGTCTCGCTGGTCGGCCGACTCCACGCCTTCGGCGACCACTTTCATGCCGAGTTTGTGTGCCATGGCAATAACGGCCTCGACGATTGCGCGGTCGCTCGGGTCCGTGACGATGTCGCGGACAAATGACCGGTCGATCTTCAGATAGTCGATATCGAACTTCTTGAGGTAGGACATCGCCGAATATCCCGTACCGAAATCATCGAGCGCGACCTGGATTCCGGCCCCGCGGAAGGCGTTCAGCTTCTCCATGATTTCGGGATGCCGATCGAGCAGCAATCCTTCCGTGATCTCTATGGTCATGCAACGCGGGTAGATATTGTTTTCCCGCAGGTAGGCGATCCACGTTTGATCCGTGCGTCCGGTGAAGAACTGGCGCGGCGACTTGTTCACCGTGATCTGATAGGGGCATGCCTGGGTCCCGGTCTCGATGGCGCCAATTGCTGCGCACACCCCGTTCACCGAGAATTGGCAGTGGTTGCACCAGTGCTTGGCCATCTGCGCCGCCTCCCGGAACACCCAGTCCCCGATCTCGCTGATCAGCCCGGTTTCCTCGGCGACCGGGATGAACTCCACCGGACTGACCATTCCTCGTTCCGGGTGATGCCAGCGCAACAAGGCCTCGGCCTTGACGATGCATCCGGTCGCCAGATCGACGATCGGCTGGTAATAGACCTCGAATTGATTCGCAGCGAGTGCGCCGCGCATATCGCTCCCGAGCTGCAACCGCGTCTGCGCGGTCTCCCGCATCGATGCCGTAAAGCGGCAATACCGGTTGCGTCCCTCGTTCTTGGCGACCTGCTTCGCCTGGTTTGCATTGATGAGCAGGCCGGCAAGGCTTTCGGCGTCGCCCGGATAGCGGGTGATGCCAATGCTCGCCGAGATGAAGACTGTCCCGTTGTCGATAAAAAACGGCTCGGCAACGACTTGCAGGATTTTCGCCGCGACTTGTTCGGCCTGAGAGGCGGAATCCGCGAGGGTGCTCAACACGACGACGAATTCATCACCCCCCAGGTGCGCGACAGTATCGGCGTCAGTCCGGACGCAGGAAGAAATTCGCTTTCCGGTTTCAATGAGCATGCGATCGCCGCAGCTGTGACCCAGCCTCTCGTTGACTTCATTGAAGTGATCCAGATCGACATGCAGTACCGCAACGGACAATCCGCCGTCCCGCGCCTTCTCGAGTGCCTCCCGGATACGCTCCTGCAACAGGCGGCGGTTCGGCAGGTTGGTCAGAAGGTCGTAGTTGGCCTGTTGCCAGATGACTGCTTCGGCCTGCTTCTGACGGGTTATGTCCGCTGCGATGGCGACATAGCGCAATACCTTGCCATTCGCGTCGTAAAGTGCGGAAACCGTGAGCCGCTCGGGATAAGTCTCGCCATTTTTCCGGCGATTCCAGATTTCTCCCTGCCATTGACCGGTGGCGTTCAACTGTGACCACATCTCCTCATAAAAAAAGCGATCGTGCTGGCCCGACTGCAGCAGTCTCGGATTGGCCCCGATGAGCTCGCTTTCCCCATAGCCTGTCATTTTGCAAAAGGCGCGATTGACGCTGACGATGCGGTTGTCAGGAGAAGAAATCAGAACAGCCTCGCTGGTTCCCTCGAAAACCGAAGCGGCGAGGCGTAGCTGGTCCTCGTTCTCCCGCAGCGATCGCTGCTGGGTCTCGATGTGTTGCTGCAGTTTGTTGAAGCTACCGAGCAAACGCCTGATCTCCCCGCTTCCCTCCAGAGGCAAAGGTCGCACGGGTTCACGTCCATCCGACATGGAATCGACGACGCGTGCCCAGCGGGCGAGCGGACTGAGCTGACGATCAAGGAACAGCCACAGCAGCAGCGCAATGGCCGCAGAGGCGATGGCCGCATCCTTGTAAATTTCCTGTTGCAGCGACCGGACCGGCTCGAGCGCGATGGATGCCGGCAGTGTGGCGACGACAAGCCAGCCGGTGCTCGGGACCTTCTTTGCCGAACTGAGGCCTTCGACTCCCTTTGAAGTCATCACCATCCTCGAGCCTTCGGGGAATCCCCTGTAGCCGCCGGCAGTCGCTTCCCGGTCGGGCTGCATGATGCGGCCCGGATCGGTGGAAGACACGACGATGCCATCCTTGATGGATATGACGTGAAGATCGCCGTTCGTTTCCGGGTTTTTCGGGAGCCTTTCGCTGAGCAAATCGCCGCCGACGATCTGATTGCTGCCCAACAGCACACCGATGACTTCGTGCCTGCGGTTCTTGATGGGCACCGCAATATTGAGGACGGGCTTGTGCGTAAAGGGGTCCGGAATCGGCTTGCCCACCGACGGTTTCCCGGTTGCCATGACCTCGCGGAAGTAATCCGTTTGGGCATGGCTGGCCTGTTCGCGCCCTTCGAGATTGGGCAAGTCCGCAAGGCCGATGCCCTCCCGTGAAATGGCAATCATGCCCACGTCGAAGAATCGATGCAGCGGCGAATGCGTTGCCATGAAGGCATGCAGGCGGTCCGGACGGGACATCCATTCGGGATCGATCAGGAGCGCCGCGTCGGTGAGGGCGTTGATACGCAGGCTCACCGCTTCATCGAGGCTTCGCGCAATGTGCTCTACCGTCTGGTACTGCTCGGCGGCAAGGATCTTCTTGATCTTGACGCTGGCTTCCTCTTCCAGATAGTGGGCCAGCACCCAGATGGTGCTGACAAACAGCGCCACGGTGAAAATGGCAATCGTGGCCTTGAGGTCGAGGAAGCGGCGAACGGGGAATATTTTCATTACGACGGAATTTCGTGGCAAATCGGCTGCTAGGCGCGAGACGCTGGAGTGAAAGCCATTATTACTGAAGTGGGTATTACAACGAAGGAAATAATTGCTATTCGGCCATCGCAAGCTTGAATGTCGGGCGTCGGATGCGACGCCGACGTCCCATCCCGGGCCGACGTCCCGAGTCCATCGTATCGACTCGCACGGGGCACGCCTTGCGGCGGCATGGCGGGCTCGAAAACCGAAGGGGTGTGGTCTATGATCGGAATGCGGTCAACGACTCTGATCCGTCAAACTTCAATGAATTCGCTCCGTCACCCCTGGCTGGCTCCGGTTCTGGTCCTGTTCCTGCAGGGCTGCGCCGGCGTGCCTGCCGAGCCGCCCAGGATCGAGCGCATCAGCGCCGAACAGATGGAGGCCATCCTGCCGCAGCCGGTCGCGGCCATGCCGCTGGAACAGATCGTGGCGCTGTCGAACCTGGGCATCCCCGCCGCGGAACTCATCGGCCGCATCAAGACCTCGGGCTCGCGCTACCGGCTGTCGGCAACCCAGACCACCGAACTGGCAAAGCAGGGCGTGCCGCTCGCGGTACTCGACCACATGGTCGCCGCCGAGCGCAGCTTCATCTTCGACGGCATGGCCGCCGACGCCAACAAGCGCGAGCAGGCCTGCCGCGAGCGGATCGAGCATGAAGTCCGCGTCTGCCGCAGCCAGATGATGAGCCCCATGTGGTTCCCCGGCCCGCAGTCCTTCGGCAACTGCTTCCCGATGGCGCCGGGTTCGCCGTTTTGGCATTGCATGTAGGGCCACGGCGCGGGCTGCGGTGCTTGGGAGTCGGCGCTGGCGGGACGGCGACCAGGCTGTCTTGGAAGCGAATCTGGAGCTGACCCGTTTAGTGAGGAACGGATGGTGTGTCTTGATTAAACCGTCCGGGGAAGCCGGTCTACCTCATGTTGATCCCTATAGCTGCGCCATAGCTACGCTATCGTCAGTTCGAGCCCGCAGCATGCCTCGCAGAAGGGGCAGATGCGATAGGCGGTGGTGGTGGTCGTTCCGCTCATGATGGTGTCTCCGTTAGGGATGAGGCCGCGTCCATTCTGGCGGCACGGCGCGCTTGCGGCCCGCTTCCGGGTCAAGCTCCGCAGACGGCTGCCGCACGGTGATCCGGGAGGCCTGGCCGGTGATGGTGCCCGCGATGCGGTACGTCAGGGCTGAATCAGGTATCGCGAGTACGACACTGGGTCGACAGTGCGCACTCCGCTGTCCCGCGCACGTAACTCGAGTTCCGCAAAAGGAATGTAATGGGTCCCCGGCCACTTTGCAGGCAGATGGTCCGGGCCCCAGATTTCGCGAAACACCGTCCACGCCTTGAGATGACGTTCCGTTCGACGCGCGATCTTGCGGCGGCGTTCCTCGGCATCAAGGTAGTGGAAGTTTGCGTCCTTTATGTGGTGGGCAAACGCACGTGGGCAGCACGCACGGCGATATCCGGCCGCTACGGCGCGAATGCCGAAGTCGATGTCGGACAGATAGCCATGAAAGCGGAGGTCGAAGCCGCCAATGGCCCTCAGCAGTTCGCCTGAAACCATGAAGGCGTCGCCGATGAGAAATGGGTCATCGATCGGTTCTGCTGCGGAATGGAATTGCTTCGCCGCGAATGCAATCAGTTCATCCCACGTGGCGAGCGGGCCATCGGGGATCACGTTGTGCGTGTTCAGCAGATTGTCAACGAAATTGGAAACCCCTCGCGCGACGCCTATCGAGCGATCGGTCATCGCCTCCAGCAAGGCGGCGACATAACTTGGCGTGATAAAAATGTCGTTGGAAACAAAGAGTACCCGCTCCCCGCTGGCCTCGTTCAGTAGACAATTTACGCTCTGCGTGTATTCGAGGTTCTCGGGGAAGCGGTAAATGCGTGTGTTGGGATGGAACTCGGCAGCCTTGCGGTACAAGGACAACATGTCGTCGGGTGATGCGTCGTCGATCAGCAGCAACTCGAAGTCGCCGTCTACCGTGGCAAAGATGCTCTTCAGGCACTCGACGGTAATGTTGACATTGCCATGTGCCGCGACACCGATGCTAAGTGTGCCGGGCGCGGGACAAATCCGGTTCATCGCTTCATCTCCCAAAAGGTATGCGCAGCCGCCCGAAATCGGCGGGGGCCACGTACTGCAGCACTTCCTTGCCCTTGCTGTCGAGCACGATGTCCAGCCCCTTAAGAGCGATACAGGGTCGAGCGATAAAGGGTCAGCTTCAGAATAGTTTGCGCCACCTTAGAAATTTCGATGAAGTCCGAGGTGGCGAATATCCCGAACGAATCCGGCCAGAATAGACCTGAATCATGCCGATGGCAATGTGCGGCGCACCACGACGGCATGAATCGCCGTATCGCCAGCGCCGACTCTTGCGCTCGTGGAGTCGCAAAAAATGGCCGCGCCGAACGCGGTATGCTGTTCGCCAGTCCATGCTTTCGAGTCGCGCTCCATGAGCAAAGATAAATTGGCCGGTATCGATCGCCGCCGCCTGTACCTGGTGGGCGGCCTCTGCGCGCTGGGGGCCGGGCTGGGCGTGGCTCGTTACGTGGTGACGCAGCCGCAGCCGCCGGCCGGGCATCCGCTTCCCGTTGATTTCGGCGACCTGCCGCCGGGCAAGTTGCGCACGGTGGAGTGGAGCGGCCGTTCGGTGTGGCTGCTGCGCCGCAGCGCCGACGACATCGCGGCGCTGGCCGGCTACGAGAGCGAATTGACCGATCCCGCGTCCGAACATTCGCTGCAACCGGCGGCCTGCCGCAACGCGCATCGTTCGCTGCGCCCGGACTTGTTCGTCGCCATCGGGCAATGCACGCACCAGGGCTGCCCGCCGGCCTTGCGCAGCGGCGCGGGCAATCGAGGCGAGTTTCTCTGCCCCTGCCACACCTCGAAATTCGATCTGGCCGGGCGGGTGTTCCGCATGGGCCCGGCGCCGGCCAACCTGGTCATCCCCGAGTACCGGCTGGAAGGCGACAGCCGCGTGGTGATCGGCGAGACATAAGAACGCGATTGCTCCGATAATCGCTGACGCAGGTTTCCTCTTTACCCCAACCCACAAGGAGCCAACATGATTCGATCCAGTCTGTTGTTTGCGGCCGGGCTTGCCCTGGCCGGCAGCGCGTATGCCGATGCGTTCAAACTTTCCAGCGCCGACATCAAGGCCAATGCGCCGATGGCCGACGAGCAGGTGTTCAACGGCTTCGGCTGCAGCGGCAAGAACGTTTCGCCGGCGCTGAAATGGTCGGGCGCGCCGAAGGACACGAAGAGCTTCGCCCTGCTGGTGCACGACCCCGATGCGCCGACCGGCGGCGCCGGCTGGTGGCACTGGGTGGTGACCAACATTCCGGCCGGCGCGGCGGATCTGCCCAAGGGCGCCGGCAAGGCCGACGGCTCGGCGCTGCCCAAGGGCGCGGCGCAGATCAACACCGATTTCGGCGGCCCCGGCTGGGGCGGCCCCTGCCCGCCCGCGGGCGACAAGCCGCACCGCTACAACATCACGCTGCACGCGCTGAAGGTGGACAAGCTCGATCTGCCGGCCGGGGCGACGGCCTCGCTGGCCGGTTTCATGGTCAATGCGAATTCGATCGGCAAGGCGACGCTGACCGGCAAGTACGGGCGCAAGAAATAGGCAGGTAAAACGGGCGGGGGAATCCGGCGGCTGCGAGGTCGCCGTCTCGCCAGCGCCGACTCCTGGTGGAGCTATTTTCCCAGGGGCGCGCGCAGCCGGGCGAAATCGGCGGGGGCGACGTACTGCAGCACTTCCTTGCCCTTGCTGTCGAGCACGATGTCCAGCCCTTGCGCCGGATAGAGGAAATGTTCCAGCGTTTCGCCCTGGCGGATGCGCTCCGCCGGCGTGCCGAAGCGCTGCAGGATGACGGCCTCGTCGAGGCTGGCCGATGGGATGAAGGCAATCGCCGCGAGCGGCAGGTCTTCGGCACGCTGCCGGTCGGCCTCGTGCAGGACATATTTGCGGATGCCGGTTTCCAGGTGATCGGTCTTCGCCGCATTGCTGCGCATCGCTTCCAGATCGCCCGGCGATGCGGCGATGCTCAGCACCAGCTTGCCGGTCAGGGCGCCAAGCGACACGCTTTCGAAATAGGCTTCGAGGGCCGCTGGGGCATTCTGCGGCGTCAGCAGCGCGAGCGTGGGCGCTTCCGGAGAAAGGCGGCGGGCATCAGCGAGCGTGCTGGCCGCGCTGCCGCCCAGCGTCAGCCCGAACACCCGCGACCGGCCGGGGCCGGGATGCTCGATCTGCCACGGCATGCCGTGCGTCATCGCCGGTGCCGGCTCGCGCTGCGGCGCGAACAGCATCTGCGCCAGCAGCACGGCGACCAGCAGGGCGAAAACGCCCGCGGCAATCCTGAGTCCGATCACCTGTCTGCTCAGCGCGTGATCGGCTTGTAGCGGATGCGCTTCGGCTTGGCGCCTTCCTCGCCGAGGCGCTTCTTCTTGTCTTCTTCGTACTCGTGGTAGTTGCCGGCGAAGAAGCTCCATTGCGAGTCGCCCTCGCAGGCCAGGATGTGGGTGCAGATGCGGTCGAGGAACCAGCGATCGTGGCTGATGATCATGGCGCAGCCGGCGAATTCGAGCAGGGCGTCTTCGAGTGCGCGGAGCGTTTCGACGTCGAGGTCGTTCGACGGTTCGTCGAGCAGCAGCAGGTTGCCGCCGGTCATCAGCGTTTTCGCCAGGTGGAGCCGCCCGCGTTCGCCGCCGGAGAGGTTGCCGACGTTCTTCTGCTGGTCGCCGCCCTTGAAGTTGAAGCGGCCGATGTAGGCGCGGCTGCCGATCTCGAGCTTGCCGATGGTGATGATGTCGGCGCCGTCGGCGAGTTCCTCGAACACCGTCTTGCTGCCGTCGAGGCAGTCGCGGCTCTGGTCGACGTAGGAAATCTTTACTGTCGGGCCGACCACGACTTCGCCGCTGTCGGGTTTGTCCTGGCCGGTGAGCATCTTGAACAGCGTCGATTTGCCGGCGCCGTTGGGGCCGATGATGCCCACTATCGCGCCGGGCGGCACGGTGAAGGAGAGTTTGTCGATCAGCAGGCGATCGCCGAAGCCCTTGCTGACCTCATGAAACTCGACCACCTTGTCGCCCAGGCGGTCGGCGACGGGGATGAAGAGTTCGTGCGTCTCGTTGCGCTTCTGGTAATCGGTTTCCGACATTTCGTTGAAGCGCGCGAGGCGGGCCTTGCTCTTGGCCTGGCGCGCCTTGGGGTTGCTGCGCACCCATTCCAGCTCCTGCTTCATGGCCTTCATGTGCGCGTCTTCCTGCTTGGCTTCGGTCTCCAGCCGCGCTTCCTTCTGCTCCAGCCAGTTGGAATAATTGCCCTTCCACGGAATGCCGTGGCCGCGGTCGAGTTCGAGGATCCACTCGGCGGCGTTGTCGAGGAAATAGCGGTCGTGGGTGACGGCGACCACGGTGCCGGGGAAGCGGGTGAGGAACTGCTCCAGCCATTCCACCGATTCGGCGTCGAGGTGGTTGGTCGGCTCGTCCAGCAGTAGCATGTCGGGGCGCGACAGCAGCAGCTTGCACAGTGCCACGCGCCTTTTTTCGCCGCCGGAGAGGGTCTTGATCGAAGCATCCCACGCCGGCAGGCGCAGCGCGTCGGCGGCGAGGTCGAGCTGGTGTTCGGTGTCGGCGCCCGAGGTGGCGATGATGGCTTCGAGCCGCGCCTGTTCCTCGGCCAGCTTGTCGAAGTCGGCGTCCTCTTCGGCGTAGGCGGCATACACGGCTTCGAGCTTGGCCTGGGCTTCCATGACTTCGCCCATGCCCGATTCGACTTCCTGACGCACGGTCTTGGCCGGATCGAGCTGCGGTTCCTGCGGCAGGTAGCCGATGGAAAGATTCGGCATCGGCGTTGCTTCGCCGATGATGTCCTTGTCGATGCCGGCCATGATGCGCAGCACGGTGGACTTGCCCGAGCCGTTCAAGCCGAGCAGGCCGATCTTGGCGCCGGGGAAGAAGCTGAGGGATATGTCCTTGAGGATCTGGCGCTTCGGCGGAACGATCTTGCCGACGCGGTTCATGGTGAAGACGTATTGGGCCATGGGTTTCTTTAAAGTCCGGTGAAAAGAAGATCCAGCGCGGCGAGGATTTCGTCGCGCTGGGGGGAAAGGTTGGCGACGGGTTTTTTGAGGAGGCGGCGCGGGACGGTAGCGATGTCCTGGACGCGCAGCAGGTACTGTTTGCCGTTGACGAGCAAGACCGGGTTGAGGCGCACGACAGGGACTATTGATTTGTCGTCCTTTACTCGCAACGGCGCGACGACATGGTTCTCGATGGCGTCGAGCAGGTCGCTTTGCAGCGCTACAACGTACGGAATCCGGGTTTTGGTGATCGGGTCCGTGTTCGCATAGACATCGAACTGGCTCATCGGCAGAACTGGCGATAGCGATCGCTGAACAGGCCGTGCTCGGCGACTTCGCGGTTGTAGGCCTCGATCGCGGCCTTGTTCTGCTCCAGCCATTCAGCTTCGCGACGCTTTTTCAGTTCGACGGCCAACGCCGTCTCCAGTGTCTGCGAGAGATTGATCTTGCGCGCGCGGGCTTCTTCGAGCAGATCGGCGCGTACGGTCAGATTTGCGGCTTTTTTGGGTAACGCACTCATTGGATTGCTCCATGATTGGGTGCGTGCAATCTACGCGCATCATTGATGCGCGTCAAGCCGTGTGTGCTTCCACGCCGATCAGACGTAGCGCGCGACGAAGGCGCCCGTGCAGCCGGGCGGTAGCGCGATGCGCATCAGATGGCCGCTGCCGGGAGCGACCGTGGCCGGCTCGCCGTCGCGGTTCTGCATGGCCTCGATGAGGACGTCGAAATTGCCTTCGGGGCGGATGATCTCGATTCGGTCGCCGACCGCGAAATGGTTCTTCACCTCGATCTCGGCGAGCCCCGCGGCGTCGTATCCGGTCACGTCGCCGACATAGAGGCTGCGGCTCGATGCGGAACTGCCGGAGAGGTAATTCTGGTAGTCGCGGTCGGGGTGGCGGTCGTAGAAGCCGGCGGTGTAGCCGCGATTGGCGAGGCCGTCGAGCTGGCCGATCAGTTGCGCGTCGAAGGGCCGCCCGGCGACGGCGTCGTCGATCGCCTGGCGGTAGCTCTGGCAGGTGCGCGCGACGTAGTAGGGCGACTTGGTGCGGCCCTCGATCTTCAGCGAGTCGATGCCGATTTCGGTGAGCTTGGCGACGTATTCGATGGCGCGCAGGTCTTTCGAATTGAGGATGTAGCTGCCGTGCTCGTCTTCCTCGATCGGCATGTATTCGCCGGGGCGTTCCTTCTCTTCGAGCAGCCAGGTGGCGCCGGGGCGGCGCAGCGTGCTCGGCCTGGCGGTGGTGGCAGGCAAAGTCGGCGCTGGCGCCACGGCGATCGGGCGCGGCGTGGCGAGGCCGACATCGCCGGCGGCATCTTCGCTGCCCTCATGCACCTTGTAATCCCAGCGGCAGGAGTTGGTGCAGCTGCCCTGGTTCGGGTCGCGATGATTGAAGTAGCCGGAGAGCAGGCAGCGGCCCGAGTAGGCGATGCACAGCGCGCCGTGGACGAAGACTTCGAGCTCCGTGTCGGGGCATTCCTGGCGAATCTCGGCGACTTCGTCGAGCGAGAGTTCGCGCGACAGGATCACGCGCGTCACGCCGACGCTGCGCCAGAATTTCACGGCCGCATGGTTCACCGTATTGGCCTGCACCGAGAGGTGGATGGGCATCTCGGGCCAGCGTTCGCGGATCATCAGCATCAGGCCGGGGTCGGCCATGATCAGCGCGTCGGGCTTGAGGGCGATGACCGGCGCCATGTCGTCGAGGTAGGTCTTGAGCTTGGCGTTGTGCGGCAGGATGTTGCTGACCAGATAGAAATGCCCGTCGCGCGCATGGGTGAGTGCGATGCCCGCGCCAAGATTTTCCAGCGTGCCGAAGTCGTTGTTGCGCACGCGCAGGCTGTAGCGCGGCTGGCCGGCGTAGATCGCCGTCGCGCCGAAATCCAGCGCGGTGCGCGCCATCGCCAGCGAGCCCGCCGGCGCCAGCAGTTCGGGAGTCTTCATCAGGGAGTCGGCGCTGACGGCACGGCGCGATAGTCCGCCGTGACTGCACCGGCCGCCGCCAGTTCGGCTTCGTGCTCCGCCTCGCGGAAGTCTTCGGCCAAGGCGGCGGCTTCCCACTCTTTCATCGCCGGGTGGGCGAGCATGGTATCGAGGTAGCCGGCGGCGGCGCCATTTACGGCGACGCCGTAGGTGCGGAAGCGAAACACCACGGGTGCGAAGAAGGCGTCGACCGCGCTGAATTCCCTGCCGGCCAGGAACGGTCCGCCGAAGCGCGCCAGGCCGTCGTTCCACAGCCGCTCGATGCGTTCGATGTCGGCCAGAACTTCTGGTGAGCGCTGCGCCACCGCGACGCGCACGCCGACGTTCATGCCGTGCTGGTTGCGCAGAGTTGCAAAGCTGGAGTGCATCTCGGCGGCAGCGCTGCGCGCCCAGGCGCGGGCCTTGGCATCCTGCGGCCAGACGCCGGAATGGTCTTCGGCCAGGTATTCGACGATGGCCAGCGAATCCCAGACGACGGTGGCGATATCCACCAGGCAGGGCACCTTGCCCGAAGGGGAGAAATCGGTGAATGTCTCGCCGCTGGCCGCGCCGAGGCGGTGCAGGCGCTCGCTGAAGGGAATGTCCAGCGCGCGCATCAGCACCCAGGGCCGCAGCGACCACGAGGAGTAGTTCTTGTTGGCGATGTGCAGGATGTACATGAGGCTAGGCCCTCCGTTGGTCTCGTTCCGCAATCAGGCTGCAGGCGCCTGCAGCCACGCGGGATCGGGCTGCCAGGTGGCTATCCAGCCGGGCATTTCGTGCGCCGGCATGGGCCGGGCAATGCAATAGCCCTGAGCCAGGGAACAGCCCAGATGGATGAGCATGAGGCCCTGCTCCACCGTTTCCACGCCTTCGGCGATCACGTCGCTGTGAAAGGCATCGGCCAGGCCGACGACGCCCGCGACAATGGCCCGTTCCTCCGAGTTGCCCTGCATGTCGCGCACGAAAGACTGGTCGATCTTGATCAGGCCGACGGGCAGGCGCTTGAGATAGGTCAGGGAGGAATAGCCGGTGCCGAAGTCGTCGAGCGCGAACGCCACACCGATGCCCTGGCAGGCGGCGATCAGGCGGGAGACGTGTTCGATGTCGTCGAGCGCCACGCTCTCCAGCACCTCCAGTTCGAGCCCGTTCTTCGGTGTGCCCGGATGGCGGTCGAGTTGTTCCTTGAGGCGATCCAGGAAGTCTGCGCTGGCCAGGTGCGGCGGTGCGATGTTGACGGAAACCGGTAGCGTCAGCCCGGCGGCGCGCCATGTGTCCATCTGGGTCAGCGCGGCGTTCATGACCCATTCCCCGATCTTGATTTCCAGGGCGGAACCCTCCAGCAGCGGCAGGAATTCAGCCGGCAGGAGCATGCCGCGCTCCGGATGGTGCCAGCGGATCAGGGCCTCTGCGCCGATCACGGTGCCTTTGCGCATGTCCACCTTCGGCTGGTAGTGGAGGCAAAGCTCGCCTAGCGCCAGGGCCGTCTCCATGCGTGCCAGGAAGCTGTGCCGCGCGCGCGTGGCGTGATCATGGCGCGGATCGAACAGGTGGAAGCGATTGCGCCCCGCCTCCTTGGCCGCATACATCGCCTGATCGGCATGGCGCAGCAGCGTGTCGGCGTCCGCCTTGTCGTCGGGGAAAAGCGTGATACCGACACTGGCCGTGATCGTGAGCGAGGCGCCGTCGATCAAAATCGGCTGCGTCACGCTCTGCAGTATGCGCGCCAGCGAAGCTTCGCACTGCTCCAGATCGGTCGTGTTCGCCAGCAGGAGGACGAATTCGTCGCCGCCCAGACGGGCCACAGTGTCGCCGCCACGCACCGTGTCGCGCATCCGTCCGGCGACTTCTTGCAGCAGACGGTCGCCCGTGGCATGGCCCCAGGTGTCGTTGACCGGCTTGAATCCGTCGATGTCGAGGTAGCACACGGCCAGCTTTTCCCCGGACCGTGCCGCCGTGGCCAGCGCGACCTTCATGCGGTCGGCCAGCAACATCCGGTTGGGTAGTCCCGTGAGCGGGTCGTAGTGGGCCATCTGCCGCAACTGCGCTTCCTGCGTCTTGATCTGCGATATGTCGCTGAAGATGCCGATGTAGCGGATCGCCGTTCCTTCCTCGTCCTTCACCGCGACGATGGAAAGCTCTTCGGGAAATATCTTGTCGTCCTTGTGACGGTTCCAGATTTCTCCGCGCCACTGCCCGGTGGCCTGGATTTCCGACCACATGGCGGCATAGAAGTCGGTGTCATGGCGTCCGGAAGAAAGCATGCGCGGTGTCTGACCCAGCGTCTCGGCGCGGCTGTAACCGGTGATCCGGGTAAAGGCCGGGTTGACCTCGATGATGCGCTGCTGCGCGTCGGTGATGATGACGCCGTTGAGCGAATGTTCGGACACGCTGGCGGCGAGGGCGAGGCGGTCGAGCGTGCGCCGCTCCTCCGTCTGGTCGCGAAACACCAGCACCGCACCGGCGATCCGGCCGTCGCGGTGACGGATCGGTGCCGCCGAATCGGCGATGGGGCGCTCCGTGCCGTCGCGGGCGATCAGCAGGGTATGGTTGGCCAGCCCCACTACCACCCCTTCGCGCAAGCAGCGCCCCACCGGGCAGTCCACCTCGTCGCGGCTGGTCTCGCTGACGATACGGAATACTTCCAGCACGGAATGCCCCAGCGCCTCTTCCTCTTTCCAGCCCGTGAGCGCTTCCGCCAGCGGGTTCATGAATGTCACTCTGCCTTCCGTATCGGCCGCGAGCACGCCATCGCCGATCGAGGAAAGCGTCACGGAAAGCCGTTCGGACTCGTGGCGCAAGGCCTCCTGCGTCGATTCCAGCGCCGCTGCCATGCGGTTGAAGGCGGCGATGACGTCGGCGAGTTCCGGGCTGCCCCGGGACGTGATGCGGGCCGACATTTCGCCGTTTTCAAGGGCACGCGCGCCCTGCCTCAGCGCGGCGAGTGGACGCAAGCCGCTCTTCAGGATGAGCAGGATTCCGGCAAAATCCAGTCCCAGTGCGATCGCCAGAATGAACAAATGGCCGAGGAATGCCTCCCACAGCCGGTTCAGGGCGGGCGTCGCGGTCATCTCGATCGCGAGTTGGCCATAGTTCCGTCCGCCGATGGACAGGGCGCGGCTCTCGCGTGGCGACGACACGCCGGTCCACTGCACGAACCAGCCGGGTGCGTGCAGGGCGACGTCCTTGTCGAGGGCTTCCAGCGTGTTGCCACTGGCGTTGGTCCAGGCGATGTACCGGATGTCGGCGCGCTTCACCCGCAAGCGGAGAACTTGTTCAATGTTGGCGTAGTCGCCGATCACGGCCCATTCGGCAATTGCGGGCAGCGCGGAGTCCATTTCGCCGGCGAGTTGCTCCTCGATCTGGGCGCGGGAAAAACTGGCTTCCTTGCCGGTGGAAACCAGGAGCAGCAGCGCACCCGCCACGGCCAGAGCCAGGCTCGCGCTGAACATCACCCGGGCAATCAGTGACAGACGTGCCCACAGACGCGCAAGCCAGGTCACCGCTTTTTCTCCCGCAAGGCCGGCTGGATTCATGCTCAGCGTGCTTCCGTTTTCCAGATGGTGCGATAAACCTCGCGTTGGTTCTGATACTCGGCATCCTCCGCCGCAACGAAGCCCCAGGGGGGGTCCTGCTTGATGACGGCGGCGCTCGCAGCGAGAATTTTCGAGCCCTCGGCATTGCTCGCCATCTCGGTCAGGGCCTGTCGCACCGCCTTCACCACAGGCATGGGTACGCGCGGATGGGCGCCGACGGGGAGGTCCAGATACGGCTCGGAGGTCCACAGCGCGCGGTACTTGAAGTCCTCGCGGGCGGCGTATTCCTGCATTACTCTGGAATTGACGCCCGCGGCGGGAATCCGGCCGGCGCGGAGCTGCGCCATGACGCCTTCCTGGTTGCCGCCAAATACCGGCGTAACCGGAACTCCGGCCCGGATCAGCGCGGACATCGGGGCGGCGTAGCCGGTGAATCCATTCTTGTTGGGGAAGCCGATTTCCCGCCCTTCCAGTTCGCGCAACGAGCGAACGGCCGACGCCTGCGGCACCACAATCTGACTGTGGATGGGCTTTCCGGCCATCCGGGCAATGACCCGGTAGGACGCGTCGGCATGGCTCGGGGCGAAGATGTGGTTGTTGTAGACAAAATCGAACTCACCCCGTGCTTCCGCCTCGGAATATTCCAGCGAAGTTCTTTTCGTTGCGAGGGCCAGTGTCACGCCGCTCTTCCTGCCGACATAGTCCAGGATCGGGTTCCAGTATTGCGCGGTGAGCACGGCGCTTCTTTGCGGAAGCACACCGAAGGAATAGGTTTGTGCCCACGCCGAAAACGTCAGAAAAATCAGCAAAACCATTGCGGAAAAACGTTTCATCATGCGTCCTCGGACGTGAAATCGACTACCTGGCAGTGTCAGGCGCGGATGGTTTCATCGAGGGTGATGTCGACCATCAGATCGTTGGAGATGCGTTCCAGCTCTGCCGTCAGCGCGGAAACGTCGAGGTCCGGCGCGGCGGTGAGTTCGGCCACGGCATGGAACAGCACGGCGGCCGACATCGGCGCGCTCGAGGTGTGGGTCTCCAGGCTTTCGACATTGACCGCGTGGTGCGCCAGCACCTGCGAGACTTCGCGCACGATGCCGATGCGGTCGTGGCCGACCAGCGCCAGCTTCAGCCGCCGTCCCTTCGGCGCCGTCCCGCCAGGGGATACCGCTCCGCATAACTTCTGGGCGGCGGCCGATTCGATGGTGACCTTGAGCCCGGCGAGCTGGCCCAGCTCCAGCTTCAGCGCGCCCGCGTGCTTTTCATCGACGGCGACTTCGACGATGCCGGCGAACTTGCCGGCCAGCTGCGCCATCGAGGATTCGAGCCAGCTGCCCTGATGGGAGCTGATCACGGCCGAGAGCTCGCCGACCAGGCCGGGGCGGTCGTCGCCGATGACGGTGAGAATCAGGTGAACGGATGATTGGCTCATTGGAGTTACTCCGCAGGGCCGCCCCAAGGAGGAACAGCCATTGAAAATCGAGCGGGCAGCGCCCGCGAGCAAGCGTCACCCCCTTCCGGGGAAGGGGGCGGGGGGAAGGGTGTCACATCTCCTCCATTGGTACGCAGCCGCAGAACAGGTGGCGGTCGCCGTACACGTCGTCGATGCGATTGACGAAGGGCCAGAACTTGTTTTCCGCCACCCAGGGCAGCGGGAACAGCGCCAGCTCGCGCGAGTAGGGCCGCGTCCAGTCGCCGACCAGGTCGGCGGCGGTGTGAGGCGCGTGCTTCAAGGGGCTCGTGTCCAGCGTCCATTCGCCGTTCTCGATGCGGCGGATTTCGTCGCGGATCGCGATCATCGCGGCGCAGAAGCGGTCGAGTTCGGCCTTGTCCTCTGACTCGGTGGGTTCCACCATCAGCGTGCCGGCCACCGGGAAGCTCACCGTCGGGGCGTGGAAGCCGTAGTCCATCAGGCGCTTGGCGATGTCGATTTCGGCGACGCCGGTGGCGGCCTTGATGGCGCGCACATCGAGGATGCATTCATGGGCGACGCGACCCTGGCTGCCCGTGTAGAGCACCGGGTAGTGGTCCTTGAGTTTCGCTGCGACGTAGTTGGCGTTGAGGATCGCGATTTCCGTGGCGCGCGTGAGGCCGGTGCCGCCCATCATGGTCATGTACATCCAGGAGATCGGCAGGATGGAGGCCGAACCCCAGGGCGCTGCGGAAACTGCGCCCTGTCCATCGTGGGGGCCTGCGATGTTTTGCACCGCGTGATTGGCCATGAAGGGCGCGAGATGGGCCTTGAGGCCGATCGGCCCCATGCCCGGTCCGCCACCGCCGTGCGGAATGGCGAAGGTCTTGTGCAGGTTGATGTGCGAGACATCGGCGCCGATGTCGGCCGGGCGGCAGAGGCCGACCTGAGCGTTGAGGTTGGCGCCGTCCATGTACACCTGCCCGCCGTTGGCGTGGATGATGGTGCAGATGTCGCGGATGCTTTCCTCGAAGACGCCGTGCGTCGACGGGTAGGTGATCATCAGGCAGGACAGGTTCGCCGCGTGCTGCGCGGCCTTGGCCCTGAGGTCGGCGACATCGACGTTGCCGCTGTCGTCGCAGGCCACCGCCACCACGTCGAGGCCGCACATCTGCGCCGTCGCCGGGTTGGTGCCGTGGGCCGACTTCGGAATCAGGCAGATGTTGCGATGGCTCTGGCCATTGGCGTTCTGGTAGCGGCGGATCGACACCAGCCCGGCGTATTCGCCCTGCGCGCCGGAGTTCGGCTGCATGCATACGGCATCGAAGCCGGTGATCGCCTTGAGCTGGTTTTCCAGGCCCGTGATCAGTTCCAGGTAGCCCCGCGCCTGGTCCAGCGGCACGAAGGGGTGCATCTGGGCGAACTCGGGCCACGAGACGGGAATCATCTCGGCGGCGGCGTTGAGCTTCATGGTGCAGGAACCGAGCGGAATCATCGCGTGATCCAATGCGAGGTCGCGGTTCTGCAGGCGCTTGAGGTAGCGCAGCATGCCGTGCTCGGTGTGATGCGTGTTGAACACGGGATGCGCGAGGATCGGCTCGCGTCGCTGCAGCGTGACGGGAATCGCGCAGGGCCGCGCCGTGTCGAGCGCCTCCACGGGGACGGTCTTGCCGAAGATTTTCAGCAGTGCGGCGACGTCCTCGCGCGTGGTGGTTTCGTCGAGGCTGATGCCCAGCGTCTGGTCATCGACGCGGCGCAGGTTGTAGCCGGCATCGCAGGCCGCCTTGATGCATTTCGCCGTATCGCCAGCGCCGACTCTTACTTCGAAGCTGTCGAAGAAGTCCTTGCCGGTGACGCCGAGGCCGCCGGCCAGCAGCGCGGTCAGGCGATGGATGCGGCCGGCGATGGTGCGCAGGCCCTCGGGACCGTGCCATACCGCATACATGCCGGCGATGTTGGCCAGCAGCACCTGCGAGGTGCAGATGTTGGAATTGGCCTTCTCGCGGCGGATGTGCTGCTCGCGGGTCTGCAATGCCATGCGGTAGGCGGTCTTGCCGCGCGCATCCTTCGAGACGCCGATGATGCGGCCCGGCATCGAGCGCACATGCGACTCGCGCGTGGCGAAAAAGGCCGCGTGCGGGCCGCCGAAGCCCATCGGCACGCCGAAGCGCTGCGAGGAGCCGAGCGCGATGTCGGCGCCCATGTCGCCGGGCGATTTCAGCAGCACCAGCGCCATCAGGTCGGAGGCCACGGCAACCACGCCGCCCTTGCCCTTGATCATGGCGATCGTGGTGGTCAGATCGGAAATCTCGCCGCGCGCGTTGGGGTACTGCAGCAGGGCGCCGAACGGTTCGTATTGCGCCGCCGCTTCGGGCGGACCGAAAACCAGCTCGAAACCGAAATACGCAGCGCGCGTCCTGATCACGTCGATGGTCTGCGGGAAGGCGGCTTCATCGACGTAGAACACATTGCTCTTGGCCTTCGAGATGCGCCGCGCCATGGTCATCGCCTCGGCGGCGGCGGTGGCTTCGTCGAGCAGCGAGGCGTTGGCGATTTCCATGCCGGTGAGGTCGATCACCATCTGCTGATAATTGAGCAGCGCTTCGAGGCGGCCCTGCGCGATCTCGGCCTGGTAGGGCGTGTAGGCGGTGTACCAGCCGGGGTTCTCGAACAGGTTGCGCAGGATCACCGGCGGCGTGTGCGTGCCGTAGTAGCCCTGGCCGATCAGGGACTTCTTGACCACGTTCTTCGCCGCGATGGCTTTCAGTGCGGCCAGCGCTGCGTGCTCCGGCATCGGCGCCGGCAGGTCGAGCGGGCGTTGCAGGCGGATGGTTGTCGGCACCGTCTCGCTGATCAGCGTACTCAGAGTAGCGGTGCCGATCGCGGCCAGCATGCCGGCGATGACATGCTCATCGGGGCCGATGTGGCGGCCGATGAATTCGTCGCGGTGTTCGAGTTGGGAAAGGGGTTTCGTCAGGTTCTCAGCGTGCATGACGATGGCTCAAAGCGTGGCGGCGTAGGCCGCGGCGTCGAGCAGGCCGCCCAATTCGGTGGCGAGTTCCGCCGGATTGGCGGGCTTGATGCGGAACAGCCAGGTGGCATAGGCATCGGCATTGACCGATTCCGGCGCGTCGATGGCGGCCTGGTTGATGTCGACCACTTCGCCCGACATGGGCGAGTAGATGTCGGAGGCGGCCTTCACCGATTCGACCACCGCGCATTCCTCGCCGGCCTTGACCACTCGGCCGACGGCCGGCAGTTCGAGGAAGACGATGTCGCCCAGGGCTTCCTGGGCGTGGTCGGTGATGCCGATGGTGACGGTGCCGTCGGCTTCCGTTCTGGCCCATTCGTGTGAGGCAGCGTATTTCAGGTTGGCGGGGGTGTTCATCTACAGGCTCCTCAGATCAGGGGTTTTAGTTTCGGCGCAACGCCGACGTTGTCGGCATTAGCCTTCACTGAAGCATGGCTTGCCATTACGGACAAAAACGGGTTTGACGACGCGCGCCTTGAGGCGCTTGTCGCGGATCTCGACTTCGACTTCGCTGCCGACGGCCACGCCCGCGGGCAGGCGGGCCAGTGCGATGGACTGGTTCAGGCTCGGGGAAAATGTGCCGCTGGTGATTTCGCCCTCGCCCTGCGGCGTGATGACTTTCTGGTGGGCGCGCAGCACGCCGCGATCCAGCAGCAGCAGGCCGGCGAATTGAACGTCAACTCGCCGCGCATTTGCACCCTCCAGCGCCGACTTTCCGATGAAGTCGCGCGCAGCGTCCTTCAGGTCGACCGTCCACTTGAGGCCGGCCTCGTAGGGCGTGATGTCCTCGTCCATGTCCTGGCCATAGAGATTCATGCCCGCTTCGAGCCGCAGCGTGTCGCGTGCGCCGAGGCCGCAGGGCTTGACGCCGGCAGCCAGCAGCTTGTGCCAGACCTGTGCGGCGGCGTCGGCCGGGATGGTGATTTCGAAGCCGTCCTCGCCGGTGTAGCCGGTGCGGGCGATCATCCAATCCCTCCATTCGGCGGCCTGGAATATGCCGAGCGGCTCCGTCGCCGCGCGGCTGTCGGGGAAGGCCGCCCAGAAGCGCTCGCGCGCCCGGGGGCCCTGCACGGCGATCATCGCCACCGCATCGGTGCCGGTGAGGCGGCGCTCCTGCGCATTCGGTCCCTGCGCGGCGATGATGGCGACCGCATCGTCGTTGTCTCTGCGGCGCACGATGAGTTCGGCCTTGAATCCCTTCAGCTGGCCGCGCATCCAGGCGATGTCCTTGGCGGCGGTGCCGGCGTTCACCACGATGCGGTAGCGTTCGGCGGTGAAGAAATACACGATCAGGTCGTCGATCACGCCGGCGTCCTGGTCCAGCATGCAGGAATACAGCGCCTTGCCCGGGGTGCTCAGTTTCGCCACGTCGTTGGCCAGCAGATGGCGCAGGAAGCCGCGGGCATCGGGGCCGGCGAGATCCAGCGCGCACATGTGGGAAACATCGAACATGCCAGCATCGCGCCGCACGGCATGGTGTTCCTCGATCTGCGAGCCGTAATGAATGGGCATCTCCCAGCCGGAGAAATCGACCATCTTCGCATTGGCAGCGAGGTGGGAGTCGTAAAGCGGGGTGCGTAGCGGCATGGTGGTCCTCGAACAGGTGGCGGCAAGAGTCGCGACGGGATTCCGTCACATCCCCATCTGTCCTTGGCGCCTGAGAGATTTACTCCGTCGGCGGGCAGGCTTCACTATGCTGCCATGAGCTGCCGCTCTCCAGATTGGTGCTGCGTCGTCGGTCCCTTTTGCCTGAGCGGTTCCTGGGGGTTGCGCCTTCGGCGGTGACGGTGGGAAAAGCGTCACTCTCTCCCGACGACCAGGGCGAATTATCCTACAAACAGCCTCATCGCGCTCAGGGGATTCGCAATCGGCGGAGCGCCTTGACTATCGTTGGGCACAGGCGTAGACCTGCAGCTCACGACAAGGAGTGCTGCGGTGAAGAACGAGGTGATCTATCCGGAACTGCAGCCGCAGCAGATGGACCAGTTCAATCAGAACAGCTACTCCAATCTGCTGCTGGCGGAGGGAGATTCATGGTTCGCCTGGGGCTACCTGAACCTGAATCCCTCGCCGAATGTTTTGACCTCGATGGACTTCGCGAAGAGTACCGCCACCGTTTCCTACGCCTACTCGGGAGATACCGTGGGCGACATGGCGCGCATGACGGCCGGCGCCGGATTTCGTCTGGAGATGCGCAACCGCAGGTTCAAGGCCATGCTGCTCAGCGGCGGCGGCAACGACCTGTTCGACGCAATACGCTTCGGCCACATTCTTCAGAAGGCCGGCGCCGGCAACCCGGCCGATCCGGATTCCTATGTGAAGTGGGGGGCAGTCGATGACCTGGTCGCTTACCTAAGCAAGAACTACGCGGAAATGATTTCATGGCGCAGTCATGCGTTGTCCATGAACAAGACCACGCCCTATGTCTTCCATACCTACGACTGGCCGATGCCACGGCCGGCCAAGGCAGAGGTGATGGGAATGCCGGCGGTCGGCACATGGCTTTATGACCCACTTCGCGATGTCGAGGCGCCCGAGGATTTGCGCCATGAAATCATCAAGCGCGTCGCCAACCGGGTCTTGAAGGCAATAACGGTTTTGCATGATCCCGCGGCCGGCATCTACGTCGTCGATACGCGCGGTTCCACTACGCCGGCGCTGCCAGAAACCCAAGGGGATAGCAACGACTGGGCCAATGAAGTCCATCCGAATTCGTCGGGCTATGCGAAGGTCGCCCGGCTGATCTGTGCGCAGCTCGCGACACTGGGCGTGAGCTGATTCCGGCGGGCCTCGGCCGGCCGGTAACCGACCGCCTGGTTTTCAACAATGGGGCGAGAGGAGACCGAAGGCCAGGAACGGCGGCAACGGGCACCGGAACACGCTGCATACGCCGGGAACATTAGTCCCTTGGACATCGTATAGTCTCGCCGGATGATCTCCCGCAAATACATTTACCTGATTGCGCTGGCGCGCGAGAAGCACTTCGGTCGCGCGGCGGCGGCCTGCCATGTTTCACCCTCGACGCTTTCGGCGGCGATCCGCGATCTGGAAACCGAACTCGGCGTCGCCGTAGTCGAACGCGGCAAGCAGTTCACCGGCCTGACGCCGGAAGGGCGCAGCGTCGTCGAATACGCCCAGCGCATGGCGGCCAGCGCGGAAGGGCTCAAGCAGGAACTCGCCGCGTTGCGCGACGGCCTCACCGGGCGCTTGCGGCTGGGCGTGATTCCGACGGCCCTCACCGTTGTCGCCTCGCTTACCGCGTCGTTTTCCCGGCGTCATTCGCTGGTCACGGCAGAGGTACTCTCGCTGGCCACCGACGAGATCCTGGCCCGCCTGCGTCGCTTCGAACTCGATGCGGGAATCGTCTATGTCGAGTCGGCGCAGGCCGCCGGCTTGAGCATTGTCCCGATCTGGCGTGAGCGGCATGTGCTGCTGACCGGCGCCGACGGCCGCTTTGCCGGTCGCGAGACCGTGAGCTGGGCCGAGGCGGCCAGTGTCCCCCTTTGCCTGCTGACGCCCGACATGCAGAACCGCAAGACCATCGATGCCGTCTTCGCAAGCGTCATGCGAAGCGGTATCCCCGGGGACGGCGCTGGCGTCGCGCCGATGCTGGAAACCAATTCGATCATCAGCATCCTCGCCCACGTGGGCTCCGGCCATTGGTCTTCCATCGTGCCGCGCAGCGTGCTCGAGCAGATCGGCACCCCGCCGCACGTGATCGCCATCGAACTCGTCGAACCCTCTGTCGACTGGGCCACGGGCCTCGTCACCCTTGCGCGCGAGCCGCAAGCGCCGATGGTGGCCGCACTGATCGCGGAGGCAAAGGCATTGGCGGAGTCGTTCGAGAAAACCGCATAGGCCTTCGGATTTTCCCGCTTCCCCTTTTGCGGCAACGGGGTTACAAAGCGGCATGGAAACCCTTGGCGCCGTCTTGCGCATCGTTGCTGCGAAACAAACCGTGCCCGGCGCCCTGCTGCCGATTCTGCACGAGATCCAGGAGGAATTCGGCTACATCCCGCCCGAGTCCGTACCCCTGATCGCGAGGGAACTCAATCTCTCGCGCGCCGAAGTACATGGCGTCATCACCTACTACCACCACTTCCGCCAGGCGCCGCCGGGCCGCCACGTGGTCCGCGTCTGCTGTGCCGAGGCCTGCCAGGCGGTCGGCGGCGAAGCTCTGGCGGAGCACGCCAGGGTGCGACTGGAGGGCAGCGACCTGACGCTGGAACCCGTGTATTGCCTTGGCCTGTGCGCCATGGGCCCGGCGCTGCAGATCGACGAGAGGACGCTGCACGCCCACGTCACGCCGGAAAAATTCGACGCGCTGATCGATGCGCTCGGGGCCGACCGATGAACATCAAGGTTTATGTTCCGGGCGATGCCGCTGCGCTGGCCCTCGGTGCGGATGCGGTTGCCGCAGCGATCGCCACTGAAGCATCACGGCGCGGCATCGACCTCCAACTCGTGCGCAACGGTTCGCGCGGCATGTTCTGGCTCGAACCCCTGGTCGAAGTGTCCACCCCGCGGGGTCGGATCGCCTATGGCCCCGTGGCCGCTCCCGACGTGCACGGCCTTTTCGCTGCCGGCTGCATGGGCGGCGGCGCCCACCCGCTGCGTCTGGGCGTCACCGAGGAACTGCCCTGGCTCAAGCGCCAGCAACGCCTTGCCTGCCGGCGTATCGGCGTGGTCGATCCGCGCTCTCTCGACGACTACCTGGCCCATGGCGGCGGCGAGGGCTTGCAGCGCGCCCGTGGCATGGCGCCAGCCGGGATCGTGCGCCAGGTGGCCGACTCGGGCTTGCGCGGGCGTGGCGGCGCAGCTTTTCCGACCGGCATCAAGTGGCAGACCGTGCTCGACACCCCGGCGACACAGAAGCACATCGTCTGCAATGCCGACGAGGGCGATTCCGGTACCTTCTCCGACCGTCTGCTGATGGAGGGCGACCCCTTCCAGTTGCTCGAAGGCATGGCCATTGCCGGTCTCGCAGTCGGCGCCACGCGAGGCTACATCTACGTTCGCTCCGAATATCCGCACGCCATTGCCGCATTGAATGCAGCGCTTGATGGCGCGCGGGACTGGCTCGGCGATTTCAGGATCGAAGTGCGCAAGGGCGCCGGTTCCTACGTCTGCGGAGAGGAAACCGCGCTGCTCGAAAGTCTCGAGGGCCGACGCGGCATCGTCCGCGCCAAGCCGCCGCTGCCGGCGATCTCGGGTCTGTTCGGCCAGCCGACGGTAATCAACAACGTCATCACCTTTGGCAGCGTGCCGGACATACTGGCGCAGGGCGCCGCTGCCTACCGCGACCTGGGCAGCGGCCGCTCGCGCGGCACGCTGCCTTTCCAGCTCGCAGGCAACATCAGGTACGGCGGCCTGGTCGAGGTGCCCTTCGGCCTTAGGTTGCGTGAGCTGCTCTACGGTTTCGGCGGCGGCTCGCGTTCGGGGCGGCCGTTGCGCGCTGTGCAAGTGGGCGGTCCGCTGGGCGCCTGGCTGCCCGCATCGCAGTTCGACACCGTGCTCGACTACGAGGCCTTCGCGGCGATCGGCGCCGGGCTCGGCCACGGCGGCATCGTCGCCTTCGACGACAGCGTGGACATGGCCAGGCAGGCGCGCTACGCGATGAAATTCTGCGCCATCGAATCCTGCGGCAAATGCACGCCCTGCCGCATCGGCTCGACGCGCGGGGTCGAAGTCATCGACCGCATCCGCGCCGGACAGACCGGACAGATCGGGCTGCTGCGCAGCCTCTGCGACACCATGACAAACGGCTCGCTGTGCGCCATGGGCAGCATGACGCCGATCCCGGTGCTCTCCGCGCTGAACCACTTTCCCGAGGATTTCGTATGAACGCGCGCGGCGAGATCGATTACGGCACGCCAGGAGTTCCCAAAGGGACGCAGAGCGTTGGCGCTGGCTCGCTCTGCGTACCTGGGACTCCGCTTTGCCGGCAGGTAACGGTGAAGCTGGAGATCGACGGCCTCGCCGTGAGCGTGCCGGCGGGCACCTCGCTGCTGCGCGCCGCTGCCGAGGCCGGCGTGATGGTGCCCAAGCTTTGTGCCACCGATTCCCTCAAGGCCTTCGGCTCCTGCCGCCTGTGCCTGGTCGAGATCGAAGGTCGCAAGGGCTATCCCGCCTCCTGCACGACGCCCGCCGAAGCCGGCATGAAGGTGCGCACCCAGTCGCCGAAATTGGCCGAATTGCGCCGCAACGTCATGGAACTCTATATCTCCGACCATCCGCTGGACTGCCTGACCTGTTCCGCCAACGGCAACTGCGAGCTGCAGACCATGGCCGGCGTGGTCGGCCTGCGCGAGGTGCGCTATGGCGCGGGCGAGGCGAGCCTCGGCGAGAACCATTTCACCGATGTCGTCAGGGACGAATCGAATCCCTACTTCAGCTTCGATCCAGGCAAGTGCATCGTCTGCAACCGCTGCGTGCGCGCCTGCGAGGAACAGCAGGGGACCTTCGCCTTGACCATCAGCGGTCGCGGTTTCGACTCGCGCGTGACGGCGGGGCAGGACGAGAGCTTCATGGACTCCGAGTGTGTCTCCTGCGGCGCCTGCGTCAATGCCTGCCCGACGGCGACGCTGATGGAAAAGACCATCATCGACAAGGGACAGGCCGAGCACAGCGTGACCACCACCTGCGCCTATTGCGGCGTCGGCTGCGGCTTCCGCGCAGAGATGCAAGGAACGGAAGTGGTGCGCATGGTGCCGTGGAAGGACGGGCGCGCCAACGAGGGCCACGCCTGCGTCAAGGGCCGCTTCGCCTGGGGTTACGCGACCCATCCCGATCGCATCACCAAGCCGATGATCCGGGCGAAAATCGGCGATCCGTGGCGCGAAGTACCCTGGGATGATGCGCTGGCCTACGCCGCCTCGGAGTTCCGCCGCATCCAGGCTCGGCACGGCCGCAATGCCGTCGGCGCCATCGTCTCCAGCCGCTGCACCAACGAAGAGGATTACCTGGTGCAGAAGCTGGTGCGCACGGCCTTCGGCAACAACAACGTGGACACCTGCGCCCGCGTCTGCCATTCGCCGACCGGCTACGGCCTCAAGCAGACGCTCGGCGAATCGGCGGGCACACAGACCTTCAAGTCGGTCGAGCAGGCCGACGTCATCGTCGTGATCGGGGCCAACCCCAGCGACGGCCACCCGGTGTTCGCCTCGCGCCTCAAGCGCCGCGTGCGCGAGGGTGCGCAACTGGTCGTGATCGATCCGCGGGAGATCGATCTGGTCAGTTCGCCGCATATCAAGGCCGCGCATCACTTGAAGCTCAAGCCGGGCACCAATGTCGCCGTGCTGTCGGCGATGGCGCATGTGATCGTCACCGAAGGGCGGGTCGACTCGGCCTTCGTCGCCGAACGCTGCGAAGCCAGGGCCTTCGCCGAGTGGCGCGAATTTGTCGCGCGCCCGGCCAATTCGCCCGAGGCACTGGAGGCCGCCAGCGGCGTGCCGGCCGCCGATGTCCGCGCCGCCGCCCGGCTCTATGCCGGCGCCGGAAACGCCGCGATCTACTACGGCCTCGGCGTCACCGAACATTCCCAGGGTTCGACCGCCGTGATCGCCATCGCCAACCTCGCCATGGCCACCGGCAATGTCGGCCGCGAGGGCGTCGGCGTCAATCCGCTGCGCGGGCAGAACAACGTGCAGGGCTCCTGCGACATGGGCAGCTTCCCGCACGAACTGCCCGGCTACCGCCATGTGTCCGACACGCTTACCCGTGAAATGTTCGAGCGCGACTGGGGCGTGGAAATCCAGCCCGAGCCGGGCCTGCGTATTCCCAACATGCTCGATGCGGCGCTGGACGGTTCCTTCCTCGGCCTCTACTGCCAGGGCGAGGACCCGGCGCAGTCCGATCCCAACACGCATCACGTGGTCGCCGCGTTGTCCGCCATGGAGTGCGTGGTAGTGCAGGACCTGTTCCTCAACGAGACGGCGAAGTACGCCCACGTCTTCCTGCCCGGCGCCTCCTTCCTCGAAAAGGACGGCACCTTCACCAACGCCGAGCGGCGAATTTCCCGCGTCCGCGGCGTGATGCCGCCGCTGGCCGGGATGGCCGACTGGGAAGTGACCATGGCGCTGGCCAATGCCCTGGGCTACGCGATGCACTACGAACACCCGAGCCGGATCATGGACGAGATAGCGCGCCTGACGCCGACCTTTGCCGGTGTCAGCTACGACAAGCTGGAACGCGCGGGCAGCCTGCAATGGCCCTGCAACGAGGCGGCACCCGAGGGCACGCCGACCATGCACGTCGATGAATTCGTGCGCGGCAAGGGACGTTTCCTGATTACCCAGTACGTGCCGACCGACGAAAAGGTCACGCGCCGCTTTCCGCTGCTGCTGACCACCGGCCGCGTGCTCTCGCAGTACAACGTTGGCGCGCAGACTCGCCGTACCGCCAACACCGACTTTTACGGCGCCGACCTGCTCGAGATCCATCCGCATGATGCCGAGGAGCGCGGCATCCGCGACGGTGACCGCGTCGGCATCGAGTCGCGCGCCGGCAGCACGACGCTGCCGGCAACGATCACCGAGCGGGTGCAGCCCGGTGTGGTCTACACCACTTTCCACTTCCCCGAGTCCGGCGCCAACGTGATCACCACCGACAACTCGGACTGGGCCACCAACTGCCCCGAGTACAAGGTCACCGCAGTGCAGGTATCGCGGCTTTCCGGCGCATGAAGCCCGTCGTCAGGCAGTCGGTATGGCGCGATGGCGCGAGCCGGCCGGACGATCTGGCGGAAGAGACGCCGGTCGCCTTCGAATACAACGGCATCAGCCATGCGGTGATGCTGGCGAGCCCTGCCGACCTCGAGGATCTTGCCGTCGGCTTCAGCCTGTCGGAAGGCATCGTGGCGCGCCGGCAGGATATCTTCGACATTGTTTGCGGCGAGTCCGACGCCGGCATCACCCTGCGGATCGAGATCGCCAGTGAGGACTTCGCTCGTCTCAAGGAACATCGCCGCAGCCTGGCGGGGCGTACCGGTTGCGGCCTGTGCGGCGCGGAGAGCCTGGGCCAGGTGATGCGCGACCTTGCGCCGCTGCCGCCATCGGCGCCGTTTCCACTGCCCGCCCTCTACGCCGGCATGCGCCGGCTGCCGGCGCTGCAAGTCATGCAGCAGGCGACCGGCGCCACCCATGCCGCCTGCCGTGTCGATCGCGAAGGCATGGTCAGTTATGTGCGCGAGGACGTCGGCCGCCACAACGCGCTGGACAAGACCCTCGGCGCGCTGGCGCGCGGTGGTGTCTCGCTCGAAGACGGCGCCCTGGTCATCACCAGTCGCGCCAGCTTCGAGATGGTGCAGAAGGTCGCGGCGCTGGGTGTCGGCACGCTCGCCGCGGTTTCTGCGCCGACTGCCCGTGCGGTGCGTTTGGCGGAAAGCCTCAATGTCTGCCTGATCGGATTCCTGCGCCAGGAAGCCTGCGTGATCTATACCCGAAGCAATGCGATGGCAGAACTCGGCCCATGAACCCCGACACCCTGATCAGGATGGCCAATCAGATCGGCACCTTTTTCGAGGCCATGCCGGATCGCGAGCAGGCGGTCAAGGACGTCGCCAGCCACCTGCGGCGAACCTGGGATCCGCGCATGAGAACGCAACTTCTGTCCACGCTGGGCGGGGCGGGCGAGGCGAAGCTAAAACCTCTGGTGCGCGATGCGGTGATTGCGCTCCGTCAAGCGGACTCGGCCTGACGGGGCGAGCGTCGATTTCGGGCAGCCGCTATCGGCTCCAGACCACGCATCGATTGTTCGACGGCATTGCGCGGTCTTCGATCAATCTCAGGCCAGCCTTGCCGGCCAGTGCATCGACGGCTTCAAAATCGCGTATGCCCTGCTGCGAGTCCCGTTCCTTGAGCGATGCGTCAAAGGCGGCGTTGCTCGCGCTGGTGAAGCGGCCCCCGCAATTGAAGGGGCCGTAGACGGCGAGCCGGGCGTCGGCGGTCATCACCCCGGGCAGGCAGGCGAACACCTGCTCGACTTCCGCCCAACTCATGATGTGCAGGGTATTGGCGCTGAAAACCGCGTCGAAGCGATGCGTCGGCCACACGCCCATGACGTCGAGCGCGAGCGGGGCCGGTGTATTGGGCAAGGCCGCCTCGTCCAGCCAGGCGTGAATCCCTGCAAGGTTCTCTCTGCGGTCCGTCGCCTGCCAGGTCAGATGCGGCAAAGCGGCTGCGAAATAGATTGCGTGCTGACCGGTGCCGCTGCCGATCTCCAGCACATGCCGGCGGTCAGCGAAATGATCACGCAGCACCGCGAGGATCGGCTCCCGGTTGCGCCGGCAGGAAGGTGCATCGGGCTTTTCCATGGGAGCTTCAGTAACTGCGGCGGTAAGTGCTGGCCGGATCCTTCTCCGGCGGCGTGTCGGCCGGTTGTGCGGCACGGGCCTCCGTCACCAGCTTCTGCACGTTGTCGCCGGTCAGGCTCTTGAGGAAGGCGGCGAGTGCCCGCTTTTCGGTCGCCGAGAGAGCGAGCGGTTTGAGCAGCGGGTTTTTCTGCGGGTTGTCGATGCCGCCGCGGTCGTAGAACTCGATCACCTCTTCCAGCGTGGGGAGTGATCCGTCGTGCATGTAGGGCGAGGTCAGCGCGACGTTGCGCAGGCTCGGTGTGCGGTAGGCCCAGGAATCCGCTGGGTCGAGCGTGACTTCATAGCGGCCGACGTCGGGCTGCGGCTGCTCGAACGAATCCAGCGCCTTGTCCTCCACCTCGACGAAGACGCCCGGCGCGAGCTGCACGCGGTGCTTCTTCGGCAGCCCCATGCTGTTGGCGTAACCGATGCCGGTGTTGTGAAAGCGGTTGTCGCTGAGCAAGGCATGTTTTTCTCCCACCACATGGCAGGCACTGCAGCCGGCCTTGCCGCTGAACAGCCGGAAGCCGGCCTGTTCCTCCGCGTTCAGCGCATTCTGCTCCTTGCCGTAGTGCCAGCGGTCGAAGCGGGAATTGCCGGAAACCAGGGTGCGCTGGTACGCGGCCAGCGCCTGGCCCACGGTCAGCACGTCGGGTCCGCGTCCGCCGAAGGCTTTCTCGAAGCGGCCGGCATACTCGGGCAGCACCCTGATCTTTTCGATGACGTAGCCGATGGAGGGATTGGCCATTTCGTTGCCGGCGAGCAGCGGCCCCCAGGCCTGGTTCTCCAGGCTGAATTCGCGACCGTCGTGGAACAACTGCTCGACGTAGGCCACGTTGTACACCGTGGGCGAATTGCGGCGGATGGTCTGGCCTTCGAGGCCGATGGCAGTGCCCAGTTCATTGGAGGTGAAGCCCTGCTCGGGCACGTGACACATGGCGCAGGAAAGGGTGTTGTTGTGCGAGAGCCGGCGGTCCATGAACAGCGTCCGCCCGAGTTCGATCCTGGCCTGCGTCAGCGGACTGTCGGGCGGCAGCGGAATGACCGGCAAGCCCTGTGGTGGCGCCAGGCCGACCGGGATATTGTCCGGCTCGCGGCGTTCGCAGGCGGATAGGGCCAGTACCCAGAGCAGCAGCAGGGTGCCAGGCAGGGCCTTCATTTCAGTCTGACGCCCTCTTCGATGAGCAGGGTCTTGATGTCGTTCAGCACCATCGCCGGCAGCAGGTAGTCGGTGGTATAAATCTCGCGCACCGTGCGCTGGCGGTCGATCAGAAATACCTTCAGCACATGGCTGTAGGTGCCGACCGGTTTGCCGGTGGCCTTGTCGATGTCCACCCCGACATCCTGGCCGAAACCGTTGAGGATGGGCAGCAGTTCGCGGCGCGAGCGCGTCGTCAGGAAATCCCAGGCCAGATGCTGCCCGGCGCCGCTGTGGTCTCGTCCGTAAAGGGCGAGGGTTTGTGGCGTGTCGCGAACCGGATCGAAGGAAAGGCTGACGAAGCGGACCCGGCCACGGGTTTCCGGCAGCTTTTCGAGTTCGCTCTTCACCATGTGCATGACGGTAAGTGCATAGGGGCAGCCGTTGGGGTCGGCGCAGGAAGAGTACATGAAGGCCAGCAGCGTGACCCGGCCTTGCGTGAACTCGGACAGCCGGCGGCGCCTGCCGTCGGCATCCAGAACTGCGCCTTCGCTTGCGGGCTGAATCCGCTCCAGCCTGTAGCTGCCGGCCGGCGGCGGTACGAAGTCCATGATCGGCGCGGCCGACGCGAGACAGGCCATCAGCCAGCCGGTAAAGAAAAACCCGCCCCGGATCAGGAGGCGGGTTTGGTGCGACATTGCCGGGAACCCCATGCGCAAATGCTACTGCTTTTGCGCAAGCAGGGCCGGCAGGCTCGATGCCATGTCGAGCGGCTTGAGGGTGGACAGGTCGCGTGCCTGGAACTTCATGTGGTGGGCGCGGCCGAGCTTCGCCTTGTAGAAGTCGATTTCGAAGGCCAGCTTGAGGTCCTTGCCGTCCCAGTTGTACATCTTCAGGAACTGCTCGTCGTCCTTGCCCTTCTTGTCCCAGTTGCCCAGCAGCGACGTGGTGAAATACACGCGCTTGCCGTCGAAGCTTTGCGACACCATGTTGACCTGGGAACCGATCTGCTTGGTGAAGGTTTCCTTCGGCTTCATCGGGTCGGACATGTCCCAGTAACGGGTCGTACCGTCCATGAAGGTGTTGATCCACATGCCGCGTCCGTCGGCAGTGATGCTGATATCGACGGGCAGCGGAATCTTGGCCGGATCGCCGATGGTGGCGACGTCCTTCACCTGCCATTCGCCCTTGGCGTCCTGCTTGTAGACCCATATCTTGGAGGTAAGCGCCGTAGTGGTGACGGCCCAGTTATCACCGGCCTTCCACGACCAGCGCACTTCGAGCGGTGCGCCCGGCGTCTGGAACACCTTGAGCGGCTTCATGGTCTTCAGGTCCCACATCACCGACGTGTTGCCGAAGCGCTTCATCGCCTCGCCGTCCTTGACCATCTTGCCGAGATCCATCATGTAGTTGTTCCACCCGGTGAACGACGAGGTGAGGAACACGTTCTTCTGCGGATTGATCCCGGCATCGTAGCCGTAGCCGTCGCCGCCGTGCTCCTTGGGCATTGCGTGGTGCCCGACGTAGTCACCCTTGTTGTTATAGACGACGACGCCGGTCTCGCCGCCATGGTCCTTGTTGTTCGACAGCGGCGTGATCAGCATGCGGCCAGGCATCGCGATGAAGGAGTGCGGCCCGACATAGCCGGTCTTCTGTACGAAGTCGGTAATGGTTTTGGTCAGCTTGGGCTTGGCCGGATTGGTGCCGATGTCGAAAATGTAAATCTTGTTCGAATCGAGCGCACCACCCCAGAGATAGCGGCGGTCGTCCGACAGGCCGACATGGTGCACTTCGCCGCGGCCACCGAGCGACAGCTTGTGGATGACTTTGCCGTAGGTCTTGGATTTTGGATTGACGTCCACGGTGACCAGTTTGTCGGAACCGTCGCCGACCCCCTTGACGCCGAGGGTCCAGACGTAGACCAGATCTTCCTGTCCCTTGATCAACGGCGTATAGGGCGAACAACTGGTTTCGTCGGCGAACGCCGGCGTACCTGCCAGCGCGGCGGACACTGCGATCGTTAGTGCGATCTTGCGGGCCGGGTTCTTGATGTGCATTGCGTTTTTCATGCTGCTCTCCTCACATGGGTTGAACTATTTTGGTTGCTGCGTTCTGCGCGGAAGGGGATCCAAGCGGGTGCGCCTCCACGGCGATTTGCTACACTTCCAGTGTCGAATTGTTATTTGTAAAGTAATTTAGCAGAACAGTCGCGGCCGACAATTGGGGTGATTACCTAGGCGTCCGGGGTTGTCCCTTATTGATCCTGCGGCGGAGCCTGCTAGAGTTGCATTGCACAATGGAGCGATGCTGACGAAATGATTTCGGCAAACGAAGTGATGGGGTATGGTCTTTTTGCGCTGGCCGGGATGCTGACCGTCGCGCTGGTTCTTCTTGCAGTCGTGCTTCGCCGTCTGCGTGGGGCGCAGCGGCAGGCCCGCGACAGGGAAGCCGAACATCAGGCTGTGCTGGATCGCCTGCAGGAGAACGAGTACCGCTTGCGTGCCATCATCGAGTCCGAACCCGAGTGCGTGAAATTGCAGGCCGAAGATGGCACGGTATTGGAGATCAATCCGGCGGGCCTGAGACTGGTGGACGCAGACAAGCTGGAGGACGTCGTCGGCAAGAAGATTTACTGTGTCGTGGCGCCGGAATACGTCGATTTCTATCGGGAGAACATGCGCCGCGTTTTCTCCGGCGAGTCGGTTGTCTACGAGTTCAAGGCGATTACTTTAAGGGGTAGGGTTGCGTGGATGGAAACGCATGGCGTGCCATTGCGCGACGCGCGCGGCACGATCTACGCGTTGCTAGGCATCACACGCGATATCACCGAGCACAAGAATGCCGAAGAGCAGGCACGGCGGCACCAGACGGAGCTGGCGCGCGTGGCACGCCTTTCCACCATGGGCGAAATGGCCACCGGCATTGCCCACGAACTCAACCAGCCGCTGTCCGCAATCGCCAACTTCGCCCGCGGCTGCATCCGTCGGCTGCACGCGGACGGGATGACCCCGGGAGAACTCATTGAACCGCTCGAGGAGGTGTGCGAGCAAGCCGAGCGCGCCGGGGAAATTCTTCGGCACGTGCGTGACTTCGTGCGCAAGAGCGAATTGCAGATGAAGCCGTTGGATATCAACCAGATCGTGCGCACGGTGGTCAAGTTCACCGAACATGAGGCGCGGCAGCAAGGCGCATTCGTCAGGCTCGATCTGGATGCCGGCTTGCCGCGGGTGCAGGCCGACGCGATCATGATCGAGCAGGTGATCTGCAATCTGGTGCGCAACGCAGTCGAGGCAATGGCCGACGCGCAATGGTCACGGCGTCAGGTGACCATCCTGACGCGGCTGATCGGTGGCGATGTCGTCGAGATCGAGGTCGGCGACAGCGGGCCCGGAATCGAAGCAACAATCATCGATCAGGTGTTCGACCAGTTCTTTACCACCAAGCCGGAGGGCGTCGGCATGGGGCTTTCCATCAGCCGGTCTATCGTCGAGTCGCACGGCGGCCGGATCCGGGCGGAGTCGGGCAGAAAGGGGGGCGCTACGTTCCGCTTCACCCTGCAGGCCAGTGATCAGCAAGCGAGCGGGCATGAGCGAGCCGACAGTCTTCATTGTTGACGACGACGAGGTAGTTGCCCGCAGCCTGCGCTGGCTGATCGAGACGGTGAAGCTCAAGGTAGAGACTTTCTCTTCGGCTCAGCGATTTCTCGACGGCTACGATTCATCGAAGCCGGGCTGTCTGGTCCTGGACGTGCGCATGCCAGGCATGAGCGGCCTGGATCTGCAGGAGCGGCTGGCGGCACAGCGGATCCATGTACCGATCATTTTCATCACGGGCCATGGTGACGTGCAGATGGCGGTACGGGCAGTTCAGTCCGGCGCGTTCGACTTCGTCGAGAAGCCGTTCAATGACCAGGATCTGCTCGACCGCATCCAGAAGGCGATCGTCTTCGATGCGGGGCAACGCGGCAAGAACATGCAACGCGTGCAGTTGCGCTCGCTGTTTGCCAGTCTGACCCCCCGCGAGCGGGAAGTGCTGGACCTCGTAGTGGAGGGAATGTCGAACAAGGCCATCGCCAATTCGCTTGGCCTGAGCGCGAAGACGGTCGAAGTCCACCGCGCCAAGGTGATGGAGAAAATGCATGCGCGCTCCGTTGCGGACCTCGTGAAAATGGCAATGCAGAATCAGGTGGAACAGTGAATGCCGTCGAGCCAGGTTGCTCGGCGCCATGGCTCCCGCAGTAGGGCTGGGGCGCGTGTTCTAGGACCGTCGAATCTGTATCGCCGGCAGATCGGTACAGGTGCCGTGAGCCACATGTGCGGCCATGCCTATCGTCTCTCCCAGCGTGGGATGGGGATGGTGAATCGTCTTGCCGATGGCAACGGCATCGCACTTCAGGCTGATGGCCAGGGTGATTTCGCCGATCATGTCGCCGGCATTGGGGCCGACGATGGCACCGCCCAATATGCCGCCGCTGCGCCGGTCGAACAGGAGTTTGGTCATCCCGTAGTCGGCGCCATTGGCGATGGCCCGCCCGGAGGCAGCCCAGGGAAATCTGGCCACATCCACATCCACCCCCGTCTGTCGTGCTGCGTCCTCGGACAAGCCGACCCATGCAATTTCGGGATGCGTGTAGGCCACACCCGGAATCAGCGAGGCGTCGTGGCTGGCTTCCAAGCCGGCAACAGATTCTGCGGCCACGTGAGCCTGGTGCACCGCCTTGTGGGCCAGCAAAGGCATGCCCGCAATATCACCGACGGCGAAGATGTGAGGCACATTGGAGGCCATTCGGCTATCCACACTGATGAAGCCGGCCTCGCTGACGGTAATGCCGGCCTTGTCGGCACCGATATCCAGACCGTTCGGCTTGCGGCCCGCCGCCTGCAGGATCATGTCATAGCGGCGGGCTTCTGCCGGCGCGTCCTCTCCTTCGAACCTGACCCATAGACCGTCGTCGCGGGCATCGATGGCAACGGTTCTGGTCTTCAGCATGATGTCGTCGAAGCGATGTCGGTTCTGCTTTTCCCAGATTCCGACCAGATCGCGGTCGGGTCCCGGCATCAGGCTGTCCTGCATTTCCACCACATCGATGCGTGCACCCAGCGCGGAATAGACGGTCGCCATCTCGAGCCCGATGATGCCGCCCCCGATGACGAGCATCTTCTGCGGAACAAAGCGAAGCTCCAGTGCACCGGTGGAATCGACAATCCGCTCATCCTTGGGCAGAAATGGCAGGTGTACCGGGTGCGAACCCGCAGCGACAATGCACTTCTTGAAATGGATCACCTGGCGCGCACCTAAACCCTTGCCCGCACTCTCGGCAAGCTCGACCTCCACGCTGTGCGCATCGCGGAAGCGGCCATTGCCGAACACCGTGCGCACCTTGCGCGCCTTGGCCATTCCGGCGAGCCCCCCGGTGAGTTGGCCGACGACCTTCGTCTTGTGGGCACGGAGCTTGTCGATGTCGATGTGAGGTGGGGCAAAGTCGATACCCTTCCTGGTCATGCCGATGGCTTCCTCCATGGCAATGGTCAGATGCAGCAAAGCCTTCGATGGTATGCAGCCGACATTGAGGCAGACGCCGCCCATGATCGGATAGCGCTCCACCACGATCGTGTCCAGCCCCAGATCAGCGGCTCGAAACGCGGCGGAATACCCCCCTGGCCCGGCGCCCAGCACCAGCAACTCGCACGAGAGTTCCTCCGGCGGCGTGTTGGCCCGGGAGGCCGCGGTAAACGCGGCAAAGAGCGAGAAGTGACGCGGAACGGAAGGGTCGGTCGCTTCCGGCAACTGACGCCTTGGGCGTTGTTCCCGGCTTGCCGCCATCACGACGACCACGCTTCCGACGGCCACGCTATCGCCAACCACGACCGTGACTTTGGTGATCGTGCCGTCGACAGGCGCCGGCACGTCCATTACCGCCTTGCCCGACTCGACCGTTACCAGCGGATCGTCGGCCCAGACCAGATCCCCGGCCTTGACGAGGATTTCAGCGACAGACACCGCCTCTTTGCTACCGACATCTGGAACGGCAACTTCATGGACCTGAGTCATCTTGACCCTCCCGCCTCGAGTGGATCGTCGGCGCATAGCAATGCGCCGACGAATTCATGTCAGGCCGGCACCATCACGGCGGCGCCGTTGATGGTCACTTTGCCAGTCACCTCAATCGGTCGAACCAGCGTGTCGAGCACGGGACAATGAGTTTCGACCGCCTCGATGAGCTTGCGCAGTTCTTCCTCCGGGGCCGAACTCTTGAGGAAGGTCTCGAAGGCGATCTTCTGATACCCCGGCGGTATCGCCGGATCCATGCCGAACAAGCCCTTCAGATCGAGCGCGCCTTTGAGGTTAACCCTCACCTCGTCCAGCTTGATTCCCATCATGGCTGCCATGGCGGCATACATGATTTCCTGGCATGAGCCGAGAGCCACCAGAAGCAGTTCCACTGGATTCGCCCCCTTGTCCTGTCCTCCGAGTTCGGGAGGTTCGTCCACGACGATCGGGGCGAAGTTGCGCACCTTGCCCGTGCAGCGGACGCCTTCGACCAGCGCGGTTTCCGCTTCGAAAACGACACGCGACATGACAGGATTATCCTGAATGCCCTGTACCGTCTTGCTGAGTGCTTCCTTCAAGGCTGCTTGCGACATGATTTATCTCCTCTGATTGGTTTGATCAACCCGGCATCCGGGCTTTGCCTCGTATTGCCGTACCTGGCGTACGAGCGGACAACGAGGCAGGTCGGGCGGTTCTTCATGCCCGCCGCTGAATGTGCGCCAACTCCTTGACATTTGAAATTGGGACCTTCCCCGTCGTGCTAGGGGATAACCCTATCCGGCGAGCCGGATACCCGAGCGGTCTGAATCGTCGATCTGCGCATGACGCAATGGCCCTTCCTAGGGAAAACCCTCGTACGGATTCAGGATGACCCGAATTCTCCGGGCGAGGAAAACTGGGTATAAATCGCTCCATGATCCGAAACCTATCTCCAGCCACGAATTGGAACTCGGCAGGCACCGATCCGCGCCCCGGTCGCTCCGGTCGCTTCGCGGGTATGGGGCGATTCCTTGCCCTGCTCGCCCCGACGATCAGCATGAGCATGCTGTTGCTCGGGGCGCCGACGGTTCACGCTCATTCACAGGCCCCTGAGGCACCGCGACAGGAAACCCGGCCGCTCGGCGGCGAGTTCGCACTGGTCGATACCGATGGCCGGGCATTCAAGCTCAGTTCCCTTCGCGGCAAGATCGTGCTGATCTATTTCGGCTATACCGGATGCCCGGACGCCTGTCCCACCGATCTGCTTCTGTTCCGTGACCTGCTGGAGCGGCTGGGCAGCAGGAAAGAGGCAGTGCAGCCCATTTTCATCTCTGTCGATCCGGCGCGGGATACCCCCAAACAGCTCGCCGCATACGCAAACGCCTTCAGTCCGGCGATCCGCGCGCTCACGGGCAGCGAACGGAAACTGCGGCAGGTGGCGAAAGCCTATGGCAGCTACTTCAACTACGTCGGACGTACGCCGGGCTCGACGAGCTATACCGTCGATCATTCCGTCAATGTTTATGTCGTAAATGGCGAGGGCAAACTGGTCGGCGTGATTCCATTCGGCACACCGCTCGAAGAAGTCGTTCGGCGCATCGAAGGAATGCTGGACAAACCCCGCTGACCAGCCGCGACAAGAAGCACACAAGAAAACAGCTGCGTCCCACCCCCCCCCTCAACAATACAGAGAGCAATCATGGCCCACATCGTAATTATCGGCGCCGGAATCGGCGGAATGCCAATGGCGTATGAAATGCGCCAGCTGGCGAGGAAGGAAGACCGCATCACGGTCATATCCAACAATTCAAAGTTTCACTTCACGCCTTCGAACCCGTGGGTGGCAGTGGATTGGCGTAGGCGCGAGGATATCGAGCTGGAGATCGCGCCCCTGCTGGCGAAGAAGAACATCGACTTCATTGCCGTCGGTGCCAAACGCCTGCACCCGGACCGCAACCAGGTCGAGCTCGATGATGGTCTCATGATCGACTATGACCAACTGGTGATCGCTACCGGCCCCAAGCTGGCCTTCGACGAGATCGAAGGTCTGGGACCGAAGGGCCATACCCAGTCGGTCTGCCACGTAGACCATGCCGTCACCGCGGAGAAGTCCTGGAAGGACTTCGTCGAGGATCCCGGCCATATTGTGGTGGGTGCCGTGCAAGGGGCATCGTGCTACGGCCCCGCCTACGAGTTCGCCATGATCATGGATACCGACCTGCGCAAACGCAAGATCCGCGACAAGGTGCCGATGACTTTCGTTACGGCCGAACCCTATGTCGGGCATCTCGGCCTGGGTGGTGTAGGCGATTCCAAGGGCCTGATGGAATCGGCCATGCGCGAACGCCACATCAAGTGGATCTGCAATGCCAAGGTGACCAAAGTCGAAGCCGGCAAGATGTTCGTCGCCGAGCACAATGAGGACGGCACGGTGAAGAAGGAGCACGTGCTCGAGTTCAAGTATTCGATGATGCTGCCGGCCTTCAAGGGTGTCGATGCGGTGTTCGGCATCGAGGGCCTGACCAATCCGCGCGGCTTCATCCTGATCGACGCCTATCAGCGCAACCCGAAATTCGGGAACGTCTATTCGGTCGGCGTCTGCGTCGCCATTCCACCGGTAGAGGCAACCCCTGTGCCGGTGGGCGCGCCGAAGACCGGCTACATGATCGAGTCCATGGTGTCCGCGGCAGCACACAATATTCGCGACGTACTTGATGGCAAGGAACCGACCCACAAGGCCACCTGGAACGCGGTGTGCCTCGCCGATTTCGGCGATACCGGTGCGGCGTTTGTCGCCCTGCCGCAGATTCCGCCGCGCAATGTGAGCTGGTTCGCCGAAGGCAAGTGGGTCCACCTGGCCAAGGTGGCGTTCGAGAAGTTCTTCATGCGCAAGATGAAGAAGGGCACCACCGAGCATGTATTCGAAAAGATGTTCATGAATGCCCTGGGCATCATGAAGCTCAAGGACAAATGACATCGCCTGTTGCGCCGCGAGCAACGAACGGCTCGGCTCCGGCGCGACGGGCATCAGGTATCGCGCGCGGAGCGCCTATCCATTTTCAAACTGCCGAGGAGAAATCATGAAAGTCAAAGCTGCTGTCGCCCACAAGGCCGGCGCGCCCCTGTCGATCGAGACCGTGGATCTGGACGGCCCCAGAGCGGGTGAAGTCCTGGTCGAGATCAAGGCCAGCGGTGTTTGCCATACCGATGCCTTCACCCTGTCCGGAGACGATCCGGAAGGGATCTTTCCCGCAATTCTCGGTCACGAGGGTGCGGGCATTGTCGTCGAGGTGGGCGCCGGCGTGACCAGTGTCAAGCCGGGCGATCATGTCATTCCGCTGTACACGCCGGAATGCCGTCAGTGTGAATACTGCCTCTCGCAGAAGACCAATCTGTGCCAGGCCATTCGCTCCACTCAGGGCAAAGGCCTGATGCCGGATGGCACCAGCCGCTTCAGCCTCGGCGGCAAGCCGGTGTTCCATTACATGGGCACGTCGACCTTCGCCAACTATTCCGTGATGCCCGAGATTTCGGTGGCAAAAATTCGTGAAGATGCGCCTTTCGACAAGGTCTGCTACATCGGGTGCGGCGTTACCACCGGTATCGGGGCGGTAATCAATACCGCCAAGGTGCAGGCGGGCGACAACGTGGTGATTTTTGGCCTGGGCGGAATCGGCCTCAACGTGATCCAGGGCGCGCGCATGGTCGGCGCGAACATGATCATCGGCGTGGACATCAACCCCGGTCGCAAGGTCCTGGCGGAAAAATTCGGCATGACGCATTTCGTCAATCCGAAGGAAGTGGAGGGCGACCTCGTCGAGTACCTGGTCAGCCTGACCAGGGGTGGCGCCGATCACACATTTGAATGCGTCGGCAACGTCAAACTCATGCGCCAGGCCTTGGAGTGCTGCCACAAGGGCTGGGGCACCAGCACCATCGTCGGCGTAGCCGGTGCGGGGCAGGAGATTTCGACGAGGCCGTTCCAGTTGGTGACCGGACGGGTCTGGAAGGGCTCGGCCTTCGGCGGCGCCAGGGGTCGTACCGACGTGCCGAAGATCGTCGACTGGTACATGGAAGGCAAGATCAACATCGATGACCTGATCACCCACGTAATGCCGGTGGAGAAGATAAACGAGGCCTTCGATCTGATGCACAAAGGCGAGTCGATTCGTTCGGTCGTCACGTTCTGATCGTCGGTTCGTGCCCACTCCTCCTCCTACAACCTGAGAAATTCGGCTGCCCTCGTCAATGACAGGGGCAGTCCACCTGAAAATGCCGATCACCACCATTTCCCGGAACAAGTGCTTCGAAGGCACGCAAGGGGTCTACAGCCATACCTCGCCGGAAACCGGGTGCACCATGCGCTTTGGTGTGTTCATGCCGCCGCAGGCGACCAGCGGTTCGATGCTCGTTCCAGTGCTGTACTGGCTCTCGGGGCTGACTTGCACCGAGGAAAACTTCGTCGTCAAGGCCGGTGCGCAGCGCGTCGCCGCCGAACTCGGCATTGCCATCATTACCCCCGACACCAGTCCGCGCGGCCTTGATCTTCCCGGCCAGGCGGATAGTCACGACTTCGGCAGCGGCGCGGGCTTCTATGTGGATGCGACGCAGGCGCCGTGGTCGCAGAACTACCGCATGTACTCCTACATCGCGCAGGAGTTGCCGTGGCTGATCGCCGCCAACTTTCCTGTCGATCCGGCGCGGGTCGGAATCTTTGGTCACTCGATGGGTGGGCACGGTGCGCTCGTCCTGGCCTTGAGAAATCCCAAGGGCTACAAGTCCGTGTCGGCCTTTGCGCCGATTTCTTCGCCAATGCGGTGTCCCTGGGGCGAGAAGGCGCTCGGTGGCTATCTCGGAGCGGATCGCGATGCTTGGCGGGACTACGACGCCACTGCCCTGATTGAAGCGCGCGGCTGGAAGGGACCCCCACTTCTGGTCGACCAGGGTACCCAGGACCCGTTTCTAGAAACCCAGCTCAAGCCGGAGCTGTTGCGCGTGGCTTGCGAACGTGCGGGCGTGGGCCTCGATCTGCGCCTGCGGGACGGCTACGATCACAGCTACTTCTTCATAGCCAGTTTCATCGAGGACCATCTCCGGTTTCACGCTCGAAATCTCATCATGAAAGACTCGCTGCCCTCCAAATTACAGACCGGGATTTCACCGTAGCGATCCCCCGGCATGGCCGGGGGGAACTTCCATGTTGCCCTGGTGGCGCCATCTTCAGAGGACAGGTTTATCGAAAACCGGCTTCTGATGGTACACCGCCTCACTCATGCCGCGAGCGGCACATACTCCGATCTGCCATTGAGAATCGCCTTGCCGGTTACCTTGATCGGGCGAACCAGGGTATCCAGAATGGGGCATTGCGCCTCGACCGCATCCACCAGCTTCCTCAGGGTCGCTTCGTCCGCGGGGCTGCTCAGGTGGGTCTCATAGGAAAGATCCTGGAAACCGGGCGGGATCTTTCCGTCGCCCATTCCCATCAGACCCCGCAAGTCCAGGTTGCCCTTGAGTTCGATCCTTATCGAATTCAGTGGAATGTCCATGGCCGAAGCAAGTGCGGCGTACATGATCTCCTGGCAGCTGCCAAGGGCGGCCAGAACCAGATCTGCCGGGCTCATCGCGCTATCCCCGCCACCGAATGCCGCAGGTTCATCGACCATCAGCGTGTGCTCGCCGACCTGGGTGCTGCACAGCACATCGCCCTTCCAATCGGTCGTGGCACGGTACACGACTTTTGCGCTGAGGGGGGCTTGCTGAAAGGCCTCGGCCAGCTTGCCGACGGCTTCCTTGATTGATGCCTGGGACATTGCTTTCTCCTCGATGTTTGTCAAATATGACGGCAGAACAGGCCCGCCAATTCATGCCGAAATTGCCGGCAGTGAGAAGCGTAGAGCAGGCTGCAGTCGTCGGGAAATCCGCACGCATGCTTAGGGCGGATTACGTATGGCGCCGGGCACGCCACCTCCCCTTCCTTGTATCGCCGCTGACTGCCGGGTTCCGCCATCCACCCTACGTAGTTGTGCCAATAGCCTGGACGCTGCTTTAGGGATAATTTGTTCATGTCTATCTGGAGTTCGACCCAACGGGCGAACCGAAGCGATGCTTGGGGCGGTGTGCATCCTGCTCACCGCCAATTGAAACAGGTCGAGGAGAGGGTTTATGGCTTATATCGGTATCGTGATGCTGATGATCGGGATGCTGTTGCTGATCAATGCCGCTTGGCTGCAGGGAAAGGCCGAGACCAAGGATGTGGGTGTGTTCAATCTGATAGTGGGCGCAATAACCGTCGCGTATTCGGCATATCTCGGAATCGTCGCGGGCAACGCCCATTTGTCGGCGGCATTTTTCCTGTTCGGGATGACCTACGTGTGGGTGGGCATTAACGCGATTCGCGGCGCAGCTGACCAGAAGGCGCTGGGATTCTATTGCCTGCTGGTTGCAGTTCTGACCGTGCCGTTTGCGCTCAAGACCTTCCAGGGCGGCGACCCGGTGTTCACCGTCGAGTGGCTTGCCTTCGGCATCACATGGTTTCTGCTTTACAAATTGCTCTACACCGGCAGCAACGTCGTAAAGCCCCTGGTCTTCATGGTCTATCTGGTCGGTTTTTCCGCGGCCTTTACCGGCTGGTCAATGCTTTACGGCTACTGGCCCTATATCAAAATGACTGCTTAGCTCGTGGTCTGAATCAAACGAAGACCGGTCGGCTACCGCTGGCCGGTCTTCCATCATCAGCATCATCCTGACCAGATGGCAGAGCGAGTCGGCCCGCAGCTTGAGCATCACCTTTGCGCGATATACCTCGACGGTGCGGTGGCTGATGCACAATTGCCGCGCTATCACCTTGCTGCTGCTGCCGGTTATCAGAATTCTTGCGACCTCCAACTCGCGCGGGGACAGTTGACTGACACGGTTCATGATCTCTTCCTGTTGTGCATTCAAGCTGTGCGGGCCCTTGCCCGCATCGAGTGCCTTGCGAATGCATTCGACAAGATGGTCCTGGGGAAAGGGCTTCTCGATGAAATCCACCGCTCCCAGCTTCATGGATTGAACTGCTGCCTGCACATTGCCGTGGCCGGTCATGATGATGACGGGCAGAGACGCGCCGCGCGCCAGGAGCACTTCCTGCAATTCCAGGCCGCTGATCCCGGGCATGCAGATATCCAGCACCAGACACCCAGGCGACGCCGGATCGTAGAGGGCAAAGAATTCCCGTGCGCTCGCGCAGGCCCTGGACTCGATATGCACCGACCCGAGCAAGGTGGAGAGGCTGTCCCTTACTGCATCGTCATCATCCACAATGTATACGACAGGATTCATCCCGGTTCCTCCAGAAAGACAGGAAGCGAGAACCGCGCAGTCGTTCCACCGCTGTGCGAATCGGCTTCCAGACGCAGGTTCCCGCCGTGGGCTTTGATGATCGAGCGGCTGATGGAGAGCCCCATGCCCATGCCCTGGGGCTTGGTCGTATAGAACGGCGTAAATGCCCTCTCCGTTCCTGCATCGGGAAGGCCGCAGCCATTGTCGGCAATCGTTACCTCGACCGTATCCGCATCCGTGCGCCGGGTAGTCACCAGCAGTCTGCCGGATTCGTCGGGCAATTCCTCCATCGCTTCAATTCCATTCCGGATCAGATTCAGGATCACCTGCTGGATGAGGATCGGGTCGGCCAGCACGGTCGGCAACTCATCCGCCAGATGCAGCAGCACCGACACCCCGCGTTGGCGCGCTTCGGCCATACAGATGCTGATCACATCCTGAATGAGCGAATTGACATGGCTGGGGAGCTTGCCGGATTCCTGCGTGCTGGCAAATTCCCTGACCCGCCTGATGATCTGGCCGGCTCTCTCGGCTTGGGCAGCCGCCTTCCCGGCAATTTCCCCCATGCGTTCATGGGAAGTGCCCTCCGCCTCGCGCGCCATGTTGCGCAGGGATTCCATATAGCTGGTGATGGCGCACAAAGGCTGGTTCAACTCATGCGCCAGCGTCATCGCCATTTCATTCACGGTAACCAGACGGCAGACGCGCGCCAATTCAAAATGATGCCGCCGCACTTCCTCGTCGGAATTCTTGCGTGCCGTGATGTCCCGGGTTATTCCCAGCAGGGCAATGATCGTCCCGGCCGCGTTGCGCATTGGGACGGCATGCGTTTCCAGCCAGCGCATGCGCCCCTTGGGACTCTCAATCTGAAATTCGAGGATGCCGGACTCGCCCCGGAAAACGCGCTCGGTAAGCGCGCGGTAGTGCGCTTGATCCTGCTGGGCGACGACGCTGTAAATGCAAGTGCCGCGGACTTGAGCGGGTTCGGCATCGATCAGAGCGGCTCCCGCCGGATTGATGTCCAGTACCAGCCCCTCGCGCGAGAGCAGCTTTACACATTCAGGTTCGGTTTGAATGATCGCGGTGAGGTAATTCTGCTTTTCCAGCAACTGCTGCTCGAGTTGTATGCGCCGACCCACTTCCAGTTGGAGCATATTCCCGGAACTGCGCAGACGGAAATTGCTTCTTATGGAGTACAGCGAGATCATCACGGCGATCAACATTGCAGCGCTTGCAATTGTCGTAATGCTCATGTCTGGTCTGCCTCGGGTTGCCGACTGAAACGTGAAATGTGCAGATTGGAAAATGGGGCGCTGCCTGTGCCGCACGCGCCGCATGGCAAGCAGAAGAACAGCAGCGTCAAGGAAAATGGCCTGTCGTGCGCAGAGACACACGACAGGCCATTCCTGCAGTTGCAGCCGATGTGTCTTATGCCGCGGCTTTGCTCTTGGCGACGTGCGTGGCAATGGCATCCATCAGGGGTGGCGACAGGCAGTCGTAGGGTTCCAGTCCCAGTTGCTTCAAGCGCGCCCGGATGGCAGGCATCTGAGCCGGATCGGTACCCGTTTCGATGATGGATGAAACAAACGCAGCGAACTCCGGCGGGGACCAGCCGCGAACTTCCGAGAGTTCGGTATGAACGAAGTCGAGGCCGTAGAACGGGTGGGCCTTGTTCTCGATCCGGCCGAACATGTGAACGCCGCAGCCGGTGCAGGCATGACGCTGAATCGCCGCGCTGGGGTCCACGATCTTCAGCTTCTCTTCGTGCGCGGTGACCTTGACTTTGTCGCGCGAAACGACGGCGACCTGCGAGAACAGGGCTCCTTTAGGCTTCCAGCACTTGCTGCAGCCGCAGGCATGGTTGTGCGCGGTCTGTGCGCTGATCGTTACTTCGACACGATCCGAAGGACACTTGCAGCGCAGAACTCCCCCTTCGAAACCCGGCAGTGCCGGCATTATCCCGGCGTCTATCGACGGGTGAATCATTACAGTATTGCTCATGAATCGTTTCCTCCTCCCCGAAGGGGATGCAGTGGCCAAAGGACAGCTCGCCCCAGGACATGGGTGTGCCTTCCATCGGGAACACGATGCAGTGCTCCCTCCTTACGCTGCAGCGTCGAAGAAAATACTTTCGGCCGCGACACGTGCAATTGATGCCTGCACCTGCTTACCGAAAAATAATCCGGCTGACGTTTTGGAACAATCAGGATGAATACCTAGAGAGATGAAGGTTGTCCCTGACTGTCTCGGAACAAAGGGTAGCGTGCTGACTTGTGTGCAACAGCGTCTGCAGTAGCAGGCAGGCGGGTGGTCATGGTAAAGGTCGAGCGGATCAATCACCCTATTCCAGGATTTTTGTGACCACGTAGTCCTTTTTGACGTAACCGATTACGTCCGGCTTTCGGGGTAAGGCTGGCGCTTGCGGAAAATTTCCTGTACTGTATGGAAAAACAGTCACAGGAGCAAGCTCATGGCCGACGATCTGACACCCCGCCAGCAGGAAATCCTCGATTTCATCCGCAACAGCCTGGAAGTCTTCAGCGTGCCGCCGACGCGCGCCGAAATCGCCAGCGCGTTTGGTTTCGCCTCGCCCAATGCCGCCGAAGATCATTTGAGGGCGCTGGCGAAAAAGGGCGCGATCACGCTCGAGCCGGGTTCCGCGCGCGGCATCCGGCTGGTGGAACAGCTCGGCCTGCCGCTGATCGGCATCGTCGCCGCCGGCAGCCCGCTGCTGGCGGTGGAGAACCGTCTCGGCCAGTTGCGCATCGATCCAGCGCTGTTCACGCCGCGCGCCGATTTTCTGTTGCGCGTGCGCGGCCTGTCGATGATCGAAGCCGGAATCCTCGATGGCGACCTGCTCGCCGTGCATCGCACCTCCGAAGCGGTGAACGGCCAGATCGTCATCGCGCGGATTGGCGATGAAGTCACCGTCAAGCGCTTCAAGCGGCGCGGCACCATGGTTGAACTGATTGCCGAGAACCGCGATTTCGCCTCGATCATGGTCAATACGCGCAAGGAGCCGCTGACCATCGAAGGCGTGGCTGTGGGTTTGATCCGGGACGGCAGAACCTTGTAGCCGCTGCCATGAACCTGCAAAAAGCATTCGATCCGCAGATTTCGCCGATTAACGCAGATGGATCAGCGCATTACTTGGATGAGCTTCATCACCTTTCGGGTGGGCCATGAGGGCTGACCGCTTCGTTGTTTTCTCTGCGCAATCTGCGTCATCTGCGGATTGAACCGGGGTTTTCAGGATGAATCCTTCACTGGCCCAGGTGCTGGAGCGCAGCGACATCCGGCGTGGCGATGCTTTCGCCGTGGCGCCGGCGCCGACTCTTGCCACCGGTTTTGCCCGGCTCGATGCCGAACTGCCCGGCGGCGGCTGGCCGCGCGGGGCTTTGACCGAACTGCTGCCGGAACACGAGGGCATCGGCGAACTCGGCCTGTTGCTGCCGATGCTGGCGGGGCTGACGGCCGCCGGACAAACCGTGGTGCTCATCGCGCCGCCGCACTGTGCCCATGCGCCGGCCTGGGCCGCTGCCGGCATACGTCTCGACTGCCTGCGCCTGGTGTTTCCGCGCCAGCCGCGCGATGCGCTGTGGGCCGCCGTCGAGGCCCTGCGCTGCGGTGGGGTGGCGGCCACGCTGTTCTGGCTCGATGTCCTGTTTCGCGCGCAACTGCCGGTCAACAGCCTGCGCCGCCTGCAGGTGGCGGCGGGCGAGGGTGGCGGCGCGGCATTTTTCTTTCGCCCTGCGCGGCAGGCGGCTGCGGCTTCGCCCGCGCCGCTGCGCCTGCAGTTGCAGGCCGCGGGCCGGCAATTGCGCGTGAAGCTTCTCAAGCGGCGCGGGCCGCCGGCGCGGCAGCCGATCCTGCTCGACGTCGCACGCCCCGCGGGTTTTGTCCAGAGCGTTAACTATGCTGTGGCTGGCGCTGTATTGCCCGACACGACCGACATCCGACGACGAAGCCGCGTCGCTGCCTGAAGCTTCCGTCGTCCGGTCCACGGCATTTCCCGATCCGGCATTCGCCTGCTGGGCCGGCCGCTTCACGCCGCACGTCAATCTCGCGCCGGATGCGCTGCGCCTCGAAATTTCTGGCAGCCTGCGCCTGTTCGGCGGCCTGCCGCGGCTGCTGCAACTGGTGCGCGAGGATCTCGTCGCGATGGATCTCCCCGCGCAACTGGCGGTGGCCGCCACGCCGCTGGCTGCGCTGTGGCTGGCGCGGGCCGGCACCGATGCTGTCTGTCCCGATCTGCCGGCCACGCGTGCCGCCCTCGCGGCGGTGCCGATAGCCGCGCTGGAACTGGCGCCGCCATTGGCGCGGCGCATCGAAGGCTTCGGCCTGCGCCGCCTCGGCGACGTGCTGGCCCTGCCGCGCGCGAGCCTCGGCGCGCGCCTCGGCAAGCCATTCGTCATCGACCTGGCGCGCGCCCTGGGCGAGATTGCCGATCCGCAAACCTGCTTCGTTTTTCCCGAACGCTTCGAGCAGGGGCTGGAACTGCCGGCGCCGGTGGAGGCCGCGCCGGTGCTGCTGTTCGCCGCGCGCCGCCTGATTGCGGCGCTGGCCGGCTGGCTGGCGGCGAGGAACGCGGCGGTGCGCGCGATCGAATGCCTGATCGATCACGGCCATGGCGTGATTACCGCGGTGCCGCTCGCCTTCAGCGCACCGGTGCACAGCGCCTCGCGCATCGAGCGCGTGCTCAAGGAGCGGCTGGATGCGCTGACCCTGTCCGCACCGGCGCTGGCGCTGCGCCTTTGCGCGCGCGAAGCGGAGGCGCGCGAGGATCGCAGCCATGCCCTGTTCGACGGTGGCGGACAGCGGCGCGAGGCGCTGGCCGAACTCATGGATCGCCTTGCCGCCCGCTTGGGGCCGCAGGCCGTGCAGGGGCTGGCCTGTCATGCCGATCATCGTCCCGAGCTGGCGAGCCGGCCCGGCTCCGAAAAGCCGACCCTCAAGGCGTCGCTGCCTTCGGTTCCGCCGCGCCCGCTATGGCTGGTGGAGCCGCCCGAAGCCTTGCGCGAGTTGCATGGCCGCCCGCAGCGGGCCGGCCCGCTGGCGCTGCTCGCCGGGCCGGAGCGCATCGAATCAGGCTGGTGGGACGGCGGCGATGCGCGCCGCGATTACTTCATCGCCGTCGACAGCGGGCAGCGCTGGCTGTGGATTTTCCGCGACCCGCGTCCGCCGGGCGGATGGTTCCTGCACGGCTGGTTTGCCTGAGAGCGGACGGGCCGCGGCTACTCCTTCTCCTCGTCGCGCAGCTCGCGCCGCAGGACCTTGCCGATCGGCGACTTCGGCAGGACGTCGCGGAACTCGACGTGGCGCGGCCGCTTGTAGCCGGTGAGGTGGGTCTTGCAGTGCTCGATCACGGCTTCCTTCGTCAGGTTCGCGTCTTTCCTTACGATCACCACTTTCACCGCTTCGCCCGATTTGTCGTCGGGCACACCCACCGCCCCGCATTCGAGCACGCCCGGATGCGTCGCTACCACGCCCTCGATCTCGTTCGGATAGACGTTGAAGCCGGACACCAGGATCATGTCCTTCTTGCGGTCGGTGATCGTGACGCATCCCCTGGCATCCAGATGTCCGACGTCGCCCGTCTTCAGCCAGCCGTCCTGCATGACCTTGGCGGTTTCCCCAGGATTGTTCCAGTAGCCTTTCATCACCTGCGGGCCGCGCACGCACAACTCGCCGGTGAACTTCTCGATATCACCCTCGCCGGCCCATACCGGCAACTCGTTGAAGTTGCCATCGCGGATCGACACGTCGGTGGAAGGGAAGGGGAAGCCGATGTTGCCGGTCCAGGGCGTCTCCAGCGGATTGGCGCAAACGCCGGGCGAGGCCTCGGTCAGGCCGTAGGCTTCGGTGATGTAGTGTCCGGTCGCCTGCTGCCAGCGCCGGGCCACCGATTCCTGCACGGCTGCGCCGCCGCCGACCGCGACCTTGAGCGCGGAGAAGTCGAGCCGGTCGAACCCCGGCGTATTCAGCAGGCCATTGAACAGCGTATTGACGCCGGTCATGACGCTGAATTTCCACTGCCCGAGTTCCTTCAGCAGCGCCGGCAAGTCGCGCGGATTCGTGATGAGCACGATCAGGCTGCCCCACTTCATGAACGACAGCGTCGAGGTCAGGCAGAAGATGTGATACATCGGCAAGGGCGCGATGGCGATTTCGGTGCCTTCCTTGAAGCTCGCCGAAACCCAGATGCCCGTCTGCTCCACGTTGGCCAGAATGTTGCGGTGGGTGAGCATGGCGCCCTTCGAGACGCCGGTGGTGCCGCCGGTGTACTGCAGGAAGGCGACGTCCTCGCGCATCAGCTCGACCGGCTCGAACGACCCCGCCGCACCGCGCGCGAGTGCCTCGTTGAAGCCGACGGTACCGTCGATGCGCCAGGCCGGCACCATCTTCTTCACGTTCTTGATGACGAAATTGACGATCCAGCGTTTCGGCAAGGGCAGCATGTCGCCGATCTGCGTGGTGATCACATGCTCGACCGGCGTGTTCCCGAGCACTTGCTGCAGGATGCCGGCGAAGTTCTCGACAATGACGATGGCCTTGGCGCCGGAGTCCTTCAGCTGGTGCTCCAGCTCGCGCGGCGTGTAGAGCGGATTGACGTTTACCACGATGAAGCCGGCGCGCAGGATGCCGAACAGCGCCACCGGGTATTGCAGCAGGTTCGGCGACATGATGGCGACGCGATCGCCCTTCACCATGCCCGGCAGTCCCTGCAGGAAGGCAGCAAAATTGCGCGACAACCGGTCCAGTTCCGCATAACTGATGGTGCGGCCGAGGTTGTGGCAGGCCGGCCTGTTGGCGAACTTGATGGCGATCTTTTCGAACAGGTCCGGGATCGACTTGTAGCGATCGGCGTCGATCTCGGGCGGCATCCCTTCGGGATAGTTGTCGAGCCAGATTCTGTTCACCATGAACTCCTCCTGTTCCAGTCTGGCGCAGATACCTGCCAGGGCCAGCGGCAAAACCGGGCACCACCGGTGGATCGTCAAGATTGAACCAAGCGCCGGGATTCCGCAAGTCCGGGCGCGCTACGTTTTCTGGCGTTCGGGCTTGCGGGCGATGAGGGTGGCGAAGGACTTGATGCGCCGGCCCGGCGCCTCGAAATCGCGGAATTCGGAATGCATGATCTCCCAGCCGGCGAAGCGGCTTGCCATCTCGTTCCGGGGGAACAGGCAGTAATGGCCGGGCTCGAACATGTCGAGGTAGGTGGTGCCTTCGACGAGGACATTGATCACTGCAATGCCGCCCGGACGCACGTGCGCCTGCAGCATCGACAGCACGCGATGGGCCGTCGGGCAGTCGAAGAACATCAGGAGCCCGATGGAGACCACGCAATCGAAGTCTTCGGTGCCCGCGTGATTGCGCAAGTCGGCTTCGATCGCTTCGATCGGCAGGGCTTCGGCAAGGGCGCGCTGCCGCAGGTGGCTGACGGCGGAGCGGCTGGCATCCATCGCCACCACGAAGCAGCCGCGCTGCGCGGCGGCAACCGCAAGATTGCCCATGCCGCAGCCGAAGTCGAGCACGCGCCCGCTGAGATGCGGCAGGGCGACCAGCTCGAAGGGATTGAGCGTGAAGTCCTGATCGTGGGCCTGTTGCTGGAACTGGCGGTCGAAGAAGGCAATGCTCTTGTTGGTTTTCATGGAGGGACTGCGCCGTGGGGCGGATTGATCAGGCGCAAGTATGCCTGTTGCCCGCAAGATATTCGAGTTTGCGCTAGACTGTATAAAAATACCATTGGCAAGCGCTGCAACGCCGCAGACGCCGATCCTGGTCTCAACCCGAAGGGCCGCCGGGCGTTGGGCGCGCTGCCACGTTGTCGGTCGCTTGCAGGGATGTACCCTGCCGCACTCCCTCCGCCTCGCATCGCATCCCAACGCCCGGCGGCGCGGGGCATGATTCCTACTGAAATAGGCTCTTCGCCATGTCCTCCCTGCCGGCCTACGCCGAACTCCACTGCATTTCCAACTTCAGCTTCCTGCGCGGCGCCTCGCACGCCGAGGAACTGGTGGCGCGGGCCGTGGGGCTCGGCTACACGTCGCTGGCGGTCACCGACGAATGCAGCTTCGCCGGCAGCGTGCGCGCGCATCTGGCGGCGCGCGGCACGGCGCTGCAACTGATCCACGGCACCGAACTGCGTCTCGCCTGCGGCATGAAGCTGGTGCTGCTGGCGCAGAACCGCGCCGGCTACGGCAATCTCTCGGCGCTGGTGACGCTGGGCCGCAGACGGGCGGAGAAGGGTGCCTATCATTTGACGCGCAACGACCTTGCCGGCTGGGATGGCGGCGGCGTGCCGGATTGCCTGGCGCTGTGGGTTCCTTCAACAGTCGGCGTTGGCGAGACGGCGACTCGGGACGCCGATGCGTGTTGGCTGGCCGCACACTTCGCCGGCCGCGCCTGGATTGCCTTCGAGCGGCATTTGCGTCCCGACGACCATGCGCGCCTCGCACAACTGCGCGAACTCGCGGCGACCACGCATCTGCCGCTGGTCGCCGCGGGCGACGTGCATATGCATGCGCGTTCGCGGCGGCCCTTGCAGGATGTGCTGGCCGCCTTGCGCCTCAACACAACGGTGGCGGCGGCAGGCGAGGCGCTGTTCGCCAATGGCGAACGTCATCTGCGCTCGCGCCTCGCGCTGGCGCGCCTGTATCCGCCCGAGTTGCTGGCCGAGACCGTGACGATTGCCGCGCGCTGCAGTTTTTCCTTCGACGAGCTGCGCTATGAATATCCCGACGAGGTGGTGCCGGCGGGCGAAACGCCGGATTCCTGGCTGCGGCGCCTGACCGCAGAAGGTCTCTCGAAACGCTATCCGGCCGGCGTGCCGGACAAGGTGCTGGCCCAGGTCGAGCACGAACTGCGGCTGATCGCGGAGATGGCCTATGCGCCGTATTTCCTCACGGTGCACGACATCGTCGCCTGGGCACGCGGGCAGGGCATCCTGTGCCAGGGGCGCGGCTCGGCGGCGAACTCGGCGGTATGCTACGCCATCGGCATTACCGAGGTCGACCCGGTACGCGCCTCAATGCTGTTCGAGCGCTTTGTTTCAAAAGAACGCAACGAGCCGCCGGACATCGACGTCGACTTCGAGCACCAGCGGCGCGAGGAAGTCATCCAGTACATCTACGCCAAGTACGGCCGCGAACGTGCGGCGCTGGCGGCGACGGTGATCAGCTATCGCACTCGCAGCGCGCTGCGCGATGCCGGGCGCGCGCTGGGCTTTGCGCTGGAAGCCATCGACCACCTCGCCGGCAACCTGGCTTGGTGGGACAAGCGCGACGAGTTGCCGCAGCGCTTTGCCGAAGCCGGGCTCGACCCGGCCAGCCCGGGCGTGCAGCGCTGGCTGGCGATTGCACAAATGCTGATCGGTTTTCCGCGCCACCTGTCGCAGCACGTCGGCGGCTTCGTCATCGCGCGCTCGCGGCTCGACCGCCTGGTGCCGGTGGAAAACGCCGCGATGCCCGAGCGCACCGTGATCCAGTGGGACAAGGACGACATCGACGCGCTGGGCCTGATGAAAGTCGATGTGCTGGCGCTGGGCATGCTCTCCGCGATACGCCGCATGCTGGAGGCGGTAGCGCGGCGGCACGACAGGCCCTTTGCGCTGACCGACGTGCCGGCCGAGGATGCCGCTACCTACGCCATGATCTCGCGCGCCGACACGGTCGGCGTGTTCCAGATCGAATCGCGCGCGCAGATGGCCATGCTGCCGCGCCTGCGGCCCGTCTGCTTCTACGACCTGGTGATCGAGGTGGCGCTGGTGCGCCCCGGGCCGATCCAGGGCAACATGGTGCATCCGTATCTCAGGCGGCGGCAGGGCATCGAGCCGGTGGACTACCCCTCGGATGCGGTGCGCAGCGTGCTCGAGCGCACCCTGGGCATACCGATCTTCCAGGAACAGGCGATGCAGATCGCCATCGTCGCCGCCGGTTTCACGCCCGGCGAAGCCGATCAGCTGCGTCGCGCCATGGCGGCGTGGAAAAAGAGAGGCGGGCTGGAGCCTTTCCGCGAGAAGTTGCTCGACGGCATGCGTGAGCGCGGCTATGCCGACGAATTCGCCGAGGCGCTGTACGCCCAAATCAAGGGCTTCGGCGACTACGGCTTTCCCGAATCGCATGCGGCGAGTTTTGCGCTGCTGGCCTATGTCTCGGCCTGGCTCAAGCGCCACGAGCCGGCAGCCTTCCTGCTCGGGCTGCTGAACTCGCAGCCGATGGGTTTCTATTCCGCCTCGCAACTGGTGCAGGATGCGCGCCGTCACGGCGTCGAAGTGCTGCCGGTGGATGTCATGCTGAGCGATTGGGAGAGCATGCTCGAAGGCAAGGGACTTTCTTGCGTGCGCCTCGGCCTGCAGCAGGTGCGCAACTTCGCCGCGGCGGCGGGGATGCGCATTGTCGCCACGCGCAGGCAGGCACCCTTTGCCGACCTCGCCGATCTGGCGAAGCGCGCGGACCTTGCCCGCGCCGATCTCGATGCACTGGCCGCCGCCGGCGCACTGGCGCATCTGGCCGGGCATCGGCGCCAGGCGGCATGGACGGCCGCTGCGGTGCCGCTGCAACGCGATCTGTTCGCCGGCGTCGCGCTGCGCGAAGAGCTCGTGGATTTTCCCGCGCCGCGCGAGGGCGAAGACATCGCCGCCGATTACCGCAGCCTCGGCCTCACGCTCGGCCGCCATCCGCTGGCGCTGCTGCGCACCGCGCTGGCGGCGAAGCGCTACCTGCCTGCCGGCGCCCTGCGCACGAGCGGCAACAATGCGCTGGTGCGCTGCGCCGGCATCGTCACCTGCCGCCAGCGGCCGGGCACTGCCAGCGGCGTCATCTTCGTCACGCTGGAAGACGAAACCGGCTTCGCCAACGTCGTGGTGTTCAATGATTTGGCGTCCCGCCAGCGCCGACTTCTGCTGGGCAGCCGCCTGCTGGGCGTGGCCGGGACTTTGCAGCGCGAAGGCGAGGGCGAGCATGCCGTGGTGCACCTGATCGCCAGGCGCCTGTTCGACCACAGCGAACTGCTCGGCCGGCTGGTGACGTCGAGCCGGGATTTTCACTGAGCAGATTCGCTGCAGCGAGTCTACTGATGCATCTCACCCAAGCCGCGCGGCCTCTGCGGCAACGTGGCCCGCCAGCGCGGCGACAAATGTCTTGAGACCCGTCATCGCAGACATTTCCGAAAATTCGCCATTCGAGGCGGCACTACGCTTCGACGTGATGAGGCCAGCAGTCGTGTAAAGCTGTTCCTGCACAAGTTTCTGGCACAGCAGGTCGTATCGTTCGAGGTAAGACGCATTCTTGAATTCAGGAAAAACCGGAAAATGTGGTGACGTGTCCTTGACCGGCGACCTGGACTTGGGAGCATCCTCGACCATCATCAGCCAGCCGACAAAAGGACGCGGCTGCTTGCCGAACGCTTCTTCACGGTAGGCCGTTCAAAGATCGTGCGCGGTACCTATGGCTTCTTCGGTACGGTTGTTGAAGTTGTTGCCAAATGACGGGCCTACCTGGCTCTTCAGCTCAATGGCAGCGATCAGGTCGCCCTTGTGGATGACCAGGAGATCCCAGAGCTTGGTCGGTCTGAAGTAACCCGGCAAAGTCAGCACCGCTCGCTTCTGATGGATCTGCGCATGGGCCAATCCGTTGGCTCGCACGATATCAACCACCAGGGCAACGAAGCCGTCCATGTTCTTGCCGCTGGTGACGCCAGCCCGCTCGCCCTGGTCAGCTTTGCCTGATTCGATCTGCTTTTGTGTGGCTGCCTTCCGCTTTTTCCAGAAAGCCTTTACGGCCTTGCGGGCCTTTTGTTCGTAATCGACAAGATCAAGCGCCATTTATTCCCCATTGCCTCCAAGGCCGGATTTCTCTTCGTGATTCAGTCCGTACAGCTCGAATGCAGCTCGGTTGCATGCCCGCATATCTCGTTTCGTCGCCGCGTCAATCAGCTCGACTCGTAGCGACTCGGGAACGCTTTGCCACTGTGGAAGGCGAAGGCGTCTGAGATATTGCGCCTGGAACCTCAGGAAGCCGCCGCGCATCTTGGTCGAGTAAGTCGCCACGAACAGGCGGGTGACCGCCGAGAGCATCACGGCCTGCAGTGCCCGCAAGTCCCACGTCTCAGACGTAACGTAATAAAGGTTGTGGTGCGGGTACAGATTCCCATCTTCGAAAACGATATGGGCCTCGCCCTTGATATCGGGAATCAGGAGCTTCGGCTTCTTCGCGAGGGCGGGGGTGATCCGGTCAATGGTGCGATACCAGTTGGTCGGCGACTTCTGCGCACAGTGGCGGCCTGCAATGATCTCCTGCCGCGCTTCCAGGTAGCGGCGCAGACGTGGGTAGTCCCGCAGATCGACAAGTCCGCCAGCTTCGGCAAACGGATTGATGACGCCTTGCCCTTGCCATTTCACTTCGCCGGACAGGATGTCGCGAGTTGTCACCAATCGCAGCTTTCGATCCGGCTCTACATCGAGGGTATCGAAGGCGTTGATGAAAGCCTTGTCCGCGCCGGTCGCCACACCGATACCTACCATGCAGCCCGCTTCTTCCAGGGTCGGGAACTGCTGCTCAAGTCGCCTGATAAGCGCCATCTGATCCGAAGACTCGAGTAACCACGGTTCTGCGCCATTGGTTACCCGAGCCAGTTCGCGGACCGATCCGGCATTCTTCGGCAAGGGGTTCGCGCGCAGCGCTTCGGCAAGCTTCGTTAATGTGGCCCGATCGATGACAGGTCGATGGGCGATACGCGTCGCACCGGGGGTTTCGCGACTGATGATGGTGATGGCCGGATAAGCAATTACATCTGAGTGGAAAGCCGGTGTATCCACCATATCGACATAGATTTTCAGGTGGAACTGTTCGGCCACAAGACTGCGTAGCGGCCCACCATAGCGATTCTTCATCCAGCGATCCGCGCAAATGAAGCCCAAGCTGCCCCCCTTCGAGAGTGCCGACAGCGACCGCTCGATGAAGGGAATATATAGGTCGGCCCGGTCATACATCGTTTGATATCGACCCCGGTACTCCGCCAGCAAAGGGGCAGGAATCATCTCTTGACGTACATAGGGTGGGTTCCCGACGACGAAGTCGAATTGGCCATTTAGGGGAGCCAGCAGAAAGTCGCCTTGTGTCAGCCAGCGATCAGCAAGGGCTAGCGCAGTCTTCTCGGTCAAGCCTTCCTGCTTTAGCAAGGCGATCACAGCCGCATGAGTGGATTTGAACGTCTCGCGGTGAAGCTCTACAGCCCGGATTGCCTCGCCGAGATCATCCAGCGCAGACTTTTTGTTTTTTTCGACCCGCCATGCTCTTAGCAACCTGCTTACGACAGGCAGCAAGAAATCTCCGCCGCCGAACGAAGGCTCCAAAAGTCGATTCTTGCTTAGGGAAACACTGAACAAGCCGCCACAAAAAGCAGCGACGAACTGAAATTGAGACCAAA
>VBWA01000077.1 GCA_006218025.1 Rhodocyclaceae bacterium | reverse complement strand
CAGGATGTCGTTGCCCTCGCCGCCGAGGAGCTTGTCGTTGCCGGTGCCGGTGGTGAGCGTGTCGTTGCCTTTGTAGCCCCACATATCGACGCCGACGTCGGTGTTCATGCTCAGCACATCGTCGCCGCTCAGGAGGATCTGGTCGATCGCGGTTTGCGCCGGCAACAGGCGCGTCACCGCGATGTCGCCGTCCACGGTGTTGCCCACCACCAGCGCGCCGTTGCTTTGCAGGACGGCATTGGTCGGCAGATTCGACGCGCCGATCTCGGTGGTCAGGGTTTCCTTGTACCAGCCGTTGGCGCCGAAACGCGACACGACATAGACCGGTATCTCGCCCGGAGCGAAGGGCGAGATCATGCCGGGTAGCAGGATGTCGCCGTTGGCATCGATCAGCACGTTGTAGGCGTTGTCGTTGCCCGGCCCCATGCCCAGCGCGATGCCGATGTCGCGCGTCGCCACGCCATAGCCGTTGAAGCCGGTATCGAGCGTGCCGTCAGTGTTGAAGCGCGCCACGGCAAAGTCGGTGTTGGCGCCGTTGTTGCTGCCGCCGCCGACGACGATCTTGCCGTCGGCCTGCACGGCGATGCTGCCGGCGTAGCTGCTGACGCCGATGTAGGCCGTGGCATAGCCGCTGCCGTTGAACGTGGTGTCGAGCATCCCGGCCGCGGTGAAACGGGCCAGGGTCAGGTGGCCGTCTGCCGTGCCCGCCACCAGGATGCTGCCATCCGCTTGTACCGCGATTGGCCTCGAATTGCCCGACAGCGGAATTTCGGTGATGCCGTCGCCGCCGCCAAAGCTCATGTCCAGCGTGCCGTCGGCATTGAACTGGGCTAGCTTGAAGGCGCCGGAGAAGCTCACCAGGGTCTTGCCGTTGTCCAGCCCCCTGGCGCTGTTGGCCATGCCCAGACCCAGCGGGTTGAGGTTGATCTGGCTGATCCCGTCAACGTCGTAGGTGGTGTCGAGGCTGCCGTCGACATTGAGCCGCAGCCGGATCAGGTCGTTGCTGGCGCGCAGGGCGACGACGCCGACCTTGCCGTCCGCCAGCTGCCGGGTGCCCGCCCAGTTGGCGCCGCCCGAACCACTGGGGAAGAAGCTGGTGAATTTGCCGTCGGTGTTGAAGCTGGTGTCCAGCGTGCCGTCGCTGTTGTAGCGCACGATGTCGAGCTGGGGGTTGGCGCCGAACTGGTCCGTGAAGCCGGCGACGAGGATCTTGCCGTCGCTTTGCAGCGCGGTGCTGGTGGCGCGGTCGTTGCTGAGGGTGCCGATATCGGTGACGGCCTGGCCGTCGAGGTCGAAGCTGATGTCCGGGCCGAGGCCGTGGGTGCCGGCCGACACCAGGGCGCCGAGGTCTTCCGGACTGAGGTGCAGTTGGTCGACGGTGAGTACCGTCTGGGTGGCCGTGGGCGTCTGGTTGACGGCGTCGGCGTAGGTGTATCGGGTGAAGCTGAGGCCGTTGATTTCGCCGCCGAGGCTGGAACTGATCGTGGTGATATTGCCGTTGAGCTCTTCCGTGAGGCTGGAGCTCGGGGTCAGGGCGCCGCTGACGGTGAGCTGGTAGGCCTCGGTGCCTTGCCGGACGTAGAGCGAGAGTTCGGTGATCGATCCGCTGAGCGTGAGGTTGGGGCTGGTCAGTGCGGCGGTCAGGTTGCCCTTGAACAGGACCTGGTTGCCTGCCGTCTTGCTGCCCAGTTGCAGTTCGGTGAGGTTGAAGCTGCCTGCCTCGGTTTGGTTGCCGATGATGTCGATGCCGGACACACCGCCGCGCAGGACCAGCATGTCGTCGCCTGCGGCGTTCCTGATTTCGATGCTGGTGATGACCGAGGTGATGTCGATCGCGCCCTCGGTGAGCATCAGCAGGTTGCTGTCCCAGCCGGCGGTCTGGAAGTTGCTGCCGCTGTAGATCACCGATCCTTGCGCAATGTGGCCGACGCCGAAGATATTGACTTCGTAGCGCGTGCTCGTGAGCGAGACTTCTTCGATCGTGCCGAAGTCCAGCGCGTCGGCCAGCGCCGTGTAGTCCGCGCTCGACAGCCCACCGCTTCCGTTCAGCCCGTCAAAAAAACTCCGGATTTCGTCCGATTGCGCGGTGGTCAGGTTCAGGGTGGCGG
>VBWA01000076.1 GCA_006218025.1 Rhodocyclaceae bacterium | reverse complement strand
TTTCTCCGCCGCCGAGCGCAGGTAGCCGGCGATCTCCACCCCGCCCTTGCGTCGCCTTGGGTGCGGCTTCTTTGGAGTGCGAGGATCAGGAGACCAAGCGTAGGTTTGGAGGCTGAGATGCCCGACGAAGCCGCGCGGGTGGCGGCTTGGAGTTCTGGAAGCGCGCGAGGTGATTGCGTTGCAGTTCCTGCTCTTCGTGGAATTTCCAGTAGTCGGCGAAGTCGTCGCTGCACCGGAGAGCTCGTAGCTTGAGGACCGCCTCCGCATTGCGGACGGTCCAAGTGGCGCCAGAAAGGTCGAGGCGATCTTGCAGGAGGTGGCGACAAGCACCTTCGATGACGCCGCTGCCAATGGGGAGACCCTCTGCGAGGTACTCGTCGTATCGCATCATCGCGGAGTGCCCCAGAATGTAGTTGCAGCAGACGTCCACGGGCTTGCGCTTGCTCTTGGAGAGGCCCTGGAGCGTTGCTGATCTGCGTATGCCGGCGGCGACGGCGCTGGCCTTGCCCTCAAGTATGGCGAGAAGCTTTTCGTCCACCCAACGACGAGCGGCCTCGGAACCCCGAGCGTGGAAGGCATAGGACGCCTTCCACAAGTAGCCGGCGACATGGATGAAATCGAGCACCAGCGTGAATTTGACTTCGTAGCGTTTTTGGCAGCGCCGAATGATGCGCAGTTGTTCTTCGCTTCCATCCACGACAACGACCCATCTCAGTTCCCGCTTTGGGTCTCGGAGGAGCGCCTCGACGAAGGCCTGGTCGATCGTCTCCTCTGCGTCCCGTTCGACACTCGCCCAGACCCGTTTGTGCTCTGGCTTCGGCCGCGTTTGAGCGTCCTGCTCTGCCGAGTGCAGGTGCCTCATCTCCCGAAGGATGTCCTCCGGCTTCCGGCAGAAGAGGGCGACGGTGTACACCGCGCAGACTTGAGCCATCCGGCGCCGGTAGAGCTTGTGCGCCTTCGTTTCGGGTAGCGGGTCAGTCTTCGCCTGTAGCTCCCTGCGTTTCTGGGCAGCCTTGCGGGTCTCTTCGCGTAAGTCCTCTTCAATCACCGCGACGCCCTTCCCGTCGGTCGTGATGACCAGGAGCTTCGAGCGGTCGAGACCTTTCGGCGACACAACAACACCTCCTGCCGACCCGAATATCGCTGCCAGTCCTGCCTGCGCCTGCTGGCTGCGGATTGCGTAGAACAGGTCGAAGTCCACGGCCATGCCGGACACCATGTCTTCGAGTTGCTTCTTACCGATCACCACGCCACTGCGCTCCTTGATCGTCTCCTGGGTGCTCTCGAACGAGGATTTGGCGAGTTCCATCGCTGCTCGTCGCTGGAGGCCGAAGGAGAACACCTCCGGCGGTAGGTTGAGCTCGAGGTCGAGGGGCATCAGATTGCCCACTGCCTTGCGGGGCGCCCGGTACGCGAGGCGCGCCACGTCGACGCTTCCAAAGATGGTCTTCAATGGCCGCTCGGCGTCCTTCACCACCTCGCGGCGTTCTGTTCCCTCGTTGCCCACCACCACCAACCGCCTCGGCTCCCTCTCCGCTCGAAGCGCCAAGTGATCCTGCACCAACCGACGCAGAAGCTCTCGCCCCTCGGTGTCGAGCAAAGATTCGAGCTCGCTATGCGTCGCGTTCTTCGTGACGGGACCCTGGAGCTGAAGCAGAATGTTCTCGAACTTCGTTCTTGATTCCTCGAACGGATCCGCGCGCTTCACCTCGGTCTCGAGCTTGGCGTCGTCCTGCTGGCATGCTTTCATCGTCATCGGGGGGCTCCTTGGGTTGGCACCTATGCTTCTCGCGATGCGATAGGTACCCCAAGTAGCCCCCTGTAGTCATTGCAACTCACTCCTACACGCCTGTATTTACAGTGAGTTTCCCGCACTTCAGAGAAGCCGCACCCATCGATCTTAGGACCGCGGGCTTCTACGGTGTCTGAGGTCGGCTTGAGCGTGAAGCTTGGCCGCCGCTTGCGTGTGGTTGGTCCGCGTGCCGGGGAAGAGCTTTGCCAAGAGGGGCTTGAGCCGCAGCACGCTGCCATCGTCAGCCAGCACAGCTGTGAAGTCTTCCAGCTTGCCCAGCAGCTCCGGGTGCTCCACGACAGGCAACTTTGGAAGAGCCTCG
>VBWA01000054.1 GCA_006218025.1 Rhodocyclaceae bacterium | reverse complement strand
ACAGCGGGCGAACTGAAACCATGAATCGAAGGGACTGTAGCCACGGCACGTACTCCTTAGCAATATCATCAAAATGTTTATTGGAACTGCCAACACATCCGGAACAATGGCAAGCTACCTTCAGCCATCGACAGAACGCGTAGAACCCCGTATTGCAAACGGCCGGCCGGCTAGCACTATTACCTAACGCATAGAGCAAGTCCGTGTCGGCACTGGAAAAAATCGAAACTCGTGGTCTGATTAGAACAAACAAATAACAAACGTGTCAAGTTTTCGCCGCACTCGGCCATCAGTTTTGCGAACACCTGCAAACACCTGCCTACACCAGACAACCGATGCCAGTTCAAGGCTACACTGCAATTCATTGCGTTAGTGTGAATTATTTCACGGCCACCTTGGTTTCCGGTCCGGGCGACCCAGGGGACGCGGAAGTCACAACAACAACATGTCGACACCAAGCAAACATCTTGCAGTAGCATGGCCTGCAACCTGATCGGCAGCCAATTCCGACTGCAAAGACCAGACCATGCCCGTCACCATAATTCCGCCGCCTCCGTGAATTTTCTGTTTGTACACCGACACTTCCCCGGACAGTTTCGCCATCTCGTCCATCTCCTGTGCCGGCAGGGACATCACATTGTGGGCATCGGCGAGAAGGAAAGTCTCGAAGCATTCGAACTTCCCGCGGGCGCCACGCTTTACGCCTATGGCGCCAGGAGCCTGCCCAAAAGCCAAGCGCACCGCCTCGCCCACCACTACGACGAAGGTGTCAGGCGCGGGCTTGCCGTCGCGAGGATCGCAACGTCACTGAAAAAAAGCGGATTCAGCCCGGATGCCATTGTCGCCCACACAGGATGGGGCGACGCGCTGTTTCTGAAGGAAATTTTTCCGGAGAGCAAGCTGATCGGGTATTTCGAGTACTACTATCTGCCGGAATCCACCGACCTCGGCTTCGACCCGGAATACCCCTCGGCCCCTGATGACAAATTCACAGTCCGAGCCGCCAACGCAATCAACCTGACCAGCCTGACCGCCTGCGATTTCGGCGTCACTCCCACGCACTGGCAGAAATCCCATTACCCGAAGGAGTTCTGGCCGAAGCTGGAAGTCATCCACGAGGGGATCGATACCCGAACGGCCAAACCGGATCCCGCGGCAAGCTTCGCCTTGCCCAGCGGCAAAATACTTACCCGCGCCGATCAGGTCGTCACCTACGTCTCCCGCTGCCTCGAACCCTACCGCGGCTTCCACGTATTCATGCGCGCCCTGCCCAAACTGCTTCAAGGCAACAAGGACGTTCAGATCGTGATTGCCGGCGGCGATGGCGTTCGTTACAGCCCCGCTCCAAAAGGATCGGGCAGTTACAAAGACGCGCTGTTGCAGGAACTCGGCCAGGATCTCGATCTCGACAGGGTGCACTTCGTGGGCAATCTGTCCTACCCGGACTACCTTCGCCTGTTGCAGGTTTCGTCGGTCCACGCCTACCTGACCTATCCCTTCGTGTTGTCGTGGTCGATGCTCGAAGCCATGGCCGCCGGCTGCGTCGTGCTCGGCTCGAAAACCGCCCCGGTAATGGAAGTCCTGGAAGATGGCGTCAACGGTTTTCTGGTAGATTTCCTTGACATCGAAGGAATTGCCGCAAAACTCGCGGCGCTGCTCCAAGACAAAGCGAATCTCGCGCACATCGGTACGGCCGCGCGAGAAACCATCCTCCAGGGCTATGACGCCGAAACCTCCTCACTGCCAAAACTGACCCGACTTCTTAGCCGATTCGCCAACCAACAGTAAGCTCATTCACACCGATGGCACAACCCCCATTCTTCATCGTCGGCTGTCCGCGCTCAGGCACTACGATGCTGCGGAACATCCTCCGGCTGCATCCGAATCTCGCGTGCCCCGAGGAAACGCATTTCTACCGGCAAGCCTCGCCTTTCGGATCCACGGAGTACGTCAATTTCCTGAAATACAACGGGACCCTGATCAGACACCGGGAGATGGACAAAATAGGCGAAGATGAATTCGGCAGGCTGCTTTCGACGTCTTCGACGCGCCGCGAATTGATCGTCCAGTACATGGGGCTTTTTGCTGCACGCAACAAGCCCCAGGCAACACGCTGGTTCGAAAAGACACCGCAGCATTTCTATGGATTGCCGCTCCTGGCCAATGATTTCCCCGGCGCAAGATTCATTCACATCGTACGAGACCCCATCAGTGTCGCGTCGAGCCTGAAGACCGCGACAGCCCGCTCGCAGGGCAGGGTCATCGGGGCCTCCGTGCTGGAGGCCTGCAACTACTGGAACGAGGCCGCAGGAATTATCCGAACCCTGAAGCTTGCACTGGGTGAGCGCCTGTTCGAGATCCGCTACGAGGATTTCTGCGCTGACCCTCAAGGCGGGTCAAGCCGGATTCTCGAGTTTCTCGACGAGCCCTTCGACCGGATCGATGGCCTGCCAGTGCGGGAAAAGAGCTATTCTGCAGACCCGGTCCTGACAGCGGAAGAAGTAGCCCAAGTGCGCAACCAATGCCGGGAAGGCGCCGCGTATTACCACTACATCATCGAGCCCGCCGCCGCCACCGTTTTGACCACACCAGTGACATAAGCATTCCAGGCCCCTCGCCCAAGGCCAAGCCCAAAATATTGCAATTCGAATCGCAGTCCATCAAGGAAATCAGCATGAAGTCTTCAAATGTCGTCTGGCATAGCGCTACCGTCACCCGCGCACGCCGGGAAGAGCAAAACGCCCATCGTGGCGTGATCCTCTGGTTCACCGGGCTTTCCGGCGCAGGCAAGTCGACCCTCGCGCATGCGGTCGAGGAAGAACTGCATCAGCTGGGTTGTCACACCTTCGTGCTGGATGGCGACAATGTCCGCCACGGGCTGTGCGCCGATCTGGGGTTTTCCGCCGACGACCGGACGGAAAACATCCGCCGTGTCGGCGAAGCCGCGAAACTGTTCATCGAAGCCGGCGTGATTGTGCTGACCGCCTTCATTTCGCCTTTCCGCAGCGACCGCACGCGCGTGCGCTCGCTGGTGCCCCACGGCGATTTTCTCGAAATCTATTGCCGCTGCCCGATCGAAGTGTGCGAGGAGCGCGACGTGAAAGGCCTTTACAAGCGAGCCAGGGCCGGCGAGGTCAAGGAGTTCACCGGTATCTCGTCCCCCTACGAAGAACCCGAAACGCCGGAGCTGACGGTCGATACCGACCGGCTCAACCTCGCCCAATCGGTCGATGCCGTAGTGGCGATGCTGCAGGAGCGCGGAATCATAGGCGCCATCGCCAACTGAACATGAATGGGGCTGCACTGCTCGATCGCGTCGTCGCCATTGCCCACGAGGCCGGGCTGGCCATCATGGCGGTCTATGCGCAGGATTTTGCAGTTGCCGAAAAGGCCGACCTCTCGCCCCTGACGGAGGCCGACCAGCAGGCACACACGCTGATCGTCCGCCGCCTGGCAGAACTGGCGCCCGACCTGCCCGTCCTCTCCGAAGAGGATGTAACTTCGTTCGGCGGTCCGGACCAGGAAGGACGCTACTGGCTGGTGGACCCGCTGGACGGCACTAAGGAATTCGTCCGGCGCAACGGCGAATTCACGGTGAATATCGCGCTGATCGAACGGGGTAACCCGGTGCTTGGCGTGGTCCATGCGCCGGTACTCGGCATCACTTATCTGGCGGCAAAGGGAGCAGGTGCATTCAAGCAAAGCGGCGCCGGCGAGCGACAGGGGATTCGTGTTGCGCAACATGCCGCGGGCGCGCCCTGGCGGGTAGTGGGCAGCCGCTCGCACGCAGGGGATTCCCTGGCCGCCCTGTTACGGGCACTCGGCCCTCACGAATTGCACTCGATGGGCAGTTCGCTGAAGTTCTGCCTGGTAGCGGAAGGAAGCGCTGATATCTATCCCCGTTTCGGACCGACCTCGCTGTGGGATACGGCAGCGGCGCAATGCGTCGTCGAGCAGGCCGGCGGCGCAGTGATCAGACTGACGGGAGAACCGCTTTCGTATGCGGACCCGAGCCAGGTTCTTAACCCCTATTTTCTGACGCATGGCCGCAGCGATGTCGATTGGGGAAACTGGCTGGCGGATGCTGGTATCGGAGTCACTGTGAAACATGATTGAGGCTGTGAATCCCAAATCATCGTCGCGGCGCTGGATGGCATAGTCGCCAAACCGTAGGCAAACTTGCAAACCCGACCATAATGCCGCCTGAATGTCCAATAGATATGACGTAAGCGGTCTGCCTGAAGCCCAATTCGAACCTGGCTCGCGCGGCCGGGTGCTACGAAACTCACTCGGTATCTATCGCAAGCGGGAGATGGATAGCGTCGAGGCCGAACGCTTGGCCACGGCAACCGATTGGGCGATCCGTCATTACGACGCAGGCCATCGCTTTACTGCAGATGACGTTTGCCTGCTGCATCGGCAATGGCTGGGCACAGTCTATCCGTGGGCGGGCGATTATCGGCAGGTCAACATTGGCAAAGGCGGGTTCGCCTTTGCCATGGCAGCGCAGATACCACGCCTGATGCAGGAGTATCAATGCGAAGTGCTGGCGATCCATACGCCGTGCCAATTTGACAGCATCGAAAGAGCAGTCGAAGCACTGGCCATCGCTCATTGCGAGCTGGTTATGATTCATCCGTTTCGCGACGGTAACGGACGACTCGCACGCCTGATTTCCACCCTGATGGCCCTGCAAGCAGGCCTTCCACTGCTGGACTTCTCGGGGATCAGGGGGGCAACGCGAAAACACTACTTCATGGCGGTGCAAGCCGCGATGGGTAGAAACTACGAGCCGATGAAGGAAACGTTCCGCGCAGTGTTGCGCAGAAGCGGTTGGACCGGTTAAGTCGTCTTCGCGGTTTTCCGAGCTACGGGAGACAAAGCCGTCTCGGCGGCTTTGCGTACTCCTTCAATCGCCATTGACGACAACACATTGACACGCAATGCCTGCTGGTAGGCTTTGGTGTTCTTCAGGTAGGGGTTCTGCGTAAGCAGGGATTTCTTTTGCATGAAGGTAAGTATATAAGTCTCGACCGCAAGCATCAAGTATTTGGAAGCTTGTGTTGGAAGCTTGTTCCAAGTCCATCTCTTCTTATCGGCAGCCTGCCACGCGCCCATCGTGAAAACAGGTTTTTAAGGCACAATCACGCCAAATGCATCTACCGGTATCTACGAACGTCTACAGGTATTTGCCAAGCCCATGGCCGAACTGCTTGCCAACCTGCGGCGGCCATGACGCGTTACACCTTCAGGAGAATCACATGAGGCTGACCGAACAGGCACGCGCCGCCCTGAAGCAGGCGATTGAACCGCTAGTGGCGAACGCAACAGAAGTTCGCGTATTTGGTTCGCGGATTGACGATACTGCACTCGGCGGCGATGTTGACCTGTTTGTCGAGTTTGCCGGTAAGGTCGATCATCCCGCCGCACTTTCAGCTCAAATCGCAGTACGTGCATCGCGTGCGCTCGATGGCCGGAGCGTCGACGTCAGCCACACTAAATGGAACGTCACATCTTCGATCCCTTCGGTTCGTCATTCCGGGCTTGACCCGGAATCCAGGAGGTTTTCGGCCACCCGTTCTGGATTCCGGCTTTCGACGGAATGACAAGCTGACGTTCATTGCTAATCAGGTAGATCAATGAAGCCGGCGATCTCACAAATAGTGACGTCAGCAGGAACCATGAAAACCTACGCGCAACCAGAAGCAAGAAAATCCCATCTTCGACCGCAACGACCGTGATGAGACTTAGTCCGCAGCAAATCGCCACGATCAAGGAAACCGTTCAAGCCGTTGCGGGGCCGAATGCCCGCGCGATCATCTTTGGTTCTCGGCTGCGCGATGACGCCAAAGGGGGCGATCTCGACCTGCTCGTCGAGGCCGACCAGGGCATAGACCTCCTGCAGCGCGCGCGCCTCAAGATGGCACTTGAAGCACAGCTTGCCTTGCCGGTAGATATCATCACTCGCCAGCGCGGCATCAGCACAACCCCTTTTCAGCGTATCGCCCTTGCAAAAGGCATCCCCCTATGACCGGCAACCAACTCCTGGCCTCGGAAAAGGAACACCTTGCCCAACTCCTTGAGGCAATCCAGCGCTGCGGCTTCTTCCTTAACGCCGCGTCCCGCAAACTGCCATGGCCGTTACGGGGTGATGAACTCCTGTGCCGCAAGAAAGATGAAGCGCTATTCGAGGCGCTCGCAGCGTTCAACGAACGCTTTGCCAAATTGCAGGACACCTTGGGGGCTGCCATGCGGCATGCCTGCCTGCTCCTCGGCGAAAACCCTGACAACTTTCTCAAGGTGCTCGCCTACTACGAGAAGCAAGGCGTCGTCGATTCCATAGAAACCTGGCAAACCCTGCGCACCGTTCGCAATCTCGCCGCACACAACTACGACACCGACTACGGGGTGATTGCGGAGCACTTCAACACATTGCACGAGATGGACCCTGCACTTTACCGGTCTGCCGCCGCCTTTATTGATTTGTGTCACGACAAACTCGACATCACCCCTGCGCAATCCGATTTCACGGAAGAATTCAATGCAATCCGTCGAATTGGCCAAGGTACCGAAAAGTCGGCGTGAATGCTCCATCCCCCTCCCGACCTCCCCCGTTGAAGGGGGAGGAGAAAACCATCCATCAAGTGCCGCCTGCCCTCTCGACCTCCCCCGTTGAAGGGGGAGGAGAAAACCATCCATCAAGCGCCGCCTGCCCTCTCGACCTCCCCCATTGAAGGGGAAGGAGAAAACCATCCATCAAGCGCCGCCTGCCGCTGCCGTCCCGCCCAACCTCCAATCGCAAACGTCGCATGCGACCTTCCCCCTTGAAAGAGGAGGAGAAAACTACAACGCCATTCATGCGATCGCCTTGGCGGACTGCCACGCGCCCTTCGTAAAAGCGGGTTTTTGAGGCACAATCACGCCAAATGCATTTACCGGTACATGCGGCATGAGCACCCTCCACCCAGTCATTCTTTCAGGCGGCAGCGGCACGCGCCTGTGGCCGCTTTCCCGCGCGGCCTATCCCAAGCAGCTTCTGCCGCTGACCAGCGCCAAAACCATGCTGCAAGAGACGATCGAGCGCGCAGCCGCCCTGCCCGGCGCCCAGGCGCCGCTACTCATCTGCAACCAGGAACACCGCTTCCTCATTCGCGAACAATGCCTCGCCACCGAGCACACGCCGGCCGCCATCTATCTCGAACCGGTCGGCCGCAACACCGCCCCCGCCATTGCCCTGGCCGCCCTGCATCTGGCCCAAGGCGAAAATGGCGATCCCGATGCCCTGATGCTGGTCCTGCCCGCCGACCATGTGATCGAGGACCAGGCCGCTTTTGAAAAGGCCGTTTCCGACGCTGTCGTCGCCGCGCGCGCCGGCTACCTCGTCACCTTCGGCATCGTGCCCCAAGGCCCCGAAACCGGCTACGGCTACATCAAGGCGGGTGCATCCCTGCCGCTGCAAAACCTCGGTGCCCCGGTTCACGCTGTCGCCGCCTTTGCCGAAAAGCCCGACCGCGCCACCGCCGAAGGCTATCTCGCCAGCGGCGGCTACACCTGGAACAGCGGCATGTTCGTGTTCACTGCCGGCCGCTATCTCGAAGAACTCGGCACCCATCGCCCCGACATCCTCGTCGCGGCGACCCAAGCCTGGCAGCACAGGGCGGTCGACCTCGATTTCTGCCGTCCCGCCAGCGCCGACTTCCTCGCCTGCCCGGCAGACTCGATCGACTATGCCGTCATGCAAGCCACCGCCAGCGCCGCCGTTGTTCCCGGCCAATTCGGCTGGAGCGACGTCGGATCCTGGGATTCCCTGTGGCAGATTGCCGCCAAGGACGAAGCCGGCAACGCGATCCAGGGCGATGCCTTTGTCGCCCAAACGCGCAACAGCTACATCCGCGCCGAAAGCCGCCTCGTCGCGGTCATCGGTCTCGACAATGTCGTGGTGGTCGAAACCGCCGACGCCGTGCTCGTCATGCACCGCGACAAATCGCAGGAAATCAAGCGCGCCATCGAGCACCTGAATCTGCACGGCCGGCGCGAACACATGGAACACCTCCGCGTTTATCGCCCCTGGGGCTGGTACGAAGGCATCGACTCTGGCGAACGCTTTCAAGTCAAACGCCTCATGGTCAAGCCCGGCGAAAAGCTTTCGCTGCAGATGCACCATCATCGCGCCGAGCACTGGGTGGTGGTCAGCGGTACCGCCATGGTCACCGTCGATGGCAAGGAAATCCTGCTCGGGGAGAACCAATCGACCTATATTCCCCTCGGTCACACGCACCGCCTGGAAAACCCCGGCAAGATAGAATTGCATATTGTCGAAGTTCAGTCTGGCGCCTACCTTGGTGAAGACGACATCGTGCGTTTCGAAGATACCTACGGACGCACGGCTTAGTAGCCCTCAGCTCAGTCGCCAACAAAGAATATCGAAAGGCCCGCATGAAGAGCATTTGCATTGCCGGAGCGGCTCAGCCCGATCTGCAGATTGTTGCCGCCATCCTGCAGCAATCCGGCATGAAGTCAGCCAAACCCGCCAGGCGCGACGAGCCTGTCGACCTGGCGCTGTGGCACGAGCAAGTCCTGGCCCAAGCGGCGGAGGAATCCGACGGTATTCAGCTGATCTCCAACCCTGGCAGGCTCTGGGAGCAACTCGCGAGCGAGATCTTTATCGCCAACATCAAATCGAAGGTATGGGGTTGGGCCGATACGCACAGCACCTGGCTACTCGACTATTGGCTCGGCTTTGAGCCCCACCTTTACTTCGTCCTCGTTTGTGTATCGCCGCAGCAGATGCTCGCCAGTGCGATGGCGACCGAAACGGAAGCGGTTTCGGTCGAAGCGATAATGGATGCCTGGCAGACCTACCATCAGGAACTATTGCGCTTTCATCACCGCAATCCGCAGCGCAGTCTGCTGGTCGATGCCTTGGAATGCGCTGAAAATCCTGAAGCACTGATCGAGCGTTGCAGCCAGCAGTGGAAGCTCCCGCTGACAGTGTCGGCAGGCACCGCGTCCACCGGGATGACGCCCGGCCCCCTGGCCCTCTACCTGGCGCAGCAACTGTGTCAGGACTACCCGCACACCGCCAGCCTGCAAAACGAGCTTGCCGCCACGATGACCCGCCTTGGCGAAGCGGAAGGGCTCGCCGCAACGACCGTGCTCACACCCGAGCAAATCATTGCCGACTACTGCGCTCTGCATGATCGTTCCGCCGAATTGCTGCAAGTGCAAGCCGCCCATGATGAACTCGCTGCCGTCAAAGCAAGTCTTGATGAAAGTCTCGCCCGTCAAGCGCAGCAACAGCAAGATGCGGAAACCAGCCTCAAGGAAGCCACCGAGAAGAACGACCTGCTGCTCGCGCAGCTCAAGCAGGTTCGGGAAGAACTCGAAGCAAGGCTGCTAGTCAACGAAACACAACAGGAACAGATAGGCAAGCTGAGCAACGCAAATGCGAGCCTGAGCGAAGAGAAATCCGCGGCATTGCACAAAGTGGCAGCTACCCTTGACGAGCTCGCAGCCCTCAAGACTCGCTTTGACGACACGCTTGCCGCACAGGCTCAACAGCGGGAGAATTTCGAAAGCAAGCTCAAGGAAGCCAGCCAGGAAAACGAATTGCTGCTGTTGCAACTCCACCAGGTTCAGGAAGAACTAGAGTCAGTCTTCCTGAGACACCAATCCCAGCAGACGCAGATAGAAGCACGCCGAGGCGAGCGCGTGGGGCGGACAACTCAAGCAGGAGCGGGATGCCCAGGCGGCGCAGATCGAAGCCCTGAACCAGGCGAAGACGGCGCTGGAACAAGAAAAGTCGGCGCTGGCGCAGCGGCGCGATGCCCTGCAAGGCGAAGTCGCGGCGCTGACAGCGGCGCGCGACGAAAGTGCAAAGAAGCTTGCGGAAGTAAGCGCTTGGGCCGGGCAACTCAAGCAGGAGCGGGATGCCCAAGCCAATCTCGCAGCCGAACGCCAGGCGCAGATCGCCGCCATCACCCCGGCGCGCGACGAACAGGCCCGACTGGCAGCCGAACGCCAGGCGCAGATCGACCAACTCAACCAGAACCCGCCAGAAAACAAGGCCCAGACCGAAGCCCTCAATGCCGCCCTGACCAAACTCAAGGAAGCCGAACAGGAGAACGAACTTATCCTGTTGCAGCTGCATCAAGTGCAGGAAGAACTCGAACACTACTTCCTGCAACAACAGAATGTGCAGAAGCAGTTAACTTCCGCCGAGGAACGCTGGCAGCGAACGATCCAGCGCAACCCGGACTTTTGCGACTTTGAATCGATAGAGGTTCTCGCCGCCGAGAGCAGTGAAAGCATGGCCACACGCTGGCGGCTCAAGAATTTGAACGCGGCCGGCCGCAGCCACCCCGAACTCGAATTCAGAACCATCATCGAGCACGGCATCGCCGGGTTTGTCTTATCCCGCGAACCGGGCACCACCGGCCCATTGAGCCGATGGCCGAGCAGTGCCGCGGATCAGAACGAACTCATGCTCCTGCCCGCCGGCACCCGTACCAACTTTCCACAGCGCATCGAAAACCTGCTCGACCTTGGCACCCGAGACTGGGATCTTCTGCAAACGCTTGCCCGACTGCTCGCCAATGTTCTCAAGACGCCCGCCGCACTCAAGACTCCTGCAGATTTCCAGCCCGCACTGCTGCGAAATGGCCTGGACAAGCTCCGCCAGATTTTCGAAAAATTCCCCGCTACACTGCGTTACGACAGCGTCAGCCTCAAACGCGAACAAGTGAACCCGGATTACGAACACCTCTGGCTCCGTGTCGAGAATCTCGCTTTCGGCGACAAGCGCTGGCCTGAATTCGAGTTTCGCCTTTCCTGCGCCAATGTTCGCCCGAACCGCTTTGGCACTCACCCCAAGCTCGAATTCCCCGAAGAGTCCAGCCAGGCAGCGTTCGACGCCTGGTTCATTGAATCCTACGATGATTTCGGCGCCAAGCTCGAACTGCGCTTCGCACTTCCCGAGTCCATGGATTTGGCCGTCTGGCAGCGACTGCCCGAAAACGACCGCGCCTTCCTGTCGGCCCTGATCAAGCGTTTGCCCGCCATGCTTGGCGCCTTGCAGGGTGCGGGGGCGCAACTCAAGAGGCCGTGGGGCGACTGGAAGAACATGGCCCTCGAAATACAGCGGGTCCTTGCCTCGCACACCGCCCCACCACCGGCGCCAGCGTTGCCCACCCCTATGCAAGCTGCAGTAACCGGTGCAGCGCCGTTGACCGAGCCCACTCCGGCACCGCCTTCCGCCGTCAAGACAGCTGAGAATCCTTCAACCAAAACGGCATCGAAGACCAAAGCGCCTAAGCGGGTGCCAACTCCAAAAACCCAAGAGGCTCAAAAATGATGTTCCCGGCTAACAAGAAGCGGCCAGCGGCCGTCAAGGCGACATCCAGCCCCGTTCGGCTGCTGCAGAAGCTTGCCCCGCCGCAAACCATCATTCATATCGGCGCCGGCACAGGTAACGGCGAAATGCACCAGTGGCAGCAATGGGCCGTCCCACACGCCGTCATCATCGACACCGACCCCGTCCGCCTCGAATGGACGAAACCCCTCATCGCCGAAAACCCCGGGTGGCACATCCTGAGCGCAGTTCTGGCCGACGCCGAAGGCGAGACCGACTACTACCGGGCCACCAATCCCGAAGAGGACGGCCTGATTCCGGCCGAGCGCCTGAGCGCACTATGGCCCAACCTGCACACCATCGACCGGACGGTTCGTCCCACGCGCCGGCTTGATCATCTCCTGGCGGAAACAAATGATCTCGCTTTGGATCAAGCCGCCCCAATCTGGACATTCGTCGATTGTCTTCCGGCCTTGCCCATTCTCAAAGGCGCTGGCGAGCAGGTCGAGCGATGGAGTGTGCTTTGGCTGCGCGTGCTGCTCCAACCCATTGCAGAAATCGATGAAGGAGCGGCGCTGGCGAGCATCGAGGAATTTCTGCAGCCGCACGGGTTTCGGTGTGTCGATGTCACCGAAAGCAACCATCCCGCACTTGGCTATGCTCTTTTCGTAAGGAACTGGCAGGCAGTACTGCAGCCGCGGATCGAAGCCCTCGCCCAAACCAACGCCGTGCTCGTTGAAGAAAAAGCTGCGCTGACGCAGCAGGACGATGCCCGGCAAGGTGAAGTCGCCGCCCTGACGGCAGCGCGCGACGAGGAAGCAAGGAAACATACCGAAGCGAGCGCGTGGGGCGGACAACTCAAGCAGGAGCGGGATGCCCAGGCGGCGCAAATTGAAACCCTGACCCAGGCCAAGGCTGGGCTGGAGGAAGAGAAGTCGGCGCTGGCGCAACGGCGCGACGCCCTGCAAGCTGAAGTCGCCGCGCTGGCAGCGGCGCGAGACGAAGCCGCGAAGAAGCACGCTGAGGCAAGCGCGTGGGGCGGACAACTCAAGCAGGAGCGGGACGCCCAGGCCAATCTGGCGGCCGA